>NZ_JAOWES010000088.1:582103-706552 GCF_030334095.1 Citrobacter sp. Cf118 | reverse complement strand
CGAAGCCGAAGCTGGGGTACCCGCCCGTGAACTCTGCCGCAAGCATGCCATTTCCGATGCCACGTTTTACACCTGGCGTAAGAAGTATGGCGGTATGGAGGTGCCTGAAGTTAAGCGCCTGAAGTCGCTTGAGGAAGAGAACACCAGACTCAAGAAGCTGCTTGCCGAAGCCATGCTGGATAAAGAGGCGCTTCAGGTGGCTCTTGGGCGAAAGTACTGACGACAGACCAGAAGCGGGAAGCCGTGATGTTGATGTGTGATGCGACCGGTCTGTCGCAACGTCGTGCCTGCAGGCTTACAGGTTTATCCCTGTCGACCTGCCGCTATGAGGCTCACCGTCCGGCTGCTGATGCGCATTTATCAGGGCGCATCACTGAGCTGGCACTGGAGCGCAGGCGTTTTGGCTACCGTCGTATTTGGCAGTTGCTGCGCCGTGAAGGGCTTCATGTTAATCATAAGCGCGTGTACCGGCTTTATCACCTCAGTGGCCTGGGCGTAAAACGCAGAAGACGTCGTAAAGGGCTGGCAACAGAACGTCTGCCGCTGCTCCGTCCGGCGGCGCCCAATCTGACCTGGTCGATGGATTTCGTCATGGACGCACTTTCCACCGGTCGCAGGATCAAGTGTCTTACCTGCGTCGATGATTTCACAAAGGAATGCCTGACGGTCACTGTTGCCTTTGGGATTTCAGGCGTTCAGGTCACGCGTATTCTGGACAGCATTGCACTGTTTCGAGGCTATCCGGCGACGATAAGAACTGACCAGGGGCCGGAGTTCACTTGCCGTGCACTGGATCAATGGGCCTTTGAGCATGGTGTTGAGTTGCGCTTAATCCAGCCGGGCAAGCCAACGCAGAACGGATTTATTGAGAGCTTTAACGGACGATTTCGCGATGAATGTTTGAATGAGCACTGGTTCAGCGATATCGTTCATGCCAGGAAAATTATTAATGACTGGCGGCAGGATTATAACGAATGCCGCCCGCACTCCACGCTGAATTATCAGACACCGTCTGAATTTGCAGCGGGCTGGAGAAAGGGTCATTCTGAGAATGAAGATTCCGACGTTACTAACTGAGTGTTGTATCTAATCGTGGGGGCAGGTCAGCGCTATCAATCAGGCTATCAGTATTCAAGAATCTAACTTTGATGGAAAACTTAACTCGGCTATTACGAAAGTTGAAAAAACTCAAGCTGATGATAGACAAGCAACCGCAAGTTCAATTAATCAATTGAAAGCTGAAACAAACACAGCTATTGCAACAGTTAGTCAAGAATCAAAAGCAAGCGTTGACGACTTAACAGGAACGATTAATAGCAAATGGGCAGTTCAGACTAATGCCGACGGTGTTGTTGCTGGTATCAGTATGCTGGCTAATAAGAATCCTGACGGTTCAAAACAGTCTAGTATTGTTTTTAACGCTGATAAAATCGCTATAACGAATAACAATACTCCTGCGGGTGCTGTTGCTCCGTTTATGGTCGCTGATAACAGAGTTTATATGGATTCTGCAATGATTCGTAATGCTTCTATCGGTTCAGCACAGATTGCAGATGCTTCTATTAACAACGCTAAGATTCAAAACGGTGCTATTAACAACGCGAAGATTGAAAACGGTGCGATTACTACTGCGAAAATTGGTAATGCTCAGATCGGTTCAGCACAGATTGCTTATGAAATATCTTCTGATAACTGGTTCCCTTCCGGTGGTACTCAAGGTTGGACAATCAGAAAAGACGGTTGGGCTTCTTTCCAAAACGTTAATATCAGAGGTAACATTCAAGCAGATTCTGGTTATTTCGCAGGTGAAATCAGAGGCGGTTCAGGTTATTTCACAGGAACTGTATACGCTGACAGAATTGAAGGTGACGTTATCAAAATGGGTCATATAGATCCGTGGACAACAGTTCATATTCCTGCTGTTAACTGGAACAGAGTAATTTCTATTCCAAACCTTTCGATTTCAGGCAGAACTTATTCCGGTGGTGCTTGGGGCTACGGAACTGCATGGATTAATATGTCGAACGGTCAAGAAATCGTAAGAACAGTTACCAGTGCAATGAGTGGTTCAAACGGTGGTACAGGCATTATCTATGCGGGACAAGCTGTTGATTTGAGTTACGGTGCTGACTTGAATCATGCGACCGCAGCAAGAGCAGTTTACTTTATCAGTAAACAACAATAACGTTCTAAATAAAGACAAGGAGGTCTTTTAAAAAGGAGATTCAAGATGGTCGATATAGCACTGATCATTTCCATCTTGGGTGCTCTAGGAGGTTTCTTGGCTTGGGTTTATGCCGAAATTAAATCAAACAATGAAAAACGAATTGACCTTGAGAAACGTTTCTCAGACATCGAAAAAAGCATAGCCGTTAATGACGCAAAAGATGCTTCGCTTATAAGCGATATAACACGACAACAGGATGAATTTCGAGAGGTCAAATCTGATTTGAAGAATTTAGAAGGAAGAACAGCAAAGCTAGATATCGACCTAGCAGTTCTAAGAGGAAAATGAAAAGAAAAGAGATTCCGATTTATAAGCAAGAACTCTTTCAAAAGCAAAAAGGTCTTTGTGCTTTAACTGGCATAAAGATTCATGAAGTTAATAAAGCCCATCTTGACCATGACCATATATTAACAGGCTCTAACGCAGGCAGATGCAGAGGATTATTAATCGCTCAAGCAAACGTCCTAGAGGGCAGAATAAAACATCAGTTTAAACGTTCGGGTCTCGATGGGAAAATTGACTACATCGAGTTTTTGAAGAATCTTGTTCAGTATCTTGAAAAAGACTACTCAGACAATCCTACGCATCCACAACTTATTCCTGATTTAAAGAAGGCGTTCTCTCGAAAAAATCTTTCTGAGATGAAAGCTATTACAGGTTCAAACCTTAAAACGAAAAAGGAGCTTGAAAAAGTCTACTCAAACCAAATAAAGGTGAAATATGAAAATGAAATATCTCCAAGCATTGGCAAAACACGCTAAAGATTATCTTATTGTTCTATTTCTCGTTACTATAACTTATAACACTGTTGCTGTTCCTGTTCTGCAAGCTTTCGATATTAAAGCACCTAAAATGATTCTTATCAGCGAAGAACAGATAAAAACATTTGGGACGCTTCTGATGTCAGGAGTGAACTAATGGCAAAAGCAAAAGATGTTATGAAAGACCTTGAAAAATGGCGAATCAAAGAATCTGACGTGTTCAGTAAGAAAGTAACCAAAGCGTCTAAACTCGCTTCTGTTGAGTTGCAAAGAAAAATCAACAGACGAGTCGATGGACCAGTTAATTTCACTAAGAACGCAGTAGGTTTCAGTTTCAGATACGATCAGAACGGGTCACGAAATAGAATATTCATCAAAGACAAGCAGGCTGATTATCTTGCTCCGTTAATTGATGATAACAAAGGAATTAACAAGTTTGTTCCAACTGGTGTAAGAGGTTCAAAGAACAAATTCGGTAACATTCCTAACTTGAAATCAAGAAATAATCTTGAAGCTGTCAAGCAAAAAAAAGATGGCGTAACTCGAACGATCCTCATTAAAACTAACGTTAAAAAGCAAGACCGTCGTTTAATTGCTGTATTCAAGAAAAATCAACACAGAAGAAAAACTCTGGGTTCATGGAATCAAATCTCTGACGATATATTCAAAACCGTTAAGCGTGTTGCGGGTACTAAATAAAGTCAAAAGGAGAACAAATGAACATTCACGATTTTGATACTTACAGATTAGACGAACTTGCCGACATCTACGTTAACGAGATTAATCCCGAGTCAATGACTGTTCCTTACGGTTGCGAACACATCAAAGATAAGCGAATTAAAAAATATCTGTTCAACGATAAGAACGTTTTTATTGTTTCAACACAGAAGAAAAAACCTAATTGTCATTTCAAATTAGGACAGACAGTTCGACTGCAAGGTCCATTTTTTGAGACCGAAGCGAAGAACTTAGGAATGATTGAATATATCCACAAAGGTTTCAGAATGTACGGATATTTCTTTCAATGGAAATAACAAAAGGGAGCCTCGCGCTCCCTTTTTCATAAATAAAAGAAAACTCAACAAAGGGAAACAAAAATGAATTTCGATGAAATGTTAGCAAGTCTTTCGCCTTCTCGCGAACCAGTAGAAATCAACGGCTTTAAATTCTATGCTCGTCCTATGACCGTATCTGAATTCGGTGAATTCTATTTCAAAAATGAAAACACAGAAGAACGTAACGACCGAATGATTCTGAATTGTATTCAACACGAAGACGGAACTCCTGTTTTTAAAGAAATCGCTCAAGTTCAGAAACTTTATACCACTGTTCGTTCAACTCTTGCTAGTGCTGTTTCTACTGCCAGTATTCTCAGTAAGAAATCAGACGTTCTGGAAAAGAACTAAGACAGAACTGGGCTAAATCATTTCAGTATAGAACAATGCTACGTCGCGGATTATCTAACGATGAAATTCAACAGATGTCCGTGATGATGTATTACGAACTATGGTTTTTCGACTCGTTTATTGAACCTCAAGGTCCTGTCTATAACGATTTCTATCAAGCACGTTTGGTCCACACTATCGAAGCTAATAATCCTAATCTTACAAAAGAATATAGGAAAAAGCTCAACATGAAAGATCACCTGCTTATTAAAGATTCTGTGTTTAAGTCTCAAGAGGAAATCGAAAAAGAGAAAGAGCAACAGGAGCTTAAACGCAAGAAAGCTGTTGAATCGATGTTCGACCCTGCTCTGTTAGACAAAGTTAGACTGAAACAACAAAAAAAGGTGAATAATGGCTAAATCACGTTATGACGTCGAGATTAACGGAGATAACAAAGGCCTATCAATTTCTATTGACAAGTCCATGAAGAAACTGAATGAACTCGATTCAGTAGCTAATGGACTTTTTAGTAATATGACAGGACCGTTGAATAATCTCAACAACGGAATCTCAGGTATTGCAGGAATGTCCAAGGGTATGCAAGCTCTGGGGATTGCAGGAATGGCAGCAGGTGCAGGTGTAGCTGTTCTTAATACCGCGTTAGAAAAAACGAGAGAACTCAATCAACTCTCTACATCAACTGGTCTTTCAGTTGAATATCTGCAACAACTTAAAAATGAATTTCGCGAAACAGGTATGGAGATTGACCGTTTCGGAGATTTAAACAAAGACACATTAGATAAACTTGGCGATTCATTCAGAGAAGGTCATGGCGGTATTGCAGACGACCTCAAAGAATGGGGTATTGGTCTTGAACAGTACACACAATACGTCAACGATGCCCAAGGCGGTATTAAAGCGCTTGTTCAGACTTATTATGACCTGAAAGCTGCTGGTGCAAGTCAAGCTGAAATCGTGAACGGAATGGAGTCAATGGCTTCTGATGCTTCACATTTGATTTCAACTCTTGAAAAATACGGTTCAACTCAAGACGCATTAAACGCTATTAACAATCGTTCTGTTGATATCACAAACGAAACAGCAAAAGAATATAAAGAATTCGACGAAAACATGAAAACGTTAACCGTCAATCTGGATAATCTAACTGTTAACGTTATGAGTCCGTTAGTTAAGAAAATGAACGACCTGTTCGAAATTGCTAATAAAGATTGGACAGCAAGTAACTTTTTAGACTTCATGGGAACATTAAGCACGTTGCGTCCTGATGCTGCTCTTTCTGATTGGGCTGCCGAAGCGACTGTTAACAAAATGGGCGAATGGATGCCTAATGCGGGTTTTGCTAAACGTAGAAAAGCAATTGCAGATGAAGAAAAGTTTCAGAAAGATATTGCCGCAGCAAGAATCAAAGCTGATGAAAATCTTCGTTTACAGCAAGCAAATGCTAAAACTGCCGCAGATCTGAAAAGAAAAAAAGATGCATTAGCTGCCGAAGACGCTAAGAAAGAAGCTGAAAAAGCTAAACGCGAAGCTGACAAAATAGCAAGAGAAGCTAAAGCTGCTCAGAAAGAAAAGGAACGCTTACAGGAACAAGCCGCAAGAGAAGCTAAAGCTGCTTATGATAAGATGATGCAAGAGCGTCAGACAGCGTTACAGAATCTTTCCAGTCTTGATGCTGCAATTCTCAGTCAAGAAGGCAGAACTATTTCTAGTCAAGTCAGTAAAGTTAGAGAAGCTGTTGAAACAATCGACGAACTTGAAAAGAAAGGAATAATCAGCGCTACACAGGCAAATCAACGTCGTAAAATGCTTTTTGAGAATTCAAACAAAGAATTCAAACAAACTCTTATGGCAAGTCCTGAAGAAATCGGTGCTATTACGTCGAGTCTTGAAATCGTATATCAACAACAACTTGAACAACTCGAAGCTAAGAAAGCCCAATCGCTTATCGGTCAGAAAGAATATAATTCTCAGTTAGAAGCTATTCAGAAAGACCATCAGCAACGTCTTGAAGCAATTAAAGCGACTGCTGGCGATGGTAATATGTCTAATCTTAAAAATCTTGATGCTATCGGTTTTGCAACTGATGAAGAAAAAATGGCTATTCAACAGAAAATGTTGGAAGAACAATTTCAGAAGATGCAAGAACAGAACCAAAAGCTATATGACGGACAATTGATTTCTTATGAAGATTATCTCAAACAGAAACAGCGTCTTGAGCAAGCTTATGCGGTTAAATCGAAAGCAATTACTTTCACTGAGATTCAGACAAAACTCCAGATGTATAACGGTTTTGCTTCTGGTATGGGTGCAGTTATAGCCGGTATTTCTGGTGAAAACTCTAAAGCTGCTCAAGCAATGTTTGCAGTTGAAAAAGGAACAGCAATCGCAAGCGGTATGTTAAACGCTTATGAATCAGCAACTGCTTCAATGGCAAAATATCCTGGTCCTTTAGGTTACGCTCTGGCTGCTTCAAGTTATGCAAGAGTTATCGGACAAGTCATGCAGATGAAATCAGTGAATCTTACTGGTATGGCTCACGATGGTATTTCTAATGTTCCAAGAGAAGGGACATGGCTGCTTGATGGTGGCGAACGTGTCGTTGATGAAAGAACAAACGGCGACTTGAAAGACTTCTTAGATAATCAGAAAACAGGAGGCGAAACAAAAATCGACGCAAGTATTCACGTTTCAGGGAATGTTACTGATCAGCGTTGGTTTGCTGAACAATTAAAACGTCAGCAACAGAACATCGCGGCTATTGTTCAAGACAGCAACAGACGCAAGATGTAACTAATGGGAGCATCGCGCTCCCTTTTGATGTCTTGATTTTATCGCTTTGAAACTATATTGTGACGTTGCTGGAAACTAACACTGGCGTATCCTGAAAGAGAAAGAAATATGTGACAAACCGCTTATTATGCCATAAGTCTGTAAGAAGATCGCGTCTTCATGCGGAAGGGATAAAGTGAAACCAAAAGGAAAAAAATGTGATTTAGTACACATCCGAATTCCTTGTTGCTCAGATTGCACATATAATGCGTGCCCAACACTACATAAATCTCAACCCACTAGCCTGCCTGGCACTGAATCTCGCATACATGAACATGAATATGAAATTAACAACGCTTTTCGCGGCGGCACTCGCAATAGTTGGTTTTTGTAACACCGCTTCTGCCGTCACGTACCCGCTGCCGACCGATGGCAGCCGTTTGATTGGCCAAAACCAGGTCATTACTATTCCTGAAGGCAACACCCAACCGCTGGAGTATTTTGCGGCAGAGTATCAGATGGGTCTGTCTAACATGCTGGAAGCCAACCCGGGCGTGGATACCTTCCTGCCGAAAGGCGGCACCGTGCTGAACATTCCTCAGCAGTTGATCCTGCCTGATACCGTGCATGAAGGTATTGTTATCAACAGCGCTGAAATGCGTCTGTACTACTACCCGAAAGGCACCAACACCGTAATTGTTCTGCCGATCGGTATCGGCCAGTTGGGCAAAGACACGCCAATCAACTGGACCACCAAAGTAGAACGTAAAAAAGCGGGCCCAACCTGGACACCAACGGCGAAAATGCATGCGGAATACCGCGCTGCAGGCGAGCCGCTACCAGCCGTTGTTCCGGCTGGTCCGGATAACCCGATGGGACTGTACGCGCTGTATATCGGTCGCCTGTATGCTATCCACGGTACCAATGCTAACTTCGGCGTCGGCTTACGTGTCAGCCACGGTTGCGTACGTCTGCGTAACGACGACATCAAATTCTTGTTTGAAAATGTGCCGGTCGGCACCCGTGTACAGTTCATTGATGAGCCGGTAAAAGCCACGACCGAACCAGACGGCAGCCGTTACATCGAGGTACATAACCCACTGTCTACTACTGAAGCGCAGTTTGAAGGCGGGGAAATCGTACCAATTACGCTGACCAAGAGTATTACCAGCATCACCGGTCAGTCTGACGTCGATCAGGCCGTCGTCGAGCAGGCGGTACAGAACCGTTCTGGTATGCCGGTTCGCCTGAACTAAGCACATACCTGAAACGAAAAAGGCGGATGAATCATCCGCCTTTTTTATCGCCTCTGCGTCGCTATGACATCATCAGCAACAAACCATATCCCACCAGCGCCGCCCATATCAGCATCGGTACCGAATACCAATGAAAACGCCACCAGATCCGACGGTCGTTCGCCATCCGTAACGCAATGAGATTCGCCAGCGATCCCGGCAACAGCCCAAAGCCGCCCACATTGACCGCCCAGGCCAGAAGCAGCGTTGGCGGGACGTAGTTCAGCAGCAAAATCGTACTGGGCACATTACTGATAAACTGCGACAGGCCAATGGCGGTCAGCCAAAGCCCCGGCGCTGAAAGCGCGCCAATCTGGTGGGTTATCCCCTGCAGGGCCGGAAGCTGCGTCAGCAAGTGCACATCAATGAACATCGCCATAAACACCAACAGCAGCGTCCAGTCTACGCAGAGGATCACGCGGCGAGCCAGCACCATGAACCCCGCCGCCACAATCGCCAGACCCCACAGCTCTTGTTTTAACTCCAGTGCTACAAGGAAGATGATGTACAACACCAGACAGCCCCACACCAGACGCGGTAGCCAGTCAGGTGCGCGCGTACCGGTATGATAGTGCAACGCTTTATTCGGGAAACTGAACCAGCACAGCACCACCAGCGTCAGCATCATGGCCCCCGCAAGCGGCGCCATTTGCCAGGTAAACGCGATAAACGATAAGCCTGAGCGTCCCCACATCAGAATGTTTTGTGGATTGCCTATTGGCGTTAGCAACGATCCGGCGTTAACCGCCAGCGCCTCAAAGATAATCAGGCGATTCACCGGAATAGCGCACAATTTTTTCAGAGTGATGGTCAGCGGAACAACAATAAACAGCGCAACATCGTTGGTCAGAAACGTCGACAACAACGCCGCTGCCAGCACCATAAATATCGCCAGCTGGCGCTCTGTTTTGAAACGGCGGGTCATCTTGCGCCCTAACACATCGAAGTAACCACTTAGCTCCACGCCTTTGGTCAGTAACATCAGGCCACTAAGCGTGATAATTGTGTGCCAGTCAATCGCTCCCGGCCACGACCAGGGGGTAAATGGCGTGAACAGACTCAGTACAACCCCAACGATGATTAACAGCTGGAAAAAACGATCGCGCTGTAAGGCGCGTAATAAAGGAAAACTCATTCAGAGCCTGTTCCTTGCTGTTGCGTAAACCGGCTAAAAGCCTCCAGCGTTTCCTTACTGACGTGATGCTCCATCCCCTCCGCGTCGCGACGGGCAATTTCCGGACTGATACCTAACATCAACAGGAAATTCTCCACAATCTGATGACGCTCCCGACTTTCCTGAGCCAGTCGTTCACCTTCTGCGGTTAAAAACACGCCTCGCCAGGGGATCATTTCAATCAATCCGACTGAAGCAAGACGCTTAAGCATTTTAGCAACCGTCGGCTGGGAAACCCCAAGCCGTGCGGCCATATCCACCTGGCGCGCTTCACCTACCTCAATAATGAGATCGGAAATCAGCTCTACGTAGTCATCAATCAGCTCACGGCGATGCGCCTCCCGAACCTGACGAAACCCTTCAACGTGTTCTTCGACATTCACCAATTGCGTCACTTTTTTTGTTGTTGGCGTACCTGCGCGACGACTCATTCTGCTTCCTCGTTACTGTGACGCGTTAACGGCATCTGATTAGAGAGCACTCATTGTAAACCAGAGTTGCGCGGGCACAAAAAATTAACGTTTTAGCAATAGCTATATAATATAGCCTGTGCTATATCTGTATATAATAAAGACATCCCTCAAGGACTGATGGGATCGTGAAGTCAGGAGGTTTACATGAATGAATTTAAGAGGTGTATACGCGTGTTTAGCCACTCTCCCTTTAAAGTACGGTTGATGCTGATCTCTATGCTGTGTGACATGATTAACAGCAAACCTGAGAAGGATAAACCTTCAGAAAATTAATGCGGCGTTGCGGTACGCCGCTTCTTTTTCCTGCCGTCATCCGGGTACGGTGGTGGTTTTCGTCCCAATAACCCTTCTTTTTGTCAGTTTTGCCACGTCCCTCGCAAAACAATTTCTTTGTAGTAGTTGACCTTCTCTTGCGCACACTCTATCTTTTCGCAGCCCTGCGTATATTGCGGCTCGCGGATGCGGACCCTATCCCTCTTCTCGCTCTCTCAGGCAGGCAATGACCCTTAGCGCCAGGGTAAGCACATGGCGTTTTTGTAACAGTGGCATATGAATTTAACCCTCAAAGATTCAATCATTGCTCGTAGCCGGGCGATTAGTCCGTGGACTGGCCTCTATTTCTTACAGTCTCTGCTGATCAACCTTGCGCTGGGCTATCCGCTTAGCCTGCTCTATAGCGTTGCTTTCACCTGTATATTGATGCTGCTGTGGCGCAGCGCGCCGCGCGCGCAGAAAGTGCTGATTGGCCTTTGCTCGCTGATTGCGGCAATGTACTTTCCGTTCGGCCAGGCTTACGGCTCACCGAACTTCAATACCTTGCTGGCGCTGCACTCAACCAATATGGAAGAGTCCACCGAAATCCTGACCATCTTCCCCTGGTACAGTTATCTGGTTGGGGTATTTATTTTCGCCCTCGGCGTTATCGCCGTACGTCGTAAAAAAGATGAACAAAAGCGTGGCTGGAACAAGTTCGACAGCGTTTGTTTGCTGTTCAGCGTTGTCGCATTCTTTGTTACCCCGGTACAAAACCTGGCCTGGGGCGGCGTGTTCAAGCTGAAAGACACTGGCTATCCGGTTTTCCGGTTTGCCAAGGACGTGATCGTCAATAACAACGAAGTGCTCGACGAACAAGAGCGTATGGCGAAGCTGTCGAGCGTGAAAGACAGTTGGACCGTAACCGCCGTGAAGCCGAAGTATCACACCTACGTCGTGGTGATCGGCGAAAGCGCCCGCCGCGATGCGTTAGGCGCGTTTGGCGGTCACTGGGATAACACCCCGTTTGCCAGCTCCGTTAACGGCTACATCTTTGCGGATTACATTGCTGCCAGCGGTTCAACGCAAAAATCACTCGGCCTGACGCTGAATCGGGTGGTCGACAATAAGCCCCAGTTCCAGGATAACTTTGTCACCCTGGCCAACCGAGCAGGTTTCCAGACATGGTGGTTTTCCAATCAGGGACAAATTGGTGAATACGACACGGCCATCGCCAGCATTGCAAAACGCGCTGATGAAGTTCAGTTCCTCAAGAACGGTGACTTCGAAGCGGATAAAAATACCCGTGACGAAGCGCTGTTGAAGATGACCGCACAGGTGCTGGCAACCGAGCGCACTCAGCCGCAGCTTATTGTACTGCATTTAATGGGCTCACATCCGCAGGCCTGCGACCGTACGCAGGGTAAGTACGAGACTTTCGTCCAGTCAAAAGAGACGTCTTGCTACCTGTACACCATGACGCAAACGGATGACCTACTGCGCCAGCTATACGATCAGCTACGTAATAGCGGTACCAGCTTCTCGATGGTCTATTTCTCCGATCATGGCCTCGCGTTTAAAGAGCGTGGAAAAGAGGTGCAGTACCTGGCGCATGACGATCAGTTCCAGCAGAATTTCCAGGTACCTTTCATGGTGCTGTCGAGCGATGATAAAGCGCATCGTGTGATTAAGGCCCGTCGATCCGCCAATGATTTCCTCAGCTTTTTCTCGCAGTGGACAGGGATTAGCGCAAAAGAAATCACCAACAGCTACCGCTTTATCTCAGAGAAAAAAGCCGGGCCGGTGTACATCACCAACTTTAAGCTACAGAAGGTGGACTACAACCACCTTGGTACCGACATCTTCGAGACCAAATCTCGTTAACAGCTCATATTGCAGGCAAAAAAAATCCGCCCCGAGAGGCGGATTTTTCATATCACCGAAGTGATTAGAAGCGGTAACCCACGCCAGCGATCCAGGTGCCAACGTCAACGCTACGAATACGGCTCTGCTCGTAGGAGAAGTCCAGAGCAACGTTTTCGATCGGGTTGAACTGCAGACCAGCACCGTAAGAGAAACCGTAGTCGCTGGTGGTGTGGTTGTCAGCCGGGGATGCTGCGTTCTGGAATTTACCGTAACCAACACCCACTACACCGTAGATGCTTGCCCAGTCGTTCAGACGGTAAGCCGGACCAGCAGTGATGCCGTAGTACTGGGTTTTGTTGTAGTCGCCAGAAGCATCGGTACGATCTTTTTCAGTGTAAGTGAAGGAACCGATAACACCCAGCGGGTTGTTGTCCTGCTCGTAGCGATACTTCAGGTTGAAACCGTTCATTTTGTTCGCTGCGCCCTGAGCATCGCTCTGAGCGTAACCACCGGTAACGGTAGAAGTAGCAGCTATAGCAGTACCTGCGGAGAAAGCCAGAACAGCGGCCAGTGCTGAAAGACATGCAATTTTTTTCATAACCACCTCAAATGTGCTTCAAGTAAATCTTAAGTTTTAAATATACCAAAAATTGATGGGAAACTCTTTGCGATTAGCGATGTCTAACGGGGTCTTTCATGTAACAGAACATTTCAGAAATCCGCTATCTCTTTCAATTAACATCACTTTTCTAAAGTAAAATGCCATTATTGCGCGCACAATATGGCACATTCATCCAGATTATTCCTAATCACGCAGATTATTAATCCATCAGTTTCATGCCATTGTACGGAACTGAGCAATTTTTTTTTCAACGAATACTCAACCGCATGTGTGTATTTCCATTACACTCGCTGTTTTACTTCTATTGACATAATTTGACAGGAGAAAGGATGCCGGGGTCGTCACGTAAAGCGCCAGTCTGGTTGCCTATTTTGGTTTTGCTAATTGCTATGTCCTCCATTCAAAGCGGAGCATCTCTGGCGAAATCGCTGTTCCCGCTCGTCGGCGCGCCGGGCGTTACCGCGTTGCGCCTTGCGTTGGGCACCCTCATCCTTATCGCCTTCTTTAAACCCTGGCGTTTGCGATTCGCCAAAGAACAGCGCCTGCCCCTTCTGTTTTATGGCCTGTCTCTGGGCGGGATGAACTATCTCTTCTATCTGTCAATCCAGACCGTGCCACTGGGAATTGCCGTGGCGCTGGAATTTACCGGCCCGCTGGCGGTAGCGCTGTTTTCATCCCGGCGCCCGGTGGATTTCATTTGGGTTGCACTGGCTGTACTCGGACTGTGGTTCCTGCTGCCATTAGGTCAGGACGTTTCTCACGTCGATTTAACCGGTGCTGCGCTAGCGCTGGGGGCTGGTGCCTGCTGGGCCATCTATATTCTTACCGGGCAGCGAGCCGGGGCGGAACACGGTCCGGCAACCGTCGCAGTAGGGTCATTAATTGCAGCACTGGTATTTGTGCCAATCGGCGCGATCCAGGCTGGTGATGCCCTGTGGCATTGGTCCATTCTGCCGTTAGGCCTGGCCATTGCAGTCCTCTCTACTGCACTTCCCTATTCACTGGAGATGATTGCATTGACGCGCCTGCCGACGCGTACTTTCGGTACATTGATGAGTATGGAACCTGCCCTGGCAGCGGTTTCCGGAATGATCTTCCTCGGTGAAACGCTGACGCTTATCCAGACACTCGCTCTGGGTGCCATTATCGTCGCATCAATGGGCTCTACGCTCACTATTCGTAAAGAGCCACAAATAAAACAAGTCGACGTGAATTAACCACGTAATATTCTGCATGGTTTGCATAATCATGCAGAATATCCAATTGTAAATCTGCGTGATAATAATTCTAAAAAATATAATTTTCTCATCCGCATATTTCATTTAATCTCAAAATTAACATAAAAATAACACCCCGCAAGAAACACAACATTTAATTCATTGATTTTATTAGATATTTTATATTTACCCCTTCTTCGCTATTAAAGTAATAGGCAACACCGGAAAAAAAATCCAAATTTAGCGCTATACTTAATTCCGTTGAAGAGTTGGGACATAAATATCAAGAGGATATGAAAATATGAGTACCGCGAAACTGGTAAAAACAAAAGCATCCGCCCTCCTTTATACCCGCAACGATGTGTCTGATAGCGAAAAGAAAGCGACCGTTGAACTGCTGAATCAGCAAGTAATCCAGTTCATTGACCTGTCATTGATCACCAAACAGGCTCACTGGAACATGCGCGGCGCAAACTTCATTGCGGTACATGAAATGCTGGATGGCTTCCGTACAGCCCTGACCGATCACCTCGACACTATGGCTGAACGCGCCGTACAGTTGGGCGGTGTGGCACTGGGCACAACTCAGGTTATTAATAGCAAAACGCCTCTGAAAAGTTACCCGCTGGATATCCATAACGTACAGGACCACTTAAAAGAGCTGGCCGAACGTTATGCCGTAGTTGCAAACAGCGTACGTAAGGCTATTAGCGAAGCAAAAGACGAAGATACCGCGGATATCTTTACCGCAGCCTCTCGCGATCTCGACAAATTCCTGTGGTTTATCGAAGCCAACATTGAGTAACCGCAGACATAAGAATTACCTATATAACCCTCGCTCCGGCGGGGGTTTTGCACATCTATGGTGCATAACATTGATCATTTGTCACTCCAAAGTAAATTATTTGTAATAATCACCTCACACAATCGTTAACGAAAGATTGTTTTATCAACAATTTTTACGCTAAATAGTCATACCGTTTGCACCGTGCCTGGTTCGCACCAAATGAGTGCCCCAAAACAGTGCAGATTACTCGCTTTGCCCTACTTATTGTGCAGAGAAACGAAACACCCTCTTGTTAAAACAATGAGTTGCAAAATTGGCACGATTCTTTCATTAAGCCATATGTTCTCGCAGGGGATCGCCCCGTGGATATAAAAGGAAATCCTATGAAGTCTGTATTAAAAGTTTCACTGGCTGCACTTACCCTGGCTTTTGCGGTGTCCTCCCATGCCGCAGATAAGAAACTGGTTGTCGCAACTGACACCGCGTTTGTACCGTTCGAATTCAAACAGGGTGACAAATACGTTGGATTTGATGTGGATCTTTGGGCTGCTGTCGCCAAAGAACTGAAGCTGGATTATGAACTGAAACCAATGGATTTCAGCGGCATCATCCCGGCTCTGCAAACCAAAAATATCGACCTGGCACTGGCGGGTATCACCATCACCGATGAGCGTAAAAAAGCGATCGACTTCTCTGACGGCTACTACAAAAGCGGTCTGTTAGTGATGGTGAAAGCGAATAACAACGACGTGAAAAGCGTGAAAGATCTGGATGGTAAAGTTGTCGCAGTGAAGAGCGGCACCGGTTCCGTTGATTACGCAAAAGCGAATATCAAAACTAAAGACCTGCGTCAGTTCCCGAACATCGATAACGCGTATATGGAACTGGGCACCAACCGCGCAGACGCCGTGCTGCACGACACACCAAACATTCTTTACTTCATCAAAACAGCTGGCAATGGTCAGTTCAAAGCTGTAGGCGAATCACTGGAAGCCCAGCAGTACGGCATCGCCTTCCCGAAAGGCAGCGACGACCTGCGTGAGAAAGTGAACGGCGCGCTGAAAACGCTGAAAGAGAACGGTACTTACAACGAAATCTACAAAAAATGGTTCGGTACTGAACCTAAATAATAACCGGTAGCGTTGCCCGGTGGCGTGATGCTTACCGGGCCTACGCCTGGATTTTTGAGACCTGTAAGCCGGATAAGCACAGCACATCCGGCAAAACGGGCATTTGAATATTTACACCACGGTAACAGGAACGACATATGCAGTTTGACTGGAGTACCATCTGGCCCGCCATCCCGCTTTTGATTGAAGGCGCCAAAATGACCCTGTGGATCTCGGTCCTCGGTCTGGCTGGCGGTCTGATAATCGGACTTGCAGCAGGGTTTGCGCGCACTTTCGGCGGTTGGATCGCCAACCACGTAGCGCTGGTGTTTATCGAAGTCATTCGCGGTACGCCAATCGTTGTGCAGGTAATGTTTATTTACTTCGCTCTACCAATGGCATTTAACGATTTACGCATTGACCCTTTTAGCGCCGCCGTTGTCACCATCATGATCAACTCCGGTGCCTATATTGCGGAAATCACCCGCGGTGCGGTGCTCTCAATCCATAAAGGATTCAGCGAAGCCGGACTGGCCCTTGGACTTTCACGCACAGAGACTATTCGCCACGTTATTTTGCCTCTCGCGCTACGTCGTATGCTGCCGCCGCTGGGCAACCAGTGGATCATCAGCATTAAAGATACCTCGCTGTTTATTGTCATTGGCGTCGCTGAACTGACCCGTCAGGGCCAGGAAATCATTGCCGGTAACTTCCGCGCACTGGAAATCTGGAGCGCCGTTGCGGTGTTCTATCTGATCATTACGCTGGTGCTGAGCTTCATTCTGCGTCGTCTGGAAAGAAGGATGAAAATCCTGTGATTGAATTTAAAAACGTTTCTAAGCACTTTGGTCCAACCCAGGTGCTGCACAATATTGACCTGAACATTCAACAGGGTGAAGTAGTGGTGATTATCGGGCCGTCAGGATCCGGTAAATCTACCCTGCTACGCTGCATTAACAAACTGGAAGAGATAACCTCTGGCGATCTGATCGTCGACGGTCTGAAAGTGAACGATCCGAAGGTAGACGAGCGGTTAATCCGCCAGGAAGCCGGGATGGTGTTTCAGCAGTTCTATCTGTTCCCGCATCTGACGGCGCAGGAAAACGTCATGTTCGGGCCGCAGCGCGTACGCGGGGCGAATAAAGAACAGGCCGAGAAACTGGCGAAAGAACTGCTGGCGAAAGTGGGTCTGGCCGAGCGCGCCCATCACTACCCTTCTGAGCTGTCCGGCGGTCAACAACAGCGTGTGGCTATCGCCCGTGCGCTGGCGGTGAAGCCGAAAATGATGCTATTTGATGAGCCAACCTCAGCGCTGGATCCAGAACTGCGCCACGAAGTTCTGAAAGTTATGCAGGATCTGGCGGAAGAAGGGATGACCATGGTGATTGTGACCCACGAAATCGGTTTTGCCGAAAAAGTGGCTTCACGCCTGATTTTCATTGATAAGGGTCGTATTGCCGAAGACGGTAATCCGCAGGCCCTGATTGAAAATCCGCCCAGCCAACGCTTACAGGAATTCTTGCAGCACGTTTCCTGATAGCTCTGCCTCCCTTCGCCCGAAGGGAGGTTTTTCACCAGAATCCTCTCATTTCAATTCTCTCCCGCCCTGACATCTATACTTATCCTTTTGAATTTATTTTCTCATGGGAGGAGTCATGCGCGGGATCCTGTTCATTTTTGTTTGTCTGTTGAGTTTCCCGACTCAGGCGGTGACGATACCTGGCGTCACCACGCCAACGTCAACCAACGCGCAAACCACACCGGCGAAAGAGCCGGATATTGAACAGAAAAAAGCGGCTTACGGCGCACTGGCCGATGTGTTGGAAAATGACGCCTCGCGTCAGGAGCTGATCGGTCAGTTACGCAAAGTGGCCACTGCCCCTCCTGCCGAGCCGGTGCCGACCATTGTCCCGCCCACGTTAACGGAAGAAAAAACGGTACTGGAAAACGTCACGGACGTCACCCGCCACTACGGTGAGGCGCTCTCCAGCCGCTTTGCCCAGCTTTATCGCAATATTACCGATGCCCCGCATAAGACCTTTAATCCGCAAACGTTCACCAATGCTCTGACGCATTTTTTAATGCTGGCGGTGTCAGTGTTCGGTTTTTTCTGGCTGATTCGCCTGTGCGCGCTACCGCTGTATCGCAAAATGGGACAATGGGCACGACGCAAAAACCGCGAACGCAGCAACTGGCTTCAGCTTCCGGCGATGATCGTTGGCGCATTCATTATTGATTTGCTTCTGCTGGCGCTGACATTATTTGTCGGGCAGATACTGAGCGACAAAATGAACGCTGGCAGTCGCACGATCGCCTTTCAGCAAAGCCTGTTTCTCAATGCCTTCGCCCTGATTGAATTCTTCAAGGCCATTTTGCGCCTGATATTTTGCCCAACGGTGGCCGAGCTGCGCCCGTTTAACATTCAGGATGCTGGCGCACGCTACTGGAATCGCCGTTTGAGTTCATTGAGCAGCCTGATTGGCTATGGGCTTATCGTTGCCGTGCCCATTATTTCGAATCAGGTCAATGTGCAGGTCGGCGCGATGGCCAACGTCATCATCATGTTGTGTATCACGCTATGGGCGCTGTACCTGATTTTCAGAAACAAGAAAGAGATAACGCAGCATTTGCTGAATCTGGCGGAAAGATCCCTCGCTTTTTTCAGTCTGTTTATTCGTGCTTTTGCGTTGGTATGGCACTGGCTGGCCAGCGCCTATTTCATTGTGCTGTTTTTCTTTTCGCTGTTTGATCCGGGCAACAGCCTGAAATTCATGATGGGCGCTACGCTGCGCAGCCTGGTAATCATTGGAATTGCCGCCTTTGTTTCCGGCATGTTTTCCCGCTGGATTGCCAAAACTATTACCCTTTCGCCACACACTCAGCGCAGCTATCCGGAACTACAAAAGCGGCTGAATGGCTGGCTGTCGACGGCGTTAAGCGTAGCCAGGATCCTGACAGTGTGCGTTGCGGTGATGCTGCTACTGAATGCCTGGGGACTGTTCGACTTCTGGAACTGGCTGCATTACGGCGCAGGAGAAAAAACAGTGGATATCCTGATCCGTATCGCGCTGATTTTATTCTTCTCCGCCATCGGCTGGACAATCCTCGCCAGTCTGATTGAAAATCGTCTGGCTTCCGATATCCACGGTCGTCCGCTACCCAGCGCGCGTACCCGCACCTTACTGACACTGTTTCGCAACGCACTGGCGGTGATTATCAGCACGATCACCATCATGATTGTGTTGTCGGAAATCGGCGTCAATATCGCCCCCTTACTGGCCGGGGCCGGGGCGCTGGGGCTGGCTATCTCTTTCGGCTCGCAAACGCTGGTAAAAGATATTATTACCGGGATTTTTATTCAGTTTGAAAATGGCATGAACACCGGCGACCTGGTGACCATTGGCCCACTCACCGGTACGGTTGAACGGATGTCCATCCGTTCTGTGGGCGTGCGTCAGGACACCGGGGCGTACCATATCATTCCCTGGTCATCGATAACGACCTTCGCCAACTTTGTGCGGGGAATTGGATCGGTCGTCGCCAATTACGACGTAGACCGCCATGAGGATGCGGATAAAGCGAATCAGGCGTTGAAAGATGCGGTTGCTGCGGTGATGGAAAAAGATGATATTCGCGGGCTGATTATCGGCGAGCCGTCGTTTGCCGGGATTGTAGGATTAACCAATACGGCATTCACACTACGGGTCTCGTTTACCACCTTGCCGCTGAAGCAGTGGACGGTACGTTTTGCGCTCGACAGCCAGGTGAAGAAATACTTCGATCTGGCCAACATACGCGCCCCGGTACAGACGTATCAAGTGTTGCCTGCACCAGGGAATGGCCCAACGTCTGCGGCAAGCGAACCGCTGCCGCCTACCGAGCCAACGCTTTAGCGTTTACGCGCCATAAAACGACGACGCTGATCGTTATCCATAAAGGTCCAGGCAATAAAGCGACTCTGCTTTTGCCCCTGGGCCATCTCTTTCTTGACCACTTTCACCGCGCCCGCATCCGTTAATGCGTGGTACAGCGGAGGCAAGTTCTCGCCGCGCGAAACCAGCGTGGTAAACCACATAACCTGACGGCCAAAAGCCTGGCTTTCGACGATCATTTTTTTGATGAACGCTACTTCGCCGCCTTCACACCACAGCTCCTGCTGTTGTCCGCCAAAGTTCAGCGCATCATCTTTATCTTGCCCCAGATTACGACGTTTACGCTCGCTTCCTGCGCGGGCTGAGGCCGCAGAATCATGGAATGGCGGGTTACACAATGTGGCTTCATACTGCTCATTTTTGTGAATGATACCGTTGAAGATTGCCGAAGCATCTTTCTGACGACGCAGACGAATAGCACGGGTTAACCCCGGATTGCCGTTTATGATCGCCTGAGCGCTGTTAAACGCTTCGCTACTGCTCTCACTGCCCGTGAATCGCCAGCCGTATTCATGCACGCCGATCAGCGGATAAATACAGTTTGCCCCTACGCCTATGTCCAGGATGCTCGCATTTGCCGGAATGGTTCCGCTGGTTTCCCCCAACAGGTCGGCCAGGTGGTGAATGTAGTCAGCGCGACCAGGAACCGGCGGGCACAGAAAACCGTCTGGAATATCCCAGTGTTTCACCGCATAAAAATGCGCCAACAGCGCCTTATTGAGCGCCTTGACGGCCTGCGGATTGGCGAAATCAACACTCTGCTCCCCGCCGGGCGTGAGGGTGAGAAATTGCGTCAGCTCTGGGGTAACCTGGCATAAAGTCGCAAGATCATAACGGCCATTGTGGCGGTTGCGTGGGTGTAATCCCGGTTTCTGGGCGGACATAGCATTCTCCTTTTAACAGCGGCGTAAGATACCCGCATAACGCCACGCGGTAAACACACACAACAAGGAAATTTGATTTTTTACGCCTGTTTGACGCTTTGCTGATTGTTCGAAAAACAGACAGTTCATCACCAGTTTTTTGCGGTAAATGTCATCCGCTGACGACCTAAACTTATCAGGCACACCTGTTGTTTTTCAGAGGATATCACCATGAAGAAATGCCTCACATTACTTGCCGCTACCGTACTTACCGGCATGACATTTGCCTCCTTTGCTGCACAGCCATACACCAGCCCAGCTACCGGTCAGCTACAAGCTTCCGGCACAGTATCCGCTACCGGCACCTCTAACCTGAGCGACCTTGAAGACAAGCTGGCAGAGAAAGCGAAAGAACAAGGGGCAAAAGGCTTTGTTGTTAATTCTGCAGGCGGTAAAAACCAGATGTACGGTACCGCAACTATCTATAAGTAGCCCCCCACCTTCTCCCAACTGCATTCGCCCGAATGCAGTTTTCTGCGCGCTGTTCACTTCATTTTCGGCTCAATTTGTAATCAATGTGTTGGCATTTTGAATCCAATGTAAATAAATGTATTTATTTTTGAATTAATGAATGCTAAAACGTCGCACTGATTAGAAATGATTATTAAAATCATTATCAATTACACATTCATTTTCGCGAGACCTGCAGGGTACAACATCCACAGAGATGTCCCTTCGCGTGAGTGAAACCGTCTACTCAAAAAATAATAAGTCATTAATTAAAATGGATAAAAATCGCAACTTGCCGTCCAGTAGTTTTCATTCACTGACTTTTTTTGCCGGTCTGTGCATTGGCCTGTCCCCGGTAGCCCAGGCTGTCGCAGCAGGCGATCAGGACAAAAAACCAGAAGATACGTTGGTCGTTGAAGCGGCCAAACCTTCGCTGTACGCCCCAACACAGTCTGCCGACCCTAAATTCTCCCGCCCGGTGGCGGATACCACCCGCACCATGACGGTGATTTCTGAGCAGGTGATTAAGGATCAAGGCGCAACAAATTTGACCGATGCGCTGAAAAACGTACCGGGCGTTGGCGCGTTTTTCGCTGGTGAAAACGGCAACTCCACTACCGGTGATGCGGTTTATATGCGTGGCGCGGATACTTCGAACAGTATTTATATCGACGGTGTTCGTGATATCGGCAGCGTCACGCGCGATACCTTCAATACCGAACAGGTCGAAGTGATTAAAGGTCCTTCCGGTACCGACTATGGACGTAGCGCGCCGACTGGCTCTATCAATATGATCAGCAAACAGCCGCGTACCGACTCAGGAATCGATGCGTCGGCCAGCGTCGGTAGCGCCTGGTTCCGCCGTGGTACGCTGGACATTAACCAGGTTATCGGCGACACCACCGCCGCACGCTTAAACCTGATGGGTGAAAAAACACATGATGCCGGTCGCGACAATGTTAAGAATGAACGTTACGGCGTGGCCCCCTCACTTGCTTTTGGCTTAGGCACCGAGAACCGACTGTATCTGAACTATCTGCACGTTACTCAACACAACACACCGGATGGAGGCATTCCCACCATCGGCCTGCCGGGTTACTCCGCGCCTTCCGCAGGGACGTCTGCACTGAATCATTCAGGAAAAGTTGATACGCATAACTTCTACGGCACCAACTCGGATTACGACGATTCGACGACCGATACCGCGACGATGCGTTTTGAACATGACCTGAGCGACAGCACCACGATTCGCAACACTACCCGCTGGTCGCGCATTAAACAGGATTATCTGATGACGGCGGTGATGGGCGGTGCGTCTAATATTACGCAACCCACCAGCAGCGTCGACACCTGGACCTGGTCACGCCTGGCAAATACCAAAGATGTCAGTAACAAAATCCTGACCAACCAGACCAACCTGACCTCAAAGTTTTACACGGGATCCATCGGTCACGACATCAGCACTGGCGTGGAGTTGACGCGCGAAACACAAACCAACTATGGCGTAGCCCCGATTACCCCGCCGCCGGTTAATATTTATCATCCCAACAGCGACGTGAATATCGGCGGATTATCGCGTAACGGCGCCAACGCTAACGGGCAAACCGATACCTTTGGCGTATACGCTTTTGATACGCTACAAATTACCCGTGAGTTTGAGCTGAACGGTGGTATTCGCCTCGACAATTACCGCACTGAATATGACAGCGCCACCGCTTGCGGCGCTTCTGGCCGTGGTGCAGTGGCATGTCCGGCAGGCGTCGCCAAAGGTTCCCCGGTCACCACTGTGGATACTGCCAAATCAGGCAATCTGGTGAACTGGAAAGCGGGCGCGCTGTATCACCTGACCGATAACGGCAATGTCTACATTAACTATGCCGTTTCTCAGCAACCGCCGGGCGGCAGCAACTTTGCCCTTGCTCAGGGCGGAAGCGGTAACAGCGCAAACCGTACCGACTTCAAACCGCAGAAAGCGAAAACTAGCGAGATTGGCACCAAATGGGAGGTGCTGGATAAGCGCCTGCTGCTAACCGCCGCAATTTTCCGCACGGATATTGAGAATGAAGTTGAGCAGAACGACGACGGTACCTATTCCCAGTACGGGGAGAAACGCGTTGAAGGCTACGAGCTCTCGGTAGCAGGCAACATCACCCCCGCATGGCAGGTTATTGGGGGTTACACCCAGCAACGCGCCACCATCCACAGCGGCAAAAACGTTGCTCAGGATGGTTCTTCTTCCCTGCCCTATACGCCGGAACATGCGTTCACGCTGTGGAGCCAGTATCAGGCAACCGACGATGTTTCCGTTGGCGCAGGCGCTCGCTACGTGGGCAGTATGCATCGCGGTTCGGACGGCGCCGTGGGTACGC
The DNA here is from genome assembly GCF_030334095.1 of Citrobacter sp. Cf118. Classification (NCBI taxonomy): domain Bacteria; kingdom Pseudomonadati; phylum Pseudomonadota; class Gammaproteobacteria; order Enterobacterales; family Enterobacteriaceae; genus Citrobacter; species Citrobacter sp. Cf118. Next base: position 682,920 of record NZ_JAOWES010000088.1, on the reverse strand, counting down.
CATCCTACACTGAAGGTTACTGGGTCGCCGACGCCAAACTGGGCTATCGCGTGAATCGCAATCTCGATTTCCAGCTAAACGTCTATAACCTGTTCGACACCGATTATGTATCCTCCATAAACAAGAGTGGATACCGTTATCATCCAGGCGAGCCAAGAACTTTCCTGCTCACAGCCAATATGCATTTCTGATCCATCGCGTGGGGCGAAAGCCCCACTTTCAGGAGAAACACTGATGATGTACCACATTCCCGGCGTTCTGTCGGCGCAGGATGTAGCCTGGTTTCGCGAGCAACTGGACGCAGCCGACTGGGTTGATGGCCGCGCAACCACCGGCGCTCAGGGGGCGCAGGTTAAAAACAACCAGCAGGTAAATACGCAAAGTGAACGCTACGGCGTTTTACAACAGGCGGTACAGACTGCGGTAAATAACAGCGCGCTTTTCTTCGCCGCAGCACTACCGAAAACGCTCTCCACACCGCTGTTTAATCGCTACCAGGACAACGAGACCTATGGTTTTCACGTTGACGGTGCGGTGCGTAGCCATCCGGAAAACGGCTGGATGCGCACAGACCTTTCCGCAACCTTATTCCTGAGTAACCCGGATGATTATGAAGGAGGAGAACTGCTGGTCAATGATACCTACGGCCAGCATGCGGTGAAGCTTCCGGCAGGCGATCTGGTGCTTTACCCTTCCAGCAGCCTACACTGCGTAACGCCAGTAACCCATGGCGTTCGTGTGGCATCCTTTATGTGGATCCAGTCGATGATCCGTGACGACAAAAATCGCGCCATGCTTTTTGAACTGGATAAAAACATTCAATCCCTGAAGACTCGTCATGGGGAGAGCAACGAAATCCTGTCATTACTCAATCTCTACCATAACCTGCTGCGCGAATGGTCTGAAATCTGATACTGCTGGCGCATGGTCGTTTTTCAGCCATCACCTTCGCTATACTTAGTCTGTAGACATCAGCAGCAGGAGGTACACATGGCATCCGGATGGGCAAATGACGACGCAGTTAACGAACAGATCAACAATACTATTGAAGATGCTGTTGCCCGCGCCCGCGGTGAGTTACCGACCGGGGAAAGTCTGTATGAATGCGAAGAATGTGGCAATCCTATCCCTCAGGCCAGACGTGAGGCCGTGCCAGGGGTACGCTTGTGCATCACTTGCCAACAGGATAAAGATTTACATAGCGCGGCATTTTCAGGATATAATCGCAGAGGTTCGAAAGACAGCCAGCTACGTTGACTCATCTTTACCAAAAGTTTCAGCGCATACGATTTCCTTTACGAGCACGCTTTTTCGCACTCTGTGTGGCAAAATGTGCCGTTGTTGGTTTCTCTGTAAAGCGCAATGACAAGAACTGTAAATCCCTCGCCTGAATTTATTAATATTCAATAAGTTATTTGTCATTCAATTTTTTTGATTGATGTCGTCAATTCTATTCGATTTTCTCTCACCAAAAAAAACGTGATACTTATCACATCGACGGAACAACGTCTTCTTAAAGAACACTGACTACTAACAGAACAACCCTGCGAGAGATTAATCATGAAAAATATCAAATTTGCTGTTGCTGCCATCGCCCTGTCTACCCTGTCATTTGGCGTTTTCGCTGCCGAGCCGGTTTCCTCCACTCAGGCACAAAGCATGAATAAAATTGGTGTAGTTTCTGCTGATGGCGCCACCACACTGGATGGCCTGGAAGCCAAACTGGCTGAGAAAGCGGCTGCTGCTGGCGCAACTGGTTACAGCATCACTTCCGCTGTCGGTAAAGACAAAATGAGCGGCACCGCGGTTATCTATAAATAACCGAAAGATTACCTGTACGACCCAATGCTCCAACCCTCATTGACCCTGTTTGTTACCCTTTGTTTGCCCGTCCGCCACTGGACGGGCTTTTTTTGCTTAGTGTTCCAGTCGTTGACGGAATTCCTGCAACACGGTGTCCGGCATGCCTATTTGCAGCGCCGCCTCGCAAATCGCCTGCCAGCTTCCGGCATCCAGCGGAATACCGTGTTCCAGCCGTTCCTCGCGAGTATTCACTTCCCACTCACCTGGCAACAGGATCGGGGCATCTTCAGCATGCGGGGACGCTTTCACCCACTCAGCAAATGCTGCGACCTGGTTGTCGCAGTCCGGCGCGCCGAACAGTTCCGGATTCATAATAATAGTGGTCATACAGTTGATGATGGCGTCCGGGCTGGTCTGCAGGCTCTCTTCATGTGTGGTTTTACCCCCTGAAAGCGCACCACCCATAATTTCGCACATCGCCGCCAGCGCATAACCTTTGTGCTGGGCAAAGGTGAGCAACGACCCCAGCGGAGAAACCTGCATTACCGCAGGATCCGTTGTAGGCACCCCCGCCACATCAATCAGACATCCAGGAGCTACCGGCTCGCCCTTATGCCATGCCACACGGGTTTTACCAAACGCGATGGCGCTGGTTGCATAGTCCAGCAATAGCGGGAAGGTATTTTTACGCGGAAAAACAACGCAGAAGGGGTTAGTGCCAAAACGACTATCGCGGCCATGAAACGGTGCAACCATCGGGATCCCGACCACGCTCACAAAATGCACTGAGACAAAACCTGCCGCCGCACATTGCTCCGCCCAGTAGCCAATACGTCCGATATGATGCGAATTATGTAATGCCACGGCGGCGATACCGTGCTGGCGAGCTTTTTCAATCCCCAGCGTGATGGCTTCGTGAGCCGCCACCTGACCAAAGGCACAATCGCCATCAAGCGTAATCACCGCCCCTGCATCTTTTACCACTTTGGCATGACGGTTGATTTGTAGATGCCCCAGCGAGAATGAACGAATATAGCTTGGGATCATACCGATGCCGTGGGAGTCGTGACCGGCGAGGTTAGAGGCTATCAGATGATCGGCCACCAGCCGCGCCTCCTGATCATTGCTTCCCATCTGATGAAAAACGGCCTGGATAAAAGCGTGCAGCGTTGGCACATGGAAGCGATGTCCACTGTTCATTGTTATCTCCTGTTGTGTCGCGTGTTTGTTGTGTTTCTTATTTTTCAACAAACTATGCTGCGCCACGGCGCTCAGGAGGTCAATAAACGTGCAGAAATTTCACGTTGCCGAAAAGAGAAAACCGACAGACCTGGTAAAAGGCCCGTCGGGATAACAAATGAATCAGAAGCTTTGCTCGACGCGAGCAAGTCCTTCGGCAAGCGAGGCGGATTCACCGGTTGCCACCAGGCAGCAGGCCATCTGAATTTTCAACGATGCCGGGACCGGCTCACTGCCAGCCAGACAACGCTCAATCCAGCGCGCGGTGGTTTCCGGATCTTTTGCCACCGGCAGCGGTACTGGCTCGTCAGGCATCTCGCTCTGTCGGTCCTGTAACACTCGCACGCCGGATGAATCTATCAGGCTTATCTGCGGGCAGCGCTGCGGGTTGGCATACACTTCGCCCTCGGTACCATGCATCAACAGGCCGCGCCCACCGATATCGCCGAAGAACTTCGCCACACGCGAGACGTATTCCGGGTGGGACACGCTGGAAAGACGCAGCGCCGCATCTTCAGCAAACGGCGTGGCTAATTTAGCCAGTGTGTGCGCACTGTTACGCACGCCCATGCGCCAGCGCATCGCCAGCTGTTTCTCCAGCGGAGGGCACAACGCGCTCACCGGAATAAACACCGGCTGATGACCATCCAGCTTTGCCTGCGCCTGCCCAGCATGCAGCGTTGGCGTAATCCCCATCAGTTCAAAAATGGTTTCTGTCAGCACGCGGGTTGGATCCTCACTGACACCGTGCACGACTACCGGGAAACCGAGCTTATGCAGTAAAATCGCCAGCAGCGGCGTCAAATTCGCCTGCTTGCGTGCACCATTGTAGCTGGGAATGACAATCGGCATGGGTTTGGCAACCGGCGGAGTCAGGCGAATGGTGTGGTTTTGCATCGCTTCGTAAAAGCCCAGCATCTCCGCTTCGCCTTCGCCTTTAATACGTAGCGCAATCAGCACCCCGCCCATCTCAAGGTCAGGTACGTCGCCGTTCATCATATGGGTATACAGTCCGCGAGCAGTATCCTTGTCCAGGTCACGCGCGTGATTTTTTCCTCGCCCAATCTCTTTAATGATTTTGCGGTAATCCATCGATAACTCCTTGCCTGTTGCTCGCATCGTTAACGCCGACGGCGGCGCGTGGGTTTCGCTTTTTCTTTTGGTTTTACTATAACGTCTGGCACAGCAGGTTGCTCTATCGGAAATATGGGTAACGCGTTCAGTAAACGCTTGCCATAGTTTTTGGTCAATAAACGTTTGTCATAAATAACCACTTCTCCCCAGCAGCCATGGCTACGGATGAGTCGCCCAACCTGCTGGATCAAATTGAACGACGCCGCGGGCAGGCTCTGCACCTCGAAGGGGTAGCGGTTCAGGCTTTTCAACCACTCGCCCTCGGTGATCACCACCGGGCTGTCGATCGGTGGAAAAGCAATTTTGTGAATATGCACCTGGGTCAGCAGGTCGCCTTTCAAGTCCAGACCTTCAGCGAAAGATTGCAGCCCAACCAGCACGCTGCGCTCGCCGTTGGTCACCCGTTTGCGGTGCAACTCTACCAGACGATAGCGCGGCTGATCGCCCTGCACCAACAACAGCAGGCGCAGATCGGTAACATGCTCAAGAAAACGCTGCATCGCCCGACCGCTGGCAAAGAGTACCAGCATCCCTTGATGCTTTTTACTTTCCAGCTGTTCGCGAAAATAGGCGGCCATTTCCGCGATATGCTGCTCTTCGTTATCAATTAACGGTTCGTAGCGCATCTGCGGAATGACGATTTTGCCCTGTTCAACGTGATTAAACGGTGAATCCAGCGCAACAAACCGATCCCCTGCTTTTTCCTTCAGACCACTCATCTCCTGCAAACGCGAGAAGCTGTTGAGCGAGCGCAGCGTTGCGGAAGTGACAATAATATGCGGGACGCTACGCCACAGCAGTCGTTCGAGCTGATCGCTCACACGGATCCCCACGCAGTGGAACCAGACGTGGATCTGCCCGTCACGCACCTCGCGCGTCGCCCATTTACTCACCGGCGCGCCTGACGACTGCGCGAGCGATGCCAGCCGCCACAGTTTGCTTTGCGCCTCAAACATGCCCAGCGCCCGGTTCATCTGCAAAATAACCCGATGCAGACGCACAATATCGTGAGTGCCGGTTTTTTCGCTGAGATCGTTGAAGAACAGTTCCGCCAGCCCGCGTAGCATTTCCGTAAGCTTTGCCAGACGCTGACAAATCTCCATCACTTCTGCAGGCAGTTCGCCCATCGCAAAGCGGTGTTCCGCCTCCTGAGTAGCAGGCATATACAGATTAAGAATGTTATTGAGCGATGAAATCAGTTCATACAGCTCTTCACAGTGACCGTTCAGACGCTCGGCATTCGCCAGCGGCGGCGTGGTTTTCGGGCGAAACTGTTCAAGACAGGTCGCCACTAATTTGCAAAACAGATCCAACTGGAGCCGATACCAGGGGGCGCTGATTTCCGCGCTCATCTCCAGCGCATCGCGCGCGACATCCGGCAAATGGTGGCCTTCATCAAGTACCAGCAACAGGTTTTTCGGCTCCGGCAAAACGGCTTCGCTTTCCATCGCCGCCATCACCAGCGCATGATTAGCCACCACCACTTCAGCTTCCTGAATCTCCCGGCGGGCGACAAAAAAAGGGCATTCACGATAATAGTGACAGTTGCGATTCAGACAGCTAGCTTTATCGGTGCTCAGACGCTGCCAGAGTCCGTCGTCAATGGCGATATCGGTGTGATCGCGCAGCCCGTCCCACTTGTAGCTGTCGAGATCGCCTTTTAACCTGGCGCAGCGCTTTTGTTCTTCCTGGTTGTTGGGCGTCAGGTCATCGTCGAGAAAAGCCAGCAGATCCTGCTGATTGGGTTCAGTACTGGCCAGCGCCGCTAAGTTACGCGGGCAGACATAGCGTCCGCGACCAAACGCGGCGGTAAAACGCAGGTCGGGGATAATTTTGCGCAGCAGCGGTAAATCTTTGCTGTAGATCTGATCCTGCAAAGCGACGTTGGCGGTGCTGACCACCAGCGTTTTTTGCTCTTCACGCGCAATGGCAATACCGGGAATCAGATACGACAGAGTTTTCCCCACCCCGGTCGGCGCTTCAATCGCCAGATGCCGCCCATCTTCCCCGGAAAGCGTTTTCGCGACGTCAGCAATCATTTGCCGCTGCGGTGCACGAGGGATAAAGTCGGGGATCTGTTCCTGAAGCGCCTTATACCAGGCGGCGATTTGCGCTTTTAACGCAGCCGTAAGTGCCATGAGAAAACCTGAAATACTGTATAAACAGCCACTATTGTGGCACTTTCTATCCCGTGTCGCAAAAAGAAAAGCCCGACCTTTCGGCCGGGCTCGCAATTACTGCGCTGTGGACGGTTTGCGCGGACGGCGCGGTGGACGAGGTTTATCACCTGCCGGTTTGCCTTCGCCATTACGCGGCTTCGCTTTTGGCGCACCGCCATCCTGACGACGCGGCTGCTGGCCACGCCCTGCTCCGCCCTGCCCGCGACCACCGCCGCCGCCACGCTGCTGACGACCGTTCTGGATCGGCTCAGCTTTAATGGACGGATCTGGCTCGTAGCCTGGCGTCGCTATACGCGGGATCTCTTTTTTCAGCAGCTTCTCGATGTCACGCAGCAGCTTGTGTTCATCGACGCACACCAGAGACAACGCTTCGCCAGTAGCGGCGGCACGCCCGGTACGACCAATACGGTGCACATAATCTTCTGGGACGTTTGGCAGCTCGTAGTTCACCACGTGCGGTAACTCTTCAATGTCCAGACCACGCGCAGCAATATCGGTCGCTACCAGCACGCGAATATCACCGGATTTAAAATCAGCCAGCGCACGTGTACGCGCCCCCTGAGATTTATTACCGTGGATTGCCGCACTGCGGATGCCGTCTTTATTCAGCTGTTCTGCCAGATGGTTCGCGCCATGTTTGGTACGGGTAAACACCAGCACCTGCTGCCAGTTGCCCTGACCAATCATCTGTGACAACAGTTCGCGTTTACGTTTTTTATCGACGAAATGAACGTGCTGAGTTACCTGCTCGGACGCGGTATTACGACGCGCCACTTCGATTTCCAGCGGGTTATGCAGCAGTTTTTCGGCCAGCGACTTAATGTCATCAGAGAACGTTGCCGAGAACAGCAGGTTCTGACGTTTTGCCGGCAGTTTTGCCAGAACGCGACGAATATCGTGAATAAAGCCCATATCCAGCATGCGGTCAGCTTCATCCAGTACCAGGATCTCCACCTGATCCAGTTTTACCGCATTCTGATGCTCCAGATCGAGCAAACGACCCGGGGTGGCAATCAGTACATCCACACCGCCACGCAGTTTCATCATCTGCGGGTTAATGCTGACGCCGCCGAAGACCACCAGCGAGCGAATATTCAGATACTTACTGTAATCACGGACGTTTTCGCCAATCTGGGCCGCCAGTTCACGGGTTGGCGTGAGGATCAGCGCACGAACCGGACGACGGCTTTTACCATGCGGCTGATTGGTAATCAGGTGCTGCAACAGCGGCAGGGTAAAACCTGCCGTTTTCCCCGTACCGGTCTGGGCGCTGGCCATCAGATCGCGGCCTTCCAGCACGGCAGGAATAGCCTGCTGCTGAATAGGGGTAGGTTCACGGTAACCCTGCTCGGCAACGGCACGTAAAATTTCAGGGTTTAAACCAAGGGAATCAAAAGACATAACAACTCCGAACCGCCCTGACCGTTACCGGTGTCGTTTTCAGGGAGATACATACAATAGAGATGACAAAAACCACAATGTCATGAAGGGGCGGAGTGTAGCAGTTTTTGTGATGTGCCGCATAAATTATCCCTTCACTGGAAAATAACCGTCCGGACTGGACAAGGCTGCACATCAGTCATAATCTTAATCAATCGATTGATTAAGATCAGAGTCGTGCCATGAATACACCCACCATGACAACCAAAGGTGAACAGGCGAAGAACCAGCTCATTGCCGCCGCATTGGCACAATTCGGCGAGTATGGTCTGCACGCCACGACGCGCGATATCGCTGCACAGGCCGGGCAAAACATTGCGGCTATCACGGCTCAAAAGAGGATTTATATCTCGCCTGCGCCCAGTGGATTGCAGATTTTATCGGCTCACAGTTTCGTCCGCACGCTGAAGAGGCCGAGCGTTTATTCGCTCAGCCAGAACCGGATCGTGGCGCGATGCGTGAACTGATCCTGCGCGCCTGCAAAAATATGATCATGCTGTTAACCCAGGACGACACCGTTAACCTGAGCAAATTTATCTCGCGTGAACAGCTTTCCCCCACTGCGGCTTATCAACTGGTGCACGACCAGGTTATCAATCCGCTGCATACACACCTGACGCGCCTGATTGCCGCCTATACCGGCGGCGATGCCAACGATACCCAAATGATTCTGCATACCCACGCCATACTCGGCGAGGTGCTGGCTTTTCGTCTGGGGAAAGAAACCATTCTGTTGCGTACGGGCTGGTCACAATTTGATGAGGATAAAACCGCGCTGATTGACCAAACGATCACCTGTCACATCGATCTTATTCTGCAAGGTTTAACGCAAAGGAGTCTGGAGTCATGAAAAAACCTGTCGTTCTCGGGCTGGTTATCGCGGCCCTCGTTGCCGTGATTGCCGGTGGAACGTGGTGGTATCAGAGTCGGCAAGATAACAGCCTGACGCTATACGGCAATGTCGATATCCGTAGCGTCAACCTGAGTTTTCGCGTCGGCGGCAGACTGGCCTCGCTGGCGGTTGATGAAGGCGATGCGATTACCGCCGGTCAGGTGCTGGGCGAACTGGACCGCGCACCGTATGAAAACGCATTGATGCAGGCAAAAGCCAACGTTGCCGCCGCGAAAGCGCAATACGATCTGATGCTGGCAGGGTATCGCGAAGAAGAGATCGCGCAAACCGCGGCGGCAGTCAAACAGGCGCAGGCCGCCTATGATTACGCGCAGAATTTTTATAATCGACAGGTCGGATTGTGGAAAAGCCGTACTATCTCCGCTAACGACCTGGAAAACGCGCGTTCATCACGTGACCAGGCGCAAGCCTCGTTAAAATCCGCACAGGACAAACTCAGCCAATATCGCAGCGGTAATCGTGTGCAGGACATCGAACAGGCGAAAGCCACGCTCGAACAGGCTCAGGCCGAACTGGCACAGGCAGAGCTTAATTTGCATGATACCACGCTGACCTCGCCATCTGACGGCACGCTTCTCACCCGCGCGGTTGAACCCGGCAGCATGCTGAACGAAGGGAGCACGGTACTGACGCTGTCGCTCACGCGTCCGGTATGGGTCCGCGCCTACGTTGACGAACGCAATCTGAGCCAGGCGCAGCCAGGACGTGAGATCCTGCTCTATACCGACGGTCGCCCGGACAAACCGTATCACGGCAAAATCGGCTTTGTGTCACCAACCGCCGAATTTACGCCGAAAACGGTCGAGACTCCTGATCTGCGCACCGATCTGGTGTATCGCCTGCGAATTGTCGTAACCGACGCGGACGATGCGCTACGTCAGGGAATGCCGGTAACGATAAAATTTGGCGATGAGGCACGGCATGAATGACGCCGTCATTACGCTTAAAGGGCTGACGAAAAACTTTGCTGGAATGGAAAAACCGGCCGTCGCCCCGCTCGACTGTATCGTGCATGCGGGCTACGTGACCGGGCTTGTCGGGCCGGACGGCGCGGGGAAAACCACGTTGATGCGCATGCTGGCGGGATTGTTAAAACCCGATGCCGGAAGTGCTGCGGTGATTGGCTTTGACCCTATCAAGGACGACAGCGCGCTGCATGCGGTACTGGGTTATATGCCGCAGAAATTTGGCCTGTATGAAGATTTAACCGTCATGGAGAACCTCAATCTCTATGCTGATTTGCGTAGCGTCACCGGTGAGGCGCGAGAAAAAACCTTTGCCCGACTACTGGAGTTTACCTCGCTGGGGCCATTTACCGGACGACTGGCCGGCAAACTTTCCGGCGGCATGAAGCAGAAGCTCGGGCTAGCCTGTACGCTGGTCGGCGAACCCAAAGTGTTGCTGCTGGATGAGCCAGGTGTGGGTGTCGACCCAATTTCCCGTCGCGAACTGTGGCAAATGGTCCACGAACTGGCCGGAGACGGCATGCTGATCCTCTGGAGTACGTCGTATCTGGATGAAGCAGAGCAATGCCGTGATGTGCTGCTGATGAACGAAGGCGAATTGTTATACCAGGGCGATCCTACTCAGCTTACGCAAACCATGGCTGGTCGCAGCTTCCTGATGAGCAGTCCGCAGGAAAATAACCGCCGACTGCTGCAACGCGCGTTAAAACTACCGCTGGTCAGCGACGGAATGATTCAGGGGAAATCCGTCCGTTTAATCCTGAAAAAAGAGGCGACAGCTCAGCAGATCCAAAACGCTGACGGCATGCCGCAGATAACCATCAATGAAACTGCACCCCGCTTCGAAGATGCCTTTATCGATTTACTCGGCGGAGCCGGAACATCGGAATCCCCGCTGGGCGCTATCCTGCATACCGTAGAAGGTACGCCTGGCGAAACGGTGATCGAAGCCAAAGCGCTGACCAAGAAGTTTGGCGATTTTGCCGCGACCGACCACGTAGACTTTTCCGTACAGCGCGGCGAGATTTTTGGTCTGTTAGGACCCAACGGTGCCGGCAAATCCACCACCTTTAAAATGATGTGCGGCCTGCTGGTCCCCACCTCCGGTAAAGCGCTGGTGCTGGATATGGACCTGAAAGTCAGCTCCGGCAAAGCGCGTCAGCATCTGGGCTATATGGCGCAGAAATTCTCCCTGTACGGTAACCTGACGGTTGAACAAAATCTGCGTTTTTTCTCCGGCGTCTACGGCCTGCGTGGTCGGGCGCAGAAGGAGAAAATCGATCGAATGAGCGAGGCATTTGGCCTGAAGAGTATCGCTTCCCACGCCACCGACGAACTGCCGCTAGGGTTTAAGCAGCGTCTGGCGCTGGCCTGCTCGCTGATGCATGAACCCGACATTCTGTTCCTTGATGAACCCACTTCCGGGGTCGATCCCCTCACCCGTCGTGAGTTCTGGTTGCATATCAACAGCATGGTGGAAAAAGGTGTCACGGTGATGGTGACCACCCACTTTATGGACGAGGCGGAATACTGCGATCGCATCGGGTTGGTGTATCGCGGCAAACTGATTGCCAGCGGAACACCGGACGACCTGAAAGCTCAGGCTGCCGACAACGACACTCCGGACCCGACCATGGAGCAGGCGTTCATTACGCTAATCAATGACTGGGATAAGGAGCATACGCATGAGTAACTCCGCTCTCTCCTGGCGTCGCGTACGTGCGCTGTGCGTGAAAGAGACGCGCCAGATCGTTCGCGATCCCAGCAGTTGGCTGATTGCGGTGGTGATCCCGCTGCTGCTGCTGTTTATCTTCGGCTACGGGATAAACCTCGACTCCAGCAAACTGCGGGTCGGGATTTTGCTCGAACAGCAAAGCGAAGAGGCGCTGGATTTTACCCATACTATGACCGGTTCGCCGTATATTGACGCCACCATCAGCGATAACCGGCAGGAATTGATTGAGAAAATGCAGGCCGGGCGCATTCGCGGGCTGGTGGTGATCCCTGTGGATTTTGCCCAGCAGATGGCGCGACCTAATGACGTGGCACCGATCCAGGTGATCACCGATGGCAGCGAACCCAATACCGCCAACTTTGTGCAGGGTTATGTCGAAGGCATCTGGCAGATTTGGCAGCAACAGCGGGCGGAAGATCGTGGGGAATCGTTCGAGCCTTTGATCGACGTGCAAACACGCTACTGGTTTAACCCGGCGGCCATCAGCCAGCACTTTATTATTCCCGGGGCGGTAACCATCATCATGACGGTGATTGGCGCGATCCTCACCTCATTAGTGGTGGCGCGCGAATGGGAACGCGGAACCATGGAGGCACTGCTTTCTACCGAAGTCACCCGCGTCGAGCTGCTGCTGTGCAAACTGATCCCCTATTATTTCCTCGGCATGCTGGCGATGCTGCTGTGTATGCTGGTGTCGGTATTTATTCTTGGCGTGCCCTATCGCGGCTCGTTGCTGATCCTGTTTTTCATTACCAGCCTGTTTCTGCTCAGTACGCTTGGCATGGGGTTGCTTATTTCCACCATCACCCGCAACCAGTTTAACGCCGCTCAGGTGGCGCTGAACGCCGCTTTCCTGCCCTCGATTATGCTGTCAGGTTTTATCTTCCAGATAGACAGCATGCCTGCGATTATCCGGGCGGTAACCTACATTATTCCGGCGCGTTATTTCGTCAGCACCCTGCAAAGCCTGTTTCTGGCGGGAAATATTCCTGTGGTGCTAATTATCAACGTGCTGTTTTTAATCGCTTCGGCGGTAATGTTTATTGGCCTGACGTGGCTTAAAACCAAACGTCGGCTGGATTAAGGGGACGGGCATGTTTCATCGCTTATGGACGTTAATTCGCAAAGAGCTGCAATCGCTGTTACGCGAACCGCAGACGCGAGCCATTCTGATTTTACCGGTACTGATTCAGGTGATCCTGTTCCCGTTTGCGGCGACGCTGGAAGTGACCAACGCCACGATCGCTATCTATAACGAAGACAACGGTAAACATTCGGTGGAGTTAACCCAACGCTTCGCCCGCGCCAGCGCCTTTACCCATGTTCTGCTGCTGAAAAGCCCGCAGGAAATTAAGCCGACTATCGACACGCAAAAAGCCCTGCTGCTGGTGCGCTTCCCGGCCAACTTTTCGCGCAATCTGGACACCTTCCAGCAGGCACCCATGCAAATTATCCTCGATGGGCGTAACTCCAACAGCGCGCAAATTGCCGCCAACTACCTGCAGCAGATCGTTAAGACGTATCAGCAGGAGCTGATGGACGGCAAGCCGAAACCAAACAATAGCGAGCTGGTCGTGCGTAACTGGTATAACCCGAATCTGGATTACAAATGGTTCGTAGTACCGTCGCTGATCGCCATGATCACCACTATCGGCGTAATGATCGTCACCTCGCTGTCGGTTGCCCGTGAGCGCGAACAAGGCACGCTGGATCAGCTGCTGGTCTCCCCGCTTACCACCTGGCAGATTTTCATCGGCAAAGCAGTTCCCGCGCTGATTGTGGCCACCTTTCAGGCCACCATTGTGCTGGCAATTGGTATCTGGGCTTATGACATTCCATTTGCCGGTTCACTGGGGTTGTTCTATTTCACAATGGTAATTTACGGGCTGTCGCTGGTCGGCTTTGGTCTGCTGATTTCATCGCTGTGCGCCACCCAGCAGCAAGCGTTTATCGGCGTGTTTGTGTTTATGATGCCGGCGATTTTACTCTCGGGCTACGTCTCACCGGTCGAAAACATGCCGGTCTGGTTGCAGAATCTGACGTGGATAAACCCGATCCGCCATTTTACGGACATCACGAAACAGATTTACCTGAAGGATGCGAGTCTGCAGATTGTCTGGGGAAGTTTGTGGCCGTTGTTGGTGATAGCGGCCACAACCGGCTCAGCGGCGTATGCGATGTTTCGACGTAAGGTGATGTAGCTTTTTGTCTTTCGCCAGCAGCGAGACCACGGCGGGTCCGGCCAGGATCACCAGACCCGCCAGTGCCAGCAAGACGTTGTTTTGCAGCACGCGCGACAGTAACCACAGCACGATCATTGCGGCACCGAAATACCACGTGGTAGTCAGCTCTTCCAGCACATCAGCGACGTCACGCCAGCGTTGTTCATGGTGACGTTGCAAGGCCAGCATTAATAAAACCGTTACGCCGTAAACGACGCATAATCCCAGGCCGACGCGCACCAGCGTGCCGCTCATCCAGCCCATTACCAGCAACGCCACTACCAGTAAATGCAACACAATCTGCCAGCAACTTAGACCCGTTGCGACACGAACACGTTGTTGCCACCTCATGGCTTTTCTCCTGAAGGATTTTCAACTAATTGTTCAGAGTACCGGACTTTACGGAAAATTCCGCAACACTGCATCTTTTTGTGACGATGACTACACTATTTTATTTAGGAAGTGACGCCAACGGGAGGCTCATGAGCGGATCGGGAGTTCAATTTTCATTCAATGTGCTCACCATTAATACTCACAAAGGGTTCACCGCCTTCAACCGGCGTTTTATTTTACCTGAGCTAAGGGAGGCCGTCAGAACGGTCGGTGCAGACATTGTATGCCTGCAGGAAGTGATGGGTGCGCACGAAGCTCATTCGCTGCACATTGAGAACTGGCCGGATACCAGCCACTACGAATTTCTGGCGGACACGATGTGGAGCGACTTCGCCTACGGGCGTAACGCCGTGTACCCGCAGGGACATCACGGTAATGCTGTGCTGTCGCGGTATCCCATTGAGCATTATGAAAATCGTGATGTGTCGGTCGGCGCGAGTGAAAAGCGCGGAGTCCTTTACTGCCGAATCGTACCGCCAATGCTCTCCCACCCCATCCATGTGATGTGTGTGCACCTCGGCCTGCGTGAAGCTCACCGCCAGGCCCAGCTCGCGATGCTGGCAGACTGGGTTAACGCCCTGCCCGACGCGGAGCCGGTGGTGATTGCCGGGGATTTTAACGACTGGCGGCAAACGGCCAATCGCCCGTTGAAAGCCAAAGCTGGCCTTGACGAGATTTTTACCCGCGCCCACGGCCGCCCGGCGCGAACATTTCCGGTGCAGTTTCCCCTGCTGCGTCTGGACAGGATCTATGTGAAAAACGCGAATGCCAGTACCCCAACGACGCTGGCGCTGCGTCACTGGCGACATTTGTCCGATCATGCCCCTCTGAGTGCGGAGATTCATTTATGAAATATGGCTGGCGTGAAGGCAATCAAATTCAACTACTGGAAAACGGCGATCAATTCTACCCCGCCGTCTTTGACGCCATTGAACAGGCGCAGCAAAAAATAATCCTCGAGACCTTTATCTGGTTTGAAGATGCGGTAGGAAAACAGCTGCATGCCGCGTTGCTTGAAGCCGCCCGGCGAGGAATCAAAGCAGAGGTGTTACTGGATGGCTACGGCTCGCCTGATCTTAGCGACAGTTTTGTCGAAGAGCTCACCGTAGCCGGCGTTGTTTTCCGCTACTACGATCCGCGTCCGCGTCTGTTCGGGATGCGCACTAATCTCTTTCGTCGTATGCATCGCAAAATTGTGGTCATTGATGATCGTGTTGCCTTTGTTGGCGGCATCAATTACTCCGCTGAACACATGTCTGATTACGGTCCGGAGGCTAAGCAGGATTACGCCGTGCGCGTTGAAGGTCCAGTCGTTGCTGACATTCTGAAATTCGTGCTGGAAAACTTGCCCGGACAGAGTGCGGTACGACGCTGGTGGCGACGTCATCACCGGGCAATCGACAATCATCGCCCCGGCGAAGCGCAGGCGCTGTTCGTCTGGCGCGATAACGAAGAACATCGTGATGATATTGAACGCCACTATCTGAAAATGCTGACCCAGGCACGGCGGGAAGTGATCATCGCCAATGCCTACTTCTTTCCCGGCTATCGCTTTCTGCATGCCCTGCGTAAAGCGGCCCGACGGGGCGTTCGGGTAAAACTCATCGTGCAGGGTGAACCGGATATGCCGATTGTGAAAGTGGGCGCCCGCCTGCTGTACAACTATCTGGTAAAAGGCGGCGTCCATGTCTATGAATACCGCCGTAAACCTCTGCATGGCAAAGTGGCGCTGATGGACGATCACTGGGCGACGGTGGGCTCCAGCAATCTTGATCCACTGAGCCTGTCACTGAATCTGGAGGCAAATCTGATTATTCATGACCGTACGTTTAATCAGACCCTGCGTGACAACCTGAACCCTATTATTGCGCAGGACTGCAAGCGGGTTGATGAATCCATGTTGCCAAAACGCACCTGGTGGAACCTGACCAAGAGCGTACTGGCCTTCCACTTTTTACGCCACTTCCCGGCACTGGTTGGCTGGCTGCCGGCGCATACCCCGCATCTGGCCGAGGTAGAGCCGCCCGCGCAGCCCGCTCTGGAAACTCAGGACCGTATACAAACTGAGGATGCAGGAGGGAAAACCTGATGGCAAAAAGCCACCGACGCTGGCGGTTAGCGAAAAAGATCCTCACATGGCTGTTTTTTATTGCGGTGATCGTGCTGCTGGTTGTTTATGCCAGCAAGGTCAACTGGCAGGAGGTGTGGACGGTCATCCGCGATTACAATCGGATCGCCCTGCTCAGCGCCGTGGGGTTGGTGATCGTCAGTTATTTACTTTACGGCTGTTATGATCTGCTCGGGCGCTACTACTGCGGCCACAAACTGGCAAAACGCCAGGTCATGCTGGTGTCGTTTATCTGTTACGCCTTCAACCTGACGTTGAGCACCTGGGTGGGTGGTATAGGGATGCGTTATCGCCTTTACTCGCGCCTCGGATTGCCGGGGGGCACAATAACGCGGATTTTTTCGCTGAGTATTACCACTAACTGGCTGGGCTATATTCTGCTGGGCGGTTTTATATTTACCTTCGGCGTCGTCGAACTGCCCGCACACTGGTATATCGATGAAGGCACATTGCGCATCTTAGGCATTTCGCTGCTGCTGATTATTGTTGTTTATCTGTGGTTTTGCGCCTTCTCTAAACATCGTCACATCACCATCAAGGGCCAAAAACTGGTGCTGCCCTCCTGGAAATTTGCCCTCGCGCAAATGACGATATCCAGTGCGAACTGGATGGTAATGGGGGCGATTATCTGGTTGTTGCTCGGCCAGAATATCGATTATTTCTTCGTGCTGGGCGTGCTGCTGGTGAGCAGTATTGCCGGCGTAATCGTGCATATTCCAGCGGGGATCGGCGTGCTGGAAGCGGTGTTTATGGCGCTGCTGGCAGGAGAGGACACGTCTCAGGGAACGATCATTGCTGCCCTGCTCGCGTATCGCGTGTTGTACTATTTTATTCCGCTGCTTCTGGCACTGGTGTGTTATTTGCTGCTGGAGAGTCGGGCAAAAAAGTTGCGGGTAAAAAACGAGAAGGCGATGGCGAAATGATGGTGTATATAGTGCCGGATGCGGCGTAACGCCTTATCCGGCCTACTTTTGATACCAAGCGGTAGGCCGGATAAGCGCAGCGCCATCCGGCAACAGAGAATTAACGACGATTGCCGAAAATACGCAGCAGCATCAGTCCGCAGGTCATCCAGCCGTATACCTGCGCCATATACGTTTGCAGGCCGGAACGGGCCTGTACAATAGAATCGGATCGTGGGAATCGGTCCATGACAATCTCCTGAATCAGTATGAGCCTACAACAATTGTACTCTACCAGCGTTTTGCTGCTAGCTTATCGCTGTCGCGGGCATCAACCCAGCGCTCACCTTCCGGCGTGGCCTCGCGTTTCCAGAACGGCGCGCGGGTTTTCAGGTAATCCATAATGAACTGCCCGGCATCAAACGCGCTGCTGCGATGCGCACTGGTCACGCCAACAAACACGATTTCGTCACCCGGCCACAGTTCGCCAATGCGATGAATCACCGTCACACGACCCAGCGGCCAGCGCAAACGCGCTTCGTCGACAATCTCCGCCAGCGCTTTTTCGGTCATTCCCGGATAGTGTTCCAGCGTTAACGCCTTAACGCTGTCACCGAGATTGTGATTGCGCACTTTACCGGTGAAAGTGACTACCGCGCCGTCTTCATCGCGCTCTGCCAGCCAGGGATACTCATCCCCGACGCGAAACGGCGCATGACCAACAACAATTCGCGTTTCAGTCATTTTAGCCTCCGGTTACCGGCGGGAAGAAAGCCACTTCGTCACCTGAGTTAAGGGGATGGTCAAAATCGACCAGCGTCTGGTTTACTGCCGCCAGCAGCTTGCCGTCTTCCAGCGCCAACGCCCAGCGATCGCTTTTTGCCGCAAGATGCTTGCGCAGCGCTTCCACCGTTGCAAACTCGGCGGCAACCTCTAACGCATCGGTGTTTACCAGTTCGCGTACCTGAGCAAAGAAGAGAACCTTAATCATGCGTATCCACCTTAAAATCTCCGGACTTGCCGCCGCTTTTTGCCAGCAGACGCACCGGACCAATCACCATATCCTTTTGCACCGCTTTGCACATATCGTAGATGGTCAACGCCGCCACGGAGGCCGCCGTTAACGCTTCCATTTCAACGCCGGTTTTACCGGTGAGACGACACAGCGTTTCAATCCGTACGCGGTTGTGCTCCGGTTCAGCGTGAAGATTGACTTCCACCTTACTCAGCATCAGCGGATGGCACAGCGGGATGAGATCCCAGGTACGTTTGGCGGCCTGAATACCCGCAATACGCGCCGTGGCGAATACATCACCCTTATGGTGGCTGCCATCGATAATCATCGCCAGCGTTTCGCTATGCATAGTCACGAATGCTTCAGCACGCGCCTCGCGTACAGTTTCCGCTTTGGCGGAGACATCCACCATATGCGCTTCGCCAGCGGCGTTAATATGAGTCAGTTGCGACATACTTATTTCTTCAAATGTGGGTGGAAATTACACGGACGCGTACGGGCATCAAGCTGCGGCGCAATGATATTTTCCCAGGCGGTACGACACGCTTTGGTCGAACCCGGCATGGCGAAAATCAGCGTTTTATTGGCCACTCCGGCAATCGCGCGGGATTGCAGCGTCGCGGTGCCAATCTCTTCAAACGACAGCATACGGAAGACTTCGCCAAACCCTTCAACTTCTCTGTCAAACAGCGGTTGCAGCGCTTCCGGTGCCTGGTCCCCTTCGGTTAACCCGGTACCGCCGGTAATGAGCACTACCTGTACATCATCACTGGCAATCCAGGCAGAAACCTGGGCGCGGATGGCGTAACGGTTTTCTTTGACAATCGCCTTATCAACAATCTGATGACCCGCTTCTTGCGCCGAGTCACGCAGATAATGGCCGGAGGTGTCATCTTCTTCGCCGCGACGGTTGGAAACAGTAAGAATAGCAATGCGTGTCGGGATAAATTCAGCGCTTACCTGACTCATGAAAAACTCCTTTTAGCGATCAGCCGCCAATGTAAGATAAGTTTTGCGTAATACCGGTATTGTTCTGATGCAGGAAATGGGTCTGCTTTTTCTCCAGCAGCGCGGCTGAAATACGTTCTTCCAGCGCCGGCTGCTGAGCGTCATCTTCCAGCAAATCACGCAGGCTTACGCCGCCTTCACCAAATAAACACAGATGAAGCTTGCCAACAGAGGAAACGCGCAGACGATTACAGGTGGCGCAGAAGTCTTTCTCATAAGGCATGATCAGACCAATTTCACCAACATAATCAGGATGACAGAAAACCTGAGCCGGGCCGTCGCTGCGCTGTCGGATCTGGTGGATCCAGCCGCGACGCAATAGCTCATCGCGAAGTACTTGTCCTGAGATATGGTGTTTACGGAAGAGAGAGCTGCCCTCGCCCGTTTCCATCAGTTCAATAAAACGCAGTTGGATTGGCCGAGGTTGGATCCACGCAAGGAAGGTGTCCAGCTGATGATGGTTTACATCGCGCATCAGCACGGTGTTGACTTTCACTTTTTCAAAACCCGCATCAAAGGCGGCGTCAATGCCTGCCATCACCTGTTGAAACTTGTCCTGTCCGGTAATGGCATGAAACTGACGGGCATCCAGGCTGTCGACGCTGACGTTGAGCGCGGTCAGTCCGGCATCGCGCCAGGCAGCAGCATCGCGCGCCAGACGATAACCATTGGTGGTTACCGCAATCTGACGGATGGCGTCGTTTTCGCGCACGGCGGCGATAATGTCAGTAAAGTCGCGACGCAGTGAAGGTTCGCCCCCTGTCAGACGCACTTTTTCCGTTCCCAGACTGGCGAACGCGCGCGTGACGCGGCGAATTTCATCAACGGTCAGAAAGCCGTTATTGGTGACCCCACCGGGCTTATAGCCATCCGGCAGGCAGTAGGTGCAACGAAAGTTACACACATCGGTAATCGACAAACGTAAGTAGTAAAACTTACGTGCGAAAGCATCGGTAAGTTGAGAGCCCATGTACACCTTTCCAAATACGGGAGACGTAGTCATTTCTTCCTGCGCCCTGGTGACAAACTTTTTCAAGTCTTGTCACGGCCAAAGCACCGTATCATTTGACCCAGGTGCAGAGGCTAGAGTGTTTATACTCGTCATACTTCGTGTTGCAGATGCGTTGGCTTCCGGCAACTCAAATTATTAAGAGTACTTAGTGGTTATGCCGATACTAGCGTGTAAATGACGCTTTTGCCATGTACACTTTCGCTGTATAAATACATACATAACGACATGATCGTGCAATTTCGCTACAGAATAAGCAAAAACCACAGTTTTGCATTGATATACATCATCTTGCCATCAGGTGGATCTCGTCAGAAAGGAGTAGATCGCAGAAAATAATTACGGCAGATGCCGACTGGATAATTGCTGAAAACACGCTATTTACGTTACTGTAGCGCCGATCAATTGATATCAGGAAAATATATGCGCACTCGCACGCTGGCAGATCTGGACCGCGTTGTCGCTCTCGGCGGAGGGCATGGATTAGGACGCGTTCTCTCCTCTCTTTCCCCATTAGGTTCCCGCCTGACGGGTATCGTCACCACCACGGATAACGGCGGGTCGACAGGCCGTATTCGTCGCTCTGAAGGCGGGATAGCCTGGGGAGACATGCGTAACTGTCTGAACCAGTTAATAACCCAACCCAGCGTTGCATCAGCCATGTTTGAGTATCGTTTTGGCGGTAATGGCGAACTTTCCGGGCATAACCTCGGAAATCTGATGTTAAAAGCGCTCGATCACCTCAGCGTGCGGCCTCTGGAAGCCATCAATTTAATTCGTAACCTGCTGAAGGTCGATGCGCATTTAATTCCGATGTCGGAGCTGCCGGTGGATTTGATGGCTATCGACGATCAGGGGCATGAAGTCTATGGCGAAGTGAATATCGATCAGCTTACTATCCCACCTCAGGAGCTAATGCTGTCGCCAAAAGTCCCCACCACGCGGGAAGCAGTAGAGGCTATCGCCGACGCGGATTTGATTCTGATAGGACCTGGCAGTTTTTACACCAGCCTGATGCCGATCCTGCTGCTCGAAGAAATGGCGCAGGCCTTGCGTCGCACACCGGCTCCGATGGTCTATATAGGCAATCTTGGGCGCGAATTAAGCCTGCCAGCAGCCAGCCTGACGCTTAGCGATAAGCTGGCCATTATTGAACAGTACGTCGGGAAAAAAGTGATTGATGCGGTGGTTGTGGGGCCGAAAGTGGATGCTTCCGCCGTTACCGACCGCGTTGTCATTCAGGAAGTGCTGGAAGCCAGCGATATTCCGTATCGCCATGACCGCCAGCTATTGCATAGTGCGCTGGAGAAAGCGGTGCAGGCGCTAGGCTAAACGGATTAGCCTGATGCGCTGCGCTTATCAGGCCTACAAAACGCTCTGCTCCGGCATGCGACCTACGAACGCGATCTTTGCCGTAGGCCGGATAAGGGGTTTACCCCGCATCCGGCACACTCTTACGATGCTGCGATAAACAACTCGCGCAGTTGATGCAACTGGTCACGGATCGTCGCTGCCTCTTCAAATTCGAGATTCTGCGCATGCTGCATCATCTGCCCTTCCAGCTCGTGAATCTTCTGCTGCAGCGCTTTTGGCGTCATATCCAGTTCCACAACTTCAGACTTCGCGCCTGCGCGTGACTTCCCTTTGCCTTTCGCCTTGGTCTTCGCAATATTCTGACCCAGCGCCAGAATATCGACCACTTTCTTATTCAGGCCCTGCGGCGTAATACCGTGCTCTTCGTTGTAGAGTTGCTGTTTCTCACGACGACGTTCGGTTTCACCAATCGCTTTAGCCATTGAGGCGGTAATTTTATCGCCGTAGAGAATAGCCTTACCGTTGATGTTACGCGCCGCACGACCGATGGTCTGGATAAGCGAACGTTCAGAACGCAGGAACCCTTCTTTGTCTGCGTCCAGAATCGCCACCAGGGAGACCTCAGGCATGTCCAGACCTTCACGTAACAGGTTGATACCCACCAGCACGTCAAACTCGCCCAGACGCAGGTCACGAATGATTTCCATGCGTTCCACAGTATCGATGTCAGAGTGCAGATAACGCACCCGCTCGCCATGTTCTTCGAGGTATTCTGTGAGGTCTTCTGCCATCCGTTTGGTCAACGTGGTGACCAACACACGTTCGTTAATCGCCGCACGGGTGCGGATCTCCGACAGCAGATCGTCAACCTGCGTCGCCACCGGACGCACCTCAATGACCGGATCCAGCAGGCCGGTCGGTCGTACCACCTGATCGACCACTTCATCACCGGATTTTTCCAGCTCATAGTTGCCCGGCGTCGCCGAAACGTAGATAGTTTGCGGAGCCAGCGCCTCGAACTCTTCAAATTTGAGCGGACGGTTATCCAGCGCCGACGGCAGACGGAATCCGTATTCGACCAGGGTTTCTTTACGCGCCCGATCGCCGCGATACATGCCGCCAATTTGCGGGATAGTCACGTGGGATTCATCCACCACCAGCAGGCCATCGGCAGGCAGGTAATCAAACAGCGTCGGCGGCGGCTCGCCAGGGCCGCGCCCGGACAGATAGCGGGAGTAGTTTTCAATCCCCGAGCAGTAACCCAGCTCATTCATCATTTCCAAATCGAACTGGGTACGCTGACTTAAGCGTTGTTCTTCCAGCAGTTTGTTATTTGCCAAC
This sequence comes from Citrobacter sp. Cf118, assembly GCF_030334095.1. Lineage (NCBI taxonomy): Bacteria > Pseudomonadati > Pseudomonadota > Gammaproteobacteria > Enterobacterales > Enterobacteriaceae > Citrobacter > Citrobacter sp. Cf118. The sequence goes on along the minus strand of NZ_JAOWES010000088.1, from coordinate 660,179 downwards.
AGAATTTTACGCCGCTCTGCCAGCTCAACTTTGATTTCTTCCATCGCCTGCACGATACGTTCGCGCGGCGTCACGTAGTGCGTTTTAGGATAGATGGTGTAGCGCGAAATTGTGGATTCGACCTGCCCAGTCAGCGGGTCAAACAGCGATAAACGTTCGACCTCTTCATCAAACAGTTCCACGCGCAGCGCGATGTCGTCGGATTCTGCCGGGAAAATGTCGATCACTTCACCGCGCACGCGAAAGGTCCCGCGCTGGAATGCCTGATCGTTGCGGGTATATTGCAGCTCCGCCAGACGACGCAGGATCGCACGCTGGTCGATAATCATCCCCACCGTCAGGTGCAGCATCATTTTCAGGTACAAATCCGGGTCACCCAGACCATAAATCGCGGAAACCGACGCCACGACAACGACATCGCGACGTTCCAGCAGCGCTTTGGTTGCCGACAGGCGCATCTGCTCAATATGTTCGTTGACCGAAGCATCTTTCTCGATGAAGGTGTCAGAACTGGGTACGTAGGCTTCCGGCTGATAATAGTCGTAGTAAGAGACAAAATACTCCACCGCGTTATCCGGGAAGAACTCTTTCATCTCACCGTACAGCTGAGCAGCAAGTGTCTTATTGGGGGCCAGCACCATGGTAGGACGCTGCAAGTCCGCAATCACGTTAGCGATGGTGAATGTTTTCCCCGACCCCGTCACCCCCAGTAACGTCTGATGCGCCAGACCATCCTCCAGACCTTCTTCCAGGCGACGAATCGCCTCAGGCTGATCGCCAGAGGGTTTAAAAGCGGAATTTAGTTTGAACGGTTTACTCATGAGCAGCTACCTGAAGCAATGGGCGGGCAGGTGTGTAATTTTACTCGCAGCCGTATATTTTGCCAGTAAAATATACTGGATGAAAAAACAGTAACGCGCCAGAATATTTCTGTTACCCCAGCAAAATGGCCGTGACTACAGGCTAAAATTTGTCCGCAGGCAAGATAAAACACCAGCAAAAATGTGTTATCCCCAAACCAATGACTTTTTTAACATTTGTCAAGCTACTCGATGAAAGTTTTGTGGCAACGCATGACACTTCTGCGACAGCCATTGCATTTATCTAACATCCTGTAATTTAATGATTATTATCTCGAGCCGTCTTTCGCATCAATTTAGTCGCAGGCCGCGTCTTCTCTCGCTTACATTGTGTTTTCTAACCCTAATACACAAGGTTATCCACAGGAATAGTGGATAACTGCCTCCAGCCCGTATGGACTGTAGCCTGGCAAAAACGTCCTGATGGTCTTTTCTGGTGGGATAAAAAAAAATTATCGCTATTTTTTGATATTTATCAGCTAACGAAGCGACCTCGGATGGCCGAGATCTTGCTCGCATTTTCATCATTTTCCTGCCTGCACCATCACGACACCACCAGGCACTGCCAATGTGCACAAAAGAACGTCAGGAATGCGGTCAGTAAGAATTTAGCGCCAGCGCTGCACGCCATCCTGCTGTATTTTTCCCCAATTCCGCTTCTGGCAAGAGATTTGCAGTTTTCTCCCGACCACCATTCCGCGAGGCGGATATCATCATGAGGGAGAAATCTATGTTGAGTCTTCGTGCAGTGAATCACTATTACGGTAATCAACACTCGCTTTGGGATGTCGATCTCGACCTGTTGCCCGGTAAATGTACCGCCGTGCTGGGTCTTCCAGGGATGGGAAAGACTACGCTTGCCAATTGCATCATCGGCAATTTACCGATTGAGAGCGGAACTATGTTCTGGCATCAGGCTGGCGCACCACCTTGCGATCTGCTTCAGATTCCGGCGGCAAAGCGCATTGCACTAGGTATTAACTGTGTATCACAGGAGCGGCGAATTTTTTCGCAACTGACGGTAGAGGAAAATCTGCACATTGCGCGCCAGGCGGTTGAGGAAAGCGAAGCAATGAACAGCAGCGATATTTACCGCCTGTTTCCACAGCTGTTTGTACTGCGTCAGGCCAAAGGAGTGGCATTGTCGGAGGAAAATCAGCACCAGCTTGCACTCGCCAGTGCGTTGGTCACTCGCCCGCGTCTGCTGATCCTCGATGAGCCCACACGAGGAACAGGCCAGGCGTATATCCACAAACTGGGGAATTTGATTGTGAGGCTAAGCCAGGAGCTTGGCATCACCATTATGCTCGCGGAGCAAAGCCTGCCGTTCATTCGTCGGGTCGCCGACTGCTATTGCTTGTTACATCGTGGCCGCAACGTGGCTCAAGGGCAAATAACACAATTCAGCGACCCGCTAATCAACGACTGGTGGATGCCAGAGACAAAACGCTAAGATCGATATAACGACCTGTCGATGCTTGCTCCGGCTCTTCTGCCAGCCAGGGAATTTCCCCCAGCAGCGGAGCCGCAAGCGCACGCTTTAGCGTCGCCATATATTCAGCATGACGCTTGCCGGGTGGCGTCACATCATTGGCAACCCATCCGGCGAGCGTCAGCCCGGCCTGCTGCACCGCCTGGGCGGTCAAAATGGCATGATTGATACAACCGAGCTTAACGCCAACCACCAGAATCACCGGCAGTTGTTCCTCTTTTACCCAGTCAGAAAAACTCAGCGTTGGCGAAAGCGGCGTAAACCATCCGCCTGCACCTTCCACCAATACCCAGTCAGCCTGTTCTTCAAGCAGGCGTAAACCCGCAGACATCACGGAGGCCTGAATGGGGCACCCTTCGTCAGCACTGATGATATGCGGTGAGGTAGGTTCCGCGAAGGTATACGGATTGATGGCTGCATAATCCACGGCTACAACGCTGTTGCGCTGTAGCGCCAGCGCATCACTGTTTCGCAGACCTTCATCCGTCATTTCACTGCCTGACGCCACCGGCTTATAGCCGACGGTTCGCAACCCCAGCTGTCCCGCCGCCTGAAGCAACGCACAGCTGGCGATAGTTTTACCTACTTCAGTGTCCGTCCCGGTGACAAAATACGTGTTAGTCACGTTGAATCACTCCCAAAAAAAGATGATAGGTCAGCGGATATTTCCCCTGCTGACAGGGCCAGGCGAGCTGTAGCTGACGCAGTTGCGAGCGGGTCAGCACACGCTGCTCGCGTCCATCATGCAAATGCGTCGCGCCAATACCCTTCAACGAGCGCATGGCGCTCAGCGCATCGTCAAACCACAGCGTGACGGCATGAGACTGGTATTCAACGTCCCAGCCGCACAGCGCGTTTTCCAGTTGCTCCACGGGCAAAAAACGGTTGGCATGCTCCCGGTCATCAACTGTTCGCCACGCCTGACGAAGTTCCGGCATCGAACCTTGCGCCAGGGTACTAAACGCCACCGTTCCGCCAGGACGCACCACCCGGTATAGCTCGCTTAACGCACCGCGTAGGTCGCTGCACCACTGCACGGCCAGATTGCTCCAGGCCAGGTCGAAAGTGGCAGCGGCCTGCGGAATGGCTTCGATATCCGCCAGCAGATAGTGATGGGCAACATCGTGACGCTGCGCTTCAGCCAGCATTTGCGCCGACAGATCCAGCGCGCAGACCTCGCTCCCCTGCTCCCGCCAGTAGCGACTCATACGCCCAGGCCCACAGCCCGCGTCCAAAACCCTTGAGAACGCCCGGCCATCGAGTTGTGCCAGTAACGCATCGGCACTCTGACGTTGTAGCTCTGCGTGTTGCTCATAGTGGGTGGCAGCGCGGCCAAACGCGGCGGCAATCGCCTGTTTATTGACCTGCGCCATGCAACACCTCCAGTAGACGATCGATATCCTGCACCTCATGCGCCTGGGTCAGCGTCAGCCGTAATCTGGCCGTACCAATGGGCACCGTTGGTGGGCGAATCGCCGTCACCCAGCATCCCTGTTGCCGTAATGTCTGTGCCAGTTGCAGGGCTTTATGATTGTCGCCAACGATCAGCGGTTGAATAGCGCTGTCTGAATGCGCCAGCGTCAAATCCGTAGTATTCACCCCAGCGCGAAAACGCTGGATCAGCATCGCTAACTTTTCCCGGCGTTCATCGCCTTCACGGCTGCGGATCACCGCCAGCGCGGCGCGTAAAGCCTGCGCCTGCGCCGGTGGCATACTGGTGCTGTAGATCAGATGGCGGGCAAACTGCAGCAGATAGTCGGCCACGCTATCAGAACACAGGATCGCCGCACCGCTGACGCCAAACCCTTTGCCAAACGTCACTACGAGCAGCTCAGGTTTCACCTGTTGTCGAGAGCACGAACCGCGCCCTTCCTCACCGCTTACGCCAATCCCATGCGCATCATCCACCAGCAGCCACGCGCCCTGCCGTTTCGCCACCGCGTGGATTTCTGCCAGCGGCGCACTATCGCCATCCATGCTGAATACGCCTTCAGTGACCACCAGTTGCTGCCCCGGACAGGGGGAAGTCAGCAGACGCTCCAGATGTTGCGGATCGTTATGGGTAAAGCGACGTAAAACAGCAGGGCTAAGGCTGGCGGCCTCCAACAGCGAGGCATGGCTAAGCCTGTCGGCGACAATGCGATCGTCTTTTTCCATCAATGCGGCTATCACTGCCTGATTGGCGGCAAAACCGGAGATGAACAACAGCGCCCGGGAATAGCCGAGCCACTGCGCCAGCTCTTCTTCCAGCGCCTGATGCGCAACGGAATAACCGCTGACATGGCCCGAGCCGCCACTGCCGACGCCAAAACGCTCAGCACCCTGCTGCCACGCGCAGATAATTTGCGGATGGTGGCTTAAGCCGAGATAGTCGTTGCTGGAGAAATTCAGATACTGACGACCGCCAGCCTGTAACCAGCGACCAGCACCCTGTGTCACTGCATAGCGCCGACGCCACGCATCAGCACGACGACGCGCCGTTAGCGCATCGTCGATTTTTTGCTGCCAGGTCATACGGTTGCCGCGTTGTAGTAATCGTCGGTATCCGGGGTACGCAGCGCCTGCTCCAGACGTTGTTGCTGTTCGTTATCACCCGCCAGTACCGCCGTTTGCTGCGGGTTAAGACCCAGCTTACGGAACAACAATAAATCTTTATCTTCGTTCGGGTTCGGCGTGGTCAGCAGTTTGCAGCCGTAGAAAATCGAGTTGGCCCCGGCCATAAAGCACATTGCCTGGGTTTGTTCGTTCATCTGCTCGCGCCCGGCAGAAAGACGTACGTATGAGGTCGGCATCATGATGCGCGCGACGGCGATAGTACGAATAAAATCAAAAGCATCTACGTCGTCGTTATCGGCAAGCGGCGTGCCCTTCACTTTCACCAACATGTTGATCGGCACACTTTCCGGCGGCGTCGGCAGATTCGCTAATTGCAGCAGCAGACCCGCGCGGTCGGTCACTGTTTCACCCAGCCCCACAATCCCGCCGGAGCAAACTTTAATGCCCGCCTCACGCACTTTATCCAGCGTATCCAGGCGCTCCTGATACGAACGGGTGGTAATGATATTGCCGTAAAATTCCGGCGAGGTGTCGAGGTTGTGGTTGTAGTAGTCCAGACCCGCATTGGCCAGGCGCTGGGCCTGAGATTCGTCCAGCGTGCCCAGCGTCATACAGGCTTCCAGCCCCAGTTCTTTCACGCCCTGAACCATTTGTTCCAGGTACGGCATATCGCGTTCGTGAGGGTTCTTCCACGCCGCGCCCATGCAAAACCGCGTTGAACCGGCTTGTTTCGCCTTACGTGCAGAGTCCAGAACCTGTTCAACTTCCATCAAACGTTCCGTTTCCAGTCCGGTTTTATAGCGGGAACTTTGCGGGCAGTATTTGCAGTCTTCCGGGCAAGCACCGGTCTTAATCGACAGCAGTGTACTAACTTGTACCTGCCGCGGATCGAAATGCTGACGATGAACCTGCTGCGCTTCAAACAACAGATCCAGCAGCGGTTTTTCAAATAATTCGGTGACTTGCGACATTGTCCAGCGAGAAGAATGAGCCATATTGGTATACGTTTCGTTGTTAGTTTGGTGTAGACTCGTAAACCTAAATCTTTTTAATTTGGTTTACAAGTCGATTATGACAACGGACGATCTTGCGTTTGACCAACGCCATATCTGGCACCCTTACACCTCCATGACCTCCCCGCTACCGGTTTATCCGGTGGCCAGTGCCGAAGGTTGTGAACTGATATTAGCCAGCGGTGAGAAGCTGGTTGACGGCATGTCATCCTGGTGGGCGGCGATCCACGGTTACAATCACCCGCAGCTGAATGCCGCGATGAAAACACAGATTGATGCCATGTCGCACGTGATGTTTGGCGGCATTACCCATGCCCCGGCTATTGCGCTGTGTCGCCAGTTGGTGGCGATGACGCCCGAGGCGCTGGAGTGCGTTTTTCTCGCGGATTCTGGTTCGGTCGCCGTGGAAGTCGCGATGAAAATGGCGCTGCAATACTGGCAGGCCAAAGGTGAATCCCGTCAGCGTTTCCTGACATTTCGTAACGGTTATCACGGCGATACTTTCGGCGCGATGTCGGTCTGCGATCCTGACAACTCGATGCACAGTCTGTGGAAGGGTTATCTGCCTGATAACCTGTTTGCGCCCGCTCCGCAAAGCCGGATGGGCGGCGAATGGGCCGAACTGGATATGGTGCCTTTTGCCCGTCTGATGGCCGCACATCGCCACGAAATTGCGGCAGTGATCCTTGAGCCGATTGTGCAGGGCGCTGGCGGCATGCGCATGTACCATCCTGAGTGGTTAAAGCGCATCCGTAAGATGTGTGACCGGGAAGGTATTTTGTTGATTGCCGATGAAATCGCCACCGGATTTGGTCGCACGGGCAAGCTGTTTGCCTGTGAGCATGCCGATATCACTCCGGACATTTTGTGCCTTGGCAAAGCGTTAACCGGCGGAACGATGACCCTTTCCGCCACCCTGACCACGCGCCTAGTTGCGGAAACCATCAGTAACGGTGAAGCCGGATGTTTTATGCACGGCCCGACTTTCATGGGTAATCCACTGGCCTGTGCCGTCGCCTCTGCCAGCCTGTCGCTGCTCGAAACCGGCGAATGGCGCTCGCAGGTCGCGGCCATTGAAGCGCAGTTGCGTGAAGAACTCGCCCCGGCGGCAGATTCCCGTTGGGTCGCCGACGTGCGCGTGCTTGGTGCCATCGGCGTGATAGAAACCACGCATCCGGTGAATATGGCCGCGTTACAGAAGTTCTTTGTCGAACAGGGCGTGTGGGTAAGACCGTTTGGTAAGCTCATTTATCTGATGCCGCCGTACATCATCAAGCCCGAACAACTGCGTCGTCTGACCCAGGCCGTCAACGAGGCTGTGCGCAATGCAACATTTTTTAGCGATTAATCAGCGGTAAGCTCTACGGTTTCTGGCTACACTTTTTGGCTAACGAGAGGAGTCAGCATGAAACTAATCAGTAACGATCTGCGCGATGGCGAAAAGCTTCCTCATCGCCACGTCTTTAACGGCATGGGATATGACGGGGATAATATTTCCCCGCACCTGGCATGGGATGATGTGCCCGCCGGGACTAAAAGCTTTGTCGTGACCTGTTACGATCCTGATGCGCCAACCGGCTCCGGCTGGTGGCACTGGGTGGTGGTTAACCTGCCTGCAGATACCCGGGTTTTACCACAAGGTTACGGCTCGGGGCTGGTTGCGTTGCCGGAAGGCGTGCTGCAAACACGCACGGATTTTGGTAAAGCCGGTTATGGTGGCGCTGCGCCGCCGAAGGGGGAAAACCACCGCTATATCTTTACGGTTCACGCACTGGATGTGGAGCGTATTGATGTCGATGAGGACGCCAGCGGCGCGATGGTTGGATTTAACGTCCATTTCCACTCGCTCGCCAGCGCTTCTGTTACCGCAATATTTAGCTAAGTTCTGTTATGCCGGATGTCGACTTAGCCTCATCCGGCCTACAAAGCCGACCGTAAGTCTGATAAGACGCGTCAGCGTCGCCATCAGGCAATTCTCTAGAGAAATTCAGGCAGCAATTTCAGCAACGTTCCTTGCGCTAACAGTTCGGTCGCGCACTCGATATCCGGGGCGAAAAAGCGATCCTGCGTGTAATGAGCAACCTGCTCGCGTAAAGCCTGGCGCGCCTGCTCCAGCAGCGGGCTTGAGGTTAACCCTTCGCGCAGGTCAATCCCCTGACACGCCGCCAGCCACTCTACGGCAATCACGCCGCGCGTATTTGCTGCCATCTCCCACAGTCTGCGCCCCGCCGCCGGAGCCATAGATACGTGATCTTCCTGGTTGGCGGACGTCGGTAAACTGTCTACGCTATGCGGATGCGCCAGCGCTTTGTTCTCACTCGCCAGCGCGGCAGCCGTGACTTGAGCAATCATAAAGCCGGAGTTCACCCCACCGTTTTTCACCAAAAACGGCGGCAGTTGCGACATGTGTTTATCCATCATTAACGCAATGCGTCGCTCCGATAACGAGCCGATTTCCGAGATCGCCAGCGCCAGATTATCTGCCGCCATCGCCACCGGTTCAGCATGGAAGTTGCCGCCAGATATGACATCCCCCTCTTCGGCAAATACCAGCGGGTTGTCGGAAACCGCATTGGCTTCCACCAGCAGAACATCCATCACCTGGCGCATTTGCGTCAGACATGCCCCCATCACCTGTGGCTGACAGCGCAGAGAATACGGATCCTGCACTTTCTCACAGTTATGATGCGACTGCGAAAGCGCGCTGGTGTCGGTCAATACGTGACGATACAGCGTTGCGGCATCAATCTGCCCACGCTGCCCTCGCGCGGCGTGAATACGGGCGTCAAACGGACGACGGGAACCCAGCACGGCTTCGGTGGTCAGCGCCCCGCACACCGTTGCAGACGCAAACAGTTCCTGAGCTTCAATTAGCCCACGCAGCGCAAAGGCCGTCGAAGCCTGGGTGCCGTTGAGCAACGCCAGCCCTTCTTTTGCCTCCAGCGTTATCGGCTCCAGCCCGGCCTTTTTCAGCGCTTCGGTCGCCGGGAGCCATTCACCCTGCCAGCGCGCCTTCCCTTCTCCCAACAGCGTCAAAGACATATGCGCCAGTGGCGCCAGGTCACCCGATGCCCCCACGGAGCCTTTCGCCGGGATCAGCGGATACACCTCGGCATTCACCAGCGCAATCAGCGCTTCAATCACGCTCAGGCGAATACCGGAAAAACCGCGCGCCAGGCTATTGATTTTCAGCACCATAATCAGACGCACCATCGCGTCGTCCAGCGCCTCGCCGACACCTGCCGCATGGGAAAGCACCAGCGAACGCTGCAAATTCTGCAAATCTTCCGTGGCGATACGGGTCTGGGCCAGCAGGCCAAAGCCGGTATTAATGCCATACGCCGTACGGCCTTCAGCGACAATATTATTGACGCAGGCGACGCTGGCGTTAATAGCATCGATCGCCCCGGCATCCAGACTCAGTTTGACCGGCTGCTGCCAGATTTCACGTAGCTGGATAAAACTCAGATGGCCCGGCGTGAGTGTCATGGTGTTCATATCAGCGTTTCTCCTGCGTCGCGGCAACCATCGGCAAATTTAGCCCTTCTTCGACGGCGCATTCCACCGCAATGTCATATCCGGCGTCGGCGTGACGCATCACCCCGGTCGCTGGATCGTTATGTAAGACCCGGGCGATACGCGCCGCGGCTTCATCGGTGCCATCGCAAACAATCACCATCCCGGCATGCTGAGAGAAGCCCATACCGACCCCGCCACCGTGATGCAGCGACACCCAAGTCGCGCCGCTGGCGGTGTTAAGCAGCGCGTTCAACAGCGGCCAGTCGGATACGGCGTCTGAACCGTCGCGCATAGCTTCAGTTTCGCGGTTCGGGCTGGCAACAGAACCGGAGTCCAGATGGTCACGGCCAATAACAATCGGCGCGGATACTTCACCGCTGCGCACCATTTCATTAAACGCCAGCCCCAGTTTCTGACGCCACTCCAGGCCGACCCAGCAGATACGCGCCGGTAAACCCTGGAAATTAATCCGCTCACGCGCCATATCCAGCCAGTGATGAAGGTGCTTATCATCAGCCACGATCTCTTTCACTTTGGCATCTGTTTTATAAATATCCTGCGGATCGCCGGACAGCGCCACCCAACGGAACGGGCCAATGCCGCGACAGAACAACGGTCGAATATAAGCAGGTACGAAGCCGGGGAAATCAAAGGCATTTTCCACGCCCATCTCTTTGGCCATCTGGCGAATGTTGTTGCCGTAATCAAACGTTGGCACGCCCATTTTGCTAAACGCCAGCATCGCCTCAACGTGCGTTGCCATTGAACGTTTCGCCGCCTGCACCGTGCCCTGCGGATTGGACACCGCTTTTGCCTGATACTCTTCCCAGCTCCAGCCAGACGGCAGATAACCATGCAACGGATCGTGGGCGCTGGTCTGGTCGGTGACCATATCCGGGCGCACACCGCGCTTCACCAGTTCCGGCACAACGTCGGCGGCGTTCGCACACAGCGCAATGGAGACCGCTTTACCCTCGCGAGTGTATTTGTCGATACGCGCCAGCGCATCGTCAAGCGATGTCGCCTGCTCGTCCACGTAACGGGTACGCAGACGGAAATCGATTCGGCTCTGCTGGCATTCAATGTTCAGCGAACACGCCCCCGCAAGCGTAGCGGCTAACGGCTGCGCCCCGCCCATACCGCCCAGTCCGGCGGTCAGTACCCAGCGCCCGCTCAGGTTACCCTGATAATGCTGACGCCCGGCCTCAACGAAGGTTTCATAAGTCCCCTGCACGATGCCCTGGCTGCCGATGTAGATCCAGCTCCCGGCGGTCATCTGGCCGTACATCGCCAGCCCTTTGGCGTCCAGTTCGTTGAAGTGTTCCCAGGTAGCCCAATGTGGCACCAGGTTGGAGTTGGCAATCAGCACGCGCGGTGCGTTGTCGTGAGTTTTGAATACGCCTACCGGTTTTCCGGACTGGACCAGCAGCGTCTCATCGGTCTCCAGTTTGGTCAGCGCGTTGACGATGGCGTCATAGCATTCCCAGTCCCGTGCGGCGCGGCCAATCCCGCCGTAAACCACCAGCTCATGCGGATTTTCCGCCACATCGGGATCCAGATTATTCATTAACATGCGCAGCGGCGCTTCGGTCAGCCAGCTTTTGGCCGTTAAGGTGGTGCCGCGTGGGGCACGAATATCCTGCTGACGATATTTGCTATGGGACATGACAGAAAACTCCTCGCGAACGTCGGATAGATAAGTAACATATACTTGTCTGTACAAGTCACCGCAAGGATGATTTTAACAATTAAGATACATTTTTATTATATTGCGTCAGCAATCACGGTTTTCATCTCCTGTATCAGGACATAAACCGCCCTTGCAGACGATAGCGGGAACCTGGGAACAGCAAATGGGCATGAGAGACAATGGATGACGCGGACCAGGTCTTGCGGCGGATCAGCAGGCAGGGATCGTGTTCTTTGATGTTCAGCAGCGCGCACTCTTCGGCGCTGGCGCGTACCGCTTCAACAATATGCTCACCTTCGGTCAAGGGGGCTATCAGCGACAGGTAAGCGTGCGGCGTAGTCTGGCTGTAATCCTGCGCCAGATACTCCGGCACAATTTCGGCATTCACGCAGCGATCTTCAATCTGTACCGGCAGATCGTTCTCGTAGTGCACCATGACAGAGTGAAAAATAGAGGTGCCTTCTTTGACGTTTAATACCAAAGCCTGCTGCGCGTTTGCCCGGGTTCTTTCCAGCGTCAGCACTTCGCACCGGTGCTGATGCTGACGGGCGTTGATTTCATCCGCGATGCTGCGAATTTCAAACAGCGCGGACTGACCTTTTGGCTCGGCGACAAACGTCCCCACGCCCTGCAAACGCACCAGTAAACCTTCATCCGTTAACTCACGCAGCGCCCGGTTGATGGTCATGCGGCTGAAACCATACTGCGCCACCAACTCTGCCTCAGACGGAATGCGATCGTGAGGCTGCCAGATACCGCTGGCAATTTTTTCGCTGATCTCCTGTTTGACCTTTTCGTAAAAAGGAGCCGGAGCAGAACGGGATGGGAGCATGCGTGAGCCTTCCTTAAGCTGAAAATGTGAGTGGGTACAGTTTACAGGCATTACCCGAACCTGATAAGCGCAACGCCATCAGGTATGTCAGTGCCACCAGTGGGCGATTTGCCAGCCTAATCGCGCCGCAACCCGCGCCGCCCTGCCATCATCGTCAAAGCGTGGATTAAATTCAACCATATCCACCGCCTGTAGTTTACCGCTACGACACAGAGGCTCAATCAGTCTCAGCAGCGTCGCCAACGGTACGCCAAGCGCGGCGGGGGCCGACACACCGGGCATTTCCCACACCGGCAGCACGTCGAGGTCGATTGTCAGATAGATGACATCCAGATTGGCAATGAACTGCGCTAACTGCGCCTGCGCCGTATCACAATGCAGATCCTCCACTACGGTCACACCGAGCCGCTGGGCCTCATCCCAAAGCGCCTGGGTGTTTGCCGCCCGGCTGACGCCGATACAGGCATAGTGAAATTCACGCTGTTGTTCATCGCAAAGCTGCGCCAACTGGCGAAACGGCGTACCGGATGTAGCCTGCCCGGCATGGCGCAAATCGAGATGCGCATCGAAGTTGACTATCCCCACTTTCGCCTGCGGGAATGCGTCCAGCACACCTGCACCATGGGCATATGCGGTTTCGTGTCCGCCACCCAAAACAAAGGTGCGCATATTTTCCTGCTGGCAACGCTGTACTGCATTGCGTAGCGCCTGCTGCGCGCCCTCAAGATCGGGGGCCTGCGCCACAATATTGCCCAGATCCACCAGTCGATGATGCCCATCGTGGCTGGCTAAATTCGCCAGCGCCTTGCGCAGCACATCGGGCGCTCCGGCAGCTCCCGTGCGCCCCTGATTACGTTTAACACCTTCGTCGCAGGCAAACCCGAGCAACGCTATCTGCTCGCGATACATTTCTGGGCTAAACGTCGGGCTCTGGGTGATAGTCTGAAACAGGCGCAGCGCATTCGGCGATTCGGCCCGGTCATCACGTCCCTGCCATAGCGCAGGTGAAGCAGGTTGCCAGTGAGTCATGCTATTTGTCCTTTGAATACGCGTTGGTAGAGCGGGTTGCGTCCGGGTTCATACAGGATCTCAACAGGAAGTGTTGCATCCCACACCACAAAATCGGCCACAAACCCGGCCTTCAATTGACCGTGGGTGGCGTGACGCCCCAGCGCCCGGGCCGCATGACGGGTTACGCCCGCCCATGCTTCTTCCGGCGTTAAGCCAAACTGAACGCAGGCCATATTCATCGCCCAGTGCAGGCTGATAAACGGGCTGGTACCGGGGTTAAAATCTGTCGCTACCGCCATCGGTACCTGATATTGACGCAGCAACGCTACCGGTGGGCGCTGCTGCTCTTTGAGGAAATAGAATGCGCCGGGCAGCAGCACGCCGACCGTACCGCTTTGGCTCATTGCCGCCACGCCCGCTTCATCGAGGTATTCAATATGATCGGCGGATAGTCCGTGGTAGCGGCTTACCAACTGCGCGCCGCCAAGCAATGACAGTTGTTCGACATGGCCTTTAATCGGAATGCCCAGCGCCTGGGCGGCTTGAAATACCCGTTCGCTCTGCGCGAGGTTAAATCCGACGCTTTCACAGAACAGATCAACGGTCTCAAACAGCCCTTGTTCCCACAGCTGCGGCAAAATGGTCTCGCACACCAGCGTAATATAGCCGTCAGGATCATCCCTGAATTCCGTTGGCGTCGCATGCGCAGCCAACAGCGTCGGGCTGATTTCAACGATATTCTCTGCCGCCAGCGCTGCCACCACGCGCAATATTTTCTCTTCTGTCGGCAAATCCAGGCCGTAGCCGGATTTTATTTCCAACAGCGTAACACCTTCTTTGATCAGCTGTTCCATCCGCTGATGAGCTACGTGTAAGAGTTGTTCATCCGTGGCGCTGCGGGTCGCCGATACGGTGGCATTGATCCCCCCACCCTGAGAGCTTATCTGCTGGTAGGAGACACCATTTAGCCGCTGCTCCCATTCACCTGCGCGGTTTCCGCCAAAGACGAGATGCGTATGGCAATCAATCAGGCCAGGCGTAATCAGCCTGCCCTGCATATCAAAAGTATTGTCATGTGTGAGATATAACGATGATTCCGGGACGATATCGCGAATCTTGCCCTGGCGGACGATCAGCGCGTGACCATCCACCAGCCCATATGGGGTACCACGTTCAGGATCCATAGTCGCCAGACGAACATTGCGCCAGATAACATCATCAGGGAAGAATTGCTGCATTCGACTCACCACTTGTCATAGGTTGTATAGACATTTATTTTTGATTATAGGGATGTTGTCAACCTGAAGAGCCATAATTGTTATCTATTTGTGATATAAAGACTCTCCGCGCCAGACATTGCTGCGATAAAAAACAACTTTTTACCTTTTCGCCTTCCCGTTTCGCTCAACTTAGTATAAAAAAGCAGGATAAAACAATACTATATCTAACATAATCAATATGATATGGATAGTTTAGTACAATCAACATACTACAAAGCACTGTAAAACATGGCACTTTCAGTCACTAACAATCAATAACTTACACTACATTAGTGACCTGTAGCAGAGCATTAGCGCAAGGCGGCATTCGTCATCTTGCGCTAATTTTTTGCCCCATCACACATCCCATCTTCGAAAAACATGCAAAACCTTGCAAACCGATGCAAAGCTTTGTGAGTCCATTTTTTGTCTCATGTCACCGAGAAATCATAAACTAACCATGGCTCGTTCTTTGTACAACCACGCCGCCTATCTCGACACTCGCCGGGAAATGATGCAGTGGTGGGCGGACTGGCTTGATGGAAATATGAAGTGACAAATGAAACAAAGGCCGCGCTAGCGGCCTTGTGACGAATCTTATGCTTCCTTTCCGATAGCCTTATCGGATATTCTCTTGCTGGTTATCATACTCATTATCTTGTGCCTTAACTTCTCCATTGGATTTTCAATTAAGTAGAAGCTAATAGCGCCAACAAAAATAGAAGCTATCATTGTAAATATATACATGTAGAAATTCATTCCTACAAACCAGACGCCCATTGCAAGAATAAGAAAGTGCCATAGGTAGATTGAAAAACTCCACTTACCTATATATGACAAAACAGGGCTTGATAGAATTTTAGCAAAGAATCCTTCACCGTAGCTCATCATTAAAATAACCAAGGCAAAAATTGGTGAATAAAATGCGAATTTGTTTAGAACCCATCCTTCAGTGTAGCTTCCAGTTATAAAGTGCATTACTTTAGGAATAGCAAAAAACATTGATAAAATGAATAGCAGGAATGATGCATCTGAAAATCTACCATCTATCTTTATGGTTTTCTCTTGATACATGAACGCAGCAGCCATTCCGCAAGAGAATAGAGGGAAATACCACATCACAAACCCTCCATAAGATACATCCAAGGATGGAAGAAATATCTGAAGTAATAACGCTATAGATATTATCAGTAGTGCTGAAGCGTTACCATTATACATTTTCTGCATACATACCCCGGCAAATGCAAAGAAAGGGAGTATGTAGTAGAATTTATATTCAATTGGGATGGTCCAGAAGTGAAGGGCCACAGCCTTCATTGTAATTATTAAGTACGCAGTACTTGCATCAAAATATCCAAAATATGAATACACATACACTGCTATTATGAATACAGGCAATATTCTCATTGATCTTCCAAGTATGTAGCTAATTAGAGATCTTAATGAGAATCCGGTTGCGATGAATCTATTTGTTAACAGGAACGCACTCAGAACAAAGAATATCCAAACTCCAAATTGCGAGCTTCCTCCTAGTGAGGATTCGTAATCATGATAATATATTCCGGTAGCATGGGCTATTATAACAAGAAATACCGCTATAGCCCTCATACCATCAAGTGACTTTATTTTATCGTTCATTTTATGACCATTTGCCGACATGAATGGAAGGACATTACCACAAATTAACCGTGGTAAAAAGCGCCATGTCGGCGCTTTCCATTACCCGCTTATCTTTAAGTATGACCATAAGAATGTCGTTGATCCTTGGCTTGTTATTGTCACTATCCTGCCTGTAACAGTAAACGCTATAAGACCCCCTATCTTCAGTGGGGTTAGAACAGTTGATGAGCCGTCATATGTGGCAAGCTGAACTGACGAGAAGTTTGTACCACTTCCAGATGCCCACACAGAAATCAGATACGAACCCTGCGTATTAGGAAGCTCAAAAAGAGTTGTAGCCACGTTTGCGGCAACAGCCTGAGAACCCTTTGCTGTATAGACTGCTGGTGTGGCTAGTCCTGATTCGCTCCTTGTTTCAACATACCCACCACCTCCAACAAACCCAACCAGATTACAATCCTCATAAATGACGTTTCCTGTGCTTATTACGCTTATTGCTGGGGATCCACCTGTTGGTGATTTAAACCTACATGCCCTTGCTATGAGCTTGGCGGTCGAATCCGTTAATAGTATATTTGGGAAACCACCGTTTCCTTCATAGGTCACATTTTCACTATCAAGAAAAGAATCAAGGCAAGAATCCATATTTATAATACTACTTCCAGTTGCGTGAAAGTACGTTACAACACCACCACCACTAGGTACTGTTGTTTTTAAAGTATTACCATGCCCAACAGCCGATGTGATTGTTGCAAATGTATTATGGAACCTCATATATGATGCAGTAATTCCAGAGCTATTATTTATAACATTTGATTCCCCATCGTATCCGCTAATAGTAAGGCTCTTACATCCTTCAAAGTATAGGGCAGCAGAATTGAATGTCTGCTGTAACTGATCTACATTAATTGAATCTGCCGCAGAATTTATAATTGATGGTGACAGACAGTTAACAACATACCACGCTTGAACGGCATCAAGAACATAACACGAATCCCATATGATGGTGGTCCCATTTGCCTTATAGAAACCATGTGCGCACCTGTTTGTCCAAACCTGAGTATATTTAGAAAGAAAACACCCACTGTCATCATAAACACCCCACCAAGCCCCGTCGATGTTTACATTTTCAATTTGAATTACGCCTGGCGCGGTTTCTCCACCATCTATCAGGATGCCGATTTTGCCGTCATTACCTGTAGGTATTGTTGGGCGACCTCCATCATAAAATATGTAAATATGCTTTAGGTTCGCACTTTCAAATACTGCTGGATAATGGAAGCATGCGATATTACCAACCACGGAGATAAAAGAACCTGATCTGTTTATGATGTCGTTGCTTTCACCATAAACTGTTGCTGATTTCGTCATTTTAATTGTGGAGTTGACAAAATAAGTACCGCGAGGAATGAATACGTTTTTTCCTGTATTTATCGCAGATTGAATTCCTGCGTAATCAAGAGACTGAGTAAGCGCAGTAACGAACGGATACACCATCTGAGCTGCGGATAGCGTAGAGAATGTCTCGCTTAATGGGTGAAGAGTTCCGTCACCGGTAGCCCCAAAGTCCTTAGCGCTGATAAAGTCAGCATTCTTGTCATGCTGAGTGCGAACAACAGATCCGGTATAAGGCTGTTTCACGGCCACAAGCGCATCACCAAGACCATCAGCCCCACTAGCAAGCTGCTGCTTGAATTGGTCTGGATCGTATTTCAGCACATTAGGGTAGTAGAACTGCTGCGCATTGTACGCATCATACACAGCCATTGAGTGGCCCTGTACGGTTACGAACTTCGCAATCTGTCCGTTATAAACCGGATATCCTCCAGCATTTATTACGATTGGCTGAGCGACCTGAACGTGACTTCCATCTTCGTTTTCAAGATAAACCGGGATCTGATTTGCCGGGTTTACCGGATCAGTATCAATCTGTCCGATATATATTTTTCCATTAGCTACAGCCTTAAATGACCGCGGCATCGTGAACAACTGAGAGGGCATGGACACAACGATATTGGCTGTGATGTCTGACATTTAATGTGCTCCGGGCGCAGCAAAGCCGCACAAGCTAATACTTGCGCAGCGTTGCTTTAAGGTAGGTTATTGTTTGTTATTACTGAGTGGCTTTGGATGCCGGAATAGGTATTACTGCATTTGCTGATCGTTCATCCCGCTTAGCGAGGCGACAATCCCGGCTCTAGCTAGTCGCTGGAATTCATCATTGCCAATCGCATCTCTAATGGCCTTCACTGCGGCGGTGTTGGATAAAAATCTTCGCTCCGCTGCGGCTAGCGCCTCTTTGCTTGCTCCAGATCGCGCTGCTTTTGCCGCTTCCTGAATGGCCTTTTCTATGGCGTAACGCCCACTGCGAGATGCTGCCAGTTTTTCTATTGCTCCTTTCGCTACTGACCCGGCAACTGCCCCTATAACGCCGCCAGCAAATCCACCTCCAGTAGTACCAACAATGGCACCAGACGTTGAGTTACCGATAGCATTAAGAACGACCTGAGCAGCCTTTGGTAGCCCCTGCTCAAGAGCGTTAATCGCTGGTACAGATCTTCCGGTGTTCTCCACATAGCGGAGGGGCTTTGTTGCTGCCCTGGCTAGATCTCCATAAGCGCTGGCAATGCGCCCAATCTCCTTTGAGTGCTTACTAATGGCGGCAATATTTTGCGGGGTTAAAATTGATGCTATGTGTGAAATACCAGATGCTTCAGATTTTCCACCTCTAACTCCTTGAGATAGTGCATCCTGTAATATTGACGCTATTGCTGACGCTCGCTCTGATTCAGGTAATGCACCAATCATTTGATGAAACTTACCAGATCCAGTTTTTGCCGAGTTCTGGAGGGCTTTTACACCATTTGTCACCAGTGTATCAGTAGCAAGATCCTTACCTAATGCAGTCTCCGCTTGTTTTTGTGCAGCAAAACGCGCTTTGGAAAGGTCATTCGCAGCAGTCCATTGGTCGATGAAGCCACCATTTTGAGCCATGATTCGCATATCTTCAGTTGCTGCGTCTCTAAGCTCACCCATGCGCCTTGCCATGTTGGCCTCTCCAGACCTTATGTACTTTTGCTCAGCATCAGCAAGTTTCCCGCGCCACGCCTTCATCGCATCAAATGTGATCCCGCTCTTCCCCGTTTTGTTGTAAGCCGCGGCGAACTGCTTCATTTCTGGAGTCAGCGGCATGCCAGCATCAATATCACCCTGAATGGTGGCGTTGGTATTGGACATTCTGGCTTTTGTTTCTGGTGCGGTAGAGCGAACACTGTCCCATGCTGACTTTTCAGAGGCCTTCATGCTATCAATGCCTGAAAGAATCCTCTGTTTAATTGATCCGCTCTTTTCTGCTGCGCTACCAGCTTCCGCCCCCAGATCATCCAACGCGGAGTTAAACTTTGTTTGGATTTCGTTAAACGCCTGCGCATGTGCATCCTGCGTTATTCCTGGTTTTGATGCCAGAATACCTTCAGCCTGAGCCATCCCCCTGCTACCAGACCTCATGCCGGGTGTTAATGCATTAACATCAACACCAGCGATATCAGCGGCCTTTGCTACGTCATCAGTAACACTACCTGCCTGGCTAGCAATTACTTTTCTACCGGCTGATGTACCAGCAAGTTTTGAAACATCATCAGCTGAGTTTATTCCTGCCGTTCCTAATGTCTGCACAGAGCCAGGTGAAAGTAATCGACCAAGGCCAGATAGCACTCCTTGAGCACCTAGGTTTATAGCAGCGTTCTTGGCGGTATTTTCTGCAAAATCACCTTGCTGGTTGGCGGCCTCTGCTAATGAACCAACTGCCATATTTCCTGCATTGCTTACTGCATTGATCACTCCTGGCGCTTTCTCTGCTACTCCTGCGGCCTTTGCAGCCGTTCCGAATGGAACCAGATAACCACCGATAGTCTCACCAGCCTGAGCGTATGGGTCTGTAGGACGGTTTACAGGGCGATACACATCATCAAGAATCTTTGGACCGCCAAGACCCTGAGATGCAGCATTAATGAGGCTGGCACCACCTTGAAGCACATCAAAAGGAACATTGGCTATACCCCTTGCAGCTTGCTCAATTATTTGCCCAGCACCTTGACCTCCGGTAAGGAAATCTCCAGCCTTTTGCATTAATGACTGCTCAGGTTGCTGTTGAGATTGAACCTCTTGTGATTTGATCATCTGAGCAATTCTGGTAGCTCCTTCAGTATCTCCAGCCGCGTCAGCATTGCGTAGCGCGGTCATAAGCTGTTCGCGGCTATAGGCCATTATTTCCCTCCAAGATATTTGTTAATTAAATCGTCATCAGATATCTGCGCCTGAGACTGACTTGAAGACTGAGTCTGGATGTCTTTCCCATACTTCTGCTGCATGCGCTGTTGCGCTCTCTGTGTGGTACTGATAATGGTATTGATCGCGGCGCGTGCAGACTTTTCAGACTGACTAGCTGATAAGTTACCGATGGCATCCATTACCTTTTGGCCCTCGGCATTACTCAGAGCGCCCATCCCCTTCATCTGTTGAATTCCCGACATGAATCCTTGTGATTTCAAAGTATCAACAAGAGCCTCGGTATCAGCAGCATCGGTACCAGGAATGTGTCGACTTGATAACGGATTGAGGTTTGTGCCGAAATATCCAGTGAACCCTGGGCTGTTAAGGACCTTTGTAGCCGTATCAATGGTACGGCTTAGAGTGTCTATGCCTGCATTGTAAGCATCTGCTTTATCCCTTTTAGCCTGCTCAATAGCTTGCTGGTTTTGCTGCCTTTTATCCTGCAAATCAGCCAGTTTTATTGCGTTTGTTTCATTAGCAATTTGGCGATCGTACTTTTTATCATCCAATTCCATGCGCAGGAGATTGACGTTCTGCTGTGCGATGTTGTTGTTTGCCCATTGCACAGCTTCTCCGGCTTTATTACTGCGCACTTGCTCCTGCAATTTAGCAACATCATTTTGCCGTTGCGCGCGGTCATTCTGAACGCCGTAATAGTCCTTTGCACCCAGAGCGCTTAACCCAACGGCATCAACAATATTTGCAAGGCCATTAGGATCTTGCTGGAATTGCTGAGTAATATCATCAGCAGATGATCCCACAGAGCTAAGAACACCGGCATGTTTAACTGCGGCCAACTGCACCGCCTGAGGATTTCCGGTAGCCATAGCAACTCGCAAATCTCGAGCGGCATTACCAAGAGACATCTGATGTTGCTCATCCTGAAATCCTATACCAGCTTTGATGGCGTCCATCTGACCTGGGTATTTGGCAACAAGTGCCGACATCTTTTGCGGATCACCAAAAGATGCTTGCCAGTCAGACTTGAAAGCGTTCAGTGCTTCTTGCTGTGCTGCGGCCTGTTCATTAGCCATACGCGCTTGCTGAATCTCCTGCATGCCACCGTATGCCTTTAGCCCCTGCAAGAATCCACTGCCACCGCTGTAATCAATGGGGTTAACAATCGCCATATACCCTCCTTAAAACCAGCTTTTAACAATATTCCCAATACCGGTACCAAATTGCTGACCAGCGCTTGTACCTGAAAGGAAACCAAGCCCACTAGTTAGCGCATTACCATTAGCTAGGTAATTACCGGCTTTTGCCGCGCCGATCTGGGCCATATTGTCGCCGTAGCTATTCGCATAACTACCAGCTGCGGCATTGGATGCGCCAGCAGCTGATAGGCCAACGTTGGATAGCCCCATAAGTTGCTGATACATATTATTCTGCTGGTCAGTCATCATGTTCAGGTAGTTCTGCCCAAGCTGAGGCGCGATGGATGAGAGCATATTCCCGGTAGCCGTAGAACCAAGTCCGCCGGTTGCCTCTGCAGCGTTCAGTCCCTGATATCGAGCCTGATCTGATAACTGCTGATACTCAGGGCTGTTGAAATAATTTGTCAGTAGAGCATTCCTGTCGATCGGCTTACCCGCGATTCCCTGCAACCCAGCCAACCCGGTTTGACCTGCTGTAAGCCATGGAAGCAATCTTTCCTGCTGCTCTCGATAAATCTGTAGGTTTGTCGCATTGGATTGATTTGCGGCATTCTTTTGTGCGTCTGCCGCCTGATTTGCACCAGTGATAGAGCCGACGATATTGCCAATGCCTTTGGTGATGCCGCTCATTGCACGTACCTCTTCATTAAAATAAGTTCTCCGCGGCTATCGTCTATGTACTCAACGACACCACGCCATGATTCTGTGAACCCAAACTTTCTAGCCAGATTGCAGACCTGCTTATGCTCAATGCGGATCGGCGCGTGAATCTCCCGGTTACCGATTAGCGCCAGCACATCAGCAACGGCATCCCGGCATCGGTGACGTTCACCCGGATTCATAGCCATATGCAGATCAACGTGGTCACCAAAATCCATGCAGACAAAGATGCCGACACCGTTCCATAGCAGGTGGTCACCCTCAACCAGCGGAAACGATGGGACACCCCACAGGCGCATTAATCCCTGCCCGGTGAGAGCATCTATTTTTGTGAGCATTGTTACTGTTCCGCTATTATCTTGATGGTCGTGGCAGTGAATGCCGCGCCATTTGCCTGAATAGTGATAGTGCTGCCGTTTGTGGCAAGGAATCCGCCTTGATCGACGCTGAAGAACGTAGCAAGGAGAATGTTGTCTGTTGTCGTGGCGGCGTTACGGCTGGCTACCAGCGTGTCAGGAACCGCACCGGAGAAAGTAAGCTGCATTGACCGGTTTGTCGTGCCGCCCGGGTAACTGCCGATCATCGACAGCTTAAAGTTAAGCGTCTTGTTCTCGTTGAAAACTGTCAGCTTGTCTGTGGTTGTGTTGAAGAACGGTAGCAATGTTCCTGATGATGGAGTCAATGCCTTGAGCATCGTGATCAGGTTCGTCGGAGTCGTCGGGATTACCTGCGATATACCGGTGTAGACCACCTCTGACTTCTTACGTGTAGTTGCGTATTCCAGAGCATCAATGCGAGTCTCATGGTTTGCAAGTTCCGTTTCATTCGCCGTGATACGCGTTTCATGATTGGCAAGCGTCGTCTCAATATCGGCTACTTCATCGATAAGGAAATCGACATCATTTCGCAATACATCAATCTTACCTTCAGCCGTCGTCAGTCGCACATCGAGAAGCTGAATAGCGAGGGTGTTGGCGGTAATCCTTCCTTCGTGGTCGGCAAGAGTTACGTCCTGCTCATCATTCTTAACCTGAGCGTCATATGCACCCTGCCCGGCTTCGTTGGCCTTACCTGCAATAGCACCAACATCAGTACCCTGAGCGATGACATAAAGCAGGTATGACTGACTGAAAACATTGCGAGGAAGGATTGAAGCATCAAGACGAGTGGCCTGGATAATGACAGGTGTATTAAGTGATGGATCTGCCATTACTCAATCCTTATCTGACACCCAGATAGCGTTACTGGTGATTTTGTGATTACCCGCATCTTGAAACCAATAATTCGGCGTATGCGTCCAATTCGTTTCCAGATAACTCTCTTGTCGTAAACGAATGGCTCGTTCTGTTCAATCATCTGCTCTCGGCCATAGTTAATGCCGTCAGTAGTGGCAGACAGAAACAGGCGATCAGCGTATTGCGCGACACCAGTTGATGATTCAACCTCAAGATCGAACACACGAGCATTGTCAGCTTTGAAGAGCGGAGTAAACAGGAGGTGCTCCTGCTGTTTTTCGTACTGGCTGCTGATATCAAACTGCAATTGGCCTTTAATCGCTTCCAGCTTGTCACCACACGTGATTTGGTTTCCTTCGTACATGAAGTCGATAGCGCGGTATACATCATCGTAAAGACCAGTTTTCAGCACGCACCATTGCGGCCCGTTTTGGCTTGATGATACGTCGTATACCAGCACATGGCGTGGAAGATGGATAATCAGCAATTCATGGGAATCGAATCGCAAAGTCTCCATTACGCCAGTGGCCAACTCGCCAGCAGTGTATGAGCGAATAATCTTCTCAATGGTTGCTGTAGCTATTGGTGATGCCTGTCCAGATCCAATCAGGTAAACCGAAGGTGCGCCGGTTGCCGGGTGGCTGATAAAAGCATATGAGTCAGCGAATGGAGTTTTGCAGTATGTGCCGGCGATCCCCTTCTGCACCATTAAGGATGGCTGCGCCACATAAAGCGCTGCGCCAACCGTGGTCGTTCCTGTTAGCGAGAAATACTCAATGGTTGATGACCCAAAGCAGACGATAAAGTCTCGCCATGTTCCGATTCCGATGATGCCATCCGGCTGTGATTCAGCTCGATACTCAGCACTGTAACGGTCAGGATGCGATTCATCTTCAAGGTCGGTAATAAACCATGAATCTGAGTTATCCTTCGCCCAGGCATAGCGCCCTCGCAGCCGGGTTACATCACGCGCAGAACCGAGTTCGTACTGCGTATAGCCAGAGTCAACAGGCCAGTTGGCGATCGTCTTTGTGGTTCCGTCATATCGGTACTCAACAACATTGCCATTAACACAAACAGCCTGGGATGTGCGACCGTGGGCCAGCGACACGCGAGATGTACCTGCAACATCACCCACAGCCGAATCAGAACGATACAACTTGCCGCCCATGACGCGATATACGGCGTTCTGAGAGGTGTTGTACTCTGCACCGCGAGATGTACCAGCAACATCTGATAACTTCGTTACACCCGGGAAGGAGCGTAGATAACCAGATGAGTTGAGCACCTCTTTAGGCGTTGCCAGCATGTTCACCGGCAGATAGTCGATGTAGTCGGCGTTGCGGTAGTCTTTACCCGTTCCACGCATCAAAGGTAACTGCTGAATCGGCATCTGGACACCTCAAGTGGTTGGGTCATCACCCTCGATATAAAACCGATTCCAGGTGAACGTGTTTTTATTGCCTGCACCGCGTGGCATGTCGTTGCGACGCTCAAGCGATGGGACTTTGGTTAGAGCAATGCAGATGGTTTGATATGCGCCGTAAGCAGCAGTAAGGAGCGCATCAGAAGGTTGAATGACGTTATCCATGCAGACCTGCACCGCCAGTTTCAGCGAGACGCCGTCGTAGGCCCATGATGGGATGCCGGAGTCATCATCAGGCAGAGGCTGGACGTTATTGGCTGCATCAGCGAACAGGTAGCCAAGGTCGATGCCTTTCGCCTGCCACTGCGACATCATGTCTTCGAGGTCGTTTACGGCGTCTTCAATTGCCTGCGGATCTGCATCCGTCAGCGTGGCATTGGAGTAAAGCCCGGCTTTGCGCAGGGCCTTGAGTACCAGATCACCCTTTGTTTTCGCCATCATCTGCCGCCTTTGGTTTTGGCCCAGGCTTCTTCTTAGCTACTGGCTCTGGCTCTGGCTCTGGCTCTGGCTCTGGCTCTGGCTCTGGCAGGACAGTATCGTCTGGATGTTTCACCCAGCCTTTACCCAGATGCTCATCCACATCGTCTTCATCAACGATGATGTAATCCAGCGAGTGAGGGCCGCAGGTGATCATCGAGCCCAGTTTATAAAGCATGATTTGAGACATTGCTTTCTCCCAAAAAAGAAGGGGCCGAAGCCCCTTAGATTACTGGTTAGCCAGTACCAAGCCCGTGAATTCCGGGACAAGTACGCTTGCCCCAGCCAGAGTAGTGAAGCGCGTCCACGTCTTACCAGCCTTGGCGTCGAACTGGTACGCCATGATGATGGTCGCACCCTGCTCGGTAGTTGCAGTCATAACCTGCGGGCCCTGGCCGGTAGGGAATGCCAGCTTGCCGTACATCAACTCAACAGAACCCTCAGCGAAGAAGATGTTGGAAGCCGCAGCCTTCTTGTTGAGGATGGTGATCGCCGCGTTATTCGCCGGATTGGCGGTAACGTTCTGGTAAGGAATGGAAGGTGCATCAGCGTTGTTTGGTGGCAGAATTTTCGGGCTGATGGTAACGGTGGTGCCATTTACCGCCAGGACGCGGAATACCTGCGGCTGACCTGTATCCACCTTCTTGATCATGTGGACACTGTTAACGCCTGCGATAGTGAATGCATCACCGACAGCCAGTACGCCAGCAGTAGACACAGTGATGTCTCCCTGGCGGTTATCGGTAGGTGCACCGTTGGAATCCATCGCGGTAACTTTATGTGCTACTGCGCCGCCGAGAGTTACGGCGGTAGCTGAACCAGCCTTCATAGCGCCAGCATAATCAACGCGGAAACTGTCGAAGGATGCCACTGGTGGGATCTGAGCTTTCTCATAGGCCGACAATGTTGCGCCAACCGCATATGCACGAGAGCCAAGTTCCTTAGCCAGGTCTTTATAGTTGAACGGGTTGTAGAACGCCTTGCGCTGACCACCCTGAGGCACACCAATGGAGAGCATCATAGCGTCAATGCCTGCGGATGCATTCCAGAGGTCTTCACCGAGAGTGTTGCCGGTGGACGCTGAGCCAATGGTGACCATGTTGGTGGCGCGGGCGGCCACTTCATCGACGATCAGGTTATCAACCCACGCTGCCAGCTGACGACCTGCTGCCTTACCTGCCTGCTCCTTATGCCATGGATCGCGCATTTCTTTTGCGTCCAGCTCATAGATAACGTTCTCTGGCTCGCGGAAACGCGCAGGCACCTGGCGCTGAACGAGTGAGTTTGCAGTTGCCGCAGTCAGATCAAGGCCGCTTACGGTTTTCAGGTGGTAACCCTGAGGGCGATAAACAACGTCGCCAGCGCGTTGCATTTCAGTGTCACCCGGGCGGAACTTGCTGCACTCGCGGGACACTACGTTTGACGCTTCAAAACCATCAATGACGTTTTCAAAGAGGATTTCAAGGTCTTTGGTTAACTGGTTAGACATAGGTATTTAGCTCCGATGGATTATTTTTTAGCTTTGTTCTTCGCCGCTCGGTATGCGGTGTAATCACCGGTGGCGCGCGCTTTTTCGAGAAGTTTGTCGAGATTGTTAATTGCCGCGCCGTTGCTTCCCTTCACTTCCGGGGTGGTGGCGGCGGTTGTTTTTGCTTTTGGCATGATCCGGGCCTTTGCTTCGATTCGTTCGAGAAGACGGCCAATGGCTACGGGGTTGGTAGCCTCTGCCAGTTGTTTGCGGAGATCGGCGTTGCGACCAAGCGCCAGGACAACCATCTCCGGCTTTTCCGATTCGTGGAGAATGGCGTTCTGGATCATGAGCGGGATATCATCAAGTACAGCCTGCTCAGCTTCCTGATAGCCCTGCACCTTCAACGCTTTTACGCGCTGCTGGTAGTTAGCCACCTTCTGCTGATGTACTGCCTGCAGTTGTTCTTGCTGCTGCTCCTGGGCGCGTTTCTGTTCAAGGTATTTGCCGTTTTCCTCGGCCCACTTGGTCATACGTTCGTGATAAACGGCCTCGTCGTATTCGATATCGGCGTCATCAAGCTTTGGCATGCGCGGTGGTTGAGTAATAACTGGCTGCTGCGGTACTGATTGCTGAGACTGGCGGAGAAGCTCTTTCAGCTCTCGCTCTTTCTCTTTAATCGTGCCTCGCAGGTGCTTGACCAGTGCCGGATCTTTATCTTCTTCGCTGGGCGGCGAACTCAGCTCTTCGTCACCGTAGAAAAACGCCTGCTCTGCATCTTCTTCTGAGCCTTCAGGGTCATTGCCACCGTTGCTCTGGTCGCCTTCATCGCCTGGCTCATTGTCGGTATCCAGCTCAACATCATCAGGAATTTGCTCTGATGCGTTGTCCAGTTCGTTTTCTGGTGCGTTGTTATCTGCCATTTCGTACATAAATACCCCTGGTTACTCGATGCTTATGCCCATCGGAGGCAATAGGGTGCCCGGCCTCATAAAGACGGCCATGACGTGATAGGTTGAATTACTGCTGCTGTGGTGGTTGCTGCGGCGCGGCGCTCTGGAGGACGCTTGCCACATCCATACGCTGCGAATGACCCTGGGCCTGACCTTTCAAGACAAGTTCAGCATCAGCGCGGGCATTGTCTCCGCTCTGTTGCTGGAACTGGCCTAACAATTTCAGTGCCTCACGGATGTCTGACTTCTGCTGGCTGTCAGCCGATGCGAGGATCTTCACGACATTAGCCGCTGCGACCTGCGCGTCAGTCTGCGCCTGGAAGGCTTTAACCTGGATTGCTGCCTGCTCGTTCTGCGCTTTCTGCAGTTCTGCCTGACCCTGCATGAGAACGCCCTGAGCCTGCACCATTGCCGGGTCTGGCTGATTGGCCTGCTGCTGCTTAGCCTGCTCAACCATCTGCTGCTCTTCCGGTGTGCGCGGCTTGATTACCCCGGAGAGTAACAGTTGATTGCGGTTGTACTCTTTCAGGTCGTCGATACCCTCACCGTCCATGTTGTCGAGGATCATGGAGGAGACAAGGTCATGCTTCGGCGTGCCTGGTGGGATAAGCGCCAGCATATCCAGCAGGGATTTAACCGTCGCATCGCGGCGAGTAGAGAACGACTGGCCCACGTCTACCGTCACTTCGTACTTGCCTTGTGACAGGTCGTTAAGCGCTACCTCCTCGCCAGTCTGCCGGTCGATAACCGCGCAATTCATCAGCGCTACGTCATCGGTGCCATCCTCGTTAACGATGCGCATCGGCGTATCGCTTCCGTATACCTCACGGGCCATGGATAGCCAGACTACGCCAGCGCGGCGCATGGATTTCGCCATGTTGTCCATGTAGATATAGGACTGCGTATCCATGCGGTTAAAGATGCTGTCCACAGTGTCAGTGGCGACGTTGCTTGGCATGTTTTCGAGCTGCGATGCGCCAGTGATCTGCTGAATAGCGGTGCCGGTGTACTGCAGCAAGCCAGCCAGTGCGGGTGGCATTTGTGTGGGTGGAGTCCACCCGGCAACCTGCGCCTCCCGAACAACATTCCCATTTTTGTCTTTCATGCTGGTCATTGGTAACGCAGCAGGTCTCTTCTTGTTCCTTTGGCCCCAGAACTCCATGAGGGGGCCAGGAACAAAATCTACATCCACGATCGGGATGCCATCACCGCCAGCCTGCGTGGCATTATCAGCAATCATGGAGACCATAAGGTTCTCCAGTCGCTGAGCATCCATCGCTTTCGCTGCGTGACCCTCGATGCGCTCCTGGTTATCCACGAATGACCGGCGACCATAGACGGGGATCAGCGGGATGTGTTCGCCCGGAATGCGCTCGGGCTCTTTTAGCCATTCAGCACCAGACAGGAGCCCGCAGTAAACGCGACGGCGCTTAACCTCACGCTCGCCCAGCATCTCGAACTCACCGGCCGCCAGTTCATCCTCGATGTCTTTGATCTGCTCATCGTCGTAGATAGCCGTGGCACCGGTGACCGGATTGCGCCATGCACTGAGCTTGGCCTTCTCGATCCGCACTTCGTAGTAACGCCCGACATAGATGGCATCAGGAGTTGACCAGTCATACTGCGTGCCGGAATCATCTTTACTCAGGCTGGCGGCGATTGAATCAGGATATTCAGCCTCAAATGCTTTCGGGGTCATGGAGAACATCTCCATCGCCCACATCGCATCAGAGCGGTCGTACTGTTTGCTGTCCTGATCGAAGAATACACATGTCGCCGGGTCGTAAACTGGCAGCAGGCTAACGCGGCGCTGATCGTTGCTCGGGTCCATCTCGTCTTCGTAGTCAGCGCACATGCGCCAGCACCCGAATCCGCCGGTTACAGCATCATCGAATGCGTTATCACAGGCCTCTCCTCCGGATGTTTCCTGATAGTCGGCGCGGAACTTGCCATTCATCTTCTCGGCCAGCGCCTCAGATGCCTGACTGTCTTTCGGCCTGAACTTAACGCTGATGCGATTCTGTCGGTATTCACCAATGATGCGGTCACACTCACGGGCGATCTTGTTCAGCTCGAAGCGCGGGTAGTGCTCAAAGCGGCCCTCGTCGAATGAGTAGCCTGCGTTGGTACTGCCTTCCCACTGCGCCCCGGACACCCTGACGAATCGTTGCGCCTCGATGATCTGCTCACGCATATCCTGCGTCGCTGACCAGGCATTGTCGAAGTTGCATAGCGCCTTACGATGCCAGTCATCCATCTTTTTATCGTCTGCCATCATCCAACTCCGCAGGGTATGTTGTAGTTTGAGTAGTCGACCTCTTTAGGGTCTTTGATATCGCGCATCTGTATTGCATAGCGCCTCATCATGTAGCCATAACGCGCAGCCGACAGAACGTCGTCATTCAGCTTGACGATCTTCCCGTTCTCATCGCGGTGGTACAGGCGAAACTCTTCGAAGAATGGCTCGCAGGTATTGAAAACCTTGAAGCGCCCATCAAGCATCATGTCGCGAATCTCTGCTATTCCAGGCTCGACTGCATTTCCGCCATCGGGCCATGTCGCATGATCTGACAGCATGTCGAACCCAGCATCGGCATATTGCTCCTTGAGCTGTTCGCCCCCACCTTTTTCGTGTTGGTGCCCGTCGTGAGGCCATGCT
The DNA here is from genome assembly GCF_030334095.1 of Citrobacter sp. Cf118. Lineage (NCBI taxonomy): Bacteria > Pseudomonadati > Pseudomonadota > Gammaproteobacteria > Enterobacterales > Enterobacteriaceae > Citrobacter > Citrobacter sp. Cf118. Next base: position 629,960 of record NZ_JAOWES010000088.1, on the reverse strand, counting down.
GTAGGAGTGTTTTTGCTCCACGCTTTGACTGCGCTCCATGCCTCAGTAGCCGTCTTCTGCTTGGCCTTCCAGACGCGAGGCAGATAAATCACATCCTCGTCTTTATCCCACCACAACTGGATATGCGCCTGAGGGTGATCCCAGCCAAAGTCCATTGCGTTGATGACGTAGAAATGCTCCGGGCATTCGAACGGTTGGCACTTGATGGTCTCTTCCGGAATCTGGAAGATGCGACCACTACCCATCGTCGGAATACCACGGGCCCGAGCTTCACGCTCATGCTCAGGATACGAAGCGACGATCTGCTCTTTCTGTTCGTCGCTGTAGTGGTCAGCGTCGAAGATTGTCATGGTGACAACCTTCTGCGCCTTGCTCGGGTTCTTCAGGAATTTGGTAACGACGTCTGACATGCCCATCAGCGGGGTAAACGTCAGCATTGAGAACTGGCCGTATTTGTTGGTACGGGTCAGGCCTTCGCCGTAGATGCTGTATGGTGGCTCTTCATCGAACCAGACGCCGTGGATCGTGTCACCCTGCCAGCGTGCACGGCCCTGCGAGTACGGCTTGAAGTAGCAGATTGATATGCCGTCTTCTACACCGTCAGCATTGTGGTGCTTTACCAGCAAGTGGTCGACAAGGTTCGGGAAGAATGGAGACTTCTTCCAGCTGATGATGTCCTCTTTCGGGATTGACCCGTAGCCAGGCTCATCATTCTCTTCGATGCGACCGCACAGGATGCGCTGTGTCGTCTTCGTTACGGTTTCGTTGGTCTCGCCACCAACCCAGAACACGACAGGCTCATAGAAGCGTTTACCGCCCCACGATTCGCCATATGCACCATCATCGGGATAACCTTTAGTGCCGGGATAGCGGCCGGTGAGATGGAATGCCACCTCTGCGCCGCCAGTGTAGGACTTGCCCAGCTGGTTACCGGCCATGAAGCAACGCTCGGGGAACTCAGATCCAGCGTCGATAAACTCGCGCTGTTTGCCATATGGTGTGAACTCATACAGCAGGTGCGTTTCCCGGTACCGCTCCTCTTCCTCCAGAAGCTCAAGCAATTCGATCTGCTCGTCTTCTGTCAGGTCATCAAGAATCGCTTCGGCTTCCACGGTTGAGTAACTCCTGAATGCGAGAGCGGCGCTTATCGCGATCTCCCTTATCAGGTGTCACGTCTTCAACTTGCGACTGCTCTTTGAGGCCCAAATCACGGGCGATGATGTTGGCGTTCAGCAGGTCAGCAGCTGCGCCGGAGAATTTCTGGTCGTAGATGATTTCCTCTGCTCTCGTAGTGACCGTAAGAAAATCTTCACGGGCCTTGTACGTCGCCCATGTCTGCCTGGTGATATCGAGGAAAATAATCATTCCCCCGAGTGTCATTGCTCGCATCTTGGCGATCGGCTCTTGTGTAACCTCGCCCTGATATGAGAATGCTTTCATCTCCCACAGCGGATGGTCTTCCACCCACTGAAAGTATTCACAGCAAGCGGACCACAGCACCTCAGGCGATTCGAATTTCGGGTTGCGCCCGTGACTGCTGCGGGCCTCCCAGAATCGGTTACCCTTTGGTGCTGCCATGATTACTTCCCTTCTGTTTGCTTATCCCACTCATCGCGGTATTTTGATGGGTTGTCGAAACCTTGAGCTGCCATCACTTAGCTCCTTCCTGCTTGTCGGCTGTTGATTTTGTCTCTGCCGCGGATCCTGAGCAATTAACGCTACCCGCAACACCATATCCATAACCAGTCTTGAAGAAATTGTTGCCAGTAAATTGGTTAACAATCTTCCCGCAGCATGGGCAGCGTTGGCATTGGCAATAGGGGGATTGATTATTCCAGTGATACACTTTGTTTCTCCTGAATGAATGGCAGGAAGTGACTGAACATGCGATCAAGCATGTAGCAGTACGTTTCGTTGGCGTCTTCCGGCTTTGTTGTCACACCCACATCAGAGCAGACGTAAAAGCACACATGAGCGCATTCGTGAACGAGCGTGGCGAGCTGATTATCAAACACTCCGATCAGGTAGCATCGCTCACCCGTATCAGTGTTTTCATAGTTGCTTGCCAGGCCAAGGTTGAATGGCCTCTCGTCGCCGCTGCCGCCAAGGAACTTATCAGCATCCTGATATTGTTCTCTGGTCACGGCGAGGTAGACATTTGCACTCTGGAATAGCGGGATGGTGAACGCCGGGAGTTTGTGCCACTTGGCCTTTGCCATTACGGGCTCCGTCATTATCCGTTGCAGGGGTTATTTTTGATTTATCCGCTCAGGGGGATATCCATTATCAAGCGCCCGGGATAGGACGCTTTGGAATGGCTACAGCCCGGCGAGTTTGTCTTTCAGGGCATAGCCCATCAACGCCCACAACTCGCTCTCTGCGTTTTCGATAGCGATCTTCTCGCCAATCTCAGCGTTATCGTTGGCAGATGAGACGGAGCATGACGGTTTACCTGTAACCGCAAACCCGTTTTGTGTAGTGATGACCGCCCAGCGCAGAACTTGCCCAGTTACAGAAACGTGCTTCACGATGTCGGTATGCTTAATATTTGCCTTCAGATCGGCCAGAGTTACTCGCGGCGCGGTTAGACCTTTGGCCTGAATTTCATGTTCTATGGACACGAATACTGGCGCAGGAGCTGCTGTTGATACCATGGATTGCTACCTCAAAAGGTGCTCGCTATTGTGAGACACGGTTATTTCTGGCACTGCTCACGCACATACGCTTGCAGGCCGGTCAGTTGCTTTGTGACGGTGGCGATCCCGTCTCTGAGACGCCAATAATTGAGTTCAGCATCTGCTGTAAGTCGAGGGCTTGAGCCATCAACCAGGCCGGAGGATCCGGTGGTTTCGTCTTTGGAGCAGGTGGCGGCGATTTGCAGCCGACGCTTACCAGCGACAACATCAGCACGAAGCCTGTTATTCTCAGCATTCGCATCTGCCAGTTCCTTCGTGTATTTGGCATCCAGTGCAGCGACATCGCGCTGCCGGGTCTGCATGTCTTTGATGGTGGCGTTAGCCAGGCTGAGTTTCTCAGTGGCTTTGTCGCGCTGGTCTTTGTAGGTGATGGCGTTGTCGCGGTAGTGATTAACAGCCCAGCCAAGAGACACGATGATGCAGACGACAACAGCAATGATGATTGCGGTTAACCGTCTCATTTCTGACTCCAGGTACAAACCTCATACTCAACGTCGCGCCGGTTCATCAGGCCTTTCCACTTCTTGCCACCTGCATATACCCAGCGCTTTAGCTCAGAGCATGCTCCGGCGTAATCTTTCGCGTTTAGTTTCTTCAGCAGAGTGGAGTTGATGGTTGCGGTAGCGCCGACGTTGTAAGCAAAGCTGTAAATTGCTGCTCGCTGCGTTTCAGTGGTCTGCACTTTGATGTGCGGATCAACCTGAGCGGCAATGCGTGTTAAATCTTTCCGGGTTAGTGCATCGCATTCTTTATCGGTATATCGCTTGCCGGTGATGATGTCGGATCCGGTATGTCCATCACAGACAGTCAGCACTCCAACAACATCTCGATAGGCAACATACTCACGACCTTCAAGTCCATCCTTTCCGGATAGCATCACGGTGGCAATTGCGATCGCCCCGCCACCGATACTGGCAGCGATTTTATTTCTGAGCGCCGGTGACATTCCCATTCAATCTGTCCTCGCGCTCTTTGCGCTTGTAGTACCAGTTGATTCCGAATGTGCCGACAGTACAAAGAATACCCACGATTAGAGCCCAGTCATTTAGGGAGAGAACTCCGCCCATTGCAGTAAGTCCTCCAAACCAGTAACTGAACCATTCTCTGATTTTGTCCATACGGTACATGCTCTACCCCCAAGAGGATGGGGATCTGTTCAAATTAGGAATAGGGATGATGGTCGATTGAACAAATCCAGGATACATTTATCAGTAACGTGGCTTGTTCGTGGCTAAAGGCATGGCAAGTCAGGCAGGAGGCTGTTAGCGCAGTCTCTTGCCGCGCAGTCTCTTGCCGCCCATTTTCACGAAGCCCAGCCATGTGCTGGGTTTTCTTTTTTGAAGCGCACTAATCACCGTAGCCACAGATATTCAGCAATGAGTTGGTTGGGTCTGGTTCTTGGTGGTAATGCGCTTTAAAAAAGCCCACGGCGAAGTGGGCAAGATGATGGTAGTGCGTTGAGCTTTCGCTCTTATGGTCCTGGTAGGTATTTGGCGGGACAGGAAGGATTCGAACCTTCGACCAATCGGTTAACAGCCGATCGCACAACCTCTGTGCTTCTGACCCGGAAATAAAAAGCCCCGAGCTATTAACTCAGGGCTGTTTTTTGATTGTTAGCTGGTAACCAGCCAGAACGCAATATGTCTTCACGATTCATACTGCGCCACTTCTAACAAACACAAACCTCTCAGCTTGCGATGGTTGGAGTACCAGACGATGCGTCGAAGATACCAACTAGGCGGTTCAGTGGTGAGCGCCGCCTCGCTTATCTCACCACCTCGCTCTTTCGCCGTTGACGTCCGAGCATACATGGAAATATACACTTCCATTTCCCGAAATCAAGATATTTACAAAATATTTCTACTTATGCTGCAATTTCTGGAATCTCCTTCTCTAATTCGCGCTTCATTGCGTAAAACATTTCCGCATCGAGGACGTTCTCGCACCACACAACGCGCTTACGGCAATATTGAATATCAGCACCAGTGTGGTATTGAATTCGTCGAGCGATGTCTTGCGTGTTGTTGCAATCACAATATCGTCTAATAGCTACATCACGAACTGGGCTTTCCCGGTGGAGCGTTTTAATCATCACGCGTTCAACGAAAGCGGCATCATCTGATTCTTTGGCGAGAGCGATGATATTGCTGAACGATGATTGAGGGATAACCAGTTCTCTGGCTTTCTGATAGAGAACATCACCACGCAGGCCATCCTCTTCATAAAGCCGCATAACAACTCTTTCTATCTGGTTGGCTTTATCCTCACTCCAGTGACTGCGAATCATCAGGCGACCGATAACGTTGATAGCACCTGCAGGAGAATCATCACCACGATTAACGCGCCCCCAGACTGACAGCATGTAATGCACCCATGCCTGCTGTTTTTTGGTGATGGTCTTTTTTGGATGGCGCCACACGCGCCGGAAATGAGCGTCATCAACAAAGTTTACCATTGAGAATATCGGCGTTATCTTCATGCTTCTGCTCCTGATGTTTTATAGCGACTGATGTAATTGCGTAATATCCGGTAGTCAGTGGCAAATGAGCCCGGTCCACGATAGATGCGTAACTGTGTCCAGCGAAGTCGAAGGTGATCAGCAAAGTAGGATTCGAATGTCATGCGCCCTCCAGTTTCTTTTCCATCTCACGGCATTTGCGCCGGTACTCATCGCGGATCCGGATGAAGTCTTCGCGCCGGTATCGGGTCATTTCATGCGGGCCATTCAGCCAGTCGACCAGCTCCTGCCCAAATCGCTCAACCAGAGTTGCTTCATATTGCTGGGCTACCGTTGCGGACTTAGCTCCGTGTTTTGCGGATCCGGCGTTACATGATTTGCATTGCCGATAAGCATTTCGCTCTTCAAACCGCAGTTCAGGAAAACCGCCAACCGTCTTAAAGTGCCCACAATCCCACTGTCCGCCGTGCAGGTCTGGGGGATTTGTTTCTCCGCAACTGATGCATGGCTGGTCACGGTCACGAAGGCGAATGAACTTGTTGAATGCTTGCTGGGCTTGGGCTTTGAAGTAACTATCTGGCTTGAGGGCTAACTTGCGGATTTTTAGGGATCGTCTTTCTTGCTGGGCTTCTTTCTTTCTCTGCTGCTCCTTCTTAACTTTTTCCTTTTCTCTAAGCATTATTCCATATTCTGCTCCATGCTCCGGGCAACACCACCATTCATTTGGGAATCGATGGTAAAACCACTCACGGCATATTTTGCACCGTCGCCTCGGTTTCTTAGCCATTTTCTTCTCCCTGAACCTGTACCAGCGTTAGGTTTCCGCAGAAAACTGCGCCAGTGTCGATGTACATCTGGTTGGCGTATTTCAGTGGCTGACGTGCAGGCGTGTGACCAAAGATGAAAAGGTCTGCACCGATGATTTCGTGATGATATCCGTCCTGCGCATTGGCTATTCGTTCTCTGTTCCAGATGACCATTTCCTCTGGCACTGGCTTGTCGAACTCATATTCATTGCGCGGGTAGTCAGCGTGGCAGATGACCACTTTACGGTCGCCGGTCACCAGTTCGATGATTAGCGGCAACTCTGCTGCTTTATGGACAAGCGCCTTAGCCAATACCTCTTTTTCGTAGTCGAGATAAAAGAACCATCCACCACCATTTACCAGCCAGTGATTGACGTTTCCATGCTCTGACAGGCCATCGATCATCATCTGTTCATGATTACCGCGAACCGCCCGGAACCACGGCATCATGATTAACTCCAGGCATTCTACGTTTTCAGATCCGCGGTCGATTAGGTCACCAACGGAGATAAGCAGGTCTTTCGCCGGGTCGAATTTCATTTCATCAAGCCGGTTCATCAGATTGGTGTAGCAACCATGCAGATCGCCGACTACCCATATGTTTTGCCAGTTTGAACCGTCTATTTTTTCATAAACATTCACGCAGTTCTCCTCCTCACCTTAACGCGTAACCAACGTTTGGCTATAAGTGGATAGGTCGGGTCGTAGCTTTTTACTTCGGATGCCGAGGGGATCGGCTTGGGTTTGTTTCGACTTCGTTTGGTGGGAGTGAATATCAGATTATCCAGTGCAATTTGAGTTGTGCTTTTTAGCCTCACTCGTTCTGCCTCCGCTGTAATTCCCGGTACTCGCACTCAGACGGAATGGTTAGTCGCAATCCCTTCTGATGCGCCCACTGGTCGATATCTGTGAGGTATTTGTGCATCTCACCGATATCGAGTCTCCGGGTTGATTTAACGTATCTGGTCATTCCTGAGATAGTTACCGGCTTGGCTGGGCAATACATATCCTTGAGCCATTCGTGGACTTCCTCGTCAGTGAATTTGTCAGCACCGGTAGCGGTTAACTGCTCCGCTACTTCGGTGTTCCATTTCCACAAAAGGTTGTTCTGCGAAAGGCTTCGCTTTTCACGGTACTCAGATATTTTTATGCGCCAGCGTTTGCCGGTAGAGAGGATTTCTTTGAGGAGTAACCAGAGTTGAGTTTTATTCGTTTCGTGCAGGATGAACTCTTGCACTTGTTACCTCCTGCGCTGCTTTGCGTTCTGCTGCGGATTTAGCCATTGCTCACCGCCGAAGTAATCGTATTGAACGGACAGGCAACGCCGATTGGGTGGCGACCGTTACAGATAAAGCAACGGATAGTGTTTAGCGGTTCATAAGTGCTTGTAACCTGCTCACGCTCTTCCTGCTCGCTTAGTGCATCACGGAAGGCCACTGCAACAACCTTGCCGCCGAACGCCTCCATGTGAGCATGTACAGGAGGTTCTTTGCCGTCTTCAAACTCAATGACGAAAGTTAGCTTAGACATTCTTCACCTCCCGCTTCGGTGCTGCTGGCAGAGCAGGCATGGGCATCCAGTGCGATACGGTTTCAATCGCCCGGCATCTTGAGCAATCGCTGTCCCACAGGAATGCGTCTTCCTGGTTGTCATACCAAACTCCCTCGTCAACGCCATAATCTGGATGAAATATGTAGATAGGTTCATGCGCTTCAGGCATCCGCTCGCTTACTGCAATCCATGTATCCGGAGTTACCGGAGAGTTGCCAGCCTGAAGCATGGCGGCGCGGCAGGTGTCTTCGTTATCGCCAAATATAGCTGCTTCCAGCACATCGATAGCCTGCGAAGGCGAATGAGCGTATTTATCAAATGACGGCCCTTTGATGCGCTGAGCAAGTTTGAATAATCGCTTTTCCTGTGAGTGATACAACTCGCTCAGGTGACGATATTCATCTGGCACTACCGGCGCTGGCGGTGTGGCGTAAAGCTTATCTCCAGCCTTTAAAGTTGAAGGATGGATTATTTTGACAAATAAACAGCCTAAATCTTCACGTATTTCAGCTGCCGGATCCGCACCAAACGATGCAATAGCCCCATCAATCACCTTCACAGCATCAGCCATTGCGTAGCCGAGATTACCGCCGTCACTTTGTGCTGCTGCTTTGCTGAGTATTTCGCTTATCTGGTGCAGGCGATCGAGTGATACAGGACCGTGCGCCGGGTGGTTAGTTGTCATGGGTTAGTCCTTACCGATAACCGCGTTAATTTGATTGAGAACGATATCTGTCATCAGGCCTTTCCCGTTTACGCCGACATGAGCCAGAATTTCACTGCGAGCGGCTTTGAGCGTTCCGACGCTCACCATGACCATTCTCTGATTCTCTTTGTTTGCAGCTTTTAAGCGTTCTAAAGGTGTCATGGGTTAGTCCTTAAACTGCTAATTGCAGTTGCATGTCGAACCGGTCACGCTGCTCGCAGTACGCAAGAGAGCCGGGGCTGTTATGCGATTCAATGCGCTCTACCATTAATGCGGCTCGGGTTTCTTTTGAAGCTGGCGCGTAAGCACCAGACCATGCTTTATCGATGCCGATGTTACGGGCGACATTTGTACTATCAGCGCTGGCTAACGGTAACTTTGTGAATATCAGTGGGTTTAACATGCGCAAACCGTGCAACTTCGTGACAGGCTGGCTGTGAGCATCAACAACATGACGAATCAGGTCTTTCATACGAGCTACAGCAAGGTTAGGACGCTTAACGTCATAGTCACCGCATGAACCGATTGCAACGCGGGGATACTCATTGCAGAGCCTGATAAAACGCTCGTCGCTTTCATTCATGTGCCAGACAGGAACGCCGAAAAACTCCCCATGCGGCCACTCATCAAGAAGCGCTTCGTTCTCTTCCTCGCCGCCGTCGATAACATCCGGGATGATGGCGAAATCAAAGCCGGGATGATTTTTCCAGCGGGCCACAAACTCGTAGTAATCGCTCCAGTCGATTTTGTTTTTGCCAGCTGCTTTCCACGCAGTGAATGCACCGTTGTCCAGCGCGAATGACTGGCAGTATTCAGCTGCGAGGTTAATTTGCCCGGAGTGCGCGAAACTGATAAACGCATGGCGTCCTTTCCACGCTTTCATGGCGCACGTATCCGGCGTTATTGGTCCGCCGTGATAGTGAATCATCTCACTCCCCCTTCACGCCAATGCCAGCGGCGGTGGCTGAGTCTTCATGTGCACGTTTAGCAGCGTTAAGGATTGCTGCCAGTGGCGTATAGCCGCCATCCATTCGGATTGTGTTGTGGATGGCGGCTATCGTGTCACACAGTTTGCTGTGGCTCGCAGAAAGTTCATCTATGCGCTTCTCTGCGGCTTCCAGCTTTTCACGCGCTTCCCGCATATCGTCACGCATAGCAATCGCTGCCGCTTCAAGAGAATCTTTGTCGCGCTGTAGTTGGAGATTCTCATCCAGCAGCGACAGCACCCGTTGCGCCAGCCAGCGCTTTTCTTCATCGCTATATGCGTTATCAGCAATCTCTTTGAGACGACCAATTCCAATATCACCGCCATCAGCGCGGTATGACTGTTTGTTGAGTGCTGTCATTGGGCGGCCTCCCCTTTTTTCACGCACATAACCAAAACGTTCATCCTGTCGTGCTTACGAACCTCTTCTCTGGCCTCGATGCATGCGCTCTGAGAATTGAACTCAACGCCGGAAATATTTCCGGCGTTGTAGTAACCAGCGCTTAATGACAAAAGAATCCATACCATTTGCTTACCCTCATAAAAAAGGCCCTCATTCGGACCTGTTAATCGATGTTTTTGCGTATTACATAAAAAAGGCCGACTATCACGACCACGCTTGCAGATAGCTCTGCTATGTAAGGTTCAGTCATGCTCGCTTCACTCCGAATGTCTTAACCAGCGCCGACTCCATGCGACCTACACAGGAGCGTATACGGGCTATCTCTGTCTCTGGAAACATGCTGGATGCCATCTGCTCCAGCGCGCCTTTAAGTGGTTTGCTCTCAACCTTTTCGATCCGTGCCAGTGCAAATGCCTTGAGCGACTTCTTGATGCTGCGACCGTCTACGCGAGCACATGCCCGGCATAGTTCTGCGTGGAGGATGGTTTCAGGAAATTCCGGGTATTCAGCTTCGATGATTTCCCTTGCGTTACGTGATTCAGTCATGCTCGTCTCCCGTAAACCATCATCAGCCGCTTGTGTGCATCGCTCTGCATAAACTCAGCGACAACTCCGTTCTTTGCCGGGTCGTATGGTGCAAACATCTTCGGATCGTCTTTTCCTGATGGCTTCTTAGTGCCTTTAGCTTCCTGGCTGCTCAGATTAGCCTCGACAGCACGACGCCGGATTTCATCGTAACCACCACTTTTCAACCAGCGCTGATAGTCATCTTCTCCAGTGAATACGCCGATTCCCGGTACGCTGCGCAACTTACCCATGAAGCGGAGTTGCTTGGCCTCTTCGTAATACCGGTTGCGGCAGATACCAAGCTCCTTGTAAATCAGATCAACCTTTGCTGGCTGGTTGGCTGATACGTAGTTGAGAATGCGTTTCTTTAAACTATCCATCGTCTTCACCTGATAAGGCCGGAGGCCTTCCCTTTGAGATATTCATCCCATAACCATTGAGCTGGGGTGAGCGCACCTAAAGTTGCGGCGTTCGGCATGCAGCCGAATGTTTTTCCTTCAGGGTGGTAACCTATACTTCTGCTCTCATGGGTTACTGGAATGACGTCTGAGTTGCATTCAATAGCCATAACTGGTGATGGAATCTGCTCGCCTCCAGCTACTTTTAACGCCCAATCTTCTAGCTTTTTAGCTGCAAACTTTTCAGTCTCAACCTCACTAAGTTGCCGTTGGTACATGGCCCTGCGCGTATCGGTGATAATCCAGTACATGACGGGATGAGACCATGGGAACCTTTCAGCGCCGCCAGTGTGAACGCCTTTTTCTCTGCTGTAGCGATGAAACTCATTCATCACATCTGCCAGGTTAATACCAAGAACGGTGCTACTGTCCTTGCACCACTTGATAAATTGCCCAGGAGAAGGCCAGAAAGGTGACTCACTGGCTCTGGCATGTCTTACCCCTGCAGAAAGCTGTTCTCTACTGCGTATCCCGTTTTCAGAAAATGCGGCGATCCATTGTCGCTTTGCGGTTTTTTCATCAGAGTCAGTCTTGAGATTGGTTTGTGATGCTGCGGGGAAGATTTGCTTTAGTTGCCGGAAAAGAGAGTCGACCAGATTTTCAGCTTCGATGTTGATTACGTTCTTCGGATCATGGCTGCCGGACATCCGGGCCATTGCTTCGCCATCACGGTTCTGAATGGCTGTCATCAGTTGCATTGTCACAGGAAGTCCTCCCAGCCCTCTCGGCTGTTCCAGTGTGGAGTTTCGGGTTCACTACGTTGCTTTCTGGTGAGCGGGTTAACACGCGCGTTTCTGATCCAGACGCGGAATGCTGAATTCCAGTCAAGAAGCATGGTTCCTCTAGCAGTGTGATAATCCTTGAAGTTGAGCAGTTCAGTTTCAATGCTCACCCCTTTCTCTCTCGCCATCGCTATGTGTTCTTCGTTTGGCTTGAACATCGGAGGAAGAGGTATTTCTCCACCTGGTGAAATCCCGATCCGACGCTTTGCAGCTTCGCTCATAAATCCTTCGCGCCCAGAGAGAGAGTTAGGTTCATTGACTGGTTCAAAAGAGTGACTGATTCTGGGTGCAGCTCCTGCACCATCCCCTAGTGAATCTCCTGCACTAGGTAGTGAATCTCCTGCACTAGGTAAGGTGAGGATGTAGATATTTGTAGAATTGCCTTTCGGCCCCTTCCTGAAGACTTTTTTCAGCAATCCTGACTGACAAAGATCATCAATGTGACTCATTACTGATCGCTTGCTAATTTCGCACTGGTCAGCGATATATTGGTAGCTAGGCCAGCACTCACCCTGATCGCTCGCGTTATCAGCAAGCTTCAGGAGAACTAGCTTGCGTAATGGGTTGCCGACCTTAATTTGCATGGCTTTCACCATTAACATCATGCTCACTATGAGTTCTCCTGTTCTGCTTGAAGATAATTTCCACACACAAACAAACGCACTCATCACAGATGCATACGCCATCTCCTGTGATGAGAGTTGCAACGTCGTTATTGGTTTTCCCGCAAAATGAGCATTTGTGAGTGGGATGTGGATTTGCTTTTCCTAGTTGGTTTGGCATAATTAACCCCGCAAATAGTTGTTAAAAATCCATCGTGATTTGGTCTGATCGCTCGGTTGCCGCCGGGCGATTTTTCTTTGTAAGCACCGCAGCCACTTCTCTTGCCAGCCGCGCCATATCGTCATCAACGACACCCCATTCCAGAACCGCTAAGAGCATTGCCATCTTCGGCAGCCAGCTTTCTTTCCAGCGGGTGATCTGCGCTTTATCCACGCCGATCTCTTTAGCTACGTTGCTTCCACCTTTCATGGCGATACGGTTTAGCAACCAGGATTCAATGCGACGGGCATTGACCTTGTTGCGGTTAATTGAGTTTTCCATTTGTTAAATTCCTAGTGTGTTAAATAGTTAATGCGCATCCTGTGATGCGTAGTTGTTATCTCCACAAGGGCGGAGAGGATGAGCAGCAATGTTAAAGAGCGGTGGTAATTAAGCGGCTTTGCCGTCTTTCTCTCCGTACTGCAGCCATACAGGGTCGCAGTTAAGAGCCGTTGCAATCTCAAACAAGAAACGAGGACGCTTTGTGACTCCAGCTTCAATCAATTGGATTGACTGCTGCTTTACACCGGCTTTTGTAGCAAGCTCGGTTTGGGTCATTTTCAGTGATACTCGTTTGTTTTTGAGGCGTTCAGATAATGTTTGCATAATGCCTCCTTCTACAAACTTTCTTGTATTTTCATACAAAGTAACTTGTTTGTCAATTACAGTTTTTCTTGTAACCATGGAGGTAACTTTACAGAGGTGTTTATGAGTATTTCTTCCAGGGTAAAAAGCAAAAGAACTCAGTTAGGACTTAACCAGGTTGAGCTTGCCGAAAGAGTAGGAACAACACAGCAATCAATTGAGCAGCTTGAAAACGGAAAAACAAAGCGCCCAAGGTTCCTTCCTGAGCTTGCTGTTGCGTTGGGTACTAGCGTTGATTGGCTTTTGAATGGATCTCCTGAAGCCAATGTAGAATATGCTGGTCCAAATAACCCAAAGGGAAAATATCCATTGATTAGTGCGGTAAGTGCCGGATGCTGGTCTGAAGCATGCGAGCCATATAATCTGAAAGATATTGAAGAATGGTATGACAGCGACATCCACATGCTAGGCGATGGCTTCTGGCTTAGAGTTGAAGGTGACTCAATGACATCACCGGCAGGTCAAAGCATACCTGAAGGCCATCTTGTTTTGGTGGATACTGGCAGAGAGCCATCTAACGGTAGCCTTGTGGTAGCCAAACTGATCGATGCTAATGAGGCTACATTTAAAAAATTAGTCATAGATGGTGGCATGAAATACCTGAAAGGACTGAATCCTGCGTGGCCGATGATTCCCATAAATGGGAACTGCAAGATCATCGGTGTCGTGGTGGAGGCAAGGGTAAAATTCGTATGAGAAATTACATAATTGCTATGGCATTGCTTTCACTATCTCCGCTATCAAATGCTGATTGCTGGATTGTGTCTGGACTTCAAGGTAAATCTTCATTTAGCGATGACGGGTATGCATTCATTGATGATGCGATGACCGGCGTTGCTTTCAAGCTAACCATCAATGGAGACATAGCGTCATTAACCAATATGGATGGATCATCTGTTTCTGATCTTTCTTACGTTCCGCTGTCTAGCAATACCATGGTAGGAAGTTACCAATCAGGCGGCGGAATAACAGTTGAAACATGGTCCGTAACCAAGGACAAAAAGGTTATGTACTCCAAAGTCATGAACATACCTGGCTATCAGAAACTCACATCGACCAAGGCATTTGTTGGTGATGTAGCTGGTACATGCACCAATTAATCCCCCCTCAAACACCATCTCCTAAAATATAAAAACAAATTATTTTCCGTTTAAAAACAACGGAGTTTGTTTTTATTGCCTAAAAATACAATATTCCTTGTAGACACAATACAAACTATCTTGTAAATTTATCCCATCAGCAGGACGCACCACCGAGACAAGGAATTGAGTCTCAGCTCTTTAACACTGATGGGGTTACTTCTCCCGCCCTTGTGGGAGACCAAAGGAAGTCGCTTTGGAGTGTGACGAAATGCAGCTGCATAGACAGCAACTCAGAAGATAAGCACCTGAGCGTCACACCCTAAAGCAACCACTGGAGGACATATGACCAAATTTATCGCAAGCAACAGCGTTACACGGCGTTATCTGAAACGTGGCGAGCTGATGGCTAAACGACGCGCTGAGGCTGCTCAGAACGCGTTACAGGGAGTTAAGCATGACACGAGTCGCGTCGACCGGGCCACTTCGCTCGGTAGTCTGCGTGACAGCAATACAGGCGGATCTGCATGTTTGCCCGATGTGGCGCTTTACGCCGCCGGTCATCGCAGCAGCAAATCGGTTACGGCGCGTTAATTAACTTATGAGGTGAGGCAATGGGAAAGGTTCTGGCTCCAAATTATAAGGTCTGCTACCGCACAGCAGATCAGGTATCGCGGGTAAAAAATGAGTTGGCTGGTAGCTTTATGTATTTTGCTGAAGCTCAGGATGCGATGGATACCGGTCTGTTCTGCCAGAAAATACTAATTCCGGTTTGGGAGCTTTCCATTGAAGAGCGATCGGACTTTCTCGGTAAGCGTTACAAGACGCTAAGCAAAGATAGCTTATCTCCATCAGATTATTCACAGGTCGCTTAGGCGGCCTTTTTTATTAGCTCACGATACAAACAGAGGGTAAGGCGATGGAAGTGCAAGTCAGCTTCAAAAAAGAGGTAAATGTTAAGCGCATAAAAACCTGCATCAAGGTGTGCGACAGGTTTACGGCAGATGTTCTCGATGAGACAGGGAATACAGTTCGAAACATTGAGGATGAGTATGTTCCTGACTGCTTTCCCGGACAGCACTATGGAGATTATCTGGAGCTTGATATCGATATCGAGACCGGGAAAATCCTTAACTGGAAAAAGCCTACGCCAGAGCAGCTAAGTCAACTGCTCGGTGAAGAAGAAGAATAACCCGCTACGGCGGGTTTTTTATTGCCTCATACCTCAGCGGCTTCTCAGAGGACGCTTAGTTATGAATGGCGGCTATCCACCGCTTAATTTCTTGCAGCGATGAAAATTGCATGCAGAGGTCTTTAGCTCAGCGGCGCGGCTTAAGCGCGGAGATGATTATGAGTAATCCAGTTATTGATTGCTCGGAGAGAGAATGCGGAAAAGCAGAATGCAATGAGGTGGCAGTAAGGAAGCAAGGCCATCAGTTTTTATGCGCCAAGCATTATCGATTCGGACAGATGAGGTCTTTAGCTAAGAGGAGAGGACTTGCCATACCTTCTCACGAAGTTTTGCATGGGCTTTGTGATGATGACCTTATTTGTCCAGATTGCGGCAGGCAGATGAATTGGTTGTCAGGTGATGGGATGTCATCAGTCGCATCACTTCAGCACTACAGGGATGGCTCGTTTGGAATAGTGTGCCGTTCATGCAATACCAGACACGCTTACATGCAGGGAGATAGCTTTCGAGATATCCCATCCGACCACAAATATTGCCCCTGCTGCAAAACACCCAAAAGCCGAACTGAATTTTATGCGGATACCGGCAGATCTGGCGAGCTGAAAACCAAGTCGCATTGCAAAAAATGCAGCGATGAAGCCATCAACAACTGGAGAAAATCTAACCGTGAAAAATACAACGAGCAGCAACGAAAATATAGAGAAAAACGGAAAGCCGAAGGGAATCCCATTCGTAGAAGAAGTCAATCTGCGTGACTACTTTGCGGCTAAAGCTATGGCAGCCATTGTGCGCAGATGGGATGGACACTCATTTGGTGGAGGCCCGGACTCACCACAGTACAAAGAATTAGCCGAAGATGCGTATTTCATTGCCGACGCAATGCTCCGCGCCCGGGAGGCATCATGACAGTCACCCACAACGGCAAGCAGTACACCGCCAAAAAGCTCAACGACAACGAGTGGCAGCTCTCATCAGTCGATAAACCTCGCGAGAAAATCACAATGAACCGCTGGCAGATGCACATTGCCGGGTTATTGCAGCAGGTGGAGGGTAAGTCATGATCGGCTCTCACTACGGCACCGCCCCTATCATTCGCCAGTGTATTGAGCCTGGCATGATGGCGCTGCATGAAGGCCGCACCTACCGCGTATCTGCCGTCATCCGCGAGCGCAAATGGGTGTACCTGCACACTGACGCCGAAATCATCCGGGTCAGTGACTGTGTTATCGACGTTCTGCTCGACGGCACCGGGCAACCCATTCAGCACTAACCCTCACCCATTCAACCATCTGGCAGCACATCGGTGCCGGGTGACGTACGTCAATTTTCAGGAGTAACCCATGGCCGCATATCGCGCATACGACCACATAGAGGATCGTCGCTGGGTCGAGCAGCAGTTAACTGACGAGAAAGAGAAGTGGATCGACGACCGGGCGCAGCAAATCATTGACATGATGCCAAAAGAGCCGTCCGGCCTCTTCCACTTCACGGTCCCGATTGATTCCAGCCCATACGAAGGACTTCGCAGCGATAAAGCTGGCGAGGTCTACAACGATTTCATTTCGGCAGTTGCTTACGCCCAGGCGGAGCACGACTGGGAACACCGTACCGGCTGCCCGTTTTAATTTTTGAGGGGATTAACAATGAGCACTGCACTTTCCACCATGGCTGGGAAACTGGCAGCACGCCTCGGAATGGATGCCGGTACAGACCTGATGAATACGCTGAAGAATACAGCGTTTAAAGGTGGCAACGTAACGGACGAACAGTTTACAGCCCTGCTGATCGTCGCCAACCAGTACGGTCTGAACCCATGGACCAAAGAGATTTACGCCTTCCCCGATAAAGGCGGGATTGTCCCGGTAGTCGGCGTCGATGGATGGGCGCGTATTATCAACGAGCACCCGCAGTTTGACGGCATGGAATTCTCTTACGACAAAGAAGAAGGCGCATGCACCTGCAAGATTTACCGCAAAGACCGTAAGCACCCGACCATCGTCACCGAGTACATGGGCGAATGTAAACGTAATACTCAACCCTGGCAGTCCCACCCTACCCGCATGCTTCGCCACAAGACGCTTATCCAGTGCGCGCGCATGGCCTTTGGTTTCGCTGGCATCTTCGACCAGGACGAGGCAGAGAGAGTTATTGAAGGAACAACGGCAGAGGTTCACGTGGGCTATGAATCAGATAGCCGTCGCCCGGAACTAATCGCAAAAGGTGAGTCTGCCGCGCGTCTTGGTACCGTCAAGTATCAAGAGTTCTGGGTGGCGTTAAGCGGAGAAGAGAAACAGGTGATCGGCGCAGTTGAGAAGCGCCGCATGTATGACATGAGTCTTGCAGTCGACAGTGCCGAACCTGTCAATGTCGCAGAGATGGAGGCTGAATGATGGAACAACGCACCCCTGAATGGTTTGCTGCGCGCTGCGGCAAGGTCACAGCCAGTCGCCTGGCTGATGTCATGGCCCGTACTAAGTCTGGCTACTCCGCCAGCCGCCAGAACTACATGGCAGATCTGATTTGCCAACGGCTGACCGGGAAGATGGAGGAAGGGTTTTCGAATGCCGCGATGATGCGAGGTACCGAACTGGAGCCAGTAGCCCGTGAGATGTATGCGCTAAATGAGTTCGATGCTGAAATCACTGAAGTTGGACTCATCGATCACCCAGCCATCTATGGATTCGCAGCCAGCCCGGACGGACTTGTTAACGACGACGGGCTTATCGAAATCAAATGCCCCAACACTTGGACCCATCTTGAAACGCTGAAAACAGGTGAGCCAAAGCGCCAGTACATGCTGCAAATGCATGCACAGATGATGTGCACCGGGCGGAAATGGTGTGATTTCGTTAGTTTCGATGATCGCTTGCCGCCTGATCTCGCGTATTTCAAGAAGCGTATTAATTTCGATGAAGAACTGGCGCGAGAAATCGAATCTGAAGTTAAGAGCTTTCTTGCGGATCTGGAATCTGAGATCCAGAAAATAAAATGCCATGGTAAAGCGGCATGAGCAGCGTCGCATGGCAACCGTGGGAAAACCTGTTCCTGCATGAAGTTGGCAGAACAATGCCGGTTCAGGTTATCGCAGAAAAACTTGAGCGTTCCGAATCGGCAATCACTCGCCAGGCATCACGTATCGGCGCACCACTTATCAGCAGGATGACCGGCAGACCATGGACGCCAGCCGAGCTTCATCTCTTTGGCCGCTTCTCAGAGGAAGAGATAGCCACGGCAACCGGTCGCTCCATTTCCTCAGTCAGAAGCAAGCGTAACGCACTGGCCCGCTCCGGAGGATTAACTATGCGTGAATGGTCAACGGAAGAGTTAGCAATACTCATGCGCTACACCAACGCAGAAGTAGCAGAGATTACCGGTAGGAGTATCGAAGAGGTCGGAGATAAGCGACTGCAAACCAATATTGAGCGTAATGGCTGGGATGTTAACGATCCGGAACGGGAGGATTCATGACCGATTACACCGGAAGTAATACCCCAGCGGATCAGCGCGACCTCTGGCGCACTCCACCAGCCCTCTTCGCCTCCCTTGATGCTGAGTTCTGTTTCCAGTTGGATGCCGCCGCAGCGCCGAATAACGCGCTGTGCAGGAAGTTCATCACCGCCGAGCAGAACACACTTGAAACACCATGGACTGATTGCCTGAGCATTCCAGGATACGTCTGGCTAAACCCACCATACAGCGACATCACGCCGTTCGTTAAGAAGGCCGCTGCCGAGAGCACCAATCAGATCGGCACGGTAATGCTTGTTCCGGCTGATACGTCCGTCGGCTGGTTCCGTGAGGCAATCGAGACAGCCAGCGAGGTTCGCTTCATCACCGCCGGGCGGCTGGCATTTATCAACCCGGTCACCGGTAAGCCGGTCAGCGGCAACAATAAAGGATCGATGCTCATCATCTGGCATCCGTACCCGCGTACACACTGCCACTTCGCAACTGTTGAGCGGGACGAGCTAATGACTTTCGGAGCGAAACTTCTCGCTCGACGGGAGGCTGCATGACGCTAACCAAACGAATCACAAGGTCGCTAATGCGGCCTTTTTATTTTCTCGCGTTCACCTTCAACCGAATTAACCGACAGTTCATGGAGTGAGATATGAAAGATGCAAAGCATTGGGATGTTGATGAAGATTACATCGTTGATGTAACGGAAGGTCACATCCTGTTTTCTACTGAGAACGCAACCAAACAAGAAAGGAAATTAGCCAGCGCAGCGCCTGAATTACTGGAGGCATGTATTCGGATGAGAAATCAACTTTATGCAGCCGGATACAACAGCAAAGAAAAGTCGTTGAACCCCACTGAAGAGCTTCTGTACCAGACAGAGCGTGCAATCATCAAGGCTACCGGTGAGGAATAGCTATGACATCAGAAATCATCGATCAGGCCAGCGCTCTCGAAGAGATGATGCGCGACCATGCTATTCAGGCTCACAGACTCAACCACTCAGCAGTATCAGCAACGCACTGTGAGGAATGCGGTGATTCGCTAATTCCTGAGCGTCGAGATGCGTTTCCGGGCTGTAAGAAGTGCGTGAGTTGTCAGGAAGACGAAGAAAAGCGGAATCGGAGGATGTGATGAATAATCGCAAAGCAAGGCGTTTGCTTGGTGTTCATATCAGAGACACGTATCGGATAAGCAACAGGCGCTGGCTGGTTTGGGGAAGCAATTACCCATTTGTATGGGAGCACGCAAAGCCATCGCCGAGACAGAAAAGGAAAGCGAGAGAGGTTGCAGCATACCGAGAGGAATTAAAGCGCACTCAGGAGTTAGCCAATGTTCAGACTGATTCTACCCGGTAGCTTTTATGCGGATCTCCACGGCGCACCCTGCAAAATCATCCGCGCCACTCACGAAGTCATCCACTACATCCGCAACGGTCGCACCTGCATCGCCAGTATGGGACTCTTCCAATCAGAGTTCGAGCCGCTGACCAAAGCACAGGCAGAGCGGATCGCCGAAGAAATAGAAACAGCAGAACACTTAAAACGCCTTCGCGCTATGCGTGCGGCATGAGGAGAGATTATGAACTTAACGACTAAGCAGATTTACGAAATTGCCTGTTTCGCCGGGCTGATGTGTAGCTCGCCGGAGGAGTCCCAGATTGATGAGGAAACAGAGATCAGCATCGACAACGGCGTAATTCATGGCGATGACGGCCAGGTTCAATATGAAGGGCTGCGAGCGTGCTGCGCTGATTACCCGGAAGAAGGCTACATCCAGCTTGAAGATTGACGCAACTGATAGCCAGTTACGAGCTGGCTATTGGGTGCGAATGCACTGCCACGTTATCCCCCATTTTCCCTCCGGTGTGAGGGCATTATTTTTTGTTGCGTGATGTTTACAAGGAAAAGCTATGTACTTAACCCTACCTGAATGGAACGCCAGACAACGCAGGCCAAGAAGCCTTGAAACAGTTCGCCGATGGGTTCGCGATTGCCTTATCTACCCACCACCTGAAAAGGATGGAAGAGAATACTTGTTCCATGAGAAGGCTGTGAAAATTAACCGCAATAAAGTTGCAACAGGAAGTCTTGTTAAGAGGATAAAGAATGGGAAGGCGCAGAAGCCATAGCCGGAGAGATTTACCACCAAACCTGTACATCAGAAACAATGGATACTATTGCTTCAGAAACCCGCAAACGGGCAAGGAGTACGGGCTTGGTAGAGACAGGAGGATAGCTATATCTGAAGCAATACAGGCTAACATGGACTTGTTTTCTTGTCAGGAACGCAACTCATTGTCAGTAAGAATCAACGCTGAAAATGTTGTAACAATGCATTCCTGGCTAGATCGTTACGAGGTCATTCTTTCAACCAGAGGGCTCAAGCAAAAGACGCTTACCGATTACGGAAGCAAGCTGAAGGCAATACGAGAAAAGATACGTGATGTTCCGGTATCTGAAATCACAACAAAAACCATAGCTGAGGTTTTGAACGGCTATGTTGAAGAAGGTAAAAATGCAACAGCAAAGCTAATCAGGTCAACTCTGAGCGACATTTTCAGAGAGGCAATAGCAGAGGGACACATTAGCACTAACCCTGTCACCGCAACGCGGGCGGCGAAATCAGAAGTCAAACGAACGCGACTCACTACTGAAGAGTATCGACAGATACGCAACGCGGCAAATTCGTTGCCAGCGTGGGTTACTCTGGCTATGGATTTGGCGGTGGTAACCGGTCAAAGGGTCGGTGATTTGTGCAGGATGAAATGGGAAGATATCAGGGATGGATACATTTATGTTGAACAGGAAAAAACGGGTTCCAGGCTTGCCATTCCGGTAAAGCTACATGCCGAATCGCTGGGGATATCTCTTGATGAAACCCTTAAAAAATGCAAAGAATCACTGAAAGGTGAAACCATTATCGCATCAACACGTTGCGAATCTCTTTCATCGGGAACGATATCACGGTATTTTATGCGCGCACGAAAAGCGTCTGGACTCCTGTTTGATGGAGAGCCACCGACTTTTCATGAATTGCGTAGTTTGTCAGCCAGACTCTATGAGAAGCAGATTGGCAAGGATTTTGCTCAGCACCTTCTCGGGCATAAGTCGGACAGCATGGCATCACAATATCGCAATGACAGAGGCAAGGAGTGGGACAAGATTGAAATGCGATAATGATTTAATTTTGACTGATTGTGACCTTGCCATCGTAACAACTTGATGTAGCTTGCTTTTTTTTAGGTTCAACTTAGTATAAAAAAGCAGGCTTTAATGGATAACTTTCAAAGCCCGGAGCAACCTGTGAACATATCATCAGTTTCCCGTCTGGCGCTGGCAATGGCTTTTGGCGTGACGCTGACCGCCTGTAGCTCTACGCCGCCCGATCAAATTCCTTCCGATCAGACCGCGCCAGGTACCTCTTCGCGCCCGATCTTGTCGGCCAATGAAGCGAAAAACTTCGTTGCTGCGCACTATTTTTCCGCGCTGACGCCAAACACCGCGCCATGGAGCCCTTCTTCAATTTCTCTGCCTGCACAACCTGACTTCGTCGTTGGCCCGGCAGGCACTCAGGGCGTAACCCATACCAGCATTCAGGCTGCGGTGGATGCGGCAATCATCAAACGTACAAACAAACGTCAGTACATCGCGATTATGCCGGGCGAGTATCAGGGCACGGTATACATCCCGGCAGCAACGGGTAGCCTGACGCTGTACGGTATGGGCGAAAAACCGCTGGATGTAAAAATTGGCCAGGCCATTGACGGTGACATGAGCACCGCAGACTGGCGTCGTACGGTGAACCCAGGCGGTAAATATATGCCGGGTAAACCTGCGTGGTATATGTTTGATAATTGCCAGAACAAACGTGGCACAAATATTGGTGTGATGTGTTCTGCCGTCGTCTGGTCGCAAAACAACGGTCTGCAATTGCAGAACCTGACCATCGAAAACAACCTGGGTGATAGCGTTGATGCAGGCAACCACCCGGCCGTTGCACTGCGTACCGATGGTGATAAAGTGCAGATCAACAAGGTCAATATTCTGGGTCGTCAGAATACGTTCTTTGTAACCAACAGCGGCGTACAAAACCGCCTGGAAAACGATCGTCAGCCGCGTACGCTGGTTACCAACAGCTACATTGAAGGCGATGTGGATATTGTTTCCGGTCGCGGCGCCGTGGTGTTCGATAACACCGATTTCCGTGTAGTGAACTCCCGTACCCAGCAGGAAGCCTATGTGTTCGCACCGGCTACTCTGTCAAACATCTACTACGGTTTCCTGGCGATTAATAGCCGCTTCACGGCAAGCGGCGATGGCGTGGCGCAGTTAGGCCGATCGCTGGATGTCGATTCCAACACTAACGGTCAGGTCGTTATCCGTGACAGCGTGATTAACGAAGGCTTTAACATGGCAAAACCATGGGCTGACAGCGTTATCGCAAAACGCCCATTTGCCGGTAATACCGGTGCGGAAGATGACAAAGGTGAAATCCAGCGCAACCTGAACGACACCAACTTCAACCGCATGTGGGAATACAACAACCGCGGTATCGGTAGCAAAGTGGTTGCCGAGCCGAAGCAGTAATCCCAGAGTAAAAAAAGGTCGCCATATTTACGCTGGCGACCTTTTTTATGGCGTTACACCAAACGCGATTTATTAAAGTTAATCAAACTCCCCGCTTTAATAATCTCACGCTCCTCGGCGGTCAGGCTTTCCATATACAAGCTGATTTCACGCATCGCGCCATCAGCATGAAGAACGTACGCTTTTATCTCGTGGCTGCACTCATCCAGCGCACGGCGAATACCAGGAATATAGATATAGTCACCGACCTCAAAAGAGGGTTTCTCAGCCATTTGTAGCGGTAACATTCCCCAGTTAATGACATTGGAACGGTAACGCTTGGTGGCATATTCCTCGGCGATGTTTGCCAGCCCACCGATCACTCGCTGACAGCTTGCCGCCTGCTCGCGCGCAGAACCATCACCAGGCTTGACGGCATAAATCATGCTGCCAATCTCAGTCTCCAGTGGTTGCGTGTTTTCCTGACCGGTAATCTGCTGGATGCGTGCGAAAACGGACGCCAGTTCGCTAACGTCACCCGCCTGACGTTGTTTTTCCCGTTCAGCGACCGCCTTGCTTCTGCCAACATAGCCGGGATCGCGTCGGGAAAGGGTAAATTCCGCCAGCCCCAAAGGATTGGAACGATACGAAGAGGTTTCTCCGGACGGGATAAGCTCATCCGTTGTTGTCACGTCATCAAGTATTTTTGAGGCCACTTTCAGCAGAATATTTTCTGTTAACGCGCCCAGTTCCGGCCAGTCTTTAATATTCGGGCCGTAAATGAGCGGCTGTTGCGTGGCCCCTTTCACAAACCCCTGGTATACGCGGCTCTTATATGGCGCAGGATTAAACGCATAGTCAGGTACAGCCTCCCAGCAGTCCAGATCCGTCGCGGCAGTGAGAAATCCTCCATTTGCTGCCGTAGCCGCAATTGATCGCGCATCCATCAGCGCAACGGCTGACATTTGACCATTGCCCGGTTTCGAGCCTTCACGGTTAGGGAAGTTGCGCGTGGTATGGCGGATGCTAAGACCGTTGTTGATTGGCGTATCGCCCGCACCAAAGCATGGACCACAGAATGCGGTTCTGATGACGGCCCCCGCTCCCAGTAAATCCGTTACGACACCTTTCTGCGCTAAATCCATAAACACCGGCTGTGATGAGGGGTAGACAGCCAGCGAGAAAGCATCATTACCGCAGGATTGACCACGTAATGCCTGCGCCGCAGCAATCACGTATTCAAAGTTGCCGCCCGAGCATCCAGCAATGATCCCCTGCTGTACTTTTAAGCGTCCGTTCTCCACTTTATCCAACAACGAGAGGCTGGCTTTACCTTGCGCGATTCGCGCAGATTCAACTTCAATCTCCCGGAGAATATCCGTCAGATTTTCATTGAGTGTAGCAATCTCATAGACATTACTTGGATGGAATGGCAGCGCAATCATCGGCTTAACCGCACTCAGATCGACATAAATACACCCATCGTACCAGGCCATCGGCTGCGGGTTGAGCGGGCGATAATCCTGTTCGCGACCGTGTAATGCCAGCCAACTGCGAGTTTCATCATCCGTTTGCCAGACAGAGCTCAGGCAGGTGGTTTCGGTGGTCATTACATCAACGCTGTTGCGAAAATCCGTTGAGAGATGGCGAATGCCAGGGCCGACAAACTCCATGACCTTATTTTTGACGTAGCCATTTTTAAACACCGCGCCAATGATAGCCAAAGCCACATCCTGCGGGCCGATGCCCGCAACAGGCTTGCCGGTCAGATAAACGGCCACAACGCCAGGATAATCAATATCCCAGGTATCGTTTAACAGCTGCTTGACCAGCTCACCGCCCCCTTCTCCTACCGCCATCGTGCCTAATGCGCCGTAACGCGTGTGGCTGTCTGAGCCGAGGATCATTTTGCCGCTCCCGGCCATCATTTCACGCATGTACTGATGGATGACGGCAATATGTGGCGGCACAAAGATTCCGCCGTAACGCTGTGCCGCAGACAGACCAAACATATGATCGTCACCGTTAATTGTTCCCCCTACCGCGCATAATGAGTTATGGCAGTTCGTCAGAACGTACGGTAAAGGAAAGCGCTCCATTCCTGATGCTTTAGCGGTCTGAATAATACCGACAAAGGTAATATCGTGTGAGGCTAATGAATCAAACTTAATTTTTAGCTTATTCATGTCACCGGACGTATTATGCTCTGAGAGAATCGACCACGCGATAGTTCCTTTCTTCGCCTCTTCTTTACAGATTGGTTCAGACACCCCATCCTCAGCGATAATTTCATTATTACCGGAGAGGTAAATCCCTTTCTCATATAATTTAATCATTAGATACTCCACATTGCTGTGCTCCAACCAGAGCACAGACAACCAATGAACGATGTAATTTATACCCTAAATAATTCGAGTTGCAGGAAGGCGGCAAGGGAGCGAATCCCCAAGAGCTTACTCCAGTAAGTGACTGGGGTGAGCGAGCGCAGCCAACGCACATGCAACTTGAAGTATGACGGGTATAGTTAGAGCATGTTCCAGCCAATCAACATATTCCACCACCAAAGACCCAGCGTAATATGGACGAGGAACGTCAAGAACGTCAGCATTGCGCCGACCAGCCACCACGATTTGATGTCGTTATATCCAACGCCAAAAATAACCGGTCCCGCGGCGCCGCCATAATGGGTAACCATACCGCCGTAAGAGTTAGAAAAGAGTAATGCCAATGCAGTTAACATCAGTGGCGCACCAGAAACGTTCGCCAGCATGGCAAATACCGGCATCATTGCCACAATATAGGCGCTGCCAGAGGCAAAGAAATAACGAACAATAATGCTCAAAAAGAGAATAACAAAGAACGCAACATTGCCGTGGTTACCAAAGTCGAGGTTATTCTTGAAGAGTTCGGCTAACCAATCGAAGAATTTCACTTTCGATAACAGCGAACTCAAACCGATAATACCACCGTACCAGATTAAGGTATTCCAGCCGCCCTTATTTTTAACCACATCATCCCAGGTGACTACGCCAAACAAAAGCATCGTCCCCATTACTACAATGGCAACCGTTGATTCATCAACGCCGAGAGTTTTACTAAAGATCCATCCTAATAGCGCGAGGACGAAAATGCCCAGCAGCATTTTTTCGCGCCCTTTCATTGGCCCTAAATCCTGAAGCCCGGCTTTTGCGATAGTTTTGTTATCAACCTTTTTAATTTCAGGTGGATACATAAAATAGATGACTAAAGGCGTTACCAACAGCATAACCAGTCCAGGCAAAGCTGCTGCAAGAGCCCATCCTCCCCAGCTTAGTTGTAACTGACAGATATCGTTGATCATCTTCAATGCCAGAATGTTTCCTGCCATCGCAGTAAAAAACATATAGCTGGTCGTTTTAGTGACCATATACACCGTCATCATCAGGTAGTGGCCGACGCGTCGGGGGCTCTTGTCCGGCTCAGAGCCTAACGCCACCGCCACGCTATTGATGATGGGCAAGACAATGCCTCCCGCACGCGCCGTATTTGACGGTGTTGCCGGGGCTAATACCAGGTCAAGAAATACGGTCACGTAGCCCAGTCCAAGCGTGGTGTTACCTATTTTACCAATCAGAATATAGGCAATTCGCTTGCCCAGTCCCGTCGTCACAAAAGCAGCGCTTAAAGTAAACGCGGAGAACACCAGCCATGTCGTACCGGAAGCATAGCCACTCAGCACGCTGCTGGTTTTAAGTACGTCGCTGCCTAAATTTCCGACAACCACCATTGAAGCGGCAACAGCAATCAATAATACCACCGGTTCAGGAAACGGTTTGATCACCAGCCCGACAATCGCCGCAAGATAAATACCAAACAACACCCACGCTAGTTCACTTAACCCCGCCGGGGCGGGAATGAAACCGATAATACAGGGGATCGCTAATATTAATATTAGCTTCCATAATGATTTAACGTTCATTTTTTAATCCTGGGTAATCTGTATATTAAGTACAGAATGTTTTTCCGATTTTCCGTAATCACAGCAAAATGAAGTCAATGCTGTCAGGGAAGGTAAACGTCACCAGCGAATATTTTTCTGGCGGTACGAATAACCGAAGCTCTGAGGGCTGCAGGTTCATCCCCTTCATTGGTTAAATGAATATCAAGAGTGCCGCCAGGATGTTCGATAGTGATATTCCCGTAATGTGCACCTGCCGTTACCTGACGCGAAACAGTACCATTAATGACACAACTACTGGCGATAGCTATCGCCCCAGTAATTGCCAGTGCTTTATGGCAAGAATGCGGCATAAAATAGCGAACATTAATTGCGCCATCGTGCTGAGGCGCCGAGATGAGAATAGGTTTAGGGATAACCTTATTACTGACATTTCCCAGGCCCATAGCTTCACCGGACTGTAAACGAATAGACTCGATGCGCGCTAATAATTCGCGGTCTGCATCTAAATCTTGCGCGGATTCATAACCCGTTTTCCCCAGGTATTCGGCAGGAATAATTACGACAGGTGTCGCCATATCCATACAGGTCACGGGAACGGTGTTGATATAATCGATGTGTTGGCCCGTTGGAAAAATATGCCCGGTTTTAGAACCTGCGGCATTCAGGAACGTCAATGCAATCGGGGCCGATGTTCCCGGGACACCGTCAATTCTTGCTGTTCCTTCATACTCAACAACGCCGTTTGGTGTCTGTATATCAGCTTCGATAAACGTGTTGGTGTTTACATTGCGAATACGAACGCGGGTGGTCGGCGTTGCGGCATTAATTAATCCCTTTTCAATAGCAAACGCGCCAACGGCGGAAAGCATATTGCCGCAGTTCGGCGTGGTATCGACCCGTTGCTCATGCACCAATACCTGAGCAAATAAATAATCGATATCAGCTTTCGGGTCGTTTGAACGACTAATGATCGCTACTTTGCTGGTTAACGGATTGCCACCACCAATGCCGTCTATTTCCAGCGCATTGCCAGAACCCATAATTTTAATCAATACTTCATCACGCAGTTTTTCTTCTTGCGGTAGATCTTGTGCTAATAAAAATGCGCCCCTGGAGGTTCCTCCGCGCATCATAACGCAAGGTATTTTTTTCATGATTATGATCTCGATATTATTTTCACTATGTACATAGTTGCATGTCATGATTAGGGTGACTAATGACTTCATTTTCGTAATTAGTGATTTATTTTTATTAATTAAAAATTATGAATTGCAGATACACTGAACACTTTCATCTTAGACAGGGGCTTCCCCGATTTAGTCCGGAGTCAGAATGAAACACGAATTATCAAGCATGAAGGCGTTTGTCACACTGGCAGAGTCCGATTCTTTTAACAATGCCGCCAAGTTACTTAATATTACGCAACCTGCATTAACACGCAGGATTAAAAAGATGGAAGAGTATTTACACACTCAACTCTTTGAAAGAACAACCCGCAAAGTCACATTAACAAAATCAGGAAAGATGCTCTTACCTGAAGCCAGAGAATTAATTAGGGCATTAGATGAAACTATTTTTAATATTAGTAATGTGAATGTTCATCATCATGGCATAGTGACATTATCCTGTATTCCTACCGCAGTTTTCTATTTCTTGCCGTTGGCAATAGGAAAATTTAATGAGCGGTATCCCAATATCAAAGTGCGAATTATTGAGCAAGGTACGAATAATTGTATGGAATCCGTACTTTGCAATGAGGCTGATTTTGGAATAAATATGAACAACATCACAAATTCCTCTATCGAGTTCACTCCACTGGTTAATGAACCGTTTGTTCTGGCCTGTCGGCGCGATCATCCACTCGCCAATAAACAGTTGGTGGAGTGGCAGGAATTGCTGAATTACAAATTGATAGGCGTTCGCTCCTCAAGCGGTAACCGATTATTGATTGAACAACATTTGGCCGATAAACCGTGGAAGTTGAACTGGTTTTACGAGGTTCGTCATCTGTCCACTTCGCTGGGACTGGTTGAAGCTGGACTGGGCGTTTCTGCGTTACCAGGGTTAGCAATGCCGCAAACGCCGCATCCCACCCTGACAGGTATCCCACTGGTTGAGCCTGTTATTAGACGCACACTGGGAGTTATTCGGCGTAAAGACGCTATTCTCTCACCTCCCGCTGAACGTTTCTTCTCTCTTCTGCTTAATTTATGGGCAGATGACAAAGACTGTCTTTGGACATCCGTTGCTGAACGTCATGAAAATCTACCGCTTGTTGAATAAACATAAAAAAATCCGCAATCTTCACAAGATTGCGGATCGTTTGTAACACCTGACGTTTTAGTACGCGTTAACCACCACCCACATCGGGCCTTGTCCTACCGCGTAACGACCGTTCTCTGTCAACAGTCCTTGTTCGCCTGCAATCTTATACACCGCGATATGGTGCGATTTTTGCCCGGCGGCAATCAGGTATTTTCCGCTGTGATCGATATTAAAACCACGTGGCTGAGTTTCGGTAGGCTGGAAACCCTCTTTAGTCAGTACGCTACCGTCTTCAGACACACTAAAGACCGTAATCAGGCTGGCGGTGCGATCACAGGCATACAGATGACGCCCATCAGGTGTGATATGAATATCTGCTGCCCAACGGGTATCAGCAAAATCTGCAGGCATCATATCCAGCGTCTGTACACACTCAATTTTGCCGTACGGATCTTTCAGCTCCCAGACATCAACAGAGCTGTTCAGTTCGTTCACACAGTAGGCATATTGCTTATTCGGATGGAACGCCATATGACGCGGGCCCGCGCCTTCCACGGTAGTCACTTCAGCCGGTTCCTGCGCGACCAGATGGCCATCATCGCTTACATCAAACAGGCAGATACGATCCTGTTTCAACGCCGGAACCCACAGGGTACGGTTATCCGGAGAGATGTTGGCTGAGTGGCAACCATCCAGACCTTCAATCACGTCAACCAGTTCCACCGGCAGACCATCTTCCAGACGCGTGACGCTCACGCTGCCAGCGTTATAAGAACCCACGAACACGAAACGTCCCTGATGATCGGTAGAAATATGCGTCGGGCTACCCGGCAGCGCAGACTCTGCCGCGAAGGTCAGCGCACCGTCATCAGGCGCAATACGATAAGCCAACACGCGAAACTCCGGGCGCACGCCAACATAGAGGTAACGCTTATCCGGGCTGACGACCATCGGCTGTACCTGACCCGGCACATCAACCACCTGTGTCAGCGTCAGAGAACCATCGTGATTCAGGCTCCAGACGTGGATTTGCTGACTTTCAGGGCTGGCGGTATAAACGGTTTGCTTCATGAATACTCCTTTGCTTTTTGGCAGGTGGCTGCAATTGCCTGACACACGCCTAAGGTAGACGCTTTTAACGGTGAATGCTTAATTAAGGCTCAGAATTTTGTCCGGCTCCCGTCTCGGTGTACCATTCCAACAGACATAATTCTCAACCTTAATCTGGATAAACCTATGACCGCACGCGTGATTGCCCTGGATTTAGACGGTACCCTCTTGACCCCGAAAAAAACCTTGCTGCCATCCTCTCTCGAAGCGCTCTCGCGCGCCAGAGAAGCAGGCTACCAACTTATCATTGTCACAGGTCGCCATCACGTTGCTATTCATCCTTTTTATCAGGCACTGGCGCTGGATACACCTGCAATTTGCTGTAACGGTACCTATTTGTATGATTATAAAGCAAAAAAGGTGCTGGAATCCGATCCCCTTCCGGTAGACCAGGCATTACAGCTGATCGAAATGCTGGATGAACATCAGATCCACGGGCTGATGTATGTGGATGAGGCCATGCTGTATGAGCGCCCTACCGGGCATGTAGTGCGTACCGCTAACTGGGCACAAACGCTGCCGCCGGAACAGCGCCCGACCTTCACCCAGGTTCCTTCGCTGGCGCAGGCGGCGCATGACGTTAACGCCGTCTGGAAATTTGCTCTGACCGACGAAGATATTCCGAAACTGCAGCAGTTTGGCCGGTATGTCGAGCAACAGCTGGGGCTGGAGTGTGAATGGTCCTGGCACGATCAGGTCGACATTGCCCGTAAAGGCAACAGTAAAGGACGACGCTTGACCCAGTGGATCGAAGCACAGGGCGGGTCAATGGAAAACGTGATTGCCTTTGGCGATAACTTTAACGATATCAGCATGCTGGAAGCCGCAGGCACCGGCGTAGCCATGGGCAACGCGGATGACGCGGTCAAAGCCCGCGCCAACATCGTGATTGGTGATAACACCACCGACAGCATCGCGAAATTTATCTACTCTCACCTGCTGTAATCAGGCGGTAATCGATACGCTCTTAATTTGCGCGTACAACCACAGGCCAGGTTTGATACCCAGTTCATCCCTGGCCCATGGGCTGATCTTCGCCCACAGCGTCTTACCGCCCACCTCAAGCTGAACTTCCACCTGACCGTTATCGTCATAGCATTGCGCGACTTTTGCCCGGAGAACATTACGAATACTGGTCTGTTGCGGCGGTTGCAGTACCAATGAAACATCAGAGGCCTGAATACGAATACGCAGCGCGGTTTGCAACGGTTGCTCCAGCTTGTTGACCCACAGATGCTGATCGCCAAGCGCCAGCGCGGTCATCGCGTAGTGTGGATGATGTTCCAGCACGCTGACTTTCAGAATACTGCTTTGCTGTTCCTTAGGCAGCCAGGGGTGCATCACGCTGCTGCCCCAGACATCTTCCAACGAACCAAACGCTTTGACCTGCCCGTTTTCCATCACCATCACTTTATCTGCCAGGTGCAAAATCTCATCAAGCGAGTGGCTGACGTACAGCATCGGAATATTAATTTCCCGCGCCAGGCGTTGCAGATAAGGCAGCAGTTCGCGTTTACGCGGTATATCCAGCGAGGCTAACGGCTCATCAAGCAGCAATAACTCAGGCGCGGTCAGCAGCGCCCGACCGATGGCGACACGCTGCTTTTCACCGCCAGAAAGACCGCCTGGTAGACGGTCAAGCAGCGGTTCAATGCCCAACAACGCCACCAGCTTATCAAACTGTCCGGCCATGCTTTTCGCCATTCCGTAACGCAGGTTGCCGCGCACTTTATAGTGCGGGAACAGGCGCGCATCCTGGAAAACATAGCCCACCCGGCGTTTTTCCGGCGTTAAACAGATACCGTTCTCGACGTCGTTTAAGACCCGACCGTTGAGCACGATGCGCCCGGACTGCGGCTGCGTCAGACCACTGATGGCGTTAATCAGTGAGGTTTTGCCCGCACCGGAAACGCCAAAAATAGCGGTGATGCCGCTGGCTGGCAGCGTTTCGTTGAGCGTCAGACAATGCGTCCCCAGCGTCTGGGAGAAATTAAGTTCAAGCATGATTATCGCCCCGTCCGCTCACGGCTAATACGCGCCAGCCATTCAGAAATCAGCAGCGAAATCAGCGCCAACACAATGGAAATGATACATAATCTCGCCGCCGCGCTTTCGCCGCCGGGGGTTTGGATCAGGGTATACATCGCCGAAGGAATGGTGCGGGTTTCGCCAGGAATATTGGAAACAAAGGTAATGGTTGCACCAAATTCCCCAAGGGAACGCGCAAACGCCAGCACCGTACCAACAATAATGCCGGGCAGCATCAGCGGTAACGTAATGGTCATAAAGACGCGCCAGCGTCCGGCTCCCAGCGTGCGGGCCGCCTGCTCCAGCTTGACGTCGACACCTTCCAGCGCCAGACGAATAGCCCGCACCATGAGCGGGAAGGACATCACCGCAGCGGCCAGCACCGCCCCACGCCAGCTAAAGGCAAAAGTGATGCCAAACCAGTCGTACAGCCATTCGCCAATGAATCCGCGCCGTCCCATAGAGACCAACAGCAGATACCCCACCACCACAGGCGGCAGAACCAGCGGCAAATGCAGTACGCTGTCGAGCAGCGCTTTGCCTGGGAACTTGCATCGCACCAGTAGCCAGGCAAAGAAGATCCCAAATGGCAGACTAAACAACACGGCCAGGGAAGAAACTTTCAGGCTCAGTATAACGGCCTGCCATTCAGGATCGGTCAGTATCATTACTTGGTCGTAAATCCATAACGTTTAAAGATTTCAGCAGCCTGCGGTCCTTTCAGGTAATCATAGAACGCGCTAACCGTTGCGTTTTTGTGCCCATCAACAATCGCGATAGGGTATTCCACTTTTTTGTGCGAATCTTCCGGGAAGGTCGCCACAACTTTTACGCCCTTGCTGGCGACGGCATCAGAACCATAGACGATCCCCAGCGGCGCTTCGTTACGCTCTACCAGCGCCAGCGCACCGCGCACGTCTTCAGCAGGAGCCAGTTTCGGGGCCAGGGTATCCCATGCACCCAGTTTTTGCAGCGCTTCTTTGGCATAAATGCCTGCCGGAACATGTTCCGGATCGCCAACAGCCAGGCGCCCACCGTTCAACAGACTGGTCCAGTTGGTTTTGCTGTCGATGGTGAAGTCTTTCTGTGCGCTGGCTTTCGGCGCAACCACCACCAGGCTGTTACCCAACAGCGTTTCACGCGTTGCGGTATCAATCGACTTCTTGTCTACCGCATAGTCCATCCATTTCTGATCGGCAGAAATAAACAGATCGGCCGGTGCGCCTGCTTCAATCTGACGCGCCAGTGTGGAAGAAGAAGCAAAAGAGGAGACAACATCAACGTTCTTCTCTTTTTTATATTGCGTTGCAATGTCCTGCATCGCGTTGGTCAGCGAAGCCGCTGCGAAAACGGTAATCTTTCCTTCATCCGCCAGCGCATGTCCGGCAACAGTAAGAGAAAGTGTTGCCCCTGCAAACAAGCGTAACCATGTACGTGCCATCTGTAACTCCTTTGCGTTTCGTTATGTAGGCGCAAATATAACGAGTAAACCAGGATTTTCCCAGTGGTTATTGATACCAATTAGAGGTTACACAAAGAAAATATCGGCAGGGAAAGCAGGATCTTGAGAAACTGTAGCGAGAGAAAACGAGTAGGAAGGCTAAAAATATAAACGCCCGACTGAGCGGGCGTTTGGGGAATCAATGATTCTGTCTGGACTGGTCTTTCTGACCGATACCGGAGAAAATGTTGAACACTTCACCCAGTCCGTAAATCAGACCCAGAATGATGGCCATTACCACAGGTACCATGATTACGGCGAATACCAGACTTTTCAATAACTCTAACATGGTCAACTCCAGATATAGTCCTTAGTTGTATTCTAACCACATAACGCAGAAAAGCACTCCCCTTTTGTGCGGTCGGCTTTGCTCAGGCACGGTTTTCCGTCACAATACCCTTTTTTGCCAGGAGCTTGTGATGCAGGCCGAAATCCTTCTTACGCTGAAACTTCAGCAAAAACTGTTTGCTGATCCCCGTCGCATTTCTCTGCTTAAGCACATTGCGCTTTCCGGTTCCATCAGTCAGGGCGCGAAGGATGCAGGTATCAGCTACAAAAGCGCCTGGGATGCGATTAACGAAATGAACCAGCTCAGCGAGCAGACGCTGGTTGAACGTGCCACAGGCGGTAAAGGCGGCGGTGGCGCGGTGTTAACGCGCTATGGCCAACGTTTAATCCAGTTATATGATTTACTGGCGCAAATCCAACAAAAAGCTTTTGATGTGTTGAGCGATGACGATGCGCTACCGCTCAACAGCCTGCTGGCAGCTATCTCGCGTTTTTCACTGCAAACCAGCGCCCGTAACCAGTGGTTTGGCACTATTACCGCTCGCGACCACGATCAGGTTCAGCAGCATGTTGACGTCCTGCTGGCCGATGGTGAAACGCGCCTGAAAGTGGCAATCACTGCGCAAAGCGGTGAGCGTCTGGGTCTTGAGGAAGGCAAAGAAGTACTGATTCTGCTGAAAGCGCCGTGGGTGGGAATCACTCAGGACGACGCCATCGCTCAGGCTGCCGATAACCAGTTGCAGGGCACGATTAGCCATATTGAACGCGGTGCGGAACAGTGTGAAGTGCTGATGACGTTGCCAGACGGCCAGACGCTCTGCGCGACGTTGCCGATAGATCAGACCCACACATTAACTGAAGGCGCTAACGTCACAGCATATTTTAATGCGGACAGAGTGATTATCGCCACACTGTGCTGAGTTAATTGACATCAGCCTGAAGAACACGTATCCCTGTTATTCATCGCTGCAAATAATGGGATACAAAATGTCATCGTTGCAAATTTCGCAAGGCACGTTTCGTCTTAGCGACATAAAAACGCTCCAGTTAGATGCGTTGACGTTAAACGCGGGTGATAGCTGGGCGTTTGTTGGCTCTAATGGTAGCGGGAAATCTGCGCTGGCCCGCGCGCTGGCGGGCGAGTTGCCGCTCCTGAAAGGCGAACGCCGCTGCCAGTTCACACGTATTACCCGACTCTCCTTTGAGCAGCTCCAAAAGCTGGTCAGCGACGAGTGGCAGCGGAACAACACCGATCTTCTTAGTCCCGGTGAAGACGACACAGGGCGCACCACCGCAGAAATCATTCAGGATGAGGTCAACGATCCCGCCCGCTGCGCTGCGCTGGCGCATCAGTTTGGCATTTCAGCCCTACTCAACAGGCGTTTCAAATACCTTTCCACCGGTGAAACACGCAAAACTCTGCTCTGCCAGGCATTAATGTCCACGCCAGATTTGCTGATCCTTGATGAACCGTTTGACGGGCTGGACGTCGCGTCCCGCCGCCAGTTAGCAGAACTGCTCGCTGAACTACACCAGGCCGGTTTAACGCTGGTACTGGTGCTTAATCGCTTTGATGAAATTCCCGAATTCGTGCAGTTTGCCGGCGTGCTTGCCGATTGCACACTGACGGAAACCGGCGCAAAAACCGACCTTCTGCAACAGGCATTAATCGCTCAGCTTGCCCATAGCGAGCGGCTGGAAGGCATCCAGTTACCCGAGCCGGATGAGCCTTCAGTGCGCCACACATTGTCAGATAACGAGCCGCGCATTGTGCTTAACGATGGCACCGTCTCGTATAACGATCGCCCTATCCTGCATCATCTGAGCTGGCGGGTAAATCCGGGGGAACACTGGCAAATCGTCGGCCCCAACGGTGCGGGGAAATCAACCTTGCTAAGTTTAATCACCGGCGATCATCCCCAGGGATATAGCAACGACCTGACCCTGTTTGGCCGACGCCGGGGCAGCGGTGAAACTATCTGGGATATCAAAAAACACATTGGCTATGTCAGCAGCAGCCTGCATCTGGATTACCGGGTAAGTACGACAGTTCGCAACGTTATTCTCTCCGGTTATTTCGATTCAATCGGCATTTATCAGGCCGTCTCCGACAGGCAGCACAAGCTGGTACAACAGTGGCTGGATATTCTTGGCATCGATAAACGTACCGCGGATGCGCCATTTCATAGTCTTTCCTGGGGACAGCAGCGGCTGGCGTTGATTGTTCGTGCTCTGGTGAAACATCCTACATTGCTGATCCTCGATGAACCCTTGCAAGGATTAGATCCGCTCAACCGCCAACTGATCCGTCGGTTTGTGGATGTCCTGATCGGTGAAGGCGAAACTCAGCTTTTGTTCGTCTCTCATCACGCCGAAGATGCCCCAGCCTGCATTACCCATCGGCTAGAGTTTGTACCCGAGGGCGATATCTACGGCTATCGACAAACCTCTCTGCGTTAATTTTCATGCCAGGGCGTTTATCACGCCCTTTTTTCTGCTTTTTTTTCAGACAATCGCTGTAATAACAACCTAACATAATGATTTATAATAAAGTAACCAGCAGCATCGAGTGAAAACCCTGGAGTGTAAACGATTCCACTAATTTATTCCGTGTCACACTTTTCGCATCTTTGTTATGCTATGGTTATTGCATACCATAGGCTTAACGGAGCGAATTATGAGAGTATTGGTTACAGGTGGTAGCGGTTACATTGGAAGCCACACTTGCGTGCAGTTGCTGAAAAACGGTCACGAGGTGGTGATCCTGGATAATCTCTGCAACAGCAAGCGCAGCGTACTGCCCGTCATTGAGCGTTTAGGCGGCAAGCATCCGACCTTCGTGGAAGGAGACATCCGTAACGAAGCGCTGATAACCGAAATTCTGCACGATCATGCCATTGATACGGTCATCCATTTTGCCGGTTTAAAAGCCGTTGGAGAATCCGTTGCCAAGCCGCTGGAGTACTATGACAACAACGTCAACGGCACTCTGCGTCTGGTGAATGCAATGCGCGCAGCCAACGTGAAAAACTTCATTTTCAGCTCCTCCGCGACCGTCTATGGCGATCAGCCGCAAATTCCTTACGTTGAAAGCTTTCCCACCGGCACGCCACAAAGTCCGTACGGCAAAAGCAAGCTGATGGTGGAACAGATCCTGACCGATCTGCAAAAAGCTCAGCCCGACTGGAGCATTGCCCTGCTGCGCTACTTTAACCCTGTTGGCGCTCATCCGTCAGGAGATATGGGGGAAGATCCGCAAGGTATTCCAAACAACCTGATGCCTTACATCGCGCAGGTTGCCGTTGGCCGCCGCGAGTCTCTTGCCATATTTGGCAATGACTACCCTACTGAAGATGGCACCGGCGTACGCGACTACATCCATGTGATGGATCTCGCCGACGGCCACGTTGCCGCCATGGAAAAACTGGCAGGCATTCAGGGTGTGCATATTTATAACCTCGGTGCAGGCATCGGCAGCAGCGTGCTGGACGTGGTCCACGCCTTCAGCAAAGCCTGTGGTAAACCGGTGAATTACCACTTCGCCCCGCGCCGTGAAGGCGATCTTCCGGCCTACTGGGCTGATGCCAGCAAAGCCGATCGCGAGCTCAACTGGCGCGTGACCCGCACATTGGATGAAATGGCACAAGATACCTGGCACTGGCAGTCACGCCACCCACAGGGATATTCGGATTAAGGACCAATCATGACGCAATTCAATCCTGTCGATCATCCACACCGCCGTTTTAACCCGCTCACCGGGCAGTGGATCCTCGTATCACCGCATCGCGCCAAACGCCCGTGGCAAGGGGCGCAGGAAACTCCGTCTAAGCAGGTACTACCTGCACATGACCCGGACTGCTTCCTGTGCGCTGGCAATACGCGCGTTACCGGCGACAAAAACCCGGATTACACCGGGACCTATGTCTTTACTAATGACTTTGCGGCGTTGATGTCCGATACCCCGGACGCGCCGGACAGTCACGATCCGTTGATGCGCTGCCAGAGCGCGCGCGGTACCAGCCGCGTGATTTGCTTCTCACCCGATCACAGCAAAACGTTGCCGGAACTCAGCGTCCCTGCACTGACAGAAATCG
The DNA here is from genome assembly GCF_030334095.1 of Citrobacter sp. Cf118. Taxonomy (NCBI): domain Bacteria; kingdom Pseudomonadati; phylum Pseudomonadota; class Gammaproteobacteria; order Enterobacterales; family Enterobacteriaceae; genus Citrobacter; species Citrobacter sp. Cf118. The sequence continues at coordinate 591,557 of NZ_JAOWES010000088.1, read as the reverse complement.
TAAAAACGTGGCAGGAGCAGACCGAAGACTTAGGGAAAACCTATCCCTGGGTGCAGGTATTTGAGAATAAAGGCGCAGCGATGGGGTGCTCGAACCCGCACCCACACGGACAAATTTGGGCCAACAGCTTTTTGCCTAACGAAGCCGAACGTGAAGATCGCCTGCAGAAAGCGTACTTCGCCGAACAAGGCGCGCCAATGCTCGTTGATTACGTCCAGAGAGAACTGGCGGATGGCAGCCGTACGGTCGTTGAAACCGAGCACTGGCTGGCGGTTGTACCTTACTGGGCCGCGTGGCCGTTCGAAACGCTGCTGCTGCCGAAAGCGCATGTGCAGCGTATTACCGATTTGAGCGACGAACAGCGTGCTGACCTGGCGCTGGCGTTGAAAAAACTGACCAGTCGTTACGACAACTTGTTCCAGTGTTCATTCCCCTACTCCATGGGCTGGCACGGCGCACCGTTTAACGGTGAAGAAAACCAACACTGGCAGTTGCATGCTCACTTTTATCCGCCGCTGCTGCGTTCCGCGACCGTGCGTAAATTTATGGTCGGATATGAAATGCTGGCAGAAACCCAGCGCGACCTGACGGCAGAACAAGCGGCTGAACGACTGCGTGCGGTCAGCGACATCCATTTTCGCGAATCCGGAGTTTAAATAATGAGTCTGAAAGAAAAAACACAATCTCTGTTTGCAGAAACATTTGGCTACCCTGCCACCCATACTATTCAGGCACCGGGTCGTGTAAACCTGATCGGCGAACATACCGATTATAACGACGGCTTCGTTCTGCCTTGCGCCATCGACTATCAAACCGTTATCAGTTGTGCGGCACGCGACGATCGAAAAGTCCGCGTGATCGCCGCTGATTACGACAATCAGGTTGATGAGTTCTCGCTTGATGCGCCGATTATCGCCCACGACAGCCAGCAGTGGTCAAACTACGTGCGTGGCGTAGTGAAACATCTGCAAAAGCGCAATAACGCCTTTGGCGGTGCTGATCTGGTGATCAGCGGTAACGTCCCACAGGGCGCGGGGTTAAGTTCTTCTGCCTCGCTGGAAGTCGCTGTGGGTACGGTATTCCAGCAGCTCTATCATCTGCCGCTCGACGGCGCACAGATTGCCCTGAACGGTCAGGAAGCTGAAAACCAGTTTGTCGGCTGTAACTGCGGCATTATGGATCAGTTGATCTCGGCACTTGGTAAGAAAGATCATGCGCTACTGATCGACTGCCGAACGCTTGGCACCAAAGCAGTTTCTATGCCTGAGGGCGTAGCGGTGGTGATCATCAACAGTAACTTTAAACGTACGCTGGTCGGTAGCGAATACAACACCCGTCGTGAACAATGTGAAACCGGCGCACGTTTCTTCCAGCAGCCAGCGCTGCGTGATGTTAGCCTTGAAGCGTTTAACGCCGTCGCCCACGAGCTGGATCCGATTGTCGCCAAACGCGTTCGCCACGTGATCACGGAAAATGCGCGTACCGTTGAAGCAGCACAGGCGCTGGAAAAAGGCGACCTGCTGCGTATGGGCCAACTGATGGCGGAATCTCACGCCTCAATGCGCGATGACTTTGAAATTACCGTGCCGCAAATTGATACGCTGGTTGAGATTGTCAAAGCGACCATTAGCGATAAAGGCGGTGTACGCATGACCGGCGGCGGCTTCGGCGGCTGTATCGTGGCGCTGATCCCGCAAGACTTGGTGCCTGCCGTACAGCAAGCTGTCGCTGAGCAGTACGAAGCAAAAACTGGAATTAAAGAAACATTCTACGTCTGCAAACCTTCTCAAGGAGCCGGACAATGTTAAACGAAATCCCCGTGCAGGCTCCGGACGGTCAGCCGTTTCGCCTGCTCACCCTGCGTAATGACGCAGGGATGGTGGTCACGCTGATGGACTGGGGCGCGACCCTACTCTCTGCACGTATTCCGCTCAGCGATGATAGCGTGCGCGAAGCATTACTCGGTTGCGCCAGCCCGGAACAATACCCGGAACAGGCTGCATTTCTGGGGGCTTCGATTGGTCGCTACGCGAACCGTATCGCCAACAGCCGTTATACCTTTGCTGGCGAAACCGTTGAATTAATACCAAGTCAGGGCGACAACCAGCTGCACGGCGGGCCGGACGGTTTTGACAAACGTCGCTGGCAGATAGTCAATCAAAATGACCGCCAGGTGCTGTTCGCCTTAACGTCTGACGATGGCGATCAGGGCTTCCCTGGCCATCTTTGCGCTACCGTGCAGTATCGCCTGACTGACGATAATCGTATTTCGATAACCTACCGCGCCACGGTCGATAAGCCCTGCCCGGTGAATCTGACGAATCACGTTTATTTCAACCTCGACGGTGACAAAACGGATGTGCGCCAACACAAGCTGCAAATCCTCGCCGACGAGTACTTGCCGGTTGATGAAATGGGCATCCCGCACGACGGACTGAAATCCGTCGCTGGTAGCACTTTCGATTTCCGTACGCCTAAGATCATCAGCAGTGAATTTCTTGCCGATGACGATCAGCGCAAGGTAAAAGGTTACGATCACGCCTTCCTGCTCCAGGCACAGGGCAATACGCATACGCCGGTCGCTCGACTGTGGTCCCAGGATGAAAAACTGCAGATGGAGGTCTACACCTCCGCCCCGGCATTACAGTTTTATTCCGGGAATTTCCTCGGCGGTACGCCATCCCGTGGTCCTGATGCCTACGCCGACTGGCAAGGTCTGGCGCTGGAAAGCGAGTTCCTGCCGGACAGCCCGAACCATCCGGAATGGCCGCAGCCAGACTGCTTCCTGCGTCCTGGCGAAGAGTACGCCAGCGTGACGGAATACCGGTTTATTCCAGCCTAATCGTTCCCCTCCCAGGCCCGATGACGTAACGTATCGGGCCTGTTGCTTGTTTATCACAGTAGAACCGCTCAAATCCCCACCGTTCAAAGACAAAATCGCAACCTTGGGTTCACAAGAACCTTACACTGTGGCGCTATTTTCGCTATGGTTATGCGTAAGGATTGCCGCTGACGCATTACGGCAATATAATGAGAATTATTATCATTCAATATGATTTATAGGAGTGAGTGTATGGCTGTAACTAAGCTGGTTCTGGTACGTCACGGTGAAAGTCAGTGGAACAACGAGAACCGTTTTACCGGTTGGTATGACGTTGATCTGTCCGAGAAAGGTGTGGGCGAAGCAAAAGCGGCAGGTAAACTGCTGAAAGAGGAAGGCTACAGCTTCGATTTTGCTTATACCTCTGTGCTGAAACGTGCCATCCACACCCTGTGGAACGTACTGGACGAACTGGATCAGGCCTGGCTGCCGGTTGAGAAATCCTGGAAACTGAACGAACGTCATTACGGCGCGCTGCAGGGTCTGAACAAAGCTGAAACCGCTGAAAAATACGGTGACGAGCAGGTTAAACAATGGCGTCGCGGCTTTGCGGTAACGCCACCGGAACTGACCAAAGATGACGAGCGTTATCCGGGTCACGATCCGCGTTATGCGAAGCTGACCGACAAAGAGTTACCGGTTACCGAAAGCCTGGCGCTGACCATCGATCGCGTTATCCCCTACTGGAACGAAACCATTCTGCCGCGCATGAAAAGCGGTGAGCGTGTGATTATCGCCGCTCATGGTAACTCTCTGCGTGCGCTGGTTAAATACCTGGATAACATGGGCGAAGATGAGATCCTTGAACTGAACATTCCGACCGGCGTACCGCTGGTATATGAGTTCGACGAAAACTTCAAACCGATCAAACACTACTATCTGGGTAACGCTGACGAGATCGCAGCAAAAGCGGCCGCCGTTGCGAACCAGGGTAAAGCGAAGTAATTTTCATCCCGGGTCAAACGAAAAAAGCGTGGAATGCTCCACGCTTTTTTATTGCCAGATAGTGGCGTTGCCTTATCCGGCCTACCGAGCGTAGCCCGGATGCGTTATTACCCGCGGCGTGCTTTTACTGCTTCTGCCAGCTGGCGTAAGACCGCATCGGTGTCTTCCCAGCCAATGCAGGCGTCAGTGATGCTCTTACCGTAGGTCAGCGGCTCGCCGCTATCCGGGTTCTGATTACCCTCGACCAGATGGCTTTCGATCATCACGCCAATAATCGCTTTTTCTCCACCAGCGACTTGTCCGCAAACGTCTTTCGCAACATCCATCTGCTTTTTGAACTGCTTGCAGGAGTTGGCATGGCTAAAGTCGATCATCACTTGTGCAGAGAGCCCTGCTTTGATCAGACCTTCTTTCACGTCGGCAACGTGCTGAGCGCTGTAGTTAGGTTCTTTGCCGCCGCGCAAAATAATATGGCAATCGCCGTTACCGCTGGTATTCACGATCGCTGAATGACCCCATTTGGTCACAGACAGGAAGCAGTGTGGCGCCCCTGCTGCGTTGATTGCATCAATCGCAACTTTGATCGTGCCATCGGTACCGTTTTTAAAACCAACCGGGCAAGACAGACCTGATGCCAGCTCGCGGTGTACTTGAGACTCGGTGGTACGAGCCCCAATCGCGCCCCAACTCATCAAGTCGGCGAGGTATTGCGGCGTGATCATATCGAGGAACTCACCCGCAGCCGGCAATCCGCTATCGTTGATATCCAACAGCAATTTACGTGCAATGCGCAGCCCATCGTTGATTTGGAAGCTGTTGTCCATGTGCGGATCGTTGATAAGCCCTTTCCAGCCGACGGTGGTTCGCGGTTTTTCAAAATAGACGCGCATGACAATTTCAAGCTCGCCTTTTAACTCTTCGCGCAGCGCCAGCAGGCGGGCGGCGTACTCTTTAGCGGCTGCCGGATCATGAATAGAACATGGCCCAATCACCACTAACAGGCGATCATCGCTCCCTTTCAGAATTTTATGAATCGCCTTACGGGCATGAGCCACCGTGTTTGCGGCATTTTCAGTAGCGGGGAATTTTTCCAGCAATGCGACTGGCGGTAATAACTCGTTGATCTCTTTAATGCGTAAATCGTCGTTCTGATAATTCATGATTATTCCAGCGTTGCCATACTTATATAAATGAATGCAATCCCTCCAATCTATATCTTCAGTCATAAAGTGTAAACGGGGTTTTACACTTTGGACGGATTAATCCTGGAATTGGCCAAAAAAACGCAATAAAGTAGCGAAAAACGAGATCCAACCTACAATTTATAACTGTAACAGCTTTAATTTCCATAAATTTCAAGATTCTATGCTGGGTTTAATTTCTCAGGCAAAACTATTAACCACATATTGATGATGTAACTGGCACATGCACTGTTGGAAGACGTTATCCGACATATCGACCATAACAGGAGCATATTATGCATATGACAAAGCTGGCTTCACTCTTTCTTACCGCTACACTCAGCCTCGCCAGCGGCGCGGCGCTGGCTGCTGAAACCAATACGCAGTCCAATAACGGCCAGGCAAATTCCTCGGCGGATGCCGGTCAGGTCGCCCCAGACGCACGCGAAAACGTGGCACCAAATAACGTCGACAACAGTAACGTGAATTCGGGTGGCACAATGCTGCACCCGAACGGTTCATCAATGAACCATGAAGGGATGACCAAAGACGAGATGCACAAGAACACCATGTGTAAGGACGGTCGCTGCCCTGATGTGAATAAGAAGGTTGAGACCGGGAACGGCATTAATAATGATGCCGAGACAAAAACTGATGGCACTACGCAGTAACGCTGAAAATAAAGCTAATAACGGGAGAGCAATAGCTCTCCTTTTTAATTTTATCATCCCAAAAACGGTATGATGGCATACAGTAAAGATGAGAATAACAAAGGGATGGCATAATGGCGCACTCGCATACTCATAATTCCTCTGAGCAACCCAAGGACAATAATGCCCGCCGCTTGATGTTTGCATTCTGCATTACAGCCGGATTTATGTTGGTTGAAGTGGTAGGTGGAATACTTTCAGGTTCACTGGCCTTGTTGGCTGATGCCGGACATATGCTCACTGATGCCGCAGCGCTCCTTTTCGCGCTGCTGGCCGTCCGGTTTTCCCATCGACCGCCCACAATACGACACACCTTCGGCTGGCTGAGGCTCACGACACTGGCCGCGTTTGTTAATGCCATCGCATTGGTCGTGATCACTATTTTAATCGTCTGGGAAGCCATTGAGCGCTTTCATACGCCCCGCCCCGTGGCAGGCGGCATGATGATGGTTATAGCTGTCGCGGGTTTACTCGCCAACGTGCTGGCTTTTTGGGTTCTACACCGCGGCAGTGAGGAGAAAAACCTGAACGTCCGCGCCGCGGCACTACATGTGATGGGCGATTTACTCGGCTCGGTCGGAGCGATCATCGCTGCGCTCATTATTATCTGGACGGGCTGGACGCCTGCGGACCCGATTCTCTCGATTCTGGTTTCCGTGCTGGTACTGCGCAGCGCCTGGCGACTGTTAAAGGATAGCGTTAACGAATTACTGGAAGGTGCCCCGCTGACGCTGGATATTGCCGCACTGCAGCGCCATCTCAGCCGGGATATCCCCGAAGTCCGCAATGTGCACCATGTCCATGTCTGGATGGTGGGTGAAAAACCGGTAATGACGCTGCATGTGCAGGTGATCCCGCCGCACGATCATGACGCCCTGCTGGAACGTATTCAGCATTTCCTTATCCATCACTACCAGATTGAACACGCGACGATCCAGATGGAGTATCAGCCGTGCAATGGGCCGGACTGCCACCTGTACCAAGGCGTGTCCGGCCATTCACATCATCACCATTAATGGGACAGCGCGCGGGAACCCCGCTCACGCGCGCTGTTAATCCACATCCTGCTACCATTCAGGGCGATAACCGTCAGGATCATATACTCCAGCGACATGGCATATACGCCTTGTCGGGCGAAAATCACTACGCTTATTACGTTAATGATCACCCACAGCAGCCAGTTTTCGACGTATTTGCGCGTCATCAGGATCATCGCCGCAATCGACAACACCATCATGCAGGAGTCCCAGAACGGGAATGCATCGGGTTGCAACTCAGGCACAACAACCTGTAATCCTAATGCCTGCATAATGTTCACCGCAATGCGGGTCAGGAATGCAAAGACCGGATCGATATAGACCGACATCAGACCGATCGCTACCACGCAAGCCGCCAGCCAGCCGATCGCTTTTGGTAACGGCAGCCAGCGAATTTTCAGTTCTGCTTCATGCTGGTTAGTTTGCCTGGACCAGGCATACCAGCCGTAGATGTTGGCGGCAAAGAAGAAAACTTGCAGCAACAGGCTTGCATAGAGCTGGATCTGAAAGAAGATAATCGCAAACAGCGTGACGTTTATCAGGCCGAAGAAGTAATTGCTTATTTTCTCAAGGCTCGCCAGACCAATACACAGCAACCCGGCGATCGTCCCCACAGCTTCGATCCACGACAGATCGTAACCGCCAGCGCCGATCGGAATATGTACCAGAATGTTCTGCGTGCTAAAAAAGTCCATCTTTTCCCCCAGAGCAAAAAAATTAATTAAGCTCGAAGTGTAGCCGCAAATTCCAACATGCGGTTTAACGGCAACAACGCCCCTTCTCGCAGCGCAGCATCAACATGTATCTCATGAGCCGCTCCGCCTTGTTCCAGGCCCTCAGCAATCGCCTTGAGGCCGTTCATCGCCATCCACGGACAATGCGCACAGCTGCGACAGGTTGCCCCTTCGCCAGCCGTCGGCGCTTCAAGTAATTCTTTATCCGGAACGGCCTGCTGCATTTTGTAAAAAATGCCCCGGTCAGTCGCCACAATCAGCTGTTGATGCGGTAACGATTTAGCTGCGTTGATTAACTGGCTGGTTGAGCCAACCGCATCGGCCATATCAACGATAGACTGAGGGGACTCCGGGTGCACCAACACCGCAGCATCAGGGTAAAGCCCCTTCATGCGTGTTAAAGCCTGAGTTTTAAATTCGTCGTGGACGATACAGGCCCCCTGCCAACAAAGAACGTCTGCACCGGTCTGTTTTTGCACGTAGTTGCCCAGATGTCTGTCCGGAGCCCAGATGATTTTTTCACCTAAACTATCAAGGTGCTCAATAAGTTCTACCGCGATACTGGACGTGACGACCCAGTCCGCACGTGCTTTAACGGCAGCGGAGGTATTGGCGTAAACCACCACAGTACGATCAGGATGCGCATCGCAAAACGCGCTGAAAGCATCAATCGGACAACCCAGATCTAATGAACATTCCGCCTGTAAGGTCGGCATCAGGATGGTCTTTTCCGGGCTGAGGATTTTGGCGGTTTCCCCCATAAACCTCACTCCTGCAACCAACAGCGTAGAGGCAGAATGTTTTGAGCCGAACCGCGCCATCTCCAGAGAATCAGAAATACAGCCACCGGTCTCTTCGGCCAATTGCTGAATTTCAGGATCGGTGTAATAGTGCGCGACCATAACGGCATCACGCTCTTTCAACAGGCGCTTGATTTTTTCACGATAAAATTGCTTTTCATCCACACTCAGCGGGGCTGGCTTCGGCGGAAACGGATAAATTGCTGCTTCTGGATCAAACATCACGCTCATCTTGCTTTCTCGTTTTACTAGCTTAACGAAATAACCGATTAAAAGCGTGACGCACGCCGTATTCGGTTAGATTTGTTTTATATGCTAAACAAGATAGCGGATTGGCGTAAGAAAGTCACAATAATTGCGTGTGATGAATGCCGGATGGCGACTGACGTCTTATCCGGCCTACGTGAATAGTGTCGTCTGTAGGACTGATAAGCGAAGGCATCAGGCAAGCAGGTTCGAATCAAAAAATCCTGCGCATAGCAAAAAAGCGCCTTTAGGGCGCTTTTTTACACTGGTGGGGCGTGCAGGATTCGAACCTGCGACCAATTGATTAAAAGTCAACTGCTCTACCAACTGAGCTAACGCCCCCTTATGGGGTTTACTTCTTTATACTTTCAGGATGGTGGGTCGTGCAGGATGACTCGGCTTTGCCTCGCCCTACGGGCCGTTGCTCACGCAACGTTATCCTTCACGTTTTACAATCGCGTTCCACCTTAGCGATTGGTGGGTCGTGCAGGATTCGAACCTGCGACCAATTGATTAAAAGTCAACTGCTCTACCAACTGAGCTAACGACCCGCTCGGGTATAACCTGAAAATTTTTACTCGGTACCACCAATAAATTGGTGGGGCGTGCAGGATTCGAACCTGCGACCAATTGATTAAAAGTCAACTGCTCTACCAACTGAGCTAACGCCCCGAGTGGTGGGTGATGACGGGATCGAACCGCCGACCCCCTCCTTGTAAGGGAGGTGCTCTCCCAGCTGAGCTAATCACCCGATACTACGCTGGATACTACTTACTAACTGAGTTAGTGGTGGGTCGTGCAGGATGACTCGACTTCGTCTCGCCCTACGGGCCGTTGCTTACGCAACGTTATCCTTCACGTTTTACAATCGCGTTCCACCTTAGCGATTGGTGGGTCGTGCAGGATTCGAACCTGCGACC
>NZ_JAOWES010000088.1:0-582053 GCF_030334095.1 Citrobacter sp. Cf118 | reverse complement strand
CGATTGGTGGGTCGTGCAGGATTCGAACCTGCGACCAATTGATTAAAAGTCAACTGCTCTACCAACTGAGCTAACGACCCACTTTTTTTGCCGCTTTCGGGCTGTTTGATATCCCTTGGCAACGGCGGCATATATTACTGATTTCAGATTTTAGCGCAACAAAAATTTCGATGTAAATAACTCAACTGCTTAGGAATCACACGACGCGACCAGAATTAACACGATTTCTGGTCGCATGGTGTTCATTACATCGCGCCAAGGCGTTTTTGCGCTTGTTTCGCGCCATCAGTGCCAGGGTATTTAGTGATAACCTGCTGATAAACGGCTTTAGCTTTTGCTGTGTCACCTTTGTCCTGCATGATGACGCCGACTTTATACATCGCGTCTGCAGCCTTTGGTGATTTCGGGAAGTTTTTAACTACTGAAGCAAAATAGAACGCTGCATCATCTTTTTTCCCCTTGTTGTAATTCAACTGACCCAGCCAGTAATTCGCATTTGGCAGGTAAGTCGAGTCTGGGTACTTTTTGATGAAGTTCTGAAATGCTTCAATCGCATCATCCTGGCGGGATTTATCCTGCACCAGAGCAATGGCCGCATTGTAATCAGTGTTCGCATCGCCAGTCTGCGCCGGGGCTCCTGACGCTGCCGCTGCGCCCGCATCAGGCGTAGGGGTTGCAGCTGCCCCACTCTGATCGCTACCTGCAGACTGCGCCGCAGGCGCACTACCGCTGCCAAGATTATTAATCTGCAACAATATTTGCTTCTGGCGTTCAACAACCTGGTTCAACTGATACTGATTTTCCTGAATTTGACCACGCAGGGAATCAATATCGGACTGATTATCGGAGAGTTGTTGCTGGAGTTGGGTTAAAAGCTGACTGTGAGCGTTAGAAATACGCTCGAGTTGAGTGACACGGTCTTCGACCGAGCCTGAGCCGACACTACTGATTGGCGCCTGAGCAAAAGCGGCCCAAGGGGCCGCTATGCCAACCAGTAACGACAGACTCAACAGATGATGTCTGAAGTTACTGCTCATGCAATTCTCTTAGTAAACCAGTACGGCGCGACGGTTTTTGGCGTAAGCCGCTTCGTCATGACCCAGTACTGCAGGTTTTTCTTTACCGTAAGAAACGATGGAGATCTGGTCAGCAGAAACGCCTTTACCCTGCAGGTACATCTTAACGGCGTTCGCACGACGCTCACCCAGGGAGATGTTGTACTCAGGAGTACCACGTTCGTCCGCATGACCTTCTACGGTGACTTTGTAAGATGGGTTGCTACGCAGGAAGTTAGCGTGAGCATCCAGCATTGCAGCGAAATCAGAACGGATATCGTACTTGTCCAGATCGAAGTAAACGATGTTGTTCTGCTGCAGCTGTTGCATCTGAAGACGCGCTTGCTCTTCAGAAGACATGTTGCCGCTGCCGTTTGCATCCATACCAGTGCCGGCACCCAGCATGCCTTCGCTGCCGTCATTGCTGGCGTTCTTGTTAGAAGAACACGCTGCAATAGCCATAACAGGCAGAGCAATCATCAGCCCTTTCAGCACTTTGTTCAGTTGCATTTCAATGATTCCTTTATTAATCAATTATTTATTATCACAGATACGGCGACCAGGCAGGGAATTTAACCTGTCCATCAGTTGCCGGAAGACGCGCTTTGAAACGCCCATCTGTAGAAACCAAATTCAGCACGGATCCCATCCCCTGAGAAGAGCTGTAGATTACCATAGTGCCGTTAGGTGCCAGACTTGGCGTTTCGTCCAGGAACGTTGACGACAGAACTTGTACGCCACCCGCTACCAGATCTTGTTTGGCAATGTGCTGCTGACCGTTGGCCGAACTTACCATTACCATAAATTTACCGTCGCTGCTCACATCCGCATCCTGGTTTTGCGAACCTTCCCAGGTAATGCGCTGCGGAGCACCGCCGTTGACGTTAACTTTATATACCTGCGGACGACCGGCCTGGTCAGATGTAAAGGCCAGGTTTTGGCTGTCCGGGAACCAGGTCGGTTCCGTGTTGTTGCTACGACCATCCGTCACCTGACGAATCTGACCGGAACCAATGTCCATGACATACAGGTTCAGGCTACCGGTTTTAGACAGGGCAAACGCCAGTTTGCTGCCATCCGGAGAAAACGCAGGCGCACCGTTGTGACGTGGGAACGACGCTACCTGACGAACCGCGCCATTTGACAACGTCTGAATAACCAGTGCAGAACGACCACTCTCGAAGGTTACGTACGCCAGTTTTGAACCGTCCGGAGACCACGCCGGAGACATCAGCGGCTGCGGAGAACGGTGTACCACGAACTGGTTGTAACCATCGTAGTCGGACACACGTAATTCGTACGGGAACTGACCACCGTTGGTCTGAACAACATAAGCGATACGGGTACGGAATGCACCTTTAATGCCGGTCAGTTTTTCAAACACTTCGTCACTTGCAGTATGCCCCGCGTAACGCAGCCACTGCTTGTTCACTTTATAAGTGTTCTGTGCCAGTACGGTACCCGGTGCGCCACCGGTGTCAACCAGCTGATAGGCAACGCTGTAAGAACCATCCGGGTTCGGCGTAACCTGGCCGACGACTACGGCATCAATGCCCAGCGCAGACCAAGCGGCAGGTTGAACTTCCTGCGCGGTACCAGGCTGCTGAGGCAGACGAGAACGGTCTAACGGGTTAAATTTACCGCTGTTACGCAGGTCAGCACCTACGATACCACCGATATCTTCAGGTGCAGCACCCGGTCCTGCCCACTGGAAGGGGACAACACCAATCGGGCGCGCCGAGTCCACCCCCTGGGTGATCTCGATACGTACTTCTGCGTGCAGCACCGCTGCCCACAGCATCAGAAAACCAAATGCTACTCGTAATGCCTGCTTCATCATATCTCCCTTATCTGGACGGAAAGCCCACGATAATTTAGCAGAATGTTAACAAACTCAAATACACAAAACTACCACAACTCAGTATCAACCTTAGACCGTTTCCCCTGATTTCTCAGGGGTCGTTATTACAGTTTGAAGTCCAGTTTGGCATCTTTTACTTTTTCATAAACTGCCTGGCTAGGCGGTTTAGGAATTCTGGCAGTTTTCGCAGCCGTCAGCGCAGCCTGACACAATGCTGGATCCCCACCCTCTTCGGTCACATCCAGTAACAGACCATCGGGTGCTAACTTGATATGTAATACGCAAGATTTACCTGCATACAAATCTGCACCATACAGACGGCTCTGGATCGCATTACGAATTTGAGATGCGTAAGCACTGATATCAGCACCAGATGCACCGCCATTGGCACCACTTGTACCACTATCTTTCGCCGGTTGGCCGTTTCCTTTCGCTCCACCGCCCGATTTCGGTGCATTCTTACCGGAGCTCAGGTCACCCAACAAGTCGTCAACGCCAGAGGCTGCAGCGGCTTTTTCGGCCGCAGCCTTTTTAGCAGCAGCTGCTTTATCTGCCGCAGCTTTCTTATCGGCAGCGGCTTTCTCGGCTGCAGCTTTTTTGTCTGCTGCTGCTTTTTCCGCTGCGGCTTTCTTATCAGCCGCCGCTTTTTCAGCAGCGGCCGCTTTCGCGGCGGCGGCTTTTTCTGCTTTCTCAGCGGCAGCTTTCTCGGCTGCTGCTTGCTTAGCGGCTTCAGCCTGTGCTTTCTTCGCAGCGTCCGCGGCAGCTTTAGCAGCTTGTGCTTCGGCAACTTTCTTCGCATCAGCAGCGGCTTTAGCAGCTTCCGCCTCAGCTTTTTTCTGTGCGTCCGCAGCGGCTTTCTTCGCGGCATCTGCCGCTTGTTTCGCCTGTGCATCAGCTTTAGCCTTCGCGTCTGCAGCAGCCTTCGCCGCAGCTTCTTCAGCCTGTTTCTGTTGCTCTTGCGCTTTCGCGGCGGCGGCTTCAGCTTGCTTCTGCTGTTCCGCCTGTTCGCGCACTTTTTCCTGCGCGGCTAAGCGTTCTTTTTCCAGCTGCTTCAGTCGCTCTTGCTCAGCTGCCTGTTTCTCGCGAAGTTCTTCAGCTTGCTGCTGCGCCTGCTTTTCACGCTGCTCTTCAGCACGTTTCGCGCTTGCCTGCTGTTGCTGCTGCCTGTCGTACTGTTGCACAACGGCGCCAGGATCGACCATAACGGCGTCGATGGACGAACCGCCACCGCCGCCGGCTGAAGCATCAATGTGCTCATCGAACGAACTCCAGATCAGCGCTGCAAATAAAATGACATGCAGCACCGCTGAAATAATTATCGCCCTTTTGAGCTTGTCGTTTTGTTCGGTTGCCTTTGACACTCTCGGTTCCCAAAAAACTGTTCGCCTGTTACGTGCTATCTTTCAAGCCAGCAAAACGCCGTCATCAGATTGGCTGCGTCATCAAGCCAACCGATTTTACGCCTGCACTGTGTAACAAGTTCAGCGCTTTAATTATTTCATCATAAGGCACGTCTTTCGCACCACCGATTAAAAAGACCGTTTTCGGATTGGTCTGCAGGCGGCTTTTCGCTTCCGCGATAACCTGCTCCGGCGGCAGTTGATCCATACGATCTTTCTCAACCACCACGCTGTATTGCCCAATACCGGAAACTTCAATAATGACCGGAGGTTCGTCGTTACTGCTGACGGCTTGCGATTCGGTCGCATCCGGCAGGTCGACTTCCACACTCTGCGTAATGATCGGTGCGGTTGCCATAAAGATCAGCAACAGCACCAGCAGTACGTCGAGCAGCGGTACAATATTGATTTCGGACTTGAGTTCGCGACGACCTCGTCCACGCGTTCTGGCCATGGCTTACCCCTTGTTGCTCTCGCTAACGGTAAACGCCTGGCGGTGCAGAATCGCGGTGAACTCTTCCATAAAGTTGTCGTAATTCAGTTCCAGTTTGTTCACGCGCTGGTTCAGACGGTTGTAGGCCATAACCGCCGGGATTGCCGCAAACAGACCGATAGCCGTTGCAATCAACGCTTCCGCGATACCCGGTGCAACCATTTGCAGTGTCGCCTGTTTTACCGCGCCCAGCGCGATAAATGCGTGCATGATCCCCCAAACGGTACCGAACAGACCGATATACGGGCTGATGGAGCCAACGGTTCCGAGGAATGGAATATGCGTTTCCAGCGTTTCCAGCTCACGGTTCATCGAGATACGCATCGCACGGGAAGCCCCCTCAACGACCGCTTCCGGCGCGTGGCTATTTGCCCGATGCAAACGGGCAAATTCTTTGAACCCGCTGTAGAAAATTTGTTCTGAGCCAGCCAAATTATCACGACGCCCCTGGCTTTCCTGGTACAGGCGCGACAATTCAATGCCAGACCAGAACTTGTCTTCAAATGCTTCGGCTTCACGTGAAGCAGCATTAAGAATACGGGTCCGCTGGATAATAATGGCCCAGGATGCGATTGAGAAACCAATCAAAATCAACATGATAAGTTTAACCAGAAGGCTTGCCTTCAGGAACAAATCAAGGATATTCATGTCAGTCACTGCTTAAACTCCGCGACAATAGACTTGGGAAGCGCACGAGGCTTCATTTTGAGTGGATCAACGCAAACAATCAGAACTTCGGCTTCATTTAGCACGGTGTTCTCTGCGTTGACAATGCGTTGCGTGAAAACCAAAGAGGTGCCACGCATTGACGTAATTTCGGTTTGAACTTCGAGCATATCGTCGAGCCGGGCAGGCGCAAAATACTCGAGGGTCATCTTGCGCACCACAAAGGCTACACGTTCAGCCAACAGGACCTGCTGACTGAAGTGATGATGACGCAGCATCTCTGTGCGCGCTCTTTCATAAAAAGCGACGTAGCTGGCGTGGTAAACCACCCCACCGGCATCGGTATCTTCATAGTAGACACGAACCGGCCATCGAAACAGCGTTGTATTCACTTTACATCCCGGTAATGCAACAAAAGGTTAGTGCTTTCAAACTTCGCTACTATACGCGCGGGAATGGTGCTTTGGAATGGGGGAAAGTAAACGGAGAGTAAAAAATTATGGGCTTATGCAAGCCCATAAATATTTAAGGATGTTTCTTATTCAAAAGAAGAAGAAAAACAGACCAACAACGAGGACGATATCCGCGATCAGCGGGCAGAAGATACCCTGCCAGTGTACGGCACGAGGACGAAAGCCAACGCCGTGAATGATGCCTGCGCAGACCGCCCACATCAGCAGAAAACCATGCCAGATTTCAAGCTCACTGGTTTTGGCCGCGAAACGTGACGGATCCCAGAATATGCAGCCGGCCAATACGATTGCCAGCACAAATGAAAGCGCCCGCAAGGGGCGCTTGTCCATCGCGTTGTATAACATCGCGATAATGTTGGTCATTAGCTATCTTCTTGTCCGGCTTTGCCTGATTCAACGTGCTCAAGCGCCAGCGCTGTGATTATCCCAAATGCACAGGCAAGAAGCGTTCCCAAAATCCATGCGAAATACCACATTTTAAGCTCCTTACTTAGTACAGAGAGTGGGTGTTGCTTTCAATATCTTCTTTAGTGATGCGACCAAACATCTTCCAGTAACACCAGCCGGTGTACAGCAGAATGATCGGTACGAACACACAAGCTACATACGTCATCAGATTCAGCGTCAGCTGGCTGGACGTTGCATCCCACATGGTCAAACTTGCGTTCATCATGGTGCTGGATGGCATCACAAACGGGAACATTGCGATACCGGCAGTCAGGATGATGCATGCTAACGTCAGTGAAGAGAAGACGAATGCCCAGGCCCCTTTCTCCATACGAGAAGTCAGAATGGTCAACAGCGGCAGAACCACGCCCAGTGCAGGAACCAGCCACAGGATAGGTGCATTGTTAAAGTTCACCATCCATGCGCCAGCCACGCGAGCCACTTCTTTGGTCAGCGGGTTGGAGGCGGCATGATGATCCAGGGCTGAGGTCACAACATAACCGTCAATACCGTAAATCACCCATACACCGGCCAGCGCGAAGCAGACCAGAGTCACCAGTGCCGCAACCTGTGAAGTTGCACGAGCACGCAGATGCAGTTCACCTACCGTACGCATCTGCAGATAGGTCGCACCCTGGGTGATGATCATCCCAACGCTCACGACACCAGCCAGCAGACCAAACGGATTCAGCAACTGGAAGAAGTTACCGGTGTAGTACAAACGCATGTAGTCATCTACGTGGAACGGAACCCCTTGCAGCAGGTTGCCGAACGCCACGCCAATCACCAGCGGTGGCACGAAGCTACCAATGAAGATGCCCCAGTCCCACATGTTGCGCCAGCGCATGTCTTCAATCTTGGAGCGGTAATCAAAACCGACCGGACGGAAGAACAAAGACGCCAGTACCAGGATCATCGCCACATAGAAACCGGAGAACGCAGCGGCATACACCATCGGCCAGGCAGCGAACAGTGCGCCACCCGCGGTGATAAGCCAAACCTGGTTACCGTCCCAGTGCGGGGCGATGGAGTTAATCATAATTCGACGCTCGGTATCATTACGACCGAGGAAACGGGTGAGCATGCCCACCCCCATGTCGAAGCCATCAGTGACCGCGAAACCAATCAGCAGAATGCCAACCAGCAGCCACCAGATAAAACGCAATACTTCATAATCGATCATTTGACGACTCCTGTCTTAGCGTGCCGGCTGAGAAGTCACAGTGGACTGCTCGTAGTGATAACGACCGGTTTTCAGGCTACTCGGCCCAAGGCGTGCGAACTTGAACATCAGATACAGTTCAGCCACCAGGAACAGGGTATACAGGCCGCAAATCAACAGCATCGAGAAGATGAGGTCGCCAGCAGTCAGCGAAGAGTTCGCTACGGCTGTTGGTAACACTTCACCAATCGCCCACGGTTGACGACCGTACTCTGCGACAAACCAACCGGATTCAATAGCAATCCACGGCAGAGGAATCGCGTACAGCGCAGTGCGCAGCAGCCATTTTTTCTCACCGATACGGTTACGAAGCACAGTCCAGAAGGATACCGCGATAATTGCCAGCATCAGAATGCCGCATGCCACCATGATACGGAAAGCGAAGTACAGCGGCGCAACGCGAGGGATAGAATCTTTCGTTGCCTGCTGAATTTGCGCTTCGGTCGCGTCGGTGACGTTATCCGTATAGCGTTTCAGCAGCAGACCATAACCCAGGTCTTTCTTCATACTGTTGAACTGGTCGCGAACGGCCTGGTCGGTAGTACCAGCACGCAGTTCTTCCAGCAACTGATACGCTTTCATCCCGTTACGGATACGCTCTTCGTGCTGCACCATCAGGTCTTTCAGACCAATGACCGGTGTATCAACAGAGCGGGTGGCGATGATGCCCAGCGCATAAGGAATTTGAATCGCAAAATGGTTTTCCTGCGCATCCTGGTCCGGAATACCGAACAGCGTAAAGGAAGCCGGTGCAGGCTGAGTTTCCCATTCTGCTTCAATCGCTGCGAGTTTGGTTTTCTGCACGTCGCCCATTTCGTAACCAGATTCATCACCCAGAACGATAACAGACAGAATGGCAGCCATACCAAAGCTGGCCGCGATGGCAAAAGAACGTTTAGCAAACGCGAAGTCACGACCGCGCAGCATATAGTAGGAGCTGATACCCAGAACGAACATCGCGCCGCATACATAACCAGATGCCACAGTGTGAACAAATTTCACCTGTGCTACCGGGTTGAGCACCAGTTCAGAGAAGCTCAGCATCTCCATACGCATGGTTTCGAAGTTGAAATCCGCTGCGATTGGGTTCTGCATCCAGCCGTTCGCAACCAGAATCCACAGCGCGGACAGGTTAGAACCCAGGGCCACCAGCCAGGTGACACACATATGCTGGACTTTACCCAAACGGTCCCAGCCGAAGAAGAACAGACCTACAAAGGTGGATTCGAGGAAGAAGGCCATCAAACCTTCGATCGCCAGTGGCGCACCGAAAATATCCCCTACATAGTGGGAGTAGTAAGACCAGTTAGTCCCGAACTGGAACTCCATGGTCAGACCGGTAGCCACACCCAGAGCGAAGTTGATACCAAACAACTTGCCCCAGAACTTGGTCATATCTTTATAAATCTGTTTGCCGGAAAGGACGTAGACCGTTTCCATAATGGCCAGCAAGAACGCCATACCGAGCGTCAGTGGCACAAACAGGAAGTGGTACATCGCGGTCAAGGCAAACTGTAAGCGCGACAGTTCGACTATATCTAACATCATGACTCCTTGCTCATCGCATGAAGACTCCGAGAGTGAACCCCGTTAGAAAGGGTCACACGCATGCCCCAATACAAATTTATCTGCTTCCTTACGCCGCTACTCTTTCTTCTCTTGTGAAGAAAGGACAATGGAGAAAGGTTACAAACATGTTAATAAAACACTCAAATTGATCCCGCAATTATATTACGCCGTAAAATCCTTACAATAAACAGGTTTTTATCGAGACAAATTTGCATTTTTCGATAGTGATCAATTTATAGCTAATTTACCACTTTCAGACCAATTTGATCTGCAGCAATTTAACCTCTTTTGATGCCGTTTTCCAAGTTTTAAACATTGATTTAAATCAATTTTCAAATTTAATGTTAATAGTGTTTAACACTCGCATGACTAGTAAATGCGATGTTAACAACATGTTTTTCAATGAGTAATTGCCGTTACTACAAATGATAGGATATTTATTTAAATGTACACGATCTTTTAACCAGCCCGGCTGACAAAATTGATAGCAGATAAAGAATCACTAATGCTAGGTAGCTCACAGTTTTTTGTTTAGCAAGTCATGGACTTGTTATTTCATACAAATTATTCATTTAAATTTTACTTATAATTAACACCGAGATGTAACTATCTCAGCTGGAAGAGAAAACGTTCCACATTGACCGATGCATTGCGTTTGGTGTTCTGCGAGAGAACGCTGGCGTTTCGCTTAAATCATCACTGAAAGTTACCTTTAACGCCCACTCTGCACTTATGTGGCAAAGATTAAATATGCCACAAACATTTCATTATCATTTTTATCCTAAAATTAACAAAAATGAATTGTGACATATAAGATTAAAAAATAAAAAACCGTTACGTCGTTCACAAGTTAATTAGTAATTGTGATTTTTGAAATTATTAAAAACACGACATAAATGGCGCGCATAACAAAATAAGATTTCGATCACAAACATGGCAAGTAATTTATTACCCAATTTTCTAATAAATTAAAACCGCCCAAGAAAAAACGATGCATCTATCTGATTGTAAAGGATTTTTATAACAACCAAATATAACAATCATTTTTCTCAGGATATTTTGAAAATAGATCAATTGCTTCCTTTTTCGCTTCCACAGAAACTCCAACCCTATTAAGAGGTTGTCACAATCCATGTTCTAAATATTAGAAAATAATTTCACTTATTGACCATCAGCCCTACAGAGGATTACCCATGAAGAAATCTACACTTGTTATTGGCGTCATCGGTGCTGACTGCCATGCAGTAGGTAATAAAGTTCTGGATCGCGTTTTTACCGCTCATGATTTTCACGTAATCAACCTCGGGGTGATGGTGAGCCAGGATGAATATATTGATGCTGCGATTGAAACAGGCGCCGATGCCATCGTGGTGTCCTCTATCTACGGTCATGGCGACATTGACTGCCTCGGATTACGTGAGCGCTGCATCGAACGCGGCCTTGGCGACATTCTGCTGTACGTCGGCGGCAACCTGGTCGTCGGTAAACATGACTTCGCCGATGTGGAAGTGAAGTTTAAAGAGATGGGCTTTAACCGGGTCTTCGCCCCCAGTCACGATCTGGAAGATGTTTGCGCGCTTATCACTAATGATATTCACCAACACAATGGCCTCGAACAGCGTTGCCTGGAAGAGGCCATCTGATGCAAACAGTTTCTGTCGATATCGGCTCGACATGGACCAAGGCAGCCCTCTTCGCCCATGAAGGCGAGGATTTAACCCTGATAAACCATGTCCTGACCCCAACCACCACACATCATCTGGCAGACGGTTTTTTTGCCAGCCTGAATCAGGTGCTGAATGTTGCCGATGCTCGCCCGTTACTGAAAAGTGGTGAAGTGCAGTTGAAATACTCCTCCTCAGCGAAAGGTGGGCTTGCCGTTGCAGCAATGGGGCTGGTGCCTTCCATTACGCTGGAATCGGCAAAAGTTACCGCCCATTCGGCAGGAGCGAAAATCGCGCAATATTATTCGTACAAGCTGAATCGTCATGACATCCAGGAGCTGGAGTCATCCCCTCCAGATATTCTGCTGTTTACCGGCGGTACAGACGGTGGCGAAGAAAGTTACGGCCTGGCGAATGCGCATGCGTTGGCAGGCTCAAAGCTTGATTGCGCCATTATCTACGCCGGAAACCGGGACATTCAGGACGAAATACAAACGATTCTGGGACATAAGGATTTGACCACGGTAGACAACATTCTGCCTGACCTCGATCACCCGAATCCGTTTGCCGCACGCCAGGCGATTTGTGATGTGTTCTTGTCACGCATTGTCAAAGGCAAAGGTCTGGACGTCATTGTTGGCGAAACAGGCGAAGAGCCAATGCCGACGCCATGGACGGTCTATGAGTTAGTCAAAGCCATTAGCGATTACGACAGCGCATGGAAGGAATTCATGCTGATTGATATGGGCGGAGCCACCACGGATGTCTATTCGGCCAGCGCGAATACCCTCTCCCCCGATACCGTCCTGCATGGTGTTCCTGAACCGTTCGTCAAACGTACCGTAGAAGGCGACCTGGGCATGCGCGTTTCCGCCGTCGTGGTGGGAGAAAGCACGCAGGATATGGTGAAAGTCATCTTCGCCCAACAACCGCAGCGTGAGGAAGCGTTTTATCGCTACCTGCGCCATCTGGTAGGGCAACCGGATTACCTGCCACTCAGTGAGGAAGAGAAATATTACGACACCCTGCTGGCAGGTTTATGCGTGGGCTATGCCGCTGAGCGCCACGCAGGCACTAAAAAGCAGGTTTGCACCTGCGTGGGTAACGTGGATTTACAGATGGGTCGCGATCTCACCACCGTACGCAAAGTCGTCGGTTCAGGGGGATGGCTCTCTCGCGCCAGCCAGTTCGATATCCATAACTGGCTCAAATACCGGGAGCTGGACGACCAGGGGAAAAGAATTCTGTTACCGAATCAGTTTGAGTATTACCGCGATTCAAATGGCCTGCTCCCGCTTCTGGCAAACGTCGCCAGGCTGTACCCGCAAGCCGCTGCTCGCACCAGCATTCAGTGTTTAACCCTATAAAACTTAAGGCAGCTACGAATGGAACTTCGAAATAAAAAATTGACCCATGACGAATTCATGACCGAAAGGCATCAGGTATTACAAACCTGGGAAACCGGCAAAGACGTTGAGAACTTCGAAGATGGCGTGAAGTACCAGCAATCAATTCCAGATAAAAAACGCTTCTCCCTTGCCCTGCTGAAAGCCGATCAGGAAGGTAAAACCCTGAGCCAGCCGCGTGCAGGCGTAGCATTAATGGATGAGCATATTGCGCTGCTCAAAACATTGCAGGAAGAGTGCGACCTCCTGCCGAGTACTATCGATGCCTATACCCGTCTGAACCGCTATGAAGAAGCCGCTGTCGGGATCCAGAAATCCATCGAAGCAGGTACTTCCAAGCTGAATGGTTTACCAGTCGTCAATCACGGGGTTGCTGCCTGCCGCCGGATGACTGAATCGCTGGAAAAACCGATCCAGGTTCGCCACGGTACGCCGGATGCGCGCCTGCTGGCAGAAATCGCCATGGCCAGTGGCTTCACCAGCTACGAAGGCGGCGGTATCTCCTACAACATCCCTTACGCCAAACGCGTCACCCTGGAAAAATCCATTCGCGACTGGCAGTACTGCGACCGTCTGATGGGTCTGTACGAAGAGAACGGCATTCGCATCAACCGTGAGCCGTTTGGCCCGCTAACCGGTACCCTGATCCCGCCGTTTATGTCCCACTCGGTGGCGATTATTGAAGGTCTGCTGGCGCTGGAACAAGGCGTGAAATCCATTACCGTCGGCTACGGCCAGGTCGGTAGCCTGACGCAGGATATCGCCGCTATTCAGGCGCTGCGTGAACTGTCCCACGAATACTTCCATAACCATGGTTTCGACGATTACGAACTGAGCACCGTTTTCCACCAGTGGATGGGCGGATTCCCGGAAGATGAAGCGAAAGCCTTCTCTGTTATCGCCTGGGGTGCAGCGGTTGCTGGTATGTCGGGTGCCACAAAAGTGATCACCAAAAGCCCGCACGAAGCGTTCGGTATCCCAACCGCGGCAGCTAACGCCCAGGGTCTGAAAGCGTCACGCCAGATGCTCAACATGGTCAGCGACCAGAAATTCCCGCAGTGCGCTGCCGTGGAGCAGGAAGTTGACCTGATTAAGAGCGAAGTCCGCGCGGTGTTGAAGAAAGTCTTCGAACTGGGCAATGGCGACATTGCGCGCGGTACGGTGCTGGCCTTTGAAGCTGGCGTGCTGGATGTACCTTTCGCTCCTGCCGCCTGTAACGCCGGTAAGATCCTGCCTGTTCGCGATAACACAGGCGCAATCCGTATTCTTGAAGCCGGTGCCGTGCCGCTGCCGAAAGATATTCTCGCCCTGCACCACGACTATGTCGCAGAGCGCGCACATTTTGAAGGCCGCAAGCCTTCTTTCCAGATGGTCATTGATGACATCAACGCCGTATCCCACAGTAAATTAATAGGAAGACCATAATGAAAATCAAAAAGGCCCTTTTCACCGCTGGCTACTCCTCATTTTATTTTGACGATCAGCAGGCCATCAAAAATGGCGCCGGTCATGACGGGTTTATCTACACCGGCGATCCGGTCACGCCTGGATTTACCTCTGTTCGTCAGGCGGGTGAATGTGTTTCCGTACAACTGATTCTGGAAAACGGTGCGGTAGCTGTGGGCGATTGCGCAGCGGTGCAATATTCAGGTGCAGGCGGTCGTGACCCGCTGTTCCTGGCTGAAAACTTCATTCCGTTCCTCAACGACCACATCAAGCCGTTGCTGGAAGGTCGTGACGTTGATTCGTTCCTGACCAACGCCCGTTTCTTTGATGAATTGCGTATTGACGGCCATCTACTGCATACCGCCGTACGTTATGGTCTGTCTCAGGCACTGCTCGACGCGGCGGCACTGGCTACCGGTCGTCTGAAAGCCGAAGTGGTTTGTGATGAATGGCAACTGCCATGCGTTCCGGAAGCCATTCCGTTATTTGGTCAGAGCGGCGACGACCGTTATATCGCCGTCGACAAGATGATCCTCAAAGGTGTGGATGTCCTGCCGCATGCCCTGATCAATAACGTTGAAGAGAAGTTGGGCTTTAAAGGTGAAAAACTGCGTGAGTACGTCCGCTGGTTGTCTAACCGCATCCTGAGCCTGCGCACCAACGAAAGCTATCACCCGACGCTGCATATTGATGTCTACGGCACCATTGGTCTGATCTTCGATATGGATCCAGTGCGTTGCGCCGAATACATCGCCAGCCTGGAAGCCGAAGCTCAAGGTCTACCGCTGTACATTGAAGGCCCGGTTGATGCCGGTAACAAGCCGGATCAGATCCGCATGTTAACCGAGATCACTCAGGAGCTGACTCGTCTGGGTTCCGGCGTGAAAATCGTTGCGGATGAATGGTGTAACACCTATCAGGACATCGTGGACTTCACCGACGCGGGCAGTTGCCACATGGTGCAGATTAAAACCCCGGATCTGGGCGGTATTCACAACATCGTTGATGCAGTGCTGTATTGCAACAAACACGGAATGGAAGCCTATCAGGGCGGTACCTGTAACGAAACGGAAATCAGTGCTCGTACCTGCGTACACGTCGCGCTGGCCGCGCGTCCAATGCGCATGCTGATCAAACCGGGTATGGGTTTCGATGAAGGTCTCAACATCGTGTTTAACGAAATGAACCGCACCATCGCGCTGTTGCAAACTAAGGATTAAGAGATGGCACGCACATTTAAGATCTTATCGCCTACGGCTGTCCTGGGTTATGGCTTCCCGGAAGAAAGTTTTCGTAAAGCCATGGAAGAGTCACCGGATCTTATTGCTGTTGACGCAGGTTCCTCCGATCCTGGCCCCCACTACCTGGGGGCAGGTAAACCCTTTACTGACAGGGCCGGTGTGAAACGCGATCTGCGCTATATGATTGTGGCAGGCGTTAAGAACAACATCCCGGTAGTGATCGGCACAGCCGGTGGTTCTGGCGCAGCTCCGCATCTGGAGTGGTGTCGCCAAATAATCCATGAGATCGCGCAGGAAGAAAAACTGTCTTTCTCAATGGCGCTAATTCCGTCTGATGTCGACAAAGAAATCGTTCATCAGGCACTGGATAACGGCAAAATCACCGCGCTCGATTTTGTGCCTGAACTGACTCACGAGGCCATTGAAGAGAGCACCTACATTGTCGCGCAGATGGGCGTCGAGCCTTTCCAGCGTGCGCTGAAAGCCGGTGCACAGGTGGTCCTGGGCGGACGAGCCTACGATCCGGCCTGCTTCGCCGCGCTGCCGATTATGCAGGGCTTTGATGAAGGTCTGGCGCTTCATTGCGGTAAGATCCTTGAGTGTGCTGCCATTGCCGCCACCCCTGGCTCCGGCTCCGATTGTGCGATGGGGATTATCGACGACAACGGCTTTACGCTGAAGGCGTTCAATCCCAAGCGTAAGTTCACTGAAACTTCTGCTGCGGCGCACACCCTGTACGAGAAGTCAGATCCTTACTTCCTGCCAGGGCCAGGCGGTGTGCTGAACCTGAAAGCATGCACTTTCACCCAGGTTAACGAGGGTGAAGTGTATGTCAGCGGTTCACGCCATGAAGAAACACCGTATGCGTTGAAACTGGAAGGTGCACGCCAGGTTGGCTTCCGTTGCCTGACCATCGCCGGAACACGCGACCCGATTATGATTGCCGGGATTGACACGATTCTTGAAGAGGTACAGGCAAGCGTTGCACGTAACCTCTCCCTGAATGACGACAGTATCCGCATGACGTTCCACTTGTACGGTAAGAACGGTGTGATGGGCAACCATGAACCGATGAAAACTGCGGGCCATGAACTGGGAATTTTACTGGATGTCGTTGCGCCGACGCAGGACATCGCCAACAGCGTTTGCTCGCTGGTGCGCTCTACCCTGCTGCACTACGGCTATGAAAATCGCATTGCGACTGCGGGCAACCTCGCCTTCCCGTTCTCGCCATCTGATATTCAGAGTGGACCGGTGTATGAGTTCTCGATCTATCACCTGATTGAAGCGAGCGATGCGCTGCGTTTTGATTTCCATATTGAACAGGTGACGCCAGAAGGAGTTCAGGCATGAAACACTCAATTTGTTCACTGGCACAAGTTATTCGCTCGAAAAACGCCGGACCGTACGAACTGGTTTTAGATATTTTATTTAAAACCCGGGAAGATTATCAGCGCGTAAAACGCTCAGAGCAATTAACACCGCAGCTTATTGCCGGTTTATATAACGTTAAACCTGACTTTATTCACAATATTGTATGGTTCGATCCGGCGAATGCCGTAAAAATCGTCATGCCGCGCGATATTATTTCCGGCAACGTCGGTGACAATGATGTTTATGGTGCACAGCAACACGCACCATTATTAAGTATTGAGTTCGACTTGTAACAAAAAACACAATAACAACCATTGGGGCACAGAATTCAGCTGTATCACAGTGCTTCGAATTATTCATGCGGTTGGTCACAACAGGCGTGCGTCTGAGCTGCTGTCCAGGCTCAGGCGCACGCCACCCTACACAATTCCAATTACCAACCTTTATCCGATGGAGTACACATGAAGAAAATAAGTTTAACGAAGATGATCATATTAGGCCTGATACTCGGCATGATTGCCGGGGTGGTCATAAATAATATGGCCGCGGCTGAAACAGCAAAATCTTATGCAGCAGACATTTCCATTTTCACCACTATATTCTTACGTATGGTGAAAATGATTATCGCACCATTGGTTATTTCAACTCTGGTTGTGGGTATTGCCAAAATGGGCGATGCCAAAACGCTCGGACGTATATTTTCGAAAACCTTCTTCCTGTTTATTTGCGCGTCATTGCTGTCAATCGCGCTGGGTCTGGTTATCGTTAATATCTTCCAGCCAGGCGCAGGTATCAACTTTGTGCCACATGACGTCGGCGCTGTTGCCGCCGTTAAGTCAGAGCCATTCACGC
This sequence comes from Citrobacter sp. Cf118, assembly GCF_030334095.1. Lineage (NCBI taxonomy): Bacteria > Pseudomonadati > Pseudomonadota > Gammaproteobacteria > Enterobacterales > Enterobacteriaceae > Citrobacter > Citrobacter sp. Cf118. The sequence goes on along the minus strand of NZ_JAOWES010000088.1, from coordinate 564,884 downwards.
TGAAAGTGTTCATCTCACACGCGGTACCGACCAGTATTGTCGATGCGATGGCGCGTAACGAAATTCTTCAGATCGTCGTGTTCTCAATCTTCCTTGGTTGCAGCCTCGCTGCGATTGGTGAAAAAGCCGACCCTATTGTGAAAGTGCTGGATTCACTGGTGCACGTGATGCTGAAGCTGACGGGTTACGTCATGCTGTTTGCGCCACTGACCGTTTTTGCCGCTATTTCAGGTCTGATTGCCGAACGTGGTCTGGGTGTGATGGTTAGCGCCGGGATCTTCATGGGTGAGTTCTACCTGACGCTGGGTATGCTGTGGGCGATCCTGATTGGCCTGTCTACTATGATCGTCGGGCCTTGCATCGCACGATTAACTAAATCAATCCTCGAACCCGCTCTGCTGGCCTTTACCACTTCAAGCTCTGAAGCCGCCTTCCCGGGTACGCTGGACAAGCTGGAAAAATTCGGCGTTTCCTCAAAAATTGCCAGCTTCGTTCTGCCTATCGGTTACTCCTTTAACCTGGTCGGCTCCATGGCCTACTGCTCCTTTGCCACCGTCTTTATTGCTCAGGCGTGCAACATCGAACTGAGCATGGGCGAGCAAATTACCATGTTGTTAATTCTGATGCTGACCTCTAAAGGGATGGCGGGTGTACCGCGTGCCTCGATGGTCGTTATCGCCGCCACACTGAACCAATTCAACATTCCGGAAGCGGGTTTGATCCTGCTGATGGGTGTCGATCCGTTCCTCGATATGGGTCGTTCCGCTACCAACGTCATGAGTAACGCCATGGGCGCTGCCATTGTGGGCCGTTGGGAAGGCGAACACTTCGGCCAGGGTTGCCGTGGAACTGCGCCTGTGAAGTCACCGGAACAGGAACGCCCGGTTACCGAAACGGAAGTCGCTTTGTCCTGATACTACGTTATTGCCGGATGGCGCTTGCGCTTATCCGGCCTACATAACGTTTAACTATCCGTAGGCCGGATTAGGCGGTACGCCGCCATCCGGCACCAAGATGAGCACACCAACAGGAATGCATAATGAATAAAACAATTCTCGGCGTGAGTCTCTTTTCTTTCAGTGTCTTGTTTAGCGCAACCACATTCGCGCAAACCACGCCCGACTACGCCAAGCTGATAGAACAGGCTCATCAGAAGTACAAAAGTAATAACGATGGAAAAGTCGCCGACTACATACCTGCTCTGGCGACCTATAGCCCGAAAAATTTTGCCATCACCATTGCGACGGTGGACGGCAAGATCTACCAGGTTGGCGATGTTAACAAACCTTTCCCAATGGAATCCCTGAGTAAAGTGTTCACCATGGCGCTCGCCATGGAGCAGCACGGTCCTCAGGTAGTGCTGGATAAACTTGGCGCCAATGCCACCGGCATGCCGTTCAACTCAGGTTTGGCCGTTGAACTGACCAAAGGCGCGCCTGAAAACCCACTGGTAAACGCCGGGGCCATGAGCACCGTTAGCCTGATTGAAGCCAAAGACAAAACCGATCGTTGGAACAAAATCCTCGACAACCTGAACGTCTGGGCCGATGCCACTCTCACCGTGAACGAACCGGTTTTCAAATCTGAAATGGAAACCAACCAGCACAATCAGGCGCTGGCCAAACTGATGGAATCCTATAACAGCTTCTATGGCAACACTGACGAAGCCGTTGAAATTTATACCCGCCAGTGCTCGGTGGATATCACCGTTGAGCAACTGGCCAAAATGGGTGCCGTACTGGCAAACAAAGGCAAATCTCCGTTCAACGGCAAACAGTTGCTGAATGAGAAATATGTTCCACAGGTACTGGCAGAAATGGCAATTGCCGGACTGTACGACGGCAGCGGTAAATGGCTATACACCGTTGGCATTCCGGCGAAAAGCGGCGTCGGCGGCGGCATGGTTGCCGTCGTCCCAGGCGAATATGCGATTGCGGTCTATTCTCCGCCGCTTGATGAAGCCGGAAACAGCGTTCGTGCCCAGAAAACTATCGAATATGTCGCCGAAGCGACAAAAGCCAACGTCTTTTTAGCCAAATAACTTTACGCCGGATGGCACATTGCTTATCCGGCAAACAATACGAAGAGGTGAGAAGTAAACATGTCTAAACCATTTGTCTGGCAGGAACTCTTTGTTCAGAGTAAAGATAGTACCGAATATGAATTACTGAGTAACCAGCACGTTACGGTAACGGAGTTAGACGGAGAGGAAGTTATCAAGGTTGCACCGGAAGCGTTAACCTTGTTAGCACAGCAGGCGTTTTATGAGGCTTCATTTTTCCTGCGCGCCGGACATTTAAAACAGATTGCCAGCATTTTGCACGATCCACAGGCCAGCGGTAACGATAAGTACGTCGCATTGCAGCTGCTGCGCAATGCAGAGGTTTCAGCTAAAGGTGTACTGCCTAACTGCCAGGACACCGGGACGGCAACCATTGTGGCCTGCAAAGGACAACATGTCTGGACAGGCGGCGATGACGCCGAAGCCTTAAGCAAAGGCGTGTATACCACCTTCACCGAAAACAATCTGCGCTACTCGCAAAATGCCCCGCTGGACATGTATACCGAGGTCAATACTCAGACAAACCTGCCGGCGCAAATTGACATCAGCGCCACGCCGGGTAATGAATATAAATTCCTGTTCGTTAACAAAGGTGGCGGTTCTGCCAATAAGGCGGCGTTATTCCAGGAAACCAAATCCATTCTGCAGCCGGAAAAGCTCACTGCGTTCCTGATCGAAAAAATGAAATCACTGGGTACAGCCGCTTGCCCGCCGTATCACATCGCTTTTGTGGTTGGGGGCTTATCCGCCGACCAGACGCTGAAAGTCGCCAAACTGGCTTCAACCAAATATTACGATAATCTGCCCACCAGCGGGAACGAGCTGGGCCAGGCGTTCCGTGATACGGCGCTGGAAGCCGAGTTGCTCAATGCCAGCCGTGAGTTTGGCATCGGGGCGCAGTTTGGCGGCAAATACTTTGCCCACGATATTCGCGTAATTCGCTTACCGCGCCACGGCGGCTCCTGCCCAATCGCGATGGCCCTCTCCTGCTCTGCCGACCGCAATATTAAAGCCAAAATTAATAAACACGGTATCTGGCTGGAAAAACTCGAGCATAATCCGGGCAAATTTATCCCCGATTCTCACCGGGTAGAAAACGGCGCCCAGACCGTACAACTGGATCTGAACCGTCCGCTGCGTGAGATCCTGCATGATCTCTCCGCCTTGCCCATTGGTACACGTCTGTCGTTAAGCGGCCCGATTGTTGTGGCTCGCGATATCGCTCACGCGAACATCAAAGCGCGACTGGATAACGGTGAACCGATGCCGGAATACATGAAAAAGCATATCGTTTACTATGCTGGTCCAGCCAAAACCCCGGAAAATCAGGCCTGTGGCTCAATGGGCCCCACCACCGGCGGGCGCATGGATGGGTATGTCGATGCTTTCCAGGCACAAGGCGGCAGCCTCATTATGCTCACCAAGGGTAACCGCAGCCAGCAGGTCACTGATGCCTGTCACAAACACGGTGGATTTAGCCTCGGCAGCATTGGCGGTGCCGCAGCCCTACTGGCGCAACAGTACGTGAAGAGTCTGCAGTGTCTTGAATATCCAGAACTGGGAATGGAAGCGGTGTGGATGATGGAAGTTAAAAATATGCCCGCCTTCGTATTAGTGGATGACAAAGGTAATAACTTCTTCAGCCAGTTCGAGCAGCAGCATCGCTGCGCAACCTGTCCGGCAGGGCATTAAGGAGTTTCCATGGAAGCGCGCGCCAATAACGACAGACACCGTCAGCGTCAGCAGAAGCTGAAAGAGCAGGTTGATACCCGCGTAGCGGCGGCAACGGAGAAGAAAGGGATCCTGATTGTCTTCACCGGCAACGGAAAAGGAAAATCCACCGCAGCCTTTGGCACGGCAACGCGCGCAGTGGGTCACGGAAAAACCGTTGGCATCGCGCAGTTTATTAAAGGTCAGTGGGATAATGGTGAGTACAACACACTGCAACCGCTCGGCGTCGAATTCCATATTATGGGTACCGGATTTACGTGGGAAACCCAAAATCGGCAAGCAGATATCGAGGCGGCAACAATTGTCTGGCAGGAAAGTAAGCGCATGCTGGCTGATGCGCATTACGATCTAGTGGTGCTGGATGAACTCACCTACATGCTGGCTTACCACTATCTGGATACGCAAGAGGTTATCAGCGCCATCGAAAATCGTCCTGCCGGTCAGAGCGTTATCGTCACAGGACGCGGATGCCATACGCTGTTACTGGAACTGGCCGATACGGTCAGTGAAATACGCCCGGTCAAACACGCGTTTGACCGCGGTATTCAGGCACAGATTGGGATCGACTGGTAGCCGTTCTTTTGCCGGATAACGATGCTAACGCGTCTTATCCGGCCTACCCATCGTTGTAGGCCTGATAAGGCATAAGCCACCCTCAGGCAGCCGATACTACGGACTTACTGAGCAACCAGTTGCGGAAAATCTGTAAATGCTCGGATTCCGATTTTTCTTCACGCCACGTCATAATAAATCGATTCCCGGTACGCATCGGAACATCGCAAGGAATGACCATATCGCCACTGTCCAGATCGTGCTGAATGGCAAAACGCGGGAGCAGCGCAACGCCCAGATTAGAGCGGACCGCCGCGATCAGCATCGATAACAAATCAAATCTCGGACCTTTATTCACCAACGGACTGCTGACATCTGAAAGCGCAAACCATTCCTGCCACCCTTTGATGCGCGTGCTTTGGTGCAATAGCGGGAATTCGTTTAGTAATTCGTTTACCGCCAGTTTTCGTTCCGGTTCGGCCAGCAAACAGCGACTGCATACCGGCAGAATCTCCTCTTCAAACAGGTACTCAACCCCTGACCATGGCGAATAAAAGTCTTCGCGCATGATTGCCGCGTCATACTCTCGATTGAGAAAATCACCAATATTCGCCAGGGAATGAATGTTCACGATAATATCAGGATTAAGTTTGTTAAATTCACGCAGGTTTGGGATCAGCCAGTGCGTGCTGAACGTCGGATTCACCGCCAGCTCAATAACCTGTACCGTCGGCTGCCAGGTCATTATCGTCGTCGTATCTCGTTCAAGCTTATTTAACGTTTCTTTAACGATGCTTAAATAGTGTTTGCCCGCCGCATTTAAAAAAATGCGTTTTTTGGCGTGATTAAATAGCGCGGTATTGAGAAAATCCTCCAGTGCATTTACCTGGCGGAAAACAGCACTTTGTGTTAAAGCCAGCTCTTCAGCTGCCCGGGTATAACTTTCGTGACGCGCAACCACTTCAAAAGTTACCAGCAACTCCGTCTTGGGTATTTTTCCTCTCATAACCTCTTCCATTTGCAGCGTACAAAAATAGTTTAATTTATAAAAAATAATTCAAGACACCCAGATAAGCATCGAGAGTTATATTTTATTTTATCCATTGATGTCATTGATCCAATCCATGATTTACTCACACTGATGACGGGTAAATATTAACCAATAATACTTAAGGGAAACAATAAACACAATTTAAATAAGGTTAAACTTAAGCAAATAGTGCCAATAAGTTCTTAATAATTTTTCAAGTCATCTTGTTTATTGCAGAAAAAACTTTGCGAGATTAATCAATATTATCAATGCGATAATTTTGGATAATTTCACGTTATAACTTACGGGCAAACGACTGCTTTTTATCATTCCTTGATGTAGTTTCTGCCTTTTTTTGTTAGACGTGATAAAGGACACAATGTGAAAACTTTCGGAAAGGTCTGGCTCGTTGGGGCAGGTCCCGGTGATATTTCATTACTTACCCTCAAAGCAATGATGTGCATTAAACAGGCTAATGTCATTATTTACGATCGGCTGGTCAATCCTAAAATTTTGGAATGGGCATTACCAGATTGCCTGCTTATCAATGTCGGCAAAAACCCAGGCTTCCATTGTGTACCCCAGGATGAAATCAATGCGCTGCTTGTCCAGTATGCCCAAACTCACAATAATATTGTACGCCTGAAAGGTGGCGATCCGTATGTTTTTGGACGCGGGGCTGAAGAAGTTGAGGATCTCGTCGAGACGGGCATCCCGTTTGAAGTGGTGCCGGGTATCAGCTCAACCATTGGAGGCCTGACCTATGCCGGGATTCCGGTAACACACCGCGATTTCGCCTCGGGATTTCACGTCGTGACCGGCCATACACGGGAGGGCAACCAACAGCAGGACTGGCGTCAACTGGCAAAACTGAATGGTACGCTGGTTATCGTCATGGGTATCGCCAATCTGGCGTTTATCTGTGAGGAATTATTGATGGGTGGAAAATCAGCAGATACGCCTGCAGCGCTAATTATGTCTGCCACCCGCGATAATCAACGCCGACTGACCTGTACGCTCGGTTCACTACTGAGCAAGGCGCAGGAAGCTAACATCCTTCCCCCTGCACTGATAGTGATTGGTGATGTGGTAACCCTGAGCGATCGGCTCTCTTTTATCCCTGAAGCCTTCAAGCTGCCAGAAAACCTTTACTGTGACAGTCTGGCATGACGAAAAGACTGGGGCGACGTTTGATGCGCCGCCCGGAAAACGCGGCAAAAGTAGCTGGTTTGTGCGTATTGGAGTTTCCGGGCAATGCTGTCTATGGAATGAACGGGATCGTGCAATAACTCCCCCGCTTTTTGCATTTTTTTCTGATTCACCCAGGTTTTAAAGTTAACGCCCTGCCGTTTCTTAAAAAAACGGCTGAAATAGTTTGCGCTTAAGCAGACGTGAGCTGCTACGGATTCCAGGGATAATTCACCATACAAATTCTCATCGATATAACGCAACGCTGCCAGTAGCTTTTTCTCGTGTCGGGAAGGTTCTGTAAAATAATGACGCATGTAACTGGTCGCTGGGATAACAATCTCATCAGATTGTTGTTCTGTCTCAAAATTATCAACAATAAAATTCAATAAATTTGCTGATGCCACCAGCGTATTATTATCGACTACCGCCACCTTACTCCATTCAGTTTTTATTTTTGGTTCATCCATCCATGAGTATTCATTATCAATAATGATAGTTTTATATTCCTGATATTTTGCCCGCACCTGCCCACAGAGCATAAAACCGTACAGATGCCCCTCGCGAATTAATGGCATAGAAAACAGACTTAGCCCCGCATGACAGCTGAGTATTCTGGGTTTAAGGTGTTTTAATCCTTCAAAAGCACAATACTTGTCACACTTTTGACAACTCACACCATAGCGTTCATCCGCCCGCATTAATGTGCAGAACGAATTAAAATTATGACAATCCGAGAGAATTTTTCCGGTAACATCAACCACGACGGTGGCTAATCCAGTCGCACTGGAAAATACCTTTGCTATTGAGAAAAAACATTGTAGGTAATCATCCTGAATTTTCAACGACACGGTATCCTCCGGCATTAATCAAATTAAAGCCGGTAATATGCAGAATTTAATCAAGAGAAAGAATGATGTTCACCGCAAAAAATAATCTTATTTATGCAGATGATTATGAGTAATTTGCAAGATTCAGATAACTAAAAATAAAAAAAGGCCATCATCAGATGGCCAACCATGTCGAAACGGGACCAGCCCTTGACTACGCAGAGAGTCAGGGCTGTTTTTTATTTATTACTTAATAACGGTTTTCAGCGCTTCGCCGATATCGGCCAGGCTACGAACAGTTTTCACGCCTGCAGCTTCCAGCGCAGCGAATTTCTCATCCGCCGTACCTTTCCCACCTGCGATGATCGCACCCGCGTGACCCATACGCTTACCTTTCGGCGCAGTCACACCCGCGATGTAACCCACAACCGGCTTGGTTACATGATCTTTAATGTATGCCGCCGCTTCTTCTTCAGCGCTACCGCCGATCTCACCGATCATGACGATCGCTTCAGTCTGCGGATCTTCCTGGAACAGCTTCAGGATGTCGATGAAGTTAGAACCTGGGATCGGGTCGCCACCAATGCCCACACAGGTGGACTGGCCGAAACCGTAGTCGGTAGTCTGCTTAACCGCTTCATAGGTCAGGGTACCTGAACGGGAAACGATACCCACTTTACCCGGCTTGTGAATGTGGCCCGGCATGATGCCGATTTTGCACTCGCCCGGGGTGATAACACCTGGGCAGTTCGGGCCGATCATGCGCACGCCAGCTTCATCCAGCTTCACTTTCACGGTCAGCATATCCAGCGTCGGGATGCCTTCGGTGATGGTGATAATCAGTTTGATACCAGCATCAATCGCTTCCAGTATGGAGTCTTTGCAGAACGGTGCCGGAACGTAGATAACGGTGGCGGTCGCGCCCGTCGCTTCTACGGCTTCACGTACGGTGTTGAACACCGGCAGGCCCAGGTGCGTGGTGCCGCCTTTACCTGGCGTTACGCCGCCAACCATCTGCGTACCGTAAGCAATCGCTTGTTCGGAGTGGAATGTCCCCTGGCTACCGGTGAAGCCCTGGCAGATAACCTTGGTATCTTTATTAATTAAAACTGACATTATTTCCCCTCCACTGCGGCAACAACCTGCTGAGCTGCATCCGTCAGACTTTTCGCTGCAATAATATTCAGGCCGCTATCAGCCAGTTTTTTCGCGCCGAGTTCAGCGTTGTTACCTTCCAGACGTACCACGACCGGAACGTTTACACCTACTTCTGCTACCGCGCCGATGATACCGTCAGCGATCAGGTCGCAACGTACGATACCGCCGAAGATGTTAACCAGTACGGCTTTAACATTGTCATCAGAAAGGATAATTTTGAACGCTTCGGTTACACGCTCTTTGGTCGCACCGCCACCAACGTCGAGAAAGTTTGCCGGTTCGCCGCCGTGCAGCTTAACGATGTCCATGGTGCCCATTGCCAGGCCCGCACCGTTAACCATGCAACCGATGTTGCCATCGAGCGCAACGTAGTTCAGTTCCCACTGCGCAGCCTGCGCTTCACGCGGATCTTCCTGAGACTGGTCGCGCATTTCGCGCAGGTCAGCCTGGCGGAACAGCGCGTTGCCGTCAGCGCCCAGTTTGCCGTCGAGGCAGATCAGGTCACCCTGTTTGGTGACAACCAACGGGTTGATTTCGATCAGCGCCAGGTCGCGCTCCAGGAAGATAGTCGCCAGACCCATGAAGATCTTGGTGAACTGCTGAACCTGTTTACCTTCCAGACCCAGTTTGAACGCCAGCTCACGTCCCTGGTAAGGCATCGGGCCTGCCAGCGGATCGAGCGCCACTTTGTGGATCAGGTGCGGGGTTTCTTCCGCTACTTTTTCGATTTCCACGCCGCCTTCGGTAGAGGCCATGAAGACCACGCGACGGGAGCTACGGTCAACAACTGCGCCGAGGTAAAGTTCTTTACCAATGTCGGTCGCGGCTTCAACCAGAATCTGATTAACCGGTTGGCCATGAGCGTCTGTCTGGTAAGTAACCAGACGTTTACCCAGCCAGTGTTCAGCAAAAGCGCGAATGTCTTCTTTGCTGTTCACAACCTTCACACCGCCCGCTTTACCGCGGCCACCAGCGTGAACCTGACATTTCACTACCCACGGGCCAGCGCCGATTTTTGAAGCGGCTTCTTCTGCTTCACGCGGAGTAGTACAGGCATAACCCACCGGTGCCGGTAAGCCATAGCGGGCAAAAAGTTGTTTTGCCTGATATTCATGTAAGTTCATGTGTTCTGTCCATCCTTCAGGTAATCGTTATCTTTTACCCGTAGGTCTGATAAACATCCAGACCTACGGGGCAGGTGATACTCTTATTAACTACACGTCCAGCAGCAGACGCGTTGGATCTTCCAGCAACTCTTTAATGGTTACCAGGAAGCCTACTGACTCACGACCATCGATCAGACGGTGGTCATAAGACAGCGCCAGATACATCATCGGCAGGATTTCAACCTTGCCGTCTACCGCCATCGGACGATCTTTGATGGCATGCATACCCAGGATGGCACTCTGCGGTGGGTTGATGATCGGCGTGGACATCAGGGAACCGAACACCCCACCGTTAGTGATGGTGAAGTTACCGCCCGTCAGATCTTCAACCGTCAACTTGCCGTCGCGACCTTTAACTGCCAGTTCTTTAATGTTCTTCTCGATGTCTGCCATACCCAGCAGATCCACATCACGCAGGACCGGCGTGACCAGGCCACGCGGCGTGGAGACCGCCATGCTGACATCAAAGTAGTTGTGATAAACCACGTCATCGCCGTCGATGGACGCGTTCACTTCCGGATAGCGTTTCAGCGCTTCAACAACCGCTTTCACGTAGAAAGACATAAAGCCCAGACGGATACCGTGGCGTTTCTCGAACGCATCACCGTATTGCTTACGCAGGTCCATGATTGGCTTCATGTTGACTTCGTTGAAGGTGGTCAGCATGGCGGTGGAATTTTTCGCTTCCAGCAGACGCTCGGCTACGCGTTTGCGCAGACGGGTCATCGGAACACGTTTTTCGCCACGCGCGCCCAGGTGCGCCTGTGGTGCAGGTGCTGCTGCCGGCGCTTTTGCTTCGGCTTTCGCAGCCGGAGCTTTCGCCAGATGTTTTTCAACATCTTCACGCGTGATACGACCGCCGACACCGGTGCCGTTGATAGCGCTGGCTTCGAGGTTATGCTCACCCAGCAGGCGACGGATCGCCGGGCTCAGGGCATCGTTGTTCTGCTCAGCAAGAGACGCCTGCTGGCGCTGTGCCGGAGTAGAATCTTTCTCTTCAGACTTAGCGCTGGTTTCTTTACCGGTGCTGTTGCCTTCACGCAGGCGACCAAGGATCTGGCGAGAAGTGACGGTTGTTCCTTCATCTTCCAGAACCGCATCAAGAATACCGTCCGCTGATGCCGGTACTTCCAGTACCACTTTGTCAGTTTCGATTTCTACCAGTACTTCATCACGACGTACTGCATCGCCCGGTTTTTTGTGCCAGGTTGCAACCGTTGCATCCGCTACGGATTCAGGCAGGTCGGGAACAAGAATATCTACGCTACTCATTATTTATCCTTTATTTAATCGACGTTCAGCGCGTCATTTACCAGATCTTGTTGCTGCTTCTGGTGAACGGACATATACCCTACTGCCGGAGAGGCAGAGGCCGGGCGACCTGCATAACGCAGAGCTGACCCAAATGGAATTACTTCACGGAAATGATGCTGGCTGCAGTACCATGCGCCCTGGTTGAGCGGCTCTTCCTGGCACCAGACAAAATCATGTACATGAGCAAACGGTTTCAGCGCTTCCTGCACCGCTTTATGCGGGAACGGATAGAGCTGTTCGATGCGCACAATGGCAACATCTTTTTGGTCGTTCTTGCGGCGTTGCTCCAGCAGGTCGTAATAAACCTTACCAGAACACATCACGACACGCTTCACGCCTTTCGGATCAAGTTCATCGACTTCGCCAATGGCTGGCAGGAAGGTGCCATTTGCCAGTTCGTCCAGCGTAGACACCGCCAGCGGATGACGCAGCAGCGACTTCGGTGACATCACCACCAGCGGACGGCGCATACCGCGCAGCGCCTGACGACGCAGCATGTGGTAGACCTGTGCCGGGGTAGACGGGACGCAAACCTGCATGTTTTGCTCAGCGCAAAGTTGCAGATAACGTTCCAGACGCGCGGAGGAGTGCTCCGGACCCTGACCTTCGTAGCCGTGCGGCAGCAGCATCACCAGACCGCACATACGGCCCCATTTCTGCTCGCCGGAAGAGATGAACTGGTCGATAACCACCTGCGCACCGTTGGCGAAGTCGCCGAACTGCGCTTCCCAGATGGTCAGCGTGCGCGGTTCTGCCGTGGCATAACCGTATTCAAACGCCAGTACCGCTTCTTCAGACAGTACGGAGTCCCATACGCGGAACGTGCCCTGACCGTTATGCACATGCTGCAGCGGCGTGTAGGTTGAACCGTTAGCCTGATTATGAATAACCGCGTGACGGTGGAAGAAGGTTCCGCGACCGGAGTCTTCACCCGACAGACGAACCGGAATGCCTTCGTCAACCAGCGTGGCGTAAGCCAGATTCTCTGCACCACCCCAGTCGAATAGCTTCTCGCCTGCGGCCATGGCCTGACGGTCGCCGTAAATTTTGGCAACACGCGACTGCATTTCAACGGCTTCAGGCACGGTGCTGATGCGTTTTGCCAGCTCCTGCAGACGCTTCATCTCAACCTTGTTCGGGTAGCTTTCGTCCCACTCGTGGTTGAGATACGGCGACCAGGTGAAGGAGTGCATGTTCATTGGACGCCACTCTTTCACCACGCACTCACCAGCATCCAGCGCATCACGGTACAGATTGACCATTTCGGTCGCATCTTCCAGCGTGGCGACTTTGTCCGCTTCCAGCTTGTCAGCGTAGATTTTACGCGGGGTCGGATGCTTTTTGATTTTCTGATACATCAGCGGCTGGGTTGCGCTCGGCTCGTCGGCTTCATTGTGGCCGTGACGGCGGTAGCACACCAGATCGATGAACACATCGCGTTTGAAGGTATTACGGAAGTCCAGCGCCAGACGCGTCACGAAAGCGACCGCTTCCGGGTCATCCGCGTTAACGTGGAAGATTGGCGCCTGAACCATCTTACCGATGTCGGTGCAGTACGGCGTAGAACGCGCATCCAACGGGTTAGAGGTAGTAAAGCCAACCTGGTTGTTAATGACGATACGCACGGTACCGCCCACTTCGTAACCACGCGCTTTCGACATGTTCAGGGTTTCCTGAACCACGCCCTGCCCGGTTACCGCCGCATCGCCGTGGATGGTGATTGGCAGGACTTTATTGCTGCTCGGCTCGTCCAGACGATCCAGGCGTGCACGTACGGAGCCGATAACCACCGGGCTAACGATTTCCAGGTGCGACGGGTTAAACGCCAGCGCCAGGTGTACCAGACCGCCTTCGGTTTCGATATCAGACGAGAAGCCCATGTGGTACTTCACGTCACCGGTGCCGAGGTGTTCTTTATGTTTGCCCGCAAATTCGTCGAACAGTTCCTGCGGGCGTTTGCCCAGTACGTTAACCAGAACGTTCAGACGACCACGGTGCGCCATACCCAGCACCACTTCACGGGTACCGCTGTTACCAGCGTGGCGGATCATCTCTTTGAGCATTGGGATTAACGCATCACCGCCTTCCAGCGAGAAGCGTTTCGCGCCCGGGAACTTAGCGCCCAGGTAGCGTTCCAGACCTTCTGCTGCGGTCAGTTCGCTCAGGAAGCGTTTCTTCTCTTCGCTACTGAATGCGGCACGGCCAGACTCGATACGCTGTTGAAGCCAGCGTTTTTCTTCGGTGCTGGTGATGTGCATATACTCGGCGCCAATTGGGCCGCAGTAAGTTTGTTTCAGCGCAACAACCAGGTCGCTCAACTTCATGGTGTCTTTGCCGCCGGCAAAAGAACCTACGTTAAAGCTTTCCTGGAAATCCGCATCGGTCAGATCGTGGAAAGACGGGTCCAGATCAGCCACATTTTCTTGCTGCCACAGTCCCAGCGGATCAAGATTCGCATGCTGATGACCGCGGAAACGGTAGGCGTTAATGAGCTGCAGGACTTTAACCTGCTTCACATTGGCATCAGGGTCGGAAATAGAAGAAGAGTAACGTGGGGTAATCAACGCCTGTCGACGGAAATAATCACGTGTTTTTGAGTGGAGTTGATCCGGTTTGACTCCGGTACCAGGTAACTGCTGGAACGTCGAACGCCAGTTAGCATCTACCGAGTCAGGGTCGGTTAAGAAGTCTTCATAGAGCTGTTCTATCCAGCTCTGGTTAGAACCAGAGAGGTAAGAAGAGTCCAACCAGGCTTTCAAAGCGCTGTTCTGCATCGTGATCCCTTAAGCATCTTTTCTGCTTATTTAATACTCTAAATAGATCGCGTTTCAGGAAGGTGCAAGCTTGCGAATCCCTGGGAGCTTACATCCAGTAAGTGACCAGGGTGAGCAAGTGCAGCCAACGCACATGCAACGTGAACTATGACGAGTATTTCGCCGTGGATACTACCACGCACACCGATGTGCGTGCCGGGGTTCACTTGTTGCGGACTGTCGTGTCATCTGCGTCCGCTAAGGAACCTTTAAAAACTGTCTAATAATCTTCGCTGTTCAGGCTACGACTGCGTTGCGGCCTTGTCTCGCTCTGAACATCTCGATTATTACTACTCATATGGCAGTTTTTAGAGGTTTCCTGTACTACCGGGGAATCACTTCCCCGGCAACCACTACAAAATCTTACGCACTACGTTTGAGCAGCATCGACTTAATATGGCCGATGGCGCGCGTCGGGTTCAGTCCTTTAGGACATACGCTGACGCAGTTCATGATGCTATGGCAGCGGAATACGCTGAAAGCGTCACTTAAACCTTCCAGGCGGCTGTCGGTCTCGGTATCGCGGCTATCAATTAAGAAGCGATACGCGGCCAGCAGGCCTGCCGGGCCAATAAACTTGTCCGGATTCCACCAGAATGATGGGCAGGACGTTGAGCAGCATGCACACAAAATACATTCATACAGCCCATCGAGCTTCTCACGCTGCTCAGGCATTTGTAAATGCTCACGAGCCGGCGGATTTTTCCCATTATTCAACAAGTAAGGCTTAATCTTCTCATACTGTGCGTAGAATTGCCCCATGTCTACCACCAAATCGCGCACAACCGGTAAACCCGGCAGCGGGCGAATGACAATTTTCTTGCCCGGCTGATTCAGCGCAGAAATAGGTGTGATACAGGCCAGTCCATTTTTGCCGTTCATATTCAGACCGTCGGAGCCGCAGACCCCTTCACGGCAGGAGCGGCGGAACGACAGAGACGGATCTTTTTCTTTCAGCTGCATCAATGCATCCAGCAGCATCATGTCGCGCCCATCTTCCGCCTCCAGGGTGTAATCCTGCATACGCGGAGCGTCGTCAACATCCGGGTTATAGCGATAAACTGAAAACTCGAGTTTCATTGTCCTGTCTCCGCATTAATAAGTACGAATCTTCGGCGGGAATGCCGGGCGCAGCTTCGGTTCCATATTGACTTGACGTCGCGTCATGGATTCCGACTCTGGCAGGTACAGGGAATGGCACAGCCAGTTTTCATCATCACGTTCCGGGAAGTCGAAGCGGCTATGCGCGCCACGGCTTTCGGTACGGAAGTTTGCAGATACTGCAGTGGCGTACGCGGTCTCCATCAGGTTATCCAACTCCAGACACTCAACGCGCTGGGTGTTGAACTCGCTGGAGGTATCGTCCAGACGGGCATTTTTCAGGCGTTCGCGAATCGCTTTCAGCTCTTCCAAACCTTTCGCCATCGCATCGCCTTCGCGGAATACCGAGAAGTTATGCTGCATACATTCTTGCAGCGCTTTGCGAATCGCCACCGGGTCTTCACCATTACGGTTACCGTTCCAGCGGTTCAGTCGTGCCAGAGAAGCATCGATTTCATCTTCGGTCGCATCCAGCAGGTCACCCTGCTCAGCGATAGATTCCTGCAGATGCAGACCCACCGCACGACCAAACACCACCAGGTCCAGCAGCGAGTTGCCGCCCAGACGGTTGGCGCCGTGAACCGACACGCAGGCGATTTCGCCGACGGCAAACAGCCCCGGGATCACCACATCTTCGCCCTGCTCATTCACAGTCAGCGCCTGGCCAGTAACTTTGGTCGGAATACCGCCCATCATATAGTGGCAGGTTGGGATAACCGGAATCGGCTCTTTAACCGGGTCAACGTGAGCAAAGGTACGTGACAGTTCGAGAATGCCCGGCAGACGGGATTCCAGCACTTCTTTACCCAAGTGGTCGAGTTTCAGCTTAGCGTGCGGACCCCACGGGCCGTCACAGCCGCGACCTTCACGGATTTCGATCATGATGGAACGCGCCACCACGTCACGACCCGCCAGGTCTTTCGCATTTGGGGCATAACGCTCCATGAAGCGCTCGCCGTGTTTGTTCAACAGATAACCACCTTCACCACGGCAGCCTTCTGTTACCAGAACGCCCGCACCGGCGATGCCGGTTGGGTGGAACTGCCACATTTCCATATCCTGCACCGGCACGCCAGCGCGGATAGCCATACCAACACCGTCACCAGTATTGATGTGGGCATTGGTGGTGGACTGATAAATACGGCCAGCACCGCCGGTCGCCAGCACGGTCGCACGGGCTTTGAAGTAAACTACCTCACCGGTTTCAATACACAGCGCGGTACAACCGACAATCGCACCATCGGCATTTTTTACCAGATCCAGCGCATACCATTCTGAGAAGATGGTGGTATGGTTTTTCAGGTTCTGCTGATACAGCGTGTGCAACAGCGCATGACCGGTACGGTCTGCCGCTGCCGCAGTACGTGCCGCTTGCTCACCGCCGAAGTTCTTCGACTGGCCGCCAAACGGACGTTGATAAATTGTGCCATTGTCGAGGCGAGAGAACGGCAGCCCCATGTGGTCCAGTTCCAGAATCGCTTCCGGACCGGTTTTACACATATATTCAATAGCGTCCTGGTCACCAATGTAGTCCGACCCTTTAACGGTGTCGTACATGTGCCATTCCCAGTTATCTTCATGGGTATTACCGAGCGCAACGGTGATGCCACCCTGCGCGGATACGGTATGGGAACGGGTTGGGAACACTTTAGAGAGCAGCGCACAAGTCTGCCCGCTCTGGGAAATTTGCAGCGCCGCGCGCATACCTGCGCCGCCGGCACCAATCACAACAGCATCAAATTCTCTGACTGGCAGTTTCATTACACACCCCACACCACAACAAATCCATAAATGACGTAAACCACCAGCGCAACAACGATAGCCAGTTGCAGAATCAGGCGCACAGCCAGAGGTTTAACGTAGTCGGTCAACACCTGCCACATGCCGATCCAGGCATGAATCAAGATGGAGAAAAGTGCCAGCAGGGTAAAGACTTTGGTGAATGCCGATGAGAAGAAACCGGTCCAGACTTCATACGTCAGCTCGCCGCTGGTGGCGAAGAAACCGACCATAAAGATGATGTATAACGTCAGAACGATAGCGGTAGCACGGACCAGAATGAAGTCATGTACGCCGTTGCGTCCTAATGCGGAGGCGTTGCTTACCATACGAGGACTCCTGCGAGAAGTGAAAGCACGACAATGATAACGAAACAAATTTTGGCGGAGCGTGTCCCTGCTTCGAGGGTTTCTTCGATATAGCCAAAATCCATCAACAGATGGCGAATGCCCATTACGGCGTGATATGCCAGCGCAATCAGGATCCCCCACAGAATTAACTCCACAAAAAAGTTATTCATAATGGATGACGCGGTGAGGAAACCTTCAGGGGAGGAAAGGCTGGTACCCAATAACCACAACAGAATCCCGACCGCCACGAAGGTGATCACTCCGGATACGCGATGGAGAATGGACGCTATCGCCGTGATTGGGAACCGGATCGTTTGCAGATCCAGATTGACAGGTCTTTGTTTTTTCACATTTCTTATCATGAATAACGCCCACATGCTGTTCTTATTATTCCCTTTAGACTTCGGGTACAGAAGATGAAGACACCTGTAGCCTGAAAGACGACGGGATTTCCTTCCTCCGGTCTGCGTGCGGGTCAGACAGCGTCCTTACTATAACTACGCGTCATATAAAACACTGCTTCCAGATGCTAAAACGACACGTTACAACGCTGGTTGGCTCGGGATTGCAGGGTATTCCGGAGACCTGGCGGCAGTATAGGACGTTCACAAAATCATTACAATTAACCTACATATAGTTTGTCGGGTTTTATCCCGAACAGTGACATAGGTCACGATAACAACATTATTTTAATTTTTAATCATCTGATTTGACAATCATTAAACAAAGTTGTTACAAACGACACCAGAAAAAGCATATAATGCGTAAAAGTTATGGGGTCACTCTTTCACCGGAGATTTAGTTATGTAACAGTGTGGAAGTATTGACCAATACCTTCAGGACAGTTATTAGTGATAGACAGGTTAAATAATTCGGATTGCTAAGTTCTTGATTTGCAGTTTATTCGCCATAAAAAGACCGTTTTACCTGCAAGCGCCCATAGCTCTGTACCCAGGTCATCCCCTCTTTCGCAGAGCGGCGAGCCAAATAACAAACTGGTAACGGTTTATTGATGCACGAAGGCAAATTTGAGTTCCGGCAGTCTTAAGCAATAAGGCGCTAAGGAGACCGTAAATGGCTGATACTAAAGCAAAACTCACTCTAAATGGTGATGCTGCTATTGAACTGGATGTGCTGAAAGGTACGCTCGGTCAGGACGTTATTGATATTCGTAGCCTTGGCTCAAAAGGGATGTTTACTTTTGACCCAGGTTTTACCTCTACCGCATCCTGCGAATCCAAAATTACTTTCATCGACGGTGACGAAGGTGTTTTGCTGCATCGCGGCTTCCCGATTGACCAGTTGGCGACCGAGTCCAACTATCTGGAAGTGTGTTATATCCTGCTGTACGGCGAAAAACCGACGCAGGAAGAGTACGACGAGTTCAAAACCACAGTCACTCGCCATACCATGATCCACGAGCAGATCACGCGTCTGTTCCACGGTTTCCGCCGCGACTCTCACCCGATGGCCGTTATGTGCGGTGTCACCGGAGCGCTGGCAGCGTTTTATCACGACTCGCTGGATGTAAACAACGCGCGTCACCGTGAAATCGCCGCCTTCCGCCTGCTGTCCAAAATGCCAACCATGGCAGCGATGTGCTATAAGTATTCCATCGGGCAGCCGTTCGTGTACCCGCGTAACGATCTCTCCTACGCCGGTAACTTCCTGAACATGATGTTCTCTACGCCGTGCGAAAAATACGAAGTGAATCCGATTCTGGAACGCGCAATGGATCGTATCTTAATCCTGCACGCTGACCACGAACAGAACGCCTCAACCTCTACCGTACGTACCGCGGGCTCTTCTGGCGCTAACCCGTTTGCCTGCATCGCGGCTGGTATCGCTTCCCTGTGGGGACCGGCACACGGCGGCGCAAACGAAGCTGCGCTGAAAATGCTGGAAGAAATCAGCTCTGTTAAACACATTCCGGAATTTGTTCGCCGCGCGAAAGACAAGAATGATTCCTTCCGCCTGATGGGCTTTGGTCACCGTGTTTATAAAAACTATGACCCGCGCGCTACCGTCATGCGTGAAACCTGCCACGAAGTGCTGAAAGAACTGGGCACCAAAGATGATCTGCTGGAAGTGGCGATGGAACTTGAGCACATTGCGCTCAACGACCCATACTTCATCGAGAAGAAACTCTACCCGAACGTAGACTTCTACTCCGGCATAATCCTGAAAGCGATGGGTATTCCGTCCTCCATGTTCACCGTTATCTTCGCCATGGCGCGTACCGTTGGCTGGATTGCACACTGGAACGAAATGCACACCGACGGCATGAAAATCGCCCGTCCGCGTCAGCTGTACACCGGCTACGACAAGCGCGATTTTAAATCTGATATTAAGCGTTAATTGTCTGCCGGATGGCGCCAGCGTCTGTCCGGCTTGCAGTTATAAACGCTCCCAGGCCGGACAAGGCGGTAATGCCTGTATCCGGCCTGTTTTTATTTGATCCACATTATTTTATTCTTATCGTGCTTTCTCTATGATTTACTGAGATTTCTCACATTTTACTCAGGAGCATGGGATGCCTGTTTTGCAGTGGAGCCTGTTGTTTGTGCTATCGCTCCTGCTTTCCCTGCTCTTTCTGTTTATCCATCTTCCAGGACCCTTGCTGCTCGGTTCGATGATCGTCGGCATCATCTTCAGTCTGCGCGGCATCACTCTGCATCCTCCCCGCTGCACATTTCTTGGCGCGCAGGCGATTCTCGGCTGCATGATTGCCCAAAATCTGACCGGTTCAATCTTCACAACCCTTGCAGCCCACTGGCCGATGGTGATTGTTATCCTGCTGGCAACCCTTATCAGCAGCGCGGTAATTGGCTGGCTGCTGGTTCGCTACAGTACTTTACCGGGCAACACCGGCGCATGGGGCTCTTCCCCAGGCGGCGCAGCGGCCATGGTGGCGATGGCGCAGGATTATGGTGCCGACATCCGCCTGGTGGCGTTTATGCAGTATCTGCGCGTACTGTTGGTGGTCGGCGCGGCAGCGCTGGTCACCCGGCTGGTGATGGGCGACCAGGCCCAAACGGTCAGTGAACAAATCATCTGGTTTCCGCCGCTAAGCGGCAATCTTTTCAGCACTCTGATGCTGGCCGCCGTTGCCGGCACGGCTGGACGCTTACTGCGTATTCCCTCTGGCGTCATGCTATTGCCGATGCTGGTGGGTGCCTTGCTGAATGCAAGCGGAGTGATGGTGATTGAACTGCCGGAATGGCTACTGGCGATAGCCTATATGGCCATCGGCTGGCAAATCGGCCTGGGCTTTGACAAGCAGATATTTTTAATGGCGCTGCGCCCTTTGCCGCAGATCCTGTTGTCCATTTTTTCACTGATGGCGATCTGCGCCGCTATGGCCTGGGGACTGGCGCATTACATGCAGATTGATTTTCTCACTGCCTATCTGGCAACCAGCCCAGGTGGCGTGGATTCTGTCGCGGTGATTGCCGCAGGAAGCCACGCTGATATGGCGCTCATCATGGCGATGCAAACCCTGCGACTGTTCAGCATTTTGTTAACTGGCCCCGCAGTCGCGCGGTTTATTTCGGTGCACGCACCAAAACGCCCCGCTTAGTGCTGACATCCCGGACACCAGTAAAAAGGTCGCGAAGTGAGCATCGTTTTCTCGATAGTCCCACCACAACGCTCACAGGCTTCGCCGTCCCGATGAAAGACCTTGAAGCGAAACAACGCACCGTGATGTTTATTCTCATCGACCAGCCCGCGGGTATTATAAGACAGGCGCGGAATATCAAGCAGCGCATGTGCCAGTTGATCCAGTTGCTCATCACTAAGCTGCGACGCTTTATGCTGCCCGGTCAACCCAACCTGCCAAAGGATCTCTACCCGCAAGTAGTTACCTAATCCCGCCAGAAAAGCCTGGTCCAGTAGCAGACCAGAAAACTGGCGATTGCAAAAACGCGGAGATAACAGACGCGCTTTAACGTCATCGGGCGTTAAACGTAAATCCAGTACATCCGGCCCTACCCGTTGCAGGAACGGGTGGGTGGCGAGCTGTTCTGGCGTCAGCATTTCGATATCAGACGCGCTATACAGCAGGATAGTTTTGTCTTGCGTTTGCAATCTGACACGGAGTACCCGCGAGGTCTGCGGGATGTTGCCCGTATCCACCACGCGCCACACGCCATAGAGCTGATTGTGACTGTACAGCGTCAGGCCATTGGAAAAATGGGTCAGTAATGCTTTCCCTCGCGTTTCAAGCTGGGTAACACGCTGCCCAATTAGTTGAGATTCATACGGTTTTAACTGCTCAAAGGCAAACCAGACTTCCGTCAGGGGTTTGCCTTTGACTGCCGCCTCCAGGTTATCCGCCGCGCGGCGGATCTCCGGGCCTTCAGGCATAATACTGTCCTTTGTTAATGTGTTGCGCCGCCCGTGACTGCGATATCGCTTTCCACCTGCAAGGCGGTGGCAATTGCGACCTCCAGCGCCCGGCGTACTGTTTCAGCCGCCATACTTGGCGCCCCGGGATGCTGTGCGGCCTGTTGCGGCAAATAAGGGATGTGAATAAAGCCGCCCTTCACCGCCGGTGCGTCGCGTAGTTTATGCAGCAGGCCATACATCACGTGGTTACACACGAAAGTGCCAGCGGTCTGGGAAACCGAAGCCGGAATTCCCGCGTTGCGCATAGCCACAACCATCGCTTTGATCGGCAGCGTGCTAAACCATGCCGCTGGACCATCGGCTACAACCGGCACATCTACCGGCTGTTGCCCCTGATTATCCGCAATACGCGCATCGTCAACGTTAATCGCCACGCGTTCCACGGTGATATCCGTGCGACCACCCGCCTGCCCCACCGCCAGAACCAGCGATGGCGACAGCGCATCAATCGCGCCATTGAGTACGGCAAGAGACTCGCCAAAGACGCACGGCAGTTGGCGGGCAACGACGCGGCATCCACCGATGATAACATTATCGAGTCCCGAGACCACTTCCCAGGAAGGGTTAACTGACTCGCCGCCAAAGGGTTCAAATCCCGTGATGAGTACTGTTTTCATCCTGTCACCTTACAAGAACATCAGGAAATACATCAGGAACACGTTGACCAGCAGCAGCAGTATACCGGTTGGCACCTGCGCTTTAATCACCGCATTTTTGTCCGGTAGTTCCAGCAGCGCAGCAGGGACAATGTTAAAGTTCGCCGCCATCGGCGTCATCAGTGTCCCGCAATAACCGGAGAACATACCAATCGCCGCCATTACCGCCGGATTACCGCCATGTTGCAGTACAAGAATCGGAATACCAATCCCAGCGGTCACGATCGGAAAAGCAGCAAACGCATTGCCCATCACCATAGTCAGCAATGCCATGCCGATGGTGTACACCGCCACTGCGATAAAGCGACTGTCTACCGCCAGATATTCCTGCGTCAGATATGAAATGCCGTTGCCTACGCCCGCTGCCGTAAACAACAGCCCGAGCGTGGCCAGAATCTGTGGCAGGATGAACGCCCAGCCGATGGAGTCCAGCAGACGGCGCGCCTCCTGGATCGGTTGATGCACCCGCTCATGGGTCATTTTTATTGCCATCGCCAGGCCAATCAACGAACCTGCGGTCATGGAAAAAAGCGTCACCAGCGTGGCGTGATTACCCGGCCCAAACAGCGCATCCTGTAAGCCCGGAATATGGTTGAACATCAGCACGCCAATAACCGTTACTACCGGGATCGCCAGCGCCGGGAAAAAAAGGCGGTTGCCCAGTCGGCTGGCGCTCTCTTCGCGTTGTTGCTGCGTCCGTTGATGGTAACTTCCCAGCTTCACGCCGCCAAAACCGGCGATCAGCGCCAGGACGACCACCGCAATACCGACGGCAATATGCACCGCGCGCTTGTCGCCAAACAGCGAGAATGTCCAGTCGCCAAGCAGAAACAGTACGCCGTATATGCCCCAAAACAGGCCAGTGGTGAAACGACGCGGGTTCGCTTTATCCTGCCAGGACATGACAGCCACAATCAGTAATACCGCGCCCGCCAGCCAGTAGAGATAGCTTTGTTGAAAATTCATTGCGCTTCCCCTTTCGCTGCGGCATTCGCTTTCGCCACCTCACGTTGCAAATAGCTATCCAGACGCCACAAACGTGTGCCGTGGATCAGGAAAGCACAAATTGCCGTTGGGATCCCCCACAGGGCGATATGCAGCGGTTCGGTCTGGATCCCACCAGACTCCAGCATAAAGTTATGCATGAAGATGATAGCGCCGAAAGCAACAAAGATATCTTCACCGAAAAACAGCCCGACGTTATCGGTCGCCGCTGACATTGCGCGCAGTCGATAGCGTACCGCCCCAGGTATCTCGCCGTGATTTTTCTCAGCGGCCCCTTCCGCCATCGGCGCCAGCAGCGGACGCACCATTTGCGGATGCCCCCCCAGACTGGTGAGTCCTAATGCAGCGGTCGCTTCGCGAATGAACAGATAGACAATCAGCAGGCGGCCACTGGTGGCGCTGCGGATTTTTGCGATCCACGCCTGCGCACGCTCTTTCAGACCGTGACGCTCCAGCAGACCGATTACCGCCAGTGGGATCAGCAGGATAAACGGCAGGTTGCGGGTGTTAAGAAAACCTTCACCCAGTTTCTCGAGAATAGTGGCGATAGGCATATGCGCCGCCAGTCCCGTGACGATCCCGGCAATAATAACCACCAATACCGGGTTAAAACGTAAAAGAAATCCGACCACGATGACGGCGATCCCCGTCAATGGCCAGAGAGAAATAGCCTCTCCCATAATTAAATCCCTTATGTTGTTGTGTAATATATTATTGTTTTGTATGAATAAATTTATGCGCTAATTTGAATATTGCATGCTTCAAAGGCGCTACGCAAGCGACGGGCAAAAGCGAGTGCGTGCTCGCCATCCCCATGAATGCATACCGTCTGGGCAGTAACGCTCGCCCATGTCCCACTTTGGCTTTTTACTCTGCCGGATTGCACCATTTCTAACGTTTGCGCCAGCGCCTGCTCTTCATCCTCAATCAGTGCGCCCGGCTGACTACGCGGCACCAGGCTGCCATCGGCCTGATAACCCCGATCGGCAAACACCTCCTGACGCGTTACCAGGCCATAGTGTTCTCCAGCACGAATCAGTTCGCTTCCCGCCAGTCCCACTAAAATCAGCGACGGATCGCAGGCATGAACCGCTTTCGCAATCGCATCAGCCAGTTGAGGATCTTTCGCTGCCTGGTTATAGAGCATGCCATGCGGTTTGACATGATGCATCACACCACCCTCCGCCCGCGTGATGGCAGCCAGCGCGCCAATTTGATATAGCGTCTGCGCATACACCGTTTGCACAGGCAGGGTCATGGCACTACGACCAAAATTTTCCCGATCCGGAAAGCTGGGGTGCGCACCTATCGCTACGCCATTTTTTAGCGCTTCGCGCACGCTTGAGAGCATGGTTTGCGCATCGCCTGCGTGAAACCCACAGGCGATGTTGGCCGATGACACCAATTGCAGCAACGCTGCATCGTTCGCACATCCCTCACCGAGGTCTGCATTGAGATCAATTTTCATTGTTAAGTCGCCATGCTAACTGTTCCAGGTAACGCTGCTGGTCGTACCGCGCCTTCAGCGCTTCCTCCAGCGAGCACTGCACAAAATGAATCGGTTGACCGAGCGGGATCTGCGCCAGATGATACATATCTGCCTCAATAATACAGGCGATGCGCGGATAGCCGCCCGTCGTCTGCGCATCGTTCATCAGCACAATTGGCTGGCCATTATGTGGAACCTGCACCACGCCGGGGAGCAAGCCATGTGATAGCAGCTCGCGATCGGTCGTGCGCGTCAGCGGCTGCCCTTGAAGACGATACCCCATACGGTTACTTTGTGGGCTAAGTTGCCACGGTGAGCGCCAGAACGAAGCCTGCGATATCTCATCAAACTCCTGATATTCAGGTCCGGGCAGCGCGCGAATGAGATTACCCCACATCAGTTGCTTAACACCTTGCGGCTCGCTGAATTGCCGGGTAGATACGCCAATCGCCAGTCGATCGCCATCACGCAGTAGACGCCCTTCAAACCCACCAATGCCCACTTTCAGATCGGTACTACGCGAGCCCATCACTTCGGGAACATCAATACCGCCCGCTACCGCCAGATAACTGCGCATGCCATGAAGCGGACGTTTTAGCGTCAGGCGCTGCCCGGCTTTTACCGGTAACCGCCATCCGCTCCACACGGGCGTACGATCCAGATGCGCTTCGCATCCGGCACCGGTCAGGGCAAACCAGCCATCGGCTTCAAACTCCACCACCAGTTGCCCCAGCGTGATTTCCAACGCTGCGGCATTCGCATCATTACCCACCAGCAGGTTAGCCACGTTCAGCGCCGGTTTATCCAGCGCCCCACAGTGACTGATTCCGGATTGACGAAAACTATGACGTCCCCCGTCCTGTACTGAGGTGTACATACCAGCGCGGATGATGTTTAACATATCCCCTCCTTCTGCGGGACAAAACGCACGGTATCGCCAGCCCGTAACAGAATCGGCTCCTCCCGTTTTGGATCAAATAACGAAACGGAGGTACGCCCAATCAATTGCCACCCGCCAGGCGTGGAAAGCGGGTAGATCCCCGTTTGAGATCCACCGATACCGACAGAACCTGCCGGAACAAGCAAACGAGGTTCCGCACGTCTGGGGGTATGCAGTTGTTCAGGTAAGCTCCCGAGATAGGGGAATCCCGGCTGAAAACCGATAAACCACACCACGTAATCAACCGACGCATGAAGTTCCACAACCTGCTTTTCACTTAATCCGCTGTGCCGGGCGACCTCTGCCAGATCGGGGCCGGCCTCACCGCCATAGATAACGGGAATTTCAATAAAGCGCGAATCCGGCTCCAGTGCTTCACTCTCTTCCCACCAGCGTTGCAGGCGCTCAATCGCATCCAGCGCCAGCGTTTGCGGGTCGCGCAAGGTCACCGTGATATTGTTCATGCCTGGAATAGCTTCCAGTACATTCGGGGCATCAACCAGACGCTGGGCCAGACGCCAGATGCGTTTCTGAGTCGCCAGCGTAATGGGCGGTTCCAGTTCAAGAACCACTGCCGTTTCACCTAACAGATAACAACGCGCTCGCTGCACTTTCGTCCCTCTTTATTACGCTGGATTAGGAATATCGATAAAGGTCACGTCCAGATCGGTATTTTCATTAAGCCAATCGCTTAATGCGCGAATGCCGCCGCGTTCGGTCGCATGGTGACCGGCAGCATAAAAATGCAGACCCTGCTCGCGAGCTGAGTGAATGGTTTGCTCTGAAACTTCACCGGTGATAAAAGCATCGACGCCAAACCGGGCGGCGCTATCAATAAAACTTTGACCGCCCCCCGTACACCAGGCGACGCGCTGAACGGTTTCCGGCCCGGTATCACCGCACCATAACGGCTTACGGCCTAAGCGCGCTTCAATCCACGATGCCAGTTCCAGTCCCGGAACCGGCATGGAGAGTTCTCCCCATGGCACCAGCGGTTCGATCTCACCCATCACGGTAATCCCCAACAGCGCAGCCAACTGCTCGTTATTCCCCAGTTCTGGGTGAGCATCCAGAGGCAGGTGCCAGCCATACAGGTTGATATCGTTTTCCAACAGCGTTTTCAGACGATGGCGCTTCATGCCGCGAATTACCGGAGATTCGCCTTTCCAGAAATAACCGTGATGAACGATAACCGCATCGGCCTGCAGGCGCACCGCCTCATCCAGCAGCGCCTGACTTGCGGTCACGCCGGTCACGATTTTATGCACCGTCTCTTTGCCCTCAACCTGCAAACCATTCGGCGCATAGTCGCTAATGGCGGCGCTGTTCAGTTTGTCGTTGATCAGTTGTTCCAGTTCGGTGTTTTTCATCATCGTCCTCGTAGTCATTAATTCTGCCTGCCTAATCAGCAACACAGCTTAGGTTAAAATAGCGTCCTCGCCTGCGTTCGTCGATAGCCATTTCACTGACACATCAAGAAACAATCACACCCGCTTTGAACATGATTTGCTTACCACTACGCGATCCAATTCATGTATATTTATGCAATCAGACAGCATATTGCAAAAATAATCAGATCTGTATCAAAGTTACAACTTTAAGGAAACACACTCGCGCAGTACGCTCAGCCTGTCGCGAGGCATTTACTTCGAGAAAATAATGAATAAACAAGCATCTCAACCACGGGCGATTTATTACGTCGTCGCGCTACAAATCTGGGAATATTTCAGTTTTTACGGCATGCGTGCGCTGCTGATCCTGTATCTCACTAACCAGCTTAAGTACGACGATAATCACGCATATGAACTGTTCAGCGCCTACTGTTCGCTGGTCTACGTCACGCCTATTCTCGGGGGATACCTGGCAGATAAAGTGCTCGGTAATCGAATGGCGGTGATGATCGGCGCATTTTTAATGGCGGTGGGACATCTGGTATTGGGCGCAAGCGAAATGGCTCCGGCGTTCCTTTATTTGTCGCTGGCGATCATTGTCTGCGGCTACGGTCTGTTTAAATCCAACATTAGTTGCCTGCTGGGCGAGTTATATCAACCTGAAGATCCGCGTCGCGACGGTGGATTCTCTCTGCTCTACGCAGCCGGTAACATCGGTTCGATCATCGCACCGATTGCCTGCGGATACGTGCAGGAAGAGTACAGCTGGGCGATGGGCTTTGCGCTGGCTGCGATTGGCATGCTGGCAGGGTTGGTGATTTTCTTATGCGGTAATCGCCATTTCGCTCATACCACTGGCGTCAACAAGGCCGTGCTGTGTGCGAAAAAGTATATGCTGCCAAACTGGGCCTGGCTATTAGTTCTGCTGGTTGCAGCACCGTTACTGATTACCGTCCTGTTCTGGAAAGAGTGGTCCGTTTACGCACTGATTGTTGCCACGGTTATTGGTCTGGCGGTTCTGGCGAAGATTTACCGTCAGGCGCAAACCCAAAAGCAGCGCAAAGAATTGGGGCTTATCGTCACGCTGACCTTCTTCAGCTTGCTGTTCTGGGCCTTTGCTCAACAGGGCGGCAGCTCGATTAGCCTGTATATTGACCGCTTCGTAAATCGCGATATTTTGGGATATTCCGTCCCGACTGCGATGTTCCAGTCGGTTAACGCCTTTGCCGTTATGCTGTGCGGTATCGTGCTGGCCTGGGTAGTCAAAGAAAGCGTTGACGGCAATCGTACCGTACGTATTTGGGGTAAATTTGCCCTTGGCCTCGGTTTAATGAGCACAGGGTTCTGCATTCTGACTTTAAGCGCCCGCTGGTCCGCAGCTTACGGCCACTCTTCCATGCCGCTGATGGTATTGGGGCTGGCGGTCATGGGCTTTGCCGAACTGTTTATCGACCCGGTGGCGATGTCGCAAATTACGCGTATTGAGATCCCTGGGGTGACTGGCGTATTAACAGGCATTTATATGCTGCTGTCCGGCGCCATCGCCAACTATCTGGCAGGCGTTATCGCCGATCAGACGTCGCAAGGCTCGTTTGATGCTGCTGGCGCTATCAACTACTCCATCAATGCGTATATTGATGTCTTTAGCGAAATTACCTGGGGCGCGCTGGCCTGCGTGGTGTTGGTGCTGCTGATTTGGCTGTACCAGTCGCTTAAGTTCAGAAACCGTCCGCTGGCGGTAGAATCCTGAGTGTAAGGGCCCGATGATGTAATACTATTCGGGCCTGTTTTTTCGGGTAATTACGCATAACTTGCAGCGAGTTCCTCTTCAGTAAGCCCCGTCACTAGTAGTACCATTGCGCGATCTATTCCCTGCTCCAGCATAGTTTGCGCTATACGTAATGCGGCTTCTCGCTTTCCTACTTCTTTGCCTTGTTGTAAACCTTCCTGTAATCCATCTAACCGTAACCGCTCCGCAATAGTCATCAGCCTCTCCTTATGTTGGGGGATCCGTTGCGCCATCTCTTGCATAAACTCATTAAAGCGAGATTCATCGCCGGATCGTAGGATGTAATTAAACATCGCCTGCAGTTGCGTGTCATTAGCGCATCCAGTAAGTAGTAGCGTGGTCAGTTGTTCTATCAGCCCCATCAAATCCCGCTGACGGATATGTTTTTGCATTAATTCCAGCAGCGCCATTCGCCTGTGAGCCATGATCTCATCATCGGGTACCACCGTTATGTCTACCAACGGAAATGCGCTGGAATAAAGCTGTCTTGCCGCCACGGGGTCGGCAAAGGTATCCAGCCAGCACAATGAGTACGGATAGGGGCTTCGGCAGCCATGATAAAACAGCATCGGTATCACCAGTGGCAGTTCCTTGTGCCCTGCGTCCAGATGGCGCTGCATCGCCGCCAGCGCATAACGCAACAGACGAAAAGCCATATGTGGCTCGGCTGAACTTTGATGCTCTATCACCACATAGACATAACCGTCACCGTTGCGTGTGTGCAAAGACCAGAGCACGTCGGAGTAGCGCGAACGTAAATCCGCTTCAATAAAGCTTTCTGACTCCAGTTGCAGCGAATTCAAATCGCAAAGCATCCGCAGTTCAGCTGGCAGGTGAATGTCGAGAAAATCCCGTGCAGTTTCGGGATGATGTAAAAACGTTTTAAACACCGCATCATGCGGGGTGGAGGTCGTTGGCGTTGTCATTAATTTCCGTCATTTTCATTCAGATGACGGAAATTTACTGCTGAGAGAAAACTTGTGCAGCAGGGTATTCACGGTACTGAGCGCACGCTTCAGCGCTAAAATCACCCAACTGCAACATGTTCATTCTGTTGGAAGGTATTACGCAAAATCCACCATGCCTTTACCCTTTACGCGCCGCCTCATATGCCGCCAGCGTCGCCAGCCTTGCCTGTTTATGATCCACAATCGGGCGAGGATAACTTAGTGTTACCTGCGCCTTTTCTGCCCACGACCACGGGTTATGAATGGCTTTACCCGGCACGTCGCGCAATTCCGGCACCCACTGGCGGATAAACTCACCGTCACGGTCGAATTTTTCGCCCTGCGTCGTGGGGTTAAAGATACGGAAATACGGTGCGGCGTCGGTTCCGGTTGAGGCTGCCCACTGCCAGCCGCCGTTATTGGCCGCGAGGTCACCATCAATCAGTTGCGACATGAAATATTGTTCGCCTTTACGCCAGTCAATCAGCA
Source organism: Citrobacter sp. Cf118 (assembly GCF_030334095.1). Classification (NCBI taxonomy): domain Bacteria; kingdom Pseudomonadati; phylum Pseudomonadota; class Gammaproteobacteria; order Enterobacterales; family Enterobacteriaceae; genus Citrobacter; species Citrobacter sp. Cf118. Next base: position 534,694 of record NZ_JAOWES010000088.1, on the reverse strand, counting down.
GGTCCTTCACCAAAAAACTGGCCGCAATCATGCGTAAACGATTATGCATCCAGCCCGTGGCGTTGAGCTGACGCATCGCCGCATCCACAATAGGGTAACCCGTACTACCCGTTTTCCAGGCCTGCAAATGCGTCGGATTATTCTGCCATTGCACGCGATCGGTCCAGCGGATAAAGGGTTGATACCGACACAGCGCCGGATGGTAAGTCATCAGATGACGATAAAATTCGCGCCAGATAAGCTCGTTCAGCCACATGCTACCCCTGCCGCCCTCAAGCGCCTGCGGCTGCTCCGCGAGCAGTCGATTCAGGCACTGGCGCGGTGATAGTCCTCCAGTCGCCAGGCTCGCGGATAATCGACTGGTCCCGTCAATCGCAGGAAAATCACGCCGCTGCTCGTATTCTCCTGCAGCCTGCTGGCAAAATTGGCGTAATTGCGCGATGGCCAATTTTTCTTCTGCCACAAACCTTTGCGCATCAAATTCTTGCTGCGGATAGCTCAGCGTTATTGCGCTTAACGACGTGCTGAGTGCGCCGCTGTCCCTCATTTTCGGCGCGCTAACGCATTCTGGAATACCGTCTTTAATCCGCTTCAACCAGGCATTTTTAAACGGTGTGAACACTTTATACATCTCATGATTGCTGGTCATCACCGCCCCCGGAGGCAGGATCACGCTGTCGTCAAACCCTTCGCACACCACCTGAGGTAAAGATTTTTCGACAGCAGCATCACGCTGGCGTTCGTTTATTTCATATTGATAGTTATAAAATAATCGACTGACGTCATGCTGCAGGCAGACACTTTTGATGGTGTCCACGCTGGCCGCAAAATCAGCCACTTCGTAAAACAGTAAAGGGATGCCTTTTTCTGCCAGCGCTGTTTGTAACGCATTCAACTGCGCGCAGGTAAATGCCGCCTGGCGCGGGGCCATATCATGCGCCTTCCACTGCTCGGGGGTAGCGATATATAACGCCAGCACCTGCGCAGAACGATCCCGACAAGCCGCCGCCAGCGCGAGGTTGTCGTGCAGGCGTAAATCACGCCGAAACCAGACCAAATGGGTGGTCATAACACTCCTGAAGAAAAAATTTAACGCCCGTAGCGCAAGCGCAGAGCCTCTGGCCAGGGATTGAAATAGCGCTGCCCGGAGAGATAAGCATCCGGATATTCCGCCATATAGTGTTTGAGTAATGTTATTGGCGCAAGCAGCGGTTGAGTCGAACGTCGATACCCGTCAATGAGAGAGGCCAGCTCCTGCCGCTGACGAGAATTTAATTGCGTACGGAAATAGCCCTGGACATGCATCAGCACGTTGGTATGGTTGCGCCGCGAGGGAAGATGCGCCAGCAAACTCATCAGCCTTAAGCGATACTCGACAAAATAAGCCTGCAAATCTTGCCATTCGCCGATCGCCGCGACAAAACGCCCGAGTTCGCGATAGTCCGGCTGGGAATGGGCCAACAGTAATAGCTTGTAACGGCTGTGATAATCGATTAGTGCGCCGCGCGTTAACCCTTGCTGACGGATACCGTTGAGCTCGTGCAAGGCATAAATGCGCTCAACAAAATTTTCCCGAATCTGCGGGTCGTGCAAACGCCCGTCCTCTTCCACGGGAAGCCAGGGTAACGTCGACATCAGCACGGACGTAAAGATCCCTCGTCCCGCTTTACGGTTGTTTTTGCCTTCCACGTCGTAGACCCGCACCCGTTCCATACCGCAACTGGGGGATTTTGCACAGACAATATAGCCACACAAATGCTCCAGACGATTGCTTTGTCGCTGACTAAAAGCCGTCATTACGTCTGTCAAATCACCCTCGCGCTTATCACTAAAACGCAGGGAGACAGCCTCGCCCTCTTTGACCAGATGCAGCGCAGGTCTCGGGACCGGTAACCCGATACCCATTTCAGGGCATACGGGTTCGAACGCGACCCACGGCGACAGTTCTTCTACAGCAAAGGCCAGCCGCTTATGCCCACCATCATAACGAACCGCCTCCCCCAACAGACAGGCACTGATACCAACAGGGATTTTCTCGCTCATGATCGCTCCTTTCTCATTCCTGAGATAAGTGTAGCTATCATGAACAAAAAAGCCGCTGATATCAGCGGCTTTTGGGGATTTATTAGCTATCAGTAGAAATCGCAGGTGGCTTTTTCAGCCTGCTCCATCCACACCGGTTTATCACTGGTTTTAGACCAGACGCGGTGCAGGTAGCTGTAAAAACGGGCGCGGTCTTTCCAGAACAACATGACCGGCAGCGCCAGCACGCCCGCCACAACGGCAAAGGTACGGCGCAAGAAAACAATGTGTGCTGGATATTCTTTATAAAAGTCCATAATCCTCTCCCATATATCTGTTCGGTGAATCGCACCGGAAAAATAAACTTGGTTAACTGATGAAAATAATACCGCCTTGTGTGTAATTTTGCTACTCATCCGACCACTTATTTTTATCTATTGATGCTCCGTTTAGCTAAAAACTGTAATTAAGTTACATAAAAGTTAAATTAGTACTAATCATTAGTTAAATAATGGTCTTTGCCATTTTTATACTTTTTTTACACGCCACCCACTGATTTTTGCGAAATCTTTGCAAGCAAAAATCTACGCTCTGGTTATCACATTTATGCCACTGGAGGTGCACTGTGAGTGCAGGCGTGATAACCGGCATTGTGCTGGTCTTTTTATTATTAGGTTATTTGGTGTATGCCCTGATTAATGCGGAGGCGTTCTGATGGCGGCCCAAGGATTTTTACTCATTGCCAGTTTCTTGCTGGTGCTGTTTGTCGTCGCCAGACCGCTGGGCTTTGGGCTGGCTCGACTGATCAATAATACGTCCCTGCCGGGCCTGACTGGCGTGGAGAATTTGCTCTGGCGTGGTCTGGGCATCTCACAGCAGGAGATGAACTGGCGGCAGTATCTGTTGGCGATCCTCGCGCTCAATGTACTGGGCCTGCTGGTCCTGTTTTCGATGCTGATGGCGCAAAACCTGCTGCCGTTAAATCCCCAGCAACTGCCAGGGCTTTCATGGGATCTGGCGCTTAACACCGCGGTGAGTTTTGTCACTAATACCAACTGGCAATCCTATGCTGGTGAAACCACCTTAAGCTACTTCAGCCAGATGGTCGGGCTGACCGTACAAAACTTCCTGTCAGCGGCAACCGGGATTGCGGTGATTTTTGCCCTGACCCGCGCCTTCACGCGCCAGAGTATGAACACCTTGGGCAACGCCTGGGTCGATCTGATTCGCATTACGCTGTGGATCTTGCTCCCCATTGCATTGCTCATTGCGCTGTTCTTCATTCAGCAAGGTGTGCTGCAAAACGTGTTGCCCTATCAGCCCATCACCACACTTGAAGGAGTTAAACAACTGCTGCCGATGGGGCCCGTCGCCTCACAGGAAGCGATTAAGATGCTTGGCACTAACGGGGGCGGTTTCTTTAACGCTAACTCATCACATCCGTTTGAAAACCCTACCGCATTGACCAATCTGGTACAGATGCTGGCTATTTTCTTAATTCCTACCGCGCTGTGTTTTGCCTTTGGTGATGTGGTGGGCGATCGTCGCCAGGGACGGACCCTGCTGTGGGCAATGTCGCTGATATTTGTGGTCTGCGTAGCCGTGGTGATGTGGGCCGAAGTTCAGGGCAACCCGCACCTGATGGCATTCGGTGCAGACAGCAATATCAACATGGAAGGCAAAGAGAGCCGCTTTGGCGTGCTGGCCACGAGTCTGTTTTCCGTCGTGACGACAGCGGCATCTTGCGGCGCTGTCGATGCTATGCATGACTCCTTCACCGCACTGGGCGGCATGGTGCCGATGTGGTTAATGCAGATTGGTGAAGTGGTCTTCGGCGGCGTGGGTTCAGGTCTGTACGGCATGCTGCTGTTCGTGCTGCTGGCGGTATTTATCGCCGGGTTAATGATTGGCCGCACACCAGAGTATCTGGGTAAGAAAATCGACGTGCGCGAAATGAAAATGACCGCGTTGGCGATTCTGGTCACCCCTGCGCTGGTCCTGATCGGCACAGCGATCGCCATGATGACCGAAGCTGGCCGCAGCGCCATGCTTAACCCGGGTCCACACGGGTTTAGCGAAGTGCTGTATGCAGTGTCGTCCGCCTCGAACAACAACGGTAGCGCCTTCGCCGGGTTAAGCGCCAACAGCCCGTTCTGGAACTGCCTGCTGGCCTTATGCATGTTCTTCGGTCGCTTCGGCGTGATCATTCCCGTGATGGCGATTGCCGGATCGCTGGTCAGTAAAAAGATCCAGCCAGCCAGCTCCGGCACACTACCTACCCACGGTGCGCTGTTTGTCGGGTTGTTGATCGGTACGGTGTTACTGGTTGGCGCTCTCACCTTTGTTCCTGCCCTGGCGCTTGGCCCGGTCGCAGAATACCTGTCATTACACTGAGTGATGCGGAGCACATTACTATGAGTCGCAAGCAACTGGCGCTGTTCGAACCCTCTCTGGTCGCACAGGCGCTGATGGACGCCGTGAAAAAATTAAGCCCACATACCCAATGGCGTAATCCGGTGATGTTTATCGTCTGGTTGGGCAGTCTGTTAACGACCCTGTTAACCGTGGCGATGGCAACAGGCCATATGCCGGGTAATCCTTGGTTTACCGGTGCGATAAGTCTGTGGCTGTGGATTACCGTTCTGTTCGCCAACTTTGCTGAAGCGCTGGCGGAAGGACGCAGTAAAGCTCAGGCCAACAGCCTGAAAGGCGTCAAAAAAACCGCCTTTGCCCGCAAGCTTCGCGAACCGAAATACGGCGCGGCAATGGATCACGTCCCTGCCGATGATTTACGTAAAGGCGATATCGTGCTGGTGGAAGCTGGCGATATTATCCCGTGTGACGGCGAGGTGATCGAAGGCGGCGCGTCGGTAGATGAAAGCGCCATTACCGGTGAATCCGCGCCGGTGATTCGTGAATCCGGTGGTGATTTCGCCTCCGTCACCGGCGGGACTCGCATCCTCTCCGACTGGTTGGTTATCGAATGCAGCGTAAACCCTGGTGAAACGTTCCTCGACCGGATGATCGCCATGGTTGAAGGTGCACAGCGGCGTAAAACGCCCAATGAAATTGCCCTGACGATCCTGTTGATAGCCCTGACCATCGTCTTTCTACTGGCTACGGCCACGCTGTGGCCGTTTTCCGCCTGGGGCGGTAGCGCGGTCAGCGTCACTGTATTGGTTGCGCTGCTGGTGTGTTTAATCCCTACGACGATAGGCGGGCTGCTCTCCGCGATTGGCGTCGCCGGGATGAGCCGCATGTTGGGTGCGAACGTCATTGCCACCAGTGGACGTGCAGTAGAAGCGGCGGGTGACGTGGATGTACTGCTGCTGGATAAAACCGGCACCATTACGCTAGGTAACCGCCAGGCTTCAGATTTTCTCCCCGCCCACGGCGTGGACGAAAAAACGCTGGCCGATGCCGCGCAGCTTTCATCCCTGGCCGATGAAACGCCGGAAGGCCGCAGCATCGTGATTCTGGCTAAACAGCGCTTTAATCTGCGTATACGCGACGTGCAATCGCTGCACGCCACCTTTGTACCGTTTACCGCCCAAAGTCGGATGAGCGGGATCAACATCGACAACCGTATGATCCGCAAAGGGTCGGTCGATGCTATTCGTCGTCACGTCGAGGCCAACGGCGGCCACTTCCCCGCCGACGTTGAGCAGAAGGTCGAAAACGTCGCACGCCTTGGCGCTACGCCGCTGGTGGTTGCTGAAGGCTCCCACGTACTTGGCGTGATTGCCCTGAAAGATATCGTAAAAGGCGGGATTAAAGAGCGTTTTGCCCAACTGCGTAAAATGGGGATCAAAACGGTGATGATCACTGGCGACAACCGTTTGACCGCCGCCGCAATCGCCGCGGAAGCCGGAGTGGATGACTTCTTAGCCGAAGCCACACCGGAAGCCAAGCTGGCGTTGATTCGTCAGTATCAGGCGGAAGGTCGTCTGGTGGCGATGACCGGCGACGGAACTAACGACGCACCAGCCCTTGCGCAGGCCGATGTGGCCGTTGCCATGAACTCCGGAACCCAGGCAGCGAAAGAAGCGGGCAACATGGTGGACCTCGACTCGAACCCCACCAAACTGATTGAAGTGGTGCACATTGGTAAACAGATGCTGATGACGCGTGGTTCGCTGACCACCTTCAGTATCGCCAACGACGTGGCAAAGTATTTCGCCATTATCCCGGCCGCGTTCGCCGCCACCTACCCGCAGCTCAATGCGCTGAACGTGATGGGGCTGCATTCGCCGGACTCGGCGATCCTCAGCGCGGTTATCTTTAACGCACTGGTTATCGTCTTTCTGATCCCACTGGCGCTGAAAGGCGTGAGTTACAAACCGTTATCCGCTTCCGCGATGCTGCGCCGCAATTTGTGGATCTATGGACTGGGTGGTCTGGTTGTGCCGTTTATCGGTATCAAAGCAATTGATTTACTGCTGACCCTGCTGGGTCTGGTGTGAGGTTTCTGATGAGTGGATTACGTCCTGCATTATCAACATTGATTTTCCTGATGCTTATCACCGGCGGGGCATACCCGCTGCTGACCACTGCGCTGGGGCAATGGTGGTTTCCCCACCAGGCTAACGGTTCGCTTCTCCGCGAAGGTCAGATTGTTCGCGGCTCCGAGCTCATTGGGCAACAGTTTACCGCTGCCGGTTATTTTCAGGGACGCCCCTCAGCCACAACGGAAATGCCCTATAATCCAATGGCTTCAGGCGGCAGCAATCTGGCAGCCAGCAACCCGGAACTGGATAAACAGCTGCAAAGCCGGATTGCCGCGCTGCGTGCCGCTAACCCGCAGGCAAATCCTGCCGTTCCGGTAGAGCTGGTAACAGCTTCCGCCAGCGGGCTGGATAACAACCTGACGCCAGCTGCGGTGGTCTGGCAAATCCCCCGCGTGGCGCAGGCTCGCAACCTCAGCGTTGAAGAGGTCACACGCCTGGTTGCACAATACACGCAAAAGCCGTTGGTCAGTTTTATCGGCCAACCGGTGGTGAACCTGGTAGAACTTAATTTAGCGCTGGATAAGCACTGAGAAAAAGGACATGCATAACGACCCCTTACGCCCCGACCCCGATCGCCTGCTGGAGCAGACCACCGCTCCGCACCGGGGAAAACTGAAAATTTTCTTCGGCGCGTGTGCAGGCGTCGGTAAAACCTGGGCCATGCTGGCAGAGGCCCAGCGGCTGCGGGCGCAGGGATTAGATGTGCTGATTGGCGTGGTGGAAACCCACGGACGCAAAGAGACCGCCGCGCTGCTGGACGGTCTCAGCATCCTGCCGCTAAAGCGACAGGCGCGCCATGGTCGTCATATCAGCGAGTTCGATCTCGACGCGGCGCTGGCCCGCCGTCCGGCACTCATTTTGATGGATGAACTGGCGCACAGTAATGCGCCAGGCTCACGCCACCCTAAACGCTGGCAAGATATTGAAGAGCTGCTGGAAGCCGGTATTGACGTTTTTACTACCGTCAACGTGCAGCATCTGGAGAGCCTCAATGATGTGGTCAGCGGCGTCACCGGCATTCAGGTTCGCGAAACCGTCCCCGATCCTTTTTTCGATGCTGCTGACGATGTGGTGCTGGTCGATCTTCCCCCCGACGATTTGCGCCAGCGCCTGAACGAAGGCAAGGTCTATATCGCCGGTCAGGCGGAAAGAGCCATCGAGCATTTCTTTCGCAAAGGTAACTTGATCGCGCTACGTGAGCTGGCCCTGCGCCGCACGGCCGATCGGGTTGACGATCAGATGCGTGCCTGGCGTGGACGTCCGGGAGAGGAGAAAGTCTGGCATACCCGCGACGCCATATTGCTGTGTATTGGACACAACACCGGCAGCGAAAAGCTCGTGCGTGCCGCCGCGCGTCTGGCAGCGCGCCTCGGCAGCGTATGGCATGCAGTGTATGTCGAAACGCCAGCGCTGCACCGACTGCCCGAAAAACAGCGCCGCGCAATTTTAAGCGCTCTGCGATTAGCTCAGGAGCTGGGTGCAGAAACCGCCACCCTTTCCGATCCCGCTGAAGATAAAGCAGTAATCCGCTACGCCCGTGAGCATAATCTGGGAAAAATTGTCCTCGGACGTCCGACTACGCGACGCTGGTGGCGCAGTGATTCCTTTGCTGACAAACTGGCCCATCACGCACCGGATCTCGATCTGATGATTGTTGCGCTCGACGAACCACCTTCGCGCCCTGTGCTGCAAACTGCAGATAGCCGTACCTTTAAGGATAAGTGGCGGGTTCAAATTCAGGGTTGCGTGGTTGCCGTCGCGCTGTGCGCCATCATTACGTTGATTGCCATGCAGTGGTTGATGGCCTTTGACGCCGCCAACCTGGTGATGGTCTATTTATTGGGTGTGGTGGTTATCGCCCTCTTTTACGGACGCTGGCCGTCAGTGCTGGCAACCTTTATTAACGTTGCCAGCTTCGATCTCTTCTTTATTGCCCCACGTGGTACGCTGGCCGTTTCCGACGTCCAGTACCTGCTTACCTTTGCCGTGATGCTAACGGTAGGGCTGGTTATCGGTAATCTCACCGCCGGAGTGCGTTATCAGGCACGGGTAGCGCGTTATCGTGAACAGCGTACGCGTCATTTATATGAGATGTCGAAAGCGCTGGCCGTCGGACGGAGCCAGCAGGATATCGCCGCCACTAGCGAACAGTTTATTGCCTCAACGTTCCAGGCCCGCAGCCAGGTTTTACTGCCCGGTGAGAACGGTAAGCTGGCCCCTCTCACTCATCAACAGGGCATGACGCCGTGGGATGACGCCATTGCCCAGTGGAGCTTTGATAAAGGGCAACCGGCCGGCGCAGGCACTGACACTGACACCTTACCCGGTGTGCCATATCAAATTTTACCGTTAAAAAGCGCCGACAAAACGCATGGGCTGCTGGTTGTGGAACCAGGAAATTTACGCCAGCTGATGATCCCCGAACAGCAACGCCTGCTGGAAACTTTCACTTTACTGGTCGCCAGTGCGCTGGAACGCCTGACGCTCACCGCCAGCGAAGAGCAGGCCCGGTTTGCCAGCGAGCGTGAAAGCATTCGCAATGCCCTGCTCGCCGCCCTTTCCCACGATTTACGCACACCTCTGACGGTGTTGTTTGGTCAGGCAGAGATCTTAACGCTGGATCTGGCAAGCGAAGGATCGCCGCACGCGCGTCAGGCCAGCGAAATTCGCCAGCACGTCCTGAATACGACCCGACTGGTTAATAACCTGCTGGATATGGCGCGAATTCAGTCTGGCGGCTTTAATCTTAAGAAAGAGTGGTTAACGCTGGAAGAGGTGGTCGGCAGTGCCCTGCAGATGCTGGAGCCAGGACTCTCTGCTCCTATTAATTTGTCGCTACCCGCGCCGTTGACGCTGATCCACGTCGATGGCCCGCTATTTGAACGGGTGCTGATTAACCTGCTGGAAAACGCTGTTAAATACGCAGGTCCAGCGGCGCAAATCGGTATTGATGCCAGCGTCGATGGCGAGCATCTGCAACTGGACGTCTGGGATAATGGCCCTGGCATTCCATCGGGAATGGAGCAACGAGTTTTTGACAAGTTCTCCCGGGGAAACAAAGAGTCATCTGTACCGGGCGTTGGGCTGGGGCTGGCAATCTGCCAGGCCATTGTGGACGTGCACGGCGGTACAATTTCCGTCCACAATCGCGCACAGGGAGGAGCATGTTTCCGTGTTACACTGCCCCAGGAAATCCCCCCTGAACTTGAAGATTTTCATGAGGATATGTGACGAACGTACTGATTGTTGAAGATGAACAGGCTATCCGTCGCTTTCTGCGCACTGCGCTGGAAGCCGATGGTCTGCGTGTATATGAAGCGGAAACGCTGCAACGTGGTCTGCTGGAAGCCGCCACGCGAAAACCCGATCTCATCATTCTCGATCTCGGTCTGCCGGACGGTGACGGCATTGATTTTATTCGTGACCTGCGACAATGGAGCGCGATACCGGTAATTGTGCTCTCAGCCCGCAGCGAAGAAAGCGATAAAATTGCCGCCCTGGATGCCGGTGCCGATGACTATCTCAGTAAACCCTTTGGTATTGGCGAGCTACAGGCGCGATTGCGCGTGGCATTGCGTCGCCACGCCAGCGGCACGTCTCCCGAGCCGGTGGTGCATTTTTCCAACGTAAAAGTAGATATCGCCGCCCGACTCGTACATCGTGGTGATGAAGAGATTCATTTGACGCCGATTGAGTTTCGCCTGTTAGCGGTACTGCTGAATAATGCCGGAAAGGTACTGACGCAGCGCCAGTTGCTCAATCAGGTTTGGGGACCAAACGCCGTCGAACACAGCCACTATCTGCGAATTTACATGGGACACCTGCGCCAGAAACTGGAACTGGACCCGGCACGTCCGCGTCATTTTCTGACCGAAACCGGGATTGGTTATCGGTTCATGCCATGACGTTAAGTTGAATATAAAAAGCCGGATCAGCGTATTTGCTGTCCGGCTTTTTCATTATTCATGCCGAATAGCGACGCTAGCGTCTTATCCGGCCTACGGTTTACGCGTTCTTCAGCACTTCGCTGACGATCTCAACCGCTTCTTTTTCGATCTGCTTGCGATGTTCTTCACCGAGGAAGCTTTCGCAGTAGATCTTGTAAGCGTCTTCCGTACCAGAAGGACGCGCGGCAAACCAGCCGTTGTCAGTCATCACTTTCAGACCGCCGATAGAAGCGCCGTTGCCCGGTGCAGCCGTCAGACGCGCGGTGATCGGGTCGCCCGCCAGCGTACTGGCGCTCACCATTTCCGGAGACAGCTTAGACAGCGCCGCTTTCTGCGCGGAGGTCGCGCTTGCCTGCAGGCGGTTGTAGCTCGGTGCGCCAAAGCGAGCAGCCAGTTCGTTGTAGTGCTCCTGCGGGTTCTTACCGGTCACTGCGGTAATTTCTGCCGCCAGCAGGCACATGATGATGCCGTCTTTGTCGGTTGACCACGGTGTACCGTCGAAACGCAGGAAAGATGCCCCCGCGCTCTCTTCCCCACCAAAGCCAAAACTGCCGTCAAACAGACCGTCAACAAACCATTTAAAGCCCACCGGCACTTCAACCAGTTTACGCCCTAAGTCATTCACTACACGGTCAATCATCGCCGATGACACCAGCGTCTTACCGACGGCAACATCTTTGCCCCACTGCGGACGATGCTGGAACAGGTAGTTGATCGCCACCGCCAGATAGTGGTTCGGATTCATCAGCCCTGCCGGGGTGACGATACCGTGACGGTCGTAGTCTGGGTCATTGGCAAAGGCCAGATCGAACTTGTCGCGCAGCGCCAGCAGCCCCGCCATCGCACACTCGGAGGAGCAGTCCATGCGGATTGCGCCATCTTTGTCGAGATGCATAAAGCGGAAAGTCTGATCAACGTGATCGTTAACGATAGTCAGGTTCAGGTTGTAGTGCTTAGCAATACGCTTCCAGTATTCGATACCGGAACCGCCCAGCGGATCGACACCCAGCGTCAGACCCGCTTTCTGGATCGCCGCCATGTCTACGATGTCAGCCAGTCCTTCAACAAACGGCTGAACCAGATCCTGCTCTTTCACATGACCAGATGCCAGCGCAGCGTCCAGCGACATACGCTTCACGCCTTGCAGACCGGCCGCCAGCAGCGCGTTGGCTCTGTCTTCCACCACTTTGGTGACATTGGTGTCTGCCGGACCACCGTTTGGCGGGTTGTATTTAATGCCGCCATCTTCCGGCGGGTTGTGGGACGGCGTGATCACAATGCCGTCAGCCAGCGGGCCGCCTTTTTTGTTGTGGACCAGGATAGCGTTCGATACAGCAGGGGTTGGCGTAAAGCCGTTATTTTCCTGCACGATGACGTCAACACCGTTCGCCGCCAGCACTTCCAGTACAGAGATAAAAGCCGGTTCAGACAGCGCGTGGGTATCCTTGCCCACATAGCACGGGCCAGTAATCCCGTTTTTCGCACGTTCTTCAGCAATCGCCTGGGCGATAGCCAGAATATGCGGCTCGTTAAAACTATGACGACCTGCACTGCCGCGATGTCCGGACGTACCGAACTTAACAGCGTGCTCAGCGTTCCCTGCCGTTGGTTTCAGTACATAGTACTGTGCCGTCAGTTGGGCGACGTTAATCAAATCACTCTGTTGCGCAGGTTGACCTGCACGATTGTGGATTGCCATTGCCTGGTCCTTCTAATGCAAGGATTAAATTGTTCCGCAAACCTTTTCAATCAATTCCGCAGGGAATTGCATTAACTGCATGATGTGTTCAACCATGCTGCATTTACGGCCGGTATTGGTATTGGTGATCACCCAGTACGGCGTGCCTGGCACGTGCTTCGGTTTGGTTTGATTACCATTTTTCAGCAGCGTCTGTTCATCAGCTGCAAAATAAACACGCGTACGACCATGCAACGATTCCGTTGCTTCGGCGAACGCGTTTTGATCCAGTGAATAGAGTGTAGACAGCACCAGCATAAAGCGATTTACTGCTTTCTTCTGTTCCGCGTATTCGTCGGACAGCAGCAGCTCACGCATCGCGCGCACTTTATCTTTTACGGGGTTAACCGGCTTGGCTTCCACGACAGGTTGCACAGCGCGGACTTCTTTGACTATCGGAGTGACAGGCTGTGATGCGGCGGAAAATTTCAACATACGCCGTAAAATGTCGGATGCGCTCTCGCCAATATGCTTGGTGTGGCTGGCAATATAGCTATAGAGTTCATCATCAACTTCAATCGTTTTCATCTTAATCCAGTGCAGTGTTTAGCTGAATACAAGTTGTCGGGGTAAACACACGTAGTGTAAAGGCAAATCCCAACAGCGGATAGCGTCAAGCCTGGTGGCCAGCAAAACTCAGAGTAACCGTAGTTGTTGCAGCCATGTGGCAGAATGGTCAACATGATACCCTAACCCGTGAGTGTGAAAAAAAGAACTTTGCCATGAAATTGAATATCCGAGCGCAATCTGCGCAAAACCTGCACAATAATTCTCCCATCGTCCTGGTTCACGGCTTGTTTGGCAGCCTGGATAACCTGGGGATCCTGGCACGCGATCTAGTAGCCGACCACGACATCATCCAGGTCGATATGCGAAACCATGGCCTCTCCCCTCGTTCACCTGAGATGAATTATCCGGCCATGGCGCAAGATCTGCTGGATACGCTGGACGATCGGCAGATCGAAAAAGCGATCTTTATTGGCCACTCGATGGGCGGAAAAGCCGTCATGGCGCTGACTGCTCTGGCTCCGGAACGCGTCGAACGGCTGGTCGCCATCGACATTGCTCCCGTTAACTACCATGTTCGCCGCCACGATGAGATTTTTGCGGCAATCAATGCCGTAACCGATGCACAAGCGTCCTCACGCCAGCAGGCGGCAAGCGTCATGCGCCAGCACCTGCAAGAGGAAGGTGTTATCCAGTTTCTACTGAAATCCTTTGTTGACGGCGAGTGGCGCTTTAACGTTCCCGTATTGTGGGATCAATATCCGCATATCGTCGGTTGGGAAACCATTCCTGCGTGGGAGCACCCGGCGCTGTTTATCCCAGGCGGCAACTCACCGTATGTTACCGAAGCGTATCGCGAACAACTGCTGGCGCAATTCCCACAAGCTCGTGCGCACGTTATAGCAGGCGCCGGGCATTGGGTGCATGCCGAAAAACCGGAGGCGGTGCTGCGCGCCATCCGTCGTTATCTGAGCGAGCAGGCTAACTGATTAAAAACTCAGCGTCTGCGCGCGATTACGCGCGCGGGCGTTGGCGTGTCTCCCCTGCTGATGTATTATGGCGCGCTATCCATCCGGGCAGACGCCTGGCTGATTGTTTCCCCGAAGTCACCAAGATCATGGCCAAAGAACAAACGGACCGTACGACATTAGATCTGTTCGCGCAGGAGCGTCGCCCGGGACGACCCAAAACTAATCCGCTCTCGCGTGATGAACAGTTACGTATTAATAAACGTAATCAGCTTAAGCGTGACAAAGTTCGCGGGCTTAAGCGTGTCGAACTGAAACTAAACGCTGATGCCGTTGACGCTCTGAACGAGCTGGCTGAGGCACGCAACATGAGTCGCAGTGAACTCATCGAAGAGATGCTGATGAACCAACTCAGCGCATTGCGCGGTCAGGCATAGTCTGAATTTCTGCTCTAAATCATAAATCGTGTAGCACAGAGTGCAGTCCTGCGTGTTTGCTGTTTCCGCATGCCTGACTGTTCTGCTATGATTGCCCTTATCCGTGGGCAATGCGCCACCACCATTTCAATAAGTTTCAAGAGGTTATTTTACTCATGGCAATCACTGGCATCTTTTTCGGCAGCGACACCGGTAATACCGAAAACATCGCAAAAATGATTCAAAAACAGCTTGGTAAAGACGTTGCCGATGTTCATGACATTGCAAAAAGCAGCAAAGAAGACCTCGAAGGGTATGACATTCTGCTGCTCGGCATCCCAACCTGGTACTACGGTGAAGCGCAGTGCGACTGGGACGACTTCTTCCCTACCCTCGAAGACATTGATTTTAACGGCAAACTGGTTGCATTGTTCGGCTGTGGCGACCAGGAAGATTACGCAGAATATTTCTGCGATGCGTTAGGGACCATTCGCGACATCATCGAACCGCGCGGCGCAACCATCGTTGGTCACTGGCCAACGGCGGGTTATCACTTTGAAGCGTCCAAAGGTCTGGCTGACGACGACCACTTTGTCGGTCTGGCTATCGATGAAGATCGCCAACCTGAACTGACCGCAGAACGCGTAGAGAAATGGGTTAAACAGATCTCTGAAGAGCTGCACCTCGACGAAATCATTAATGCCTGATTTCGTGTGGCGCAGATTTCCATCTGCGCCGCATCAATAGATAAAACCAATCAAAATAATTGCTACAAATTTGTAACTTTTTCGTCTGACCCTGTACAATGGCTGGATGCCAATCGGGTGTTGCACAGTGTGTTTGTCGGCGATACCACGTTTTGATTAACAATATATGCCAGAGACTTGCAGTTTTCATTTAGCCATGGCAGTTCTATAATGAATCGCATTATCTCAAGTGCAATTTCTGTCACTTCTGTTAATGAAGTGAATCGTTTAGCTACAGGACAGATTCCGCATGACTGACAACAATACCGCATTAAAGAAGGCTGGCCTGAAAGTAACGCTTCCTCGTTTAAAAATTCTGGAAGTTCTTCAGGAACCGGATAACCATCACGTCAGTGCGGAAGACTTATACAAACGCCTGATCGATATGGGTGAAGAAATTGGTCTGGCGACCGTGTATCGCGTGCTGAACCAGTTTGATGATGCCGGTATCGTGACCCGCCATAATTTTGAAGGTGGTAAATCCGTCTTCGAATTGACTCAACAGCATCATCACGATCACCTCATCTGCCTTGACTGCGGCAAAGTGGTCGAGTTCAGCGATGATTCCATCGAAGCCCGCCAACGTGAGATTGCGGCTAAACATGGCATTCGCTTAACTAACCATAGCCTCTATCTTTACGGTCACTGCGCCGAAGGCGATTGCCGCGAAGATGAGCACGCCCACGACGGCAAATAATGTAATGCTTTCTGAAAAGCCAACCATCCGGTTGGCTTTTTTTATGGGCGTTACCTGCCCTTTTCCCCTTCCCTCCGCTCCTGTGTTGCTTTAATGTAAAAAGCAATTGCCCCTTCCGGAGAGTCGAAATGGAACTTCGCCAGCTACGCTATTTTGTGCGCATTGTAGAAACCGGCAGCATGGGTAGCGCGGCGCTCGATCTCAATATCGGGGTTTCGGCACTCAGCCAGCAAATGTCGCGTCTGGAAAACGAACTCGCTATTCGCCTGCTGCAGCGCACTTCGCGAGGCGTTACACCCACCAGCGCCGGACTGGCTTTTTACTCCCAGGCGCAGCTGGCGCTCCGTCACGCAGACGATGCAATCCTCGCCGCGCGTGAATCCCGGCTTTCCGGGCACGTCAGCGTCGGCATGGCTCCAAGTACCGCTTCAGTTCTCGGTATGCCTTTTATTCACGCCATGCGGGAAAGCTATAGCGATGTTCGCCTGCATGTGGTGGAAAGTCTCTCTGGTAATCTGGAACGGATGATTAATACCCGCCAGATTGATCTGGCTGTGGTGTTTCAAAAAGAAAAGATCCTGCGCTGGAGTGCCAGACCGGTTCTCGAAGAACGGCTGTTTTTGATTGGGACCCATGCCCTACTGGCTGATATTACCGATGACAATATTTCTCCAGCCGAATTGGCACGTATTCCATTGATAATGCCAAGCCCAGGCCACGGTCTGCGCGGCAGGCTGGAAGCGATTTGCCAGGAACACGCGCTACGCATTGAGATCGCAACAGAAATTGATGGTCTGGCGCTGCTCATGCGCGCCGTGCGCAGTGGCATTGGCGCCACTCTCCAGCCTGGTGCTGCAATTTCCCATCTCGATAAAGAGACGCTAAGAGTGATCGGCGTCCATAATCCAATACTGAGTCGCCCCAACTTTCTGGTAAGCCTCTCTGACGATGAACTCACCCCGGCGGGACTCGCAGCCCGCGTGGTGCTGACGAAAGTGATGCATCAACTGGTAGAAGCCGGAACCTGGCCAGGCGCCATCCTTTACAATAACTAAAGCCTCCTTTAGCACTGCGTCGTAGCGCCCTCACAAGCTGAACGTATACATTTAAATTACAAATTTAACAATTAGTTAAATGGTAATGGAGTATACGATGGTTGATGTTCTGGTGATTGGTGGTGGCAATGCCGCCTTATGCGCTGCCTTGACCGCCAGGGAGCAAGGCGCTTCCGTTTTACTGCTCGAAGCGGCCCCTAAGGAATGGCGTGGGGGGAATTCCCAACACACGCGTAATCTGCGCTGTATGCATGATGCGCCGCAGGATGTACTGGTGGAAAGCTATCCGGAAGAGGAGTATTGGCGGGATCTGCAGCGCGTCACGGAAGGAAATACCAACGGAGCCCTGGCACGTCTGGTGATCCGCACCTCTTCACAGTGTCGCGACTGGATGCGCCGACACGGCGTGAATTTTCAACCTCCTCTCTCTGGCGCTCTACACGTGGCGCGAACCAATGCCTTTTTTATGGGTGGCGGGAAAGCCCTGGTGAATGCCTATTATCGCAGCGCAGAAAAGTTAGGCGTACAAATCCGCTATAACACCCCGGTGCAGGCGCTTGAACTGCACAACGGCGAGTTCGTGGCGGCGCTGGCAGGCGAAGAGCGCATCACAGCTAAATCCTGCGTGCTTGCCGCTGGCGGGTTTGAGTCAAACCGCGAATGGCTGCGAGAAGCGTGGGGAGAGAACGAGCGCGGCGAATGGCCTGCAGATAACTTCCTGATTCGCGGCACGCGCTTTAACCAGGGCGTACTGCTCAAATTTATGATCGATGCCGGAGCCGACATCATCGGCGACCCCTCCCAGTCACACTGCGTAGCCATTGACGCCAGAGCGCCATTATATGACGGCGGGATTTGTACCCGCGTGGACTGCGTTTCGCTCGGTATAGTCGTCAACCGTGACGCTGAGCGTTTTTATGATGAAGGCGAAGATTTCTGGCCCAAACGCTACGCAATCTGGGGACGTCTGGTCGCCCAACAGCCAGGGCAGATTGGCTACTCCATTATCGACAGTAAAGCCATCGGCCACTTCATGCCTCCGGTCTTTCCTGGCGCACAGGCCAATACGCTGGCGGAGCTGGCTCATCAGTTGGGGCTGAATGGCGAACACTTTACCCACACCGTGACGGAGTACAACAACGCCTGCCAGCCCGGCCAGTTCAACCATACCATTCTGGATAACTGCACGACAAAAGCGTTAACCCCCGCGAAGACACACTGGGCGCGACCACTGGACCAGCCGCCTTACTACGGCTATGCCCTACGGCCAGGGATCACCTTCACCTATCTCGGGTTAAAAGTGAATGAACGCGCTGCCGTACACTTTGCCGGGCAGCCAAGCCGCAACCTGTTCGTCGCCGGAGAGATGATGGCGGGCAACGTGCTGGGCAAGGGCTACACCGCAGGCGTGGGCATGTCAATCGGCACAACCTTCGGCCGTATTGCCGGAAAAGAAGCCGCGCTGGCCGCACGTAAGGAGACTCGTCATGAGGCAGCTTGAGAAACTGATTATCGAAGCGCAAATTATCACCGAACCGGAAGCGGAAGTTGAACGCGTGATGCAGGTCTGCAACGCCTGTCGCTATTGTGAAGGATTTTGCGCCGTGTTCCCGGCCATGACGCAGCGCCTGGAATTCGGTAAAGCGGATATCAATTATCTGGCAAACTTGTGCCATAACTGCGGTGCCTGCCTGCACGCCTGTCAGTATGCCCCGCCTCATGAGTTTGCCATCAACGTGCCGAAGGCGATGGCAGAAGTCCGGCTTGAAACCTATCAGCACTACGCGCAACCCGCGGCCTTTGGCGCGCTTTATCGTCGCGCAGGCGTCACCGTGACGCTGGCGCTGGTTTTCGGTCTGATTCTGTTTTTACTGCTCGCCATGGGGTTAAAAGGCTCGTT
Organism: Citrobacter sp. Cf118; assembly: GCF_030334095.1. Classification (NCBI taxonomy): domain Bacteria; kingdom Pseudomonadati; phylum Pseudomonadota; class Gammaproteobacteria; order Enterobacterales; family Enterobacteriaceae; genus Citrobacter; species Citrobacter sp. Cf118. The sequence continues at coordinate 516,190 of NZ_JAOWES010000088.1, read as the reverse complement.
ACTCCATCCACCGCTGGCCGGAGATTTCTACCAAATTTTCCCGCATAACCTGCTGGCCTGGATGTTTGGTTTGGTATTTATTCTGGCTATAGGTCTGTTGATGGCGGGCGTTATCCGCTTCTGGCGCGAGATCTCTCCCGGTATGCCACGTTCCGTCGAAATTGCTGAAGCTTCACACGATGCGCTGACGCTAAAGTATCTCGATGGTGGGCACGGTAAAGGTTGTAATGAAGCAGATGATGCCTTCACTCTGATGCGGCGCCGTTTTCATCACTTCACTTTCTACGGTTTTCTGCTCTGCTTTGCCGCCACCGTGGTGGCGACGGGCTATCACTATTTCGCAGGTATTGAAGCGCCCTATCCGTTCTTCAGCTTGCCGGTGATGTTGGGCACATTAGGCGGCATTGGCCTGGTTGTCGGCCCGGCTGGCTTGCTATGGCTCAATCTCAAGCGCTCACCGCTACATGGCGACGCGCGGCAAAAACCGATGGATCGCGGTTTTATTTTACTGCTGCTGCTGACCAGTCTGACCGGTTTAGCTCTGCTGGCAGGAAGAGACTCGTCCTGGATGGCTATTTTGCTCGCCATCCACCTCGGCGTGGTCATGGCGCTCTTTCTGACCATTCCTTACGGAAAATTTGCCCATGGATTTTACCGCTGCGCAGCCTTACTCAAGTGGGCGATTGAGAAACGGCGCGGCAAACAGGCGGGGGTCACAGACAACTAACCCGCACACTCTTACCTCTATAAATATTATGATAAGACAGTGGAGCAAACCCAATGACACAACAACCATCGCGCGCCGGAACTTTCGGCGCAATACTGCGGGTAACCAGCGGTAATTTTCTCGAACAGTTCGACTTTTTTCTGTTCGGGTTTTACGCCACCTATATTGCAAAGACCTTCTTTCCCGCGGAGAGTGAATTTGCCGGGCTAATGTTAACTTTCGCCGTTTTTGGTTCGGGTTTCTTAATGCGACCCGTTGGCGCCATTGTGCTGGGTGCTTATATCGACAGAATTGGTCGTCGTAAAGGCCTGATGGTGACGCTGGCGATTATGGGCTGCGGTACCCTGCTGATAGCCCTGGTACCTGGCTATCACAGTATTGGCCTGCTGGCTCCCGTGCTGGTATTACTTGGACGACTATTACAGGGATTTTCTGCAGGCGTAGAGTTAGGCGGCGTCTCGGTTTATCTTTCGGAAATCGCCACGCCTGGCAATAAAGGCTTCTACACCAGTTGGCAGTCGGCCAGTCAACAGGTCGCCATTGTGGTGGCGGCGCTGATTGGTTACGGTCTGAACGCCACCCTGGGACACGATCAGATCTCGGAATGGGGCTGGCGCATACCCTTCTTTATTGTGTGCGCGGCACTTTGCGGACTCGCCGCCACGGCAATACTGTTTGTCCGGCTGAGTCGGGGTTATCAACCAGTGGAAAATAAGCTCTGAAATGCAAACGGGCGGAAAATTCTCCGCCCGTTGTCTTTTTCATTTTTTGAATTACTGCGCGGCATTCTTGCTGCGGATTTCCTGCCAGACTTTATCACAATCAGCATTAACGGCCTGATCGTTACCCGTGCGCGTGGCCTGGATACACTGTTGATAATCCAGCACGCGTACGCTTTCTTCATTGGCAAACTGCTGGTGCTGTTTTTCTTTCTTCAGTACATTCAACACGCTTTGGCAGGCTTCTATTTTTTCCGGCGATCCTTGAGCGGTATTAATACACGCGCTGTAGGCTTCTTTCAGACGGCTGTCTTCTTTCGGTGCAGGGGATTGCGTACAAGCCACCAGCCCTGATGCCATAACGGCGATGAGTATCAGTTTTTTCATAGCACGTTCCTCAACGAGGCGGCAGGCGCACGGCCTGCCGCTATTGGCATTAGAAGATAGTGAACGGAGCAATAACGATGAATTTCACGTCGCGCTCATCCTGGAAGATGTTGCCGTAACCACCACCCCAGCTCGGAATATCTGAATGGTTGTCGTACTGGGTGAAGTGCAGTTTAAACATAGTGCCCTTCGCACGACCATCCTGCAGGGTGTAAACCGCATCCAGGCTGTAAGAAGATTCTTCGATAGTGCGGTTTTTGTCGTAGTACGCATCCGGGTTGAGCTGCCAGGTAGCGGGTTTGGCATCCCATGCGTAAACGTAGGACGCGCCCACTGCCCAGCCCGGCAGGTTCCAGTTCTTCAGGTCATACATTGCGCCGAAGAAGACTGCCTTTTCGCCGTTGGCGTTGAAGTCAGAACGGTTATCCCACCACACGTCCAGGCGACCGTTTGATGAGGCGTAGGTCGGGGTCATACGCTGCAGGAAGTAGCCTTGCTGCCCATCTGCTTTAACCCATGTGCCTTCCAGACGCAGGTCAACCACTTCCGCTACTTTATAACCGAAGGTCAGCGCCTGCAGCCAGGCCGTGCCGTCATAAATATCGTTCACGGTGCGATCGTCAACTTTGTCACGTGCGCCGTAGAATTGATAGCTGGTAGTAAACGGGTTACCGCCTAAATCGAATTTGTAGCTGGCTTTGGCGAAGTACTGATCGACGTAGCCTTCAGACTGACCAAATGCCGCTTCCAGCAACAGGTTATTTTTGAAGTCATATTTCGCGCCGATTGAATGCAGGTAATCAACGCTGGTCTTTTTATCAGCCTGATAGAATTTATCGACTTCGGTGTGCCACGGTGCTTTATATTCGTTAGCCCACATATAGGAGAAGCTTAGTGCGCCAGCATCACCATAGTCGAAGTTGGCACCGGCTTCAGCCCCCTGATAGGTACCTGGCATAAAGCTCCAGTGCGGTGCCAGCAGAGTCTGCCCGGTTGGTTGAATGTAACCGGCACGCGCCCAGGTTGGGCCGTATTTAAATTTAGCTGCTGCTTTATAAAGGCTAATCCCGCTCTTATCGCCGGAGTAATCCTCGTCATAGCCTTTATTTTTGGAAGAGAATGCGATTTCGTTTGGATGGCCGCTTTCGCTACTTTCGTTCATTTCAATAGCGGTAAATGCTGCGATATCAATACCAAACATATCGGCCGCATAACCGGACTGGAAGTCGAGGTTAGCGTTCCAGGTGGAGTGAGAAAGGTTGGTTTTGTATTTGTCATGATCGGTCACATCTTTACGGTCACGCTCACGCTGCCAGTAATAGATGCCGCCGGTTAAGGTTGAGTCATCAATAAATCCTTCGGCGTGTGCCTGCGGAGCGACAACAAAACCCGACATTGCTGTGATACCGGCGATAGCCAGCGCCAGCGTACTACGTTTGCCACTAAACGTACGCATATGTTAATCCTCTTTGACATAAAAATGCTGCCGATATAAGCGGACAGCGAAAAAACAAAAATTAAAAAAGTAGCGCCAAGAAAACCTCAGTGACTACAATGAATAGACTATTTTTCGCGACGCGAATTATCAATCTCTTTCTGTAACGAGTATGTAATAGTATGAGCAACCGCACATATTTCATTGCTTTCTGTTACATTTTCATTGGGAGATAAAAAAGCGTTGATAAAATGAAAAAATCGCTTGTTTTCCATAGAGATGAAATCGGTTTCAGCCCATTTCACATTGAGGTAAGTTATTTAAACGTAAAAACATTCAGCCGATTTATTATTACAGACATGTAATTAATTCGCTGCGCAAACGGAGCCTGTCAAACGGTTTTATTGCGAAAAAAAACGCCGCATGAAGCGGCGTTTAGAGAGGATGTGTTGCGACTTATTCGCCCGCTTTAGCCCACGTATCACGCAGACCAACGGTACGGTTAAACACCAGCTTGTCAGCCGTTGCATAACGGCTGTCCAGGCAGAAGTAACCTTCACGCTCAAACTGGAACGCTTTACCTGCAACCGCAGCCTGCAGCGACGGCTCACCGTAACCCTGCTTAATGACCAGCGATTCAGGGTTAATAACGGACAGGAAGTCTTCCGCCGCACCTGGGTTTGGCACGCTAAACAGACGGTCGTACAGACGGATTTCAATCGGTAGCGCATGGGACGCGCTCACCCAATGAATAACGCCTTTAACCTTACGACCATCGGCCGGATCTTTGCTCAGGGTGTCAGCATCGTAGGTGCAGAAAATGGTGGTGATCTTCCCTTCTGCATCTTTCTCAACACGTTCGGCCTTGATCACGTAAGCATTACGCAGACGTACTTCTTTACCCATCACCAGACGCTTGTACTGCTTGTTCGCTTCTTCGCGGAAGTCTGCGCGATCGATCCAAATTTCACCGCTAAACGGTACTTCACGGCTACCCATTTCCGGTTTATTCGGATGGTTAGGCATAGTGACCAGCTCGCTTTCGCCCTGCGGGTAATTTTCGATAACCAGTTTCACCGGATCGATAACCGCCATCGCGCGCGGAGCATTTTCGTTCAGATCTTCGCGGATGCAGGATTCCAGAGAAGCGATCTCAATGGTGTTGTCCTGTTTGGTCACACCAATACGTTTGCAGAACTCACGGATCGCGGCAGCGGTGTAACCGCGACGACGCAGACCAGAGATCGTCGGCATACGCGGATCGTCCCAGCCTTCAACGTGCTTGTCGGTCACAAGCTCGTTCAGCTTGCGCTTGGACATCACGGTGTATTCCAGATTCAGGCGCGAGAATTCGTACTGGCGCGGATGAACCGGAATGGTGATGTTGTCCAGCACCCAGTCGTACAGACGACGGTTATCCTGGAACTCCAGCGTACACAGTGAATGCGTAATGCCTTCCAGCGCATCGCTGATGCAGTGGGTAAAGTCGTACATCGGGTAGATGCACCACTTGTTGCCGGTCTGATGGTGTTCGGCGAACTTAATGCGGTACAGCACCGGATCGCGCATCACGATAAACGGCGAAGCCATATCGATTTTCGCACGCAGGCAGGCCTTACCTTCTTCAAAGCCACCGGTACGCATTTTTTCGAACAGCGCCAGGTTCTCTTCAACGCTACGATCGCGGTACGGGCTGTTTTTACCTGGCTGAGTCAACGTGCCACGGTATTCGCGGATTTCGTCCGCTGACAGTTCGTCAACGTACGCCAGCCCTTTATTAATAAGCTCTACCGCATAGGCGTGAAGCTGATCGAAGTAATCCGAAGAGTAGCGAATGTCGCCAGTCCAGTGGAAACCTAACCATTCAACGTCGTTTTTAATCGACTCAACGTACTCGATATCTTCTTTAACCGGGTTCGTATCATCAAAACGCAGGTTGCACTGGCCCTGGTAATCTTGCGCAATGCCAAAGTTCAGACAAATGGATTTCGCGTGGCCAATGTGCAGATAGCCATTTGGCTCCGGCGGAAAACGGGTATGGATAGTGGTGTGCTTACCACTGGCCAGATCTTCATCGATGATCTGACGAATAAAGTTACTCGGGCGGGCTTCAGCCTCACTCATCGTGGATTCCTCAAAGCGTAAACAACGTATAACGGAGTATGATCTTATAAGCGACGTCAGGAGACAACTATTAGTTGCACAAAAAAGCTGTTCAGCAGGAGATATGAGGGCATTTGCTGCAAAAAAAAGCGGCGGAGGACTATCCCCCGCCGCTTAAGGCACTTAACTCACTTTACTCAGGAGCAGTTACTTACCTTTAATCTCATACAGTGGTGTTTGACCGGCAACCACGTGACCTTCGGCTTTAATGACCAGAGCGCCGAAATCATCGCTGTTGCTGCACACAACCGGGCTTATCATAGAACGTGCGTTAGCGTTCAGGAACTCCAGATCCATTTCCAGAATCGGTTGGCCTGCAGTAACTTCCGCACCTTCTTCAACCAGACGCTTAAAGCCTTTACCTTCCAGCGCGACGGTGTCGATGCCCATATGGACCACGATTTCCGCGCCTTTAACAGTTTCCAGGCAGAACGCGTGGTTAGTGTTGAAGATTTTCACGATGGTGCCCGCAGCCGGAGCAACCACGATTTTATCCGTTGGTTTCACCGCCACGCCGTCGCCTACAGCTTTGCTGGCGAAGGCTTCATCAGGAACCTGCTCCAGCGCAACTACGTCACCGGTGATCGGAGAAACCAGCGCTTCAACGGTGACTGAATTCGCTACCGCCTGCGGTTTTGCTACCGGAGCCGCTGCTGCTGGCGCACTTTCACCAGACGCTGCTGCCACCGGGCCACGCGCGACAACTTTCTTCATTTCGTCGCCGATGGATTCAGCTTTCGCACCCACGATGACCTGAATTGTTTGCTTATTCAGCTTAACGACACCCGATGCTCCTAAACGTTTACACATCGCATCGTTTACGCGACCGGAGTCGGCAACGGTCAGACGCAGACGAGTGATACAGGCATCAATCGCTTTCAGGTTATCAGTGCCGCCAACCGCTGCAATGTAGCTGGTTGCCAGTTGAGCCAAACCTTCTTCAGTGTTGCTGTTGGCTTCTTCAGTAACGATATCGTCTTCTTTATCTTCGCGGCCCGGCGTTTTCAGGTTAAACATACGAATAACCGCGCTGAACAACACAAAGTAGATGACGAAGAACACCAGACCCATCACCACCAGCATCCAGACGTTCTTACTTGCTGCCGGCAGGTTGTACATCAACACGTAGTCGATAGCACCTGCGGAGAAGGAGAAGCCCGCGTGGATCCCCAGCAGTGTTGCAACGAACAGGCTGATACCCGTTAACAGTGCGTGCAGGAGGTACAGCAGCGGAGCCAGGAACATGAACAGGAATTCCAGCGGCTCGGTAACACCGGTCAGGAACGCGGTGATCGCAACGGACAGCAGCATACCGCCAACCATCGGACGACGTGCTTTCGGAGCCGCGAAGTACATCGCCAGCGCCGCACCCGGCAGACCAAACATCATGATCGGGAAGAAGCCAGACATGAACATACCCGCAGTGCCGTCACCCGCGTAGAAACGGTTGATGTCACCGTGGAATACGGTACCTGCAGCGTTAGTAAATTCGCCAATCTGGAACCAGGCAATAGTATTCAGCACCTGATGCAGACCGGTTGGGATCAGCAGACGGTTGATGAAACCAAAGATACCGGAACCCAGCGCGCCAGCGCCCACGATCCACTCACCACCCGCATGGATGGCGTTCTGTACCGGTGGCCATACGTAACCGAAGATAGCAGCCAGCACCAGACAGAAGAAGCCAGTAGCGATCGGCACGAAGCGTTTGCCGCCAAAGAAACTCAGGAAGTCAGGCAGTTTGATACCAGACCAGCGGTTATACACGGCACCGCCGACCAGACCGGTGATGATACCAGCCAGCACACCCATATTGATTGCAGGGTTAATGGTAACCATTGCTTTGGTCAATATGAAATAACCGACCGCACCTGCCAGCGCTGCTGCACCTGCGCTGTCTTTTGACCAGCTGGAAGCAACACCGATCGCAAATATTAACGCGAGGTTATCAAAGATGGCCCCACCCGCTTGCGCGATGAAGGGTACGTTAAGTAAATCTGGTTGGCCGAATCGCAGCAGCAGTGCCGCGACTGGCAGCACAGCGATGGGAAGCTGTAACGCCCTACCCAGCCGCTGGAAAAAACCTAAAATATTCATTTTATTCCCCCTACGAGACCCCGATTAGGCTTCTTTGAAGCCATATTTTTATTGTGTGACCATTCCTGACAGCAAGATTCTGGAACAACGATATTAACCATTCATCTACATTCAGAGTGTGTGAAAAATTAATTCGTATCGCAAATTAAACGCGTGTTTTTTGTGATTTCAGTCACCAAATATCGTTATCAACCCTCCCTTCCACTGGCTAACTACGAAAACTTATTTTATCATTCAAAAAATCGAAACGGATTGATCCTTACCGATGCAAAACCAGGTTACGCTTAATACTGCACAGAGACTCAATCCGCCAATTGCTTACATTTACTTTTGAGGTGAAGAATGAGACTGATCCCCCTGAATACCGCTGAACAAGTCGGCAAATGGGCTGCTCGCCATATCGTTAACCGTATTAACGCGTTCAAACCAACGGCAGATCGTCCGTTCGTTCTGGGCCTGCCGACTGGCGGTACTCCGCTGACAGCTTATAAAGCATTGGTTGAAATGCACAAAGCGGGCCAGGTGAGCTTCAAGCATGTTGTTACTTTCAATATGGACGAATATGTTGGCCTGCCGAAAGAACATCCGGAAAGCTACCACAGCTTTATGCACCGCAATTTCTTTGATCACGTTGATATTCCAGCAGAAAACATCAACCTCCTCAATGGTAACGCGCCGGATATTGATGCAGAATGCCGTCAGTATGAAGAAAAAATCCGTTCTTACGGTAAAATCCACCTGTTTATGGGCGGTGTAGGCAACGATGGTCACATCGCGTTCAACGAACCGGCTTCCTCTTTGGCTTCCCGTACCCGTATCAAAACGTTGACTCACGACACACGTGTTGCTAACTCACGCTTCTTTGACGGCGACGTAAGCCAGGTGCCTAAATATGCGCTGACCGTTGGCGTGGGTACCCTGCTGGATGCAGAAGAGGTGATGATCCTGGTTCTGGGCCACCAGAAAGCACAGGCGCTGCAAGCCGCCGTTGAAGGCAACGTTAACCACATGTGGACCATCAGCTGCCTGCAGTTGCATCCAAAAGCCGTTGTGGTCTGCGATGAGCCTTCCACCATGGAACTGAAAGTGAAGACGCTGAAATACTTCAACGAGTTAGAAGCGGAAAATATTAAAGGTCTGTAATTGATGTCTCCGCCCTGTCGATGAGTTGCAGGGCGGCATTTTTTGAAATCGGGGGTCGGAATGTATGCTTTAACCCAGGGCCGGATCTTTACCGGTCACGAAATTCTTGATGACCATGCGATTGTTGTCGCCAATGGCCTGATTGACAGCGTTTGCCCACTGGCTGAGTTACCGTCAGGAATTGAACAGCGCTCACTGAATGGGGCCATTGTTTCCCCCGGTTTTATTGATGTACAGCTAAACGGCTGCGGCGGTGTACAGTTTAACGATACGGCAGAAGCCGTGACTGTTGAAACGCTGGAAATCATGCAGAAAGCCAATGAAAAATCTGGCTGCACCAACTATTTGCCAACGCTTATCACCACCAGCGATGACCTGATGAAACAGGGTGTTCGCGTGATGCGTGAATACCTGGCGAAACACCCGAATCAGGCATTAGGACTTCATCTTGAAGGCCCGTGGCTGAACCTTGTGAAAAAAGGCACCCATAATCCGGGATTTGTCCGTCAGCCGGACGCTGCGTTGGTTGATTTCCTGTGCGATAATGCGGATGTGATCACCAAAGTCACACTGGCACCAGAAATGGTCCCGGTAGAGGTCATCACCAAACTGGTTAATGCCGGTATCGTGGTTTCTGCGGGTCACTCCAATGCAACGGTCAAAGAAGCCAAAATCGGCTTCCGCGCAGGCATCAGCTTTGCGACCCATCTGTTCAACGCGATGCCGTACATTACCGGTCGTGAACCAGGTCTGGCGGGCGCAATTCTTGATGAAGCCGATATCTACTGCGGTATCATCGCCGATGGCCTGCACGTTGACTACGTTAACATTCGTAACGCCAAGCGCCTGAAAGGCGACAAGCTGTGCCTGGTCACCGACGCGACCGCGCCAGCAGGTGCAAACATTGAACAGTTCATTTTCGCCGGTAAAACAATATACTACCGCAATGGACTATGTGTTGATGAGAACGGTACGTTGAGCGGTTCATCATTAACCATGATTGAAGGTGTACGCAATCTGGTCGAACATGCGAATATCGCTCTCGACGAAGTCCTGCGCATGGCAACGCTCTACCCTGCTCGCGCCATTGGCGTCGACAAACAACTCGGCAGCATCGCGCCAGGCAAAGTAGCCAACCTGACTGCGTTCACGCACGACTTTAAAATTATCAAGACCATCGTTAATGGCAACGAGGTCGTTACTGAGTAAGAGAAAGAATGACACCAGGCGGACAAGCTCAAATAGGTAATGTTGATCTCGTAAAACAGCTTAACAGCGCGGCGGTTTATCGCCTGATTGACCAGCATGGGCCAATCTCGCGAATTCAAATTGCCGAGCAAAGCCAGCTTGCCCCCGCCAGCGTAACCAAAATTACGCGTCAGTTGATCGAACGCGGGCTGATCAAAGAAGTCGATCAGCAGGCCTCCACCGGAGGCCGCCGCGCTATCTCTATCGTCACAGAAACCCGCAATTTCCACGCCATTGGCGTACGCCTGGGGCGCCACGATACGACGCTCACTCTCTATGATATGAGCAGTAAAGTGGTCGCCGAAGAGCATTACCCTCTCCCGGAGCGCACCCAGGAAACGCTGGAATATGCGCTGCTCAACACCATTGCTATCTTTATTGAGAGCTGCCAGCGAAAAATCCGCGAGCTGATCGCAATTTCTGTCATCCTGCCAGGCCTTGTCGATCCTGAAAGCGGCGTCATCCGCTATATGCCACACATTCAGGTCGAAAACTGGGGACTGGTCGAAGCGCTCGAAAAACGCTTCAAAGTCACCTGCTTTGTTGGTCACGATATTCGCAGCCTGGCGCTGGCTGAGCACTATTTCGGGGCAAGCCAGGATTGCGAAGACTCCATTTTGGTGCGAGTGCACCGCGGAACTGGCGCGGGAATTATTTCCAATGGCCGCATTTTCATCGGTCGCAATGGCAACGTCGGTGAGATTGGTCATATTCAGGTTGAGCCGCTGGGTGAGCGCTGTCACTGCGGTAATTTCGGCTGCCTGGAAACCATTGCGGCCAACGCCTCTATCGAACACCGCGTACAAAACTTGCTAAAGCAAGGCTATCCAAGCCGGCTCACGCTGGATGATTGCAGTATCAAAGCCATCTGTAAGGCAGCGAATAAAGGCGATAATCTGGCAGCTGAAGTCATTGAGCACGTTGGCCGCCATCTGGGTAAAACCATCGCTATCGCCATCAACCTGTTTAATCCACAGAAAATCGTCATTGCGGGCGAAATTACCGAGGCTGATAAAGTGCTGCTGCCTGCAATAGAAAGCTGTATCAACACGCAGGCGTTGAAGGCGTTTCGCCATAATTTACCGGTGGTTCGGTCCACGCTGGATCACCGCTCCGCCATTGGCGCCTTTGCGCTGGTGAAACGCGCAATGCTTAACGGGACTTTGCTGCAACGTTTGCTGGAAAGCTAATACACGTCATCCTTCAAGCTGCCTCTGCGTTAGCTGCATCTGCTCACCTCAGTCACTTACTTCAGTAAGCTCCGGAGGTTCGCAGACTTGCCGCCTTGATGCAACTCGAATGATGTAGTGTATTTTGTGTATAGTAATGCCTTCTTTTTTTAATGTCGGATTGTCCATGGCCATTAAGAATGTAATTTGTGATATCGACGGCGTGCTGATGCACGACAATGTTGCCGTACCGGGTGCGGCAGAATTTCTGACTGGGATCCTGGAAAAAGGTCTGCCGTTAGTCCTGCTGACTAACTACCCTTCGCAGACCGGGCAAGATCTGGCAAACCGCTTCGCCACCGCAGGTGTGAATGTCCCTGATAGCGTCTTTTATACTTCCGCGATGGCTACCGCTGATTTTCTTCGTCGCCAGGAAGGAAAAAAGGCCTATGTGGTAGGTGAAGGCGCGTTAATTCACGAACTGTATAAAGCTGGATTTACCATTACCGACGTGAACCCCGATTTTGTGATTGTTGGCGAGACGCGTTCCTATAACTGGGACATGATGCATAAAGCGGCGTATTTTGTCGCCAACGGCGCTCGTTTTATCGCCACTAACCCGGATACCCACGGTCGCGGCTTTTATCCCGCCTGTGGAGCACTCTGTGCCGGTATTGAGAAGATCTCAGGTCGTAAACCATTTTATGTCGGCAAACCCAGCCCGTGGATTATTCGCGCGGCGCTCAACAAAATGCAGGCGCACTCAGAAGAAACCGTCATTGTTGGCGACAACCTGCGCACCGATATTCTGGCAGGTTTTCAGGCGGGTCTGGAAACTATCCTGGTACTGTCTGGCGTATCCAAGCTCGATGATATTGACAACATGCCGTTCAGACCAAGCTGGATTTACCCGTCTGTTGCTGAAATTGATGTGATTTGATTCGCAGGCCGGATAAGACATAAGTTCGTCTTATTCGGCAATTATGCAGCGTTATTGCCGGATGGCGGCGTCATCGCCTTATCCGCCCCACGAAGTCTCTCCATTCAATAAAACCGCCATAAAACTGTCGATTCATCAATAAACACGTCTATTCTGTAATCTTTTTTCACCAATCCACAATGACCATTGCATTTTTTATTTTCTGACCCGCAATTCGCTTGCGCCCTCTCCCGCTTTGCGGCATTTTCTTTATCAAGCAAACATAAAAAGCATCACGCAACAGGTTAACGGAGAAGGTTATGTGTTCTATTTTTGGCGTATTCGATATTAAAACTGACGCAGTTGAACTGCGTAAAAAAGCCCTGGAATTGTCTCGTCTGATGCGCCATCGCGGCCCGGACTGGTCGGGTATTTACGCCAGTGATAACGCCATTCTGGCACACGAACGTCTGTCCATCGTCGACGTCAACGCCGGTGCTCAGCCGCTGTACAACGTGAAGAAAACGCATATCCTGGCGGTTAACGGTGAAATTTATAACCACCAGGCGCTGCGCGCTGAGTACGGCGATCGCTATCAGTTCCAGACCGGTTCCGACTGCGAAGTTATCCTCGCGCTGTATCAGGAAAAAGGCCCAGAGTTTCTGGATGATCTGCAAGGCATGTTTGCTTTTGCCCTGTACGACAGCGAGCAGGACGCTTATCTGATCGGTCGCGATCATATTGGGATCATCCCGCTGTATATGGGTTACGACGAACACGGTAACTTCTATGTTGCGTCTGAAATGAAAGCGCTGGTTCCTGTCTGCCGCACAATCAAAGAATTCCCGGCCGGTAGTTATTTGTGGAGTAAAGACGGTGAAATTCGTCAGTACTACCAGCGCGACTGGTTTGAATACGATGCAGTCAAAGACAACGTTACCGATAAAAACGAGCTGCGCCAGGCGCTGGAAGATGCGGTGAAAAGCCACCTGATGTCAGATGTTCCTTATGGAGTACTGCTGTCCGGCGGTCTGGATTCATCCGTCATTTCCGCGATCACTAAAAAATACGCGGCACGCCGTGTTGAAGATCAGGAACGTAGCGAAGCCTGGTGGCCACAGCTGCACTCCTTCGCCGTCGGCCTGGAAGGCGCTCCTGATCTGAAAGCTGCACAGGAGGTGGCGAACCATTTGGGTACCGTGCACCACGAGATCCACTTCACCGTGCAGGAAGGTCTGGATGCTATCCGCGACGTGATTTATCACATCGAAACTTACGATGTCACGACGATTCGCGCCTCGACGCCAATGTACTTAATGTCGCGTAAAATTAAAGCGATGGGCATTAAAATGGTGCTGTCGGGCGAAGGTTCGGACGAAGTATTTGGCGGTTATCTCTATTTCCACAAAGCACCAGATGCAAAAGAACTGCACGAAGAAACCGTGCGCAAGCTGCAGGCACTACATATGTTCGACTGCGCCCGTGCCAACAAAGCGATGTCAGCCTGGGGCGTGGAGGCACGCGTGCCGTTTCTGGATAAGAAATTCCTTGATGTGGCGATGCGCATCAACCCGCAGGACAAAATGTGCGGCAACGGCAAAATGGAAAAACACGTTCTGCGCGAATGTTTTGAGTCCTACCTGCCGGCAAGCGTCGCATGGCGTCAGAAAGAGCAGTTCTCTGACGGTGTTGGTTACAGCTGGATTGATACACTGAAAGAAGTCGCTGCTGAACAAGTTTCTGACCAACAACTGGAAACCGCCAGCTTCCGTTTCCCATACAACACGCCATCATCTAAAGAAGCGTATTTGTACCGTGAGATTTTCGAAGAGTTGTTCCCGGTTGCGAGCGCTGCGGAATGCGTACCTGGCGGGCCGTCTGTAGCCTGTTCTTCCGCTAAAGCGATCGAATGGGATGAAGCGTTTAAAACCATGAACGATCCGTCTGGTCGTGCGGTTGGCGTACACCAGTCCGCTTATAAATAAGTTAATCCTTAGAAAAGGGCCCTGCGGGGCTCTTTTTTTATGTCTGTTTTCTGTGCAAAAAAACAATTAATAACTAATAATTGCCGAATATTGCGTCATGCTGTTCGCAACCTAACCAAACAGTCACATTCCAGCTATTTTCAATGAAAAAGGGGTTGACGCTTCAAGGCTCAATACGCATAATGCGCCCCGCAACGCCGATAAGGTTACGCGAAAAAAAAGATGGCTACGTAGCTCAGCTGGTTAGAGCACATCACTCATAATGATGGGGTCACAGGTTCGAATCCCGTCGTAGCCACCATCTTTTTTTGCGGGAGTGGCGAAATTGGTAGACGCACCAGATTTAGGTTCTGGCGCCGCAAGGTGTGCGAGTTCAAGTCTCGCCTCCCGCACCATTCACCCGTAAGCGTTGCACGGATGGGGTATCGCCAAGCGGTAAGGCACCGGTTTTTGATACCGGCATTCCCTGGTTCGAATCCAGGTACCCCAGCCATTTTTTCTTCGATATAGCGGTTCACCGCAACGGTCATTGGGGTATCGCCAAGCGGTAAGGCACCGGTTTTTGATACCGGCATTCCCTGGTTCGAATCCAGGTACCCCAGCCATCGAAGAATATGATAGTATCTGGCTACGTAGCTCAGCTGGTTAGAGCACATCACTCATAATGATGGGGTCACAGGTTCGAATCCCGTCGTAGCCACCATATTAAGGACGTATCGACTCGTTCGGTAAATCCAAAAAATTGTTGGGGTATCGCCAAGCGGTAAGGCTCTGGTTTCTGATACCAGCATTCCGAGGTTCGAATCCTCGTACCCCAGCCAATTTCAAAAAGTCGTCCACTTTGTGGGTGCACCCGTTGGGGTATCGCCAAGCGGTAAGGCTCTGGTTTCTGATACCAGCATTCCGAGGTTCGAATCCTCGTACCCCAGCCATATTAAAAAAGCTCGCTTCGGCGAGCTTTTTGCTTTTCTAACGCCGGGTGATGGCAAGACTTACCCGGCCTACATGACTTATAGGCCTGATAAGCGTAGCGCCATCAGGCACCACTCGAGCTATAACCCTAACGCATACTTCAGTGCCTGACGTTTCAGTACGCCAGCGCGCTCTGCGGCCATGAGCCCGAGATTGCGCATGATACGCAGCGGCTGCAGGTTATTGCTGAATCCGGCGTAGAACAGATCCATACCGCTTTGCATGATGAAATTGTCAGTCATACGGCGATTCTGATAACGCTTGAGCACCGGCTGACTGGCCCAGGATTCACCGTAGCTACGCGCATTCACCAGCACATCAATCAACGCATCGACATCACGAAAACCCAGATTAACGCCCTGCCCCGCCAGTGGGTGAATGGTATGCGCGGCATCACCTACCAACGCCAGCCCCGGTTGCACATACTGCAGCGCATGACGACGCGTAAGTGGGAATGCCCCCGCCGCCACAGGCGTAACGTTACCGAGTCGTGAAGGGAAATGTTTAGCGATCTCCGCCTGCAGTTGCGGCATATTTAGCGCTTGCAATTGGCGGATGCGAGCTGGTGAGTCGTACCACACCAGCGAGGCCCAGTTATCGAACAACGGTAAAAACGCGCGCGGACCGTCAGGGGTAAATTGCTGCCAGGTACTGTCTCCCGGCGAATGCTCGCATTGCACGGTAATCAACATACAGGACTGCGCATACTGCCAGGCATGAATGCCAATCCCGGCCATTTTCCGCACCTGAGAATTGGCACCATCCGCGCCGATGACCAGCTTCGCGCTGATTTTTTCACCGTCTGCCAGTTCAAGTTCATGCCGATCGTGATGTTGATGCAAAGAGAGAAGCGACGCCGGCACGCGCAGCGTAACTTTAGGGTGAACTTCCAGCGCCTGCCAGAGCGCCTGTTGCAGGACCGTGTTCTCCACCATATAGCCCAACAAAGGCAGCTTAAGCTCGGCGGCATCAAACATCACATGGGCATTTTCCCATTCCCATGTTTCCAGACGACGGTAAGGATGGCTACGCATTCCCTGAACCGTATCCCAGACGCCCAGCCCTTTCAGCAACGACACGGAGGCGGAGCTAATGGCCGAAATTCTGACATCAGGCTGTCCGCCAGTAACAAACGGCGCAGGAGCGGCATGTTCAATCACCGTTACCGTAAATCCATGCTGCGCCAGTCCTAGCGCCAGCGCGCCGCCGACCATCCCCCCGCCGACAATGGCAATTTCCGTTGGTTGATTTGTCATGGTCAATTTTCCAGTTACATGTATTGTGTAAGTTTACAGGATTTTTTACCACTTGAGGCTGACATCCGTCATACTGGTCACAACCGCGCCAAAGCAGTACACTATGCGCCCTGCATTTCAGCCACAATTTCGCAAGAGCAAGTCGATGACCAAAAAACTCCATATTAAAACCTGGGGCTGTCAGATGAACGAATACGATTCATCGAAGATGGCCGATCTGCTGGATGCCACTCATGGGTATCAACTGACTGACGTGGCGGAAGAAGCGGATGTGCTGCTGCTGAATACCTGCTCAATCCGTGAGAAGGCTCAGGAAAAAGTGTTCCATCAACTGGGCCGCTGGAAACTGTTAAAAGAGAAAAATCCCAAGCTCATCATTGGGGTCGGTGGCTGTGTTGCGTCTCAGGAAGGCGATCATATTCGCCAGCGCGCGCATTACGTCGATATTATTTTTGGGCCGCAAACGCTGCATCGCCTGCCGGAAATGATCAACAAAGTGCGTGGAAGCACGACCCGTAGCCCGGTGGTTGATATCAGTTTCCCGGAGATCGAAAAATTCGACCGCCTGCCGGAACCGCGTGCTGAAGGGCCAAGCGCGTTTGTGTCCATCATGGAAGGTTGTAATAAATATTGTACTTACTGCGTGGTGCCCTACACCCGCGGTGAGGAAGTCAGCCGTCCGGCGGATGATATTCTGTTTGAAATCGCCCAGCTGGCAGCCCAAGGCGTGCGTGAAGTGAACCTGCTGGGGCAAAACGTCAACGCCTGGCGTGGTGAAAACTACGACGGCACGATCGGATCCTTTGCCGATCTGCTGCGTCTGGTAGCAGCGATCGACGGCATTGATCGTATCCGCTTCACCACCAGCCATCCGATCGAATTCACCGATGATATCGTTGAAGTTTATCGCGATACGCCAGAGCTGGTGAGCTTCCTGCACCTGCCGGTACAGAGCGGCTCAGACCGCGTACTGAACCTGATGGGACGTACCCACACGGCGCTGGAATACAAAGCGATCATCCGCAAACTGCGCGCTGCGCGTCCAGATATCCAGATTAGCTCCGACTTCATCGTTGGCTTCCCAGGTGAAACCACGCAGGATTTCGAGCAGACCATGAAGCTGATCGCTGACGTCAATTTTGACATGAGCTACAGCTTTATCTTCTCTGCGCGTCCTGGCACCCCTGCCGCCGATATGGTTGATGACGTACCAGAAGAAGAGAAGAAACAGCGTCTGTACATTCTACAGGAGCGTATCAACCAGCAAGCTATGGCCTGGAGCCGTCGTATGGTTGGTACGACCCAGCGCATTCTGGTTGAAGGCACATCGCGTAAGAGCATTATGGAACTGTCAGGGCGTACCGAAAATAACCGCGTGGTGAACTTTGAAGGTACTCCGGATATGGTCGGTAAGTTTGTGGATGTTGAAATTACCGATGTCTGGACGAACTCCCTGCGCGGCAAAGTGGTGCGTACCGAAGACGAAATGGGTCTGCGCATCGCAGAATCCCCTGAATCGGTCATTGCGCGTACCCGCAAAGAAAACGATCTGGGCGTTGGTATTTATCAGCCTTAATCCTGCTGAAAGACGTAAAAAAGGCCCGATACCGCTACACTTTTCGGGCCTACACTTCTGGGCTCGCTGTCCCGGCAGGCCTTGTAATCTTCCCTGGCATCCCCATATTTATTGCAATGCTTGCGCCTTTCCCCCATGGCGTGAATAATTTCCTTAGATGCCGGTAAATGTTCAGCGTCCGGCGAGACATGCATAAGAGGAACAGTTTGAACATAGACACTCGCGAAATCACCCTTGAACCCGCAGACAACGCCCGCCTGTTGAGCCTTTGCGGCCCATTTGATGACAACATCAAACAGCTGGAACGTCGCCTCGGCATCGAAATTAACCGCCGTGATAACCACTTTAAACTGACCGGCCGCCCAATTTGCGTCACCGCTGCGGCAGATATTTTACGTAGTCTGTACGTCGATACCGCCCCGATGCGCGGTCAGACGCAGGACATCGAGCCTGAACAAATTCATCTGGCGATCAAAGAAGCGCGTGTGCTTGAGCAAAGCGCAGACAGCGTGCCTGAATTTGGCAAAGCGGTGAACATCAAGACCAAGCGCGGAGTAATTAAGCCGCGTACGCCGAACCAGGCACAGTACATTGCAAATATCCTCGACCACGACATCACCTTTGGCGTTGGCCCTGCGGGTACGGGTAAAACGTATCTCGCCGTTGCCGCTGCGGTTGATGCGCTTGAGCGTCAGGAGATCCGTCGTATTCTGCTGACCCGTCCGGCAGTGGAAGCGGGCGAAAAACTGGGATTCCTGCCGGGTGATCTCAGCCAGAAAGTCGATCCCTATTTACGACCGCTGTATGACGCGCTGTTCGAAATGCTCGG
Source organism: Citrobacter sp. Cf118 (assembly GCF_030334095.1). NCBI lineage: Bacteria > Pseudomonadati > Pseudomonadota > Gammaproteobacteria > Enterobacterales > Enterobacteriaceae > Citrobacter > Citrobacter sp. Cf118. The sequence continues at coordinate 497,565 of NZ_JAOWES010000088.1, read as the reverse complement.
TTTTGAGAAGGTTGAAAAGCTGATTGAACGTAACGTCATTGAAGTTGCGCCGCTGGCCTATATGCGTGGCCGTACGTTAAACGATGCGTTCATCATTCTTGATGAGAGCCAGAACACCACCATCGAACAGATGAAAATGTTTCTGACCCGTATCGGCTTTAACTCCAAAGCGGTTATCACCGGCGATATCACCCAGATTGACCTGCCACGTAGCACCAAGTCCGGTCTGCGTCATGCCATTGAAGTGCTGGCTGAGGTCGACGAGATTAGTTTTAATTTCTTCCATAGCGAAGACGTGGTTCGCCATCCGGTGGTGGCTCGTATCGTCACGGCGTATGAAGCCTGGGAAGAAGCAGAACAGAAACGTAAAGCCGAGCAGGCTGCAGAACGCAAGCGCGAAGCTCAGGAGCAGGAACAAAAATGAGTCAGGTTATTCTCGATTTACAGCTGGCATGTGAAGACGAATCCGGTTTACCCACAGAAAGCCAGTTTCAGGGGTGGCTGGATGCGGTGATCCCGCAGTTTCAGGAAGAGTCTGAAGTAACCATTCGTCTGGTCGATGACGCGGAAAGCCATGAGCTCAACCTGACCTATCGCGGGAAAGATAAATCCACCAACGTGCTCTCTTTCCCGTTTGAAGCCCCGCCGGGCATTGAGATGCCGCTGCTGGGTGATTTGATCATCTGCCGTCAGGTCGTCGAGAAAGAAGCGCAGGAACAAGGTAAGCCGCTTGAGGCCCACTGGGCGCACATGGTGGTGCACGGAAGCTTGCATTTACTCGGCTACGACCATATCGAAGACGATGAAGCGGAAGAAATGGAATCCCTCGAAACAGAGATTATGCTTGCTCTGGGCTATGAGGATCCGTACATTGCCGAGAAGATTGCAGAATAGTAGCTTGCCGGATGGCGGCGCTTGCGCCTTATCCGGCCTACATTCATGCCTTTCGTAGGCCTGATAAGCGTAGCGCCATCAGGCAAAACATGCCGTCAACAGCTGAGTATACGCATGACGCGCTTTGTATTAACTAACATGAGAACCCATACGACGCCATGAGCGACGACAATTCACACAGTAGTGACACCTTAAACAGCAAAAAGGGATTTTTTTCCCTGTTACTGAGCCAACTTTTCCACGGTGAACCGAAAAACCGCGACGAACTGTTGGAGCTGATCCGTGATTCCGGGCAAAACGACCTTATCGATGAAGATACGCGTGATATGCTCGAAGGGGTAATGGATATTGCGGACCAACGCGTGCGCGACATCATGATCCCTCGCTCCCAGATGATTACCCTGAAACGCAACCAGACCCTGGACGAATGTCTCGATGTCATTATCGAGTCTGCTCACTCGCGTTTCCCGGTGATTAGCGAAGACAAGGATCACATTGAAGGGATTCTGATGGCCAAAGATTTGCTGCCGTTTATGCGCAGCGATGCCGAAGCCTTCAGCATGGAGAAAGTGTTACGCCAGGCGGTTGTCGTACCTGAAAGCAAGCGGGTTGACCGCATGCTGAAAGAGTTCCGCTCCCAGCGTTATCATATGGCTATCGTCATCGACGAGTTTGGCGGTGTCTCAGGTCTGGTGACCATTGAGGACATCCTTGAACTGATTGTCGGTGAAATTGAAGATGAGTACGACGAAGAAGACGATATTGATTTCCGTCAGCTCAGTCGCCACACCTGGACTATTCGCGCGCTGGCGCCGATTGAAGACTTCAACGAAGCTTTTGGGACCCACTTTAGCGACGAAGAAGTCGATACCATTGGCGGGCTGGTCATGCAGGCCTTTGGTCATCTGCCCGCGCGTGGGGAAACTATCGACATTGATGGTTACCAGTTTAAAGTGGCAATGGCCGACAGCCGCCGTATTATTCAGGTTCATGTCAGAATTCCGGACGACTCACCCCAGCCAAAACTGGACGAATAAACCCGAAACTGGATCTAAGACTACATGGCATTTGCCCCATTAATTGAACGCCAGCGCATTCGCCTGCTGCTGGCGTTATTATTCGGTGCCTGCGGGACACTGGCTTTCTCACCGTATGACATCTGGCCCGCTGCGATTGTTTCGCTGATGGGCCTGCAGGCTCTCACCTTCAACCGCCGTCCGCTCCAGTCTGCCGCTATCGGCTACTTCTGGGGACTGGGACTGTTTGGCTCAGGCATCAACTGGGTTTACGTCAGTATCGCGCAGTTTGGCGGTATGCCCGGCCCGGTTAACATTTTCCTCGTGGTTCTGCTTGCCGCATACCTTTCCCTCTACACCGGTCTGTTTGCCGGCGTGTTGGCGCGCTTGTGGCCGAAAACCACCTGGCTACGGGTGGCAATTGCCGCGCCGGTAGTCTGGCAAATCACGGAATTCCTGCGCGGTTGGGTACTGACCGGCTTCCCGTGGTTGCAGTTCGGTTATAGCCAGATCGACGGTCCGTTAAAGGGGCTGGCGCCGGTAATGGGCGTTGAGGCGATTAACTTCCTGCTGATGATGGTTAGCGGCCTGTTGGCGCTGGCGCTGGTGAGACGTAACTGGAAGCCGCTGGTTGTCGCACTCGTGCTCTTTGCTCTGCCTTTTCCACTGCGCTATATCCAGTGGTACACGCTTGAGCCGGAAAAAACCACCCAGGTCTCGATGGTGCAGGGCGACATTCCGCAGTCGCTTAAATGGGATGAAGGTCAGTTACTCAACACCCTGAAGATTTATCTCGACGCCACCCAACCCGAGATGGGCAAATCACAGCTAATCATCTGGCCAGAATCTGCTATTCCGGATCTGGAAATTAACCAACAGCGTTTTCTGAGCATGATGGATGACCTGCTGAAATCGAAAAACAGCACACTAATTACCGGTATCGTGGACGCGCGTCTGAACAAGCAGAATCGTTACGACACCTACAACACCATCATCACACTGGGTAAAGACAGTCCATACAGCTACGACTCCAGCAACCGCTACAACAAAAACCATCTGGTACCGTTTGGCGAGTTTGTCCCGCTGGAATCAATCCTGCGACCGTTAGCGCCGTTCTTTGACCTGCCAATGTCTTCGTTCAGTCGTGGCCCGTACGTACAGCCACAGTTGCATGCACACGGCTTTAAGCTGACCGCTGCCATTTGCTACGAAATCATTCTTGGCGAACAGGTTCGGGATAACTTCCGTCCGGATACGGACTACCTGCTGACTATCTCCAACGATGCCTGGTTTGGTAAGTCCATTGGCCCGTGGCAGCACTTCCAGATGGCGCGGATGCGTTCCCTTGAGCTGGCGCGCCCCCTGCTGCGTAGCACCAACAATGGTATTACGGCGGTGATTGGTCCTCAGGGTGAGATTCAGGCGATGATCCCGCAGTTTACCCGTCAGGTTCTGACCACCAGCGTGACGCCAACCACGGGCCTGACCCCTTATGCCCGTACCGGTAACTGGCCGCTCTGGCTGCTGACTGCACTGTTTGGCTTTGGTGCGGTGGTAATGAGCCTGCGCCAACGTCGCAAATAAAACAGTGCCCCATCAAATTCAGGCCGGATAAGGCGGTACGCCGCCATCCGGCCGTTGTGCAGCATCTTGCCTGATGGCGCTACGCTTATCAGGCCAACTCCCCTCCAAAAGACCATTCTGGCACGTCTATTGCTTTGTTCTACAAGGCAAACGCTGTTTTGGCTGAATGTGCAACCTGGTCGCACCAAAGTTGAGCGCCGGTAGCACCTGAAAAGTGCAACAAGATATTTTTGCCCCCAAATGGTGCGGCGCACTTCGCAAAAATAAACAATAACACAGCAAATTCTTTACATTCATCCAAACTAAATGTTAACAAACACATACAAGACTGCACGTTTTAGTAGCAAACAATAACAACATCACAATGGGTATCAATGCGTCCCTGGCGCAGACGATAAAGGAGTTGGATATGCAATTACGTAAGCTCGCCACTGCCATGCTGGTCATGGGAATGTCCGCCGGTCTGGCGCACGCAGAAGACGCAGCACCCGCGGCAGGCAGCACGCTGGATAAGATCGCCAAAAATGGCGTGATCGTTGTCGGTCACCGTGAATCATCGGTACCGTTTTCTTACTACGATAATCAGCAAAAAGTGGTCGGTTATTCACAGGATTACTCCAACGCGATCGTTGAAGCGGTGAAGAAAAAGCTGAACAAGCCCGATCTGCAGGTAAAACTGATCCCGATTACTTCACAAAACCGTATCCCGCTGCTGCAAAACGGCACCTTCGACTTTGAATGTGGATCCACCACCAACAACGTCGAGCGCCAGAAACAAGCAGCCTTCTCTGACACCATTTTCGTTGTCGGTACCCGTCTGCTGGCGAAAAAAGGCGGCGACGTCAAAGATTTCGCTGACCTGAAAGGCAAAGCCGTGGTCGTGACTTCAGGTACCACATCAGAAGTGCTGCTGCACAAGCTGAACGAAGAACAAAAAATGGATATGCGCATCATCAGCGCGAAAGACCATGGTGACTCTTTCCGTACTCTGGAAAGCGGTCGTGCTGTTGCCTTTATGATGGATGACGCCCTGCTGGCTGGCGAACGCGCGAAAGCGAAGAAACCAGACAACTGGGAGATCGTTGGCAAGCCACAATCTCAGGAAGCCTACGGCTGCATGCTGCGTAAAGATGACCCTGAGTTCAAAAAGCTGATGGACGACACTATCGCCAAGGCGCAGACCTCAGGCGAAGCTGAGAAATGGTTTGATAAGTGGTTTAAAAATCCAATTCCACCGAAGAACCTGAACATGAATTTCGAACTGTCAGACGAGATGAAAGCCCTGTTCAAAGAACCGAATGATAAAGCGCTTAACTAACTAAAATAAATGGGAGGCTTCCCCTCCCTCTCGATTGTTACTCGGCACGGACAGACTATAAGCCTGATGGTCGTTCCCCATCAGGCCTGAAAACCGCAAAACGCCGAATAACAATCTTCGAGGGTAGCGCTGCTACCCTTTTTTTTCTGGAGTAGATTTATGTCTATAGACTGGAACTGGGGTATTTTTTTACAACAGGCCCCGTTCGGCAACACCACCTATCTCGGCTGGCTCTGGAGTGGTTTCCAGGTCACGGTCGCGTTATCTATCACTGCCTGGATTATCGCTTTCCTCATAGGCTCTTTATTCGGCATCTTACGTACCGTCCCAAATCGTTTCCTTTCCGGGATCGGCACGCTATACGTTGAGCTGTTTCGTAACGTTCCGCTCATCGTTCAGTTCTTTACCTGGTATCTGGTCATTCCTGAACTGCTGCCGGAAAACATTGGCATGTGGTTCAAGTCGGAACTGGATCCCAACATTCAGTTCTTCCTCTCATCCATGCTTTGTCTGGGGCTGTTTACCGCCGCGCGCGTCTGTGAGCAGGTTCGCGCCGCGATTCAGTCCCTGCCTCGCGGGCAAAAAAACGCCGCGCTGGCGATGGGGCTGACTTTGCCGCAGGCCTACCGCTATGTGCTGCTGCCAAACGCATACCGCGTGATTGTTCCGCCAATGACCTCAGAGATGATGAACCTGGTGAAGAACTCCGCGATCGCCTCCACCATCGGCCTGGTCGATATGGCGGCGCAGGCGGGAAAACTACTGGATTACTCCGCCCACGCATGGGAATCGTTTACCGCCATCACGCTGGCCTACGTCCTGATTAACGCCGTCATCATGCTGGTGATGAATCTCGTCGAACGCAAAATCCGCCTGCCTGGCAATTTGGGAGGCAAATAATGTACGAATTTGACTGGAGTTCTATCGTCCCTTCCCTGCCGTATCTGCTGGACGGGCTGATCATCACCCTGAAAATCACCGTTACGGCAGTCGTCATTGGTATTGTCTGGGGAACCATCCTTGCAGTAATGCGTCTGTCCAGCTTCGCGCCGATTGCCTGGTTTGCGAAAGGCTACGTCAACGTATTTCGTTCTATTCCGCTGGTCATGGTGCTGCTGTGGTTCTACCTGATTGTGCCCGGCTTTTTGCAAAACGTACTGGGTCTGTCGCCTAAAACCGATATTCGCCTGATCTCAGCGATGGTCGCGTTTTCGATGTTTGAAGCTGCGTACTATTCCGAGATTATCCGTGCCGGTATCCAGAGTATTTCTCGTGGGCAATCCAGCGCCGCGCTGGCGCTGGGGATGACACACTGGCAGTCGATGAAGCTGATCATTCTGCCACAGGCCTTCCGCGCGATGGTACCACTGCTGCTGACCCAGGGCATCGTACTATTCCAGGATACCTCGCTGGTCTATGTATTGAGTCTGGCAGACTTCTTCCGTACCGCCTCCACCATTGGCGAGCGTGACGGCACACAGGTTGAAATGATCCTGTTTGCTGGCGCCGTTTATTTTGTATTCAGTCTGAGCGCATCGTTGTTGGTCAGCTATTTGAAGAAAAGGACAGTTTAATGATTACCCTGAAAAATGTTTCTAAATGGTATGGTCACTTTCAGGTGCTGACCGACTGCTCCACGGAAGTGAAAAAAGGTGAAGTGGTGGTGGTTTGCGGCCCGTCAGGTTCAGGTAAATCAACGCTTATCAAAACGGTGAACGGGCTGGAGCCGGTGCAACAGGGCGTCATCACCGTTGATGGTACCGTGGTGAATGATAAAAAAACCGATCTGGCCAAACTGCGCTCTCGTGTTGGTATGGTGTTCCAGCACTTTGAACTGTTCCCGCATCTGTCGATCATTGAGAACCTTACTTTGGCGCAGGTAAAAGTGCTTAAGCGCGATAAAAAGCCGGCCCGCGACAAAGCGCAAAAGTTACTGGAACGCGTTGGTCTGTCAGCACATGCCGAGAAGTTCCCGGCCCAACTCTCCGGGGGCCAGCAACAGCGTGTCGCTATCGCCCGGGCACTATGTATGGATCCTATCGCCATGCTGTTTGACGAACCGACATCGGCGCTTGATCCTGAAATGATCAACGAAGTACTGGACGTTATGGTTGAACTGGCCAATGAAGGGATGACCATGATGGTGGTAACCCACGAAATGGGCTTTGCGCGTAAAGTGGCGAACCGGGTGATCTTCATGGATGAAGGAAAAATTGTTGAAGACTCACCGAAAGAAGAGTTCTTCGCTAATCCGAAATCGGACCGCGCCAAAGACTTCCTCGCGAAAATCCTGCACTAATCTTGCTGGCGCGCATCTCCATGTGCGCGCCACCTCACGCTTTATTCCTTCGCCTCTCGAAACACATACAGCCCAGCGTTAACCTTGTCACAAAGTCCCACTTACAAGGAGCAACAATGGCACTTCCGATCCTGTTTGATTGCGATCCAGGTCATGACGACGCTATCGCAATTGTTCTCGCCCTCGCCTCACCTGAACTGGATGTGAAAGCGATAACCTCGTCAGCCGGGAATCAGACTCCCGACAAAACGCTGCGTAACGTATTGCGCATGCTGACGTTGCTCAAGCGTACGGATATTCCCGTCGCCGGTGGCGCTATGAAACCACTGATGCGCGATCTGATTATCGCCGATAACGTCCATGGCGAGAGTGGGCTGGATGGTCCGGCGCTGCCGGAACCCACTTTTGCGCCACAAGACTGTACCGCTGTGGAACTGATGGCGAAAACCCTGCGTGAAAGCCCGGAACCGATGACGATTGTCTCCACCGGGCCGCAAACTAACGTGGCATTGCTACTGAATAGCCATCCTGGACTGCACGCCAAAATCGACCGTATCGTGATTATGGGTGGTGCAATGGGCCTCGGAAACTGGACACCCGCCGCCGAGTTCAACATCTTTGTGGATCCCGAAGCCGCGGAGATCGTATTCCAGTCGGGTATTCCGGTGGTGATGGCCGGGCTGGACGTCACGCATAAAGCACAAATACATCGTGAAGATACCGAGCAGTTCCGCGCTATCGGCAATCCTGTTTCGACGATCGTTGCTGAACTACTCGATTTCTTCTTTGAATATCACAAAGATGAAAAATGGGGATTCATCGGTGCACCGCTACATGACCCATGCACCATTGCCTGGCTGCTGAAACCTGAACTGTTTACCACCGTTGAACGCTGGGTTGGCGTGGAAACTCAGGGTAAATATACCCAGGGAATGACCGTGGTGGACTACTACTTCCTGAGCGGCAATAAGCCAAACGCCACCGTGATGGTGGATGTTGATCGCCAGGGATTTGTCGATTTGCTGGCAGAACGGCTGAAGTTTTACGCCTAATACACGCCGGATGGCACTAACGCTTAGCCGGCCTACAAAATCGTGCAATTTGTAGGCCGGATAAGACGCTTTGCGTCGCCATCCGGCAATAAGCAATTACGGTTCAAACGGTCGGCGCTGAAACTGATCGTGTCCGCATTTCGGACACAGCGGCAGCACATCCGGGGTGTAAACCGCTAAATGGAAGTGGCACTTCTCGCAGACCAGATTACCTAATCCGACCACCTCGCCGCTGTGATAAACACCGTGATGACTGAGATCCTGGAACACTTCGCGCCATTCGAGCTGCGTTTTATCGGTAATATCGGCCAGTTCCTGCCAGATACTCTCCTTGATAACCCGCATAAAGACGCTGTCTGTCTCCTCATCGAGACTTTCTTCATAGCTCAGAGCAAACTCTTCCAGGTCACGTCTGACGGCCCGAGTGAGCTCTTCCACCTCGGTTCGCGTTAACTCCCCGGTCTGCATAACTCGTTGACGCGCCTGCTCCACCAACGCATCGATATCGCGTTCGCCATTACGCAGACGTTCGCTCAGTGAAGCTACCAGTTCACGGTAATATTGAGCAACCTTGTTCATCGCTTCGCCTCCTGGGTCGTTAACTGTCTATAATAATAGACGTTATTTACGCTACGCTTTGCAAGACTGTCCACAGAGTGTGTAAATTCGTGCAAGAATTATCCTTGCGGGAATTCAACGCTGAATGCGCGAAAGGCTGTTTTGGCGCGGGCGTTTGGGCTATGCTATGCGGATCTGAAACACCACATCTAGAGCTACGTTTGTAGCTGTATTGAAAACAGGACCACTGGCTGCCATGCAAGAGCAATACCGCCCGGAAGAGATAGAATCCAAAGTACAGCTTCACTGGGATGAGAAGCGCACATTTGAAGTTACCGAAGACGAGAGCAAAGAGAAGTATTACTGCCTGTCTATGCTTCCCTATCCTTCTGGTCGACTACACATGGGCCACGTACGTAACTACACCATCGGTGACGTGATCGCCCGCTACCAGCGCATGCTGGGCAAAAACGTACTGCAGCCAATTGGCTGGGATGCGTTCGGTCTGCCAGCAGAAGGGGCTGCGGTTAAAAACAACACCGCACCAGCACCGTGGACGTACGACAACATCGCATACATGAAAAACCAGCTCAAAATGCTGGGTTTCGGTTACGACTGGAGCCGTGAGCTGGCGACCTGCACCCCGGAATATTACCGTTGGGAACAGAAATTCTTCACCGAGCTATACAAAAAAGGCCTGGTGTACAAGAAAACGTCTGCTGTCAACTGGTGCCCGAATGACCAGACCGTACTGGCGAACGAACAGGTTATCGACGGATGCTGCTGGCGTTGTGATACCAAAGTCGAGCGTAAAGAGATCCCGCAGTGGTTCATCAAAATCACCGCTTACGCTGACGAACTGCTGCGTGACCTGGATAACCTGGATCACTGGCCTGACACCGTGAAAACGATGCAGCGCAACTGGATTGGCCGTTCTGAAGGCGTAGAAATCACCTTCGATGTGAACGATTACGACAACACGCTGACCGTTTACACAACCCGTCCGGACACCTTTATGGGTGCGACCTATCTGGCCGTTGCCGCAGGTCACCCGCTGGCGCAGAAAGCCGCTGCAAATAACCCGGAACTGGCCGCCTTCATTGACGAATGCCGCAACACCAAGGTTGCTGAAGCCGAAATGGCAACCATGGAGAAGAAAGGCGTCGACACGGGCTTTAAAGCCGTTCACCCGCTGACTGGCGAAGAGATCCCGGTTTGGGCAGCAAACTTCGTCCTGATGGAATACGGTACGGGCGCAGTCATGGCCGTTCCGGGGCACGATCAGCGCGATTACGAGTTTGCGACTAAATATGGCCTGACCATCAAGCCTGTAATTCTGACCGCTGAAGGCGCAGAGCCGGATCTGTCCGAACAAGCTCTGACCGAAAAAGGGGTGCTGTTTAACTCCGGTGAGTTTGACGGCCTCGACTTCGAAGCAGCCTTCAATGCCATTGCTGACAAGCTGGTGGCTCTTGGCGTGGGTGAGCGTAAAGTGAACTACCGTCTGCGTGACTGGGGTGTTTCCCGTCAGCGTTACTGGGGCGCGCCGATTCCGATGGTGACATTGGAAGACGGTACCGTACTGCCGACGCCAGAAGACCAGTTGCCGGTTATTCTGCCGGAAGACGTGGTTATGGATGGTATTACCAGCCCAATCAAAGCCGATCCGGAGTGGGCAAAAACCACCGTTAACGGCATGCCTGCACTGCGCGAAACCGACACTTTCGATACTTTTATGGAATCCTCCTGGTACTACGCGCGCTACACCTGCCCGCAGTACAACGAAGGGATGCTGGATCCAGAAGCTGCAAACTACTGGCTTCCGGTTGATATCTACATTGGTGGTATTGAACACGCCATCATGCACCTGCTCTACTTCCGCTTCTTCCACAAGCTGATGCGCGATGCGGGTATGGTCAACTCTGACGAACCGGCTAAACAGCTGCTGTGCCAGGGTATGGTGCTGGCCGATGCGTTCTATTACGTTGGTGCAAACGGTGAGCGTAACTGGGTTTCTCCGGTTGATGCCATCGTTGAGCGCGACGAGAAAGGTCGTATCGTCAAAGCTCAGGACGCAGAAGGCCATGAACTGGTGTATACCGGCATGAGCAAAATGTCCAAGTCGAAAAATAACGGTATCGACCCGCAGGTTATGGTTGAACGTTACGGCGCCGACACCGTACGTCTGTTCATGATGTTCGCTTCTCCGGCTGATATGACGCTGGAATGGCAAGAATCCGGCGTTGAAGGGGCGAACCGCTTCCTGAAACGTGTCTGGAAGCTGGTTTACGAACATACCTCCAAAGGTGATGTCGCTGAACTGAACGTTGATGTGTTGAGCGAAGACCAAAAAGCGCTGCGTCGCGACGTGCACAAAACCATTGCTAAAGTGACCGATGATATCGGCCGTCGTCAGACCTTTAACACCGCAATTGCGGCGATTATGGAGTTGATGAACAAGCTGGCGAAAGCACCGCAGGAAGACGAACAAGACAGAGCCCTGATGCAGGAAGCGTTACTGGCCGTCGTTCGCATGCTGAACCCGTTCACCCCACACGTTTGCTTCACGATGTGGCAGGCGCTGAAAGGTGAAGGCGATATCGACAACGCACCGTGGCCGGTAGCTGACGAAGCCGCAATGGTTGAAGACTCGACGTTGGTTGTTGTTCAGGTGAACGGTAAAGTCCGTGGCAAAATTACCGTTCCGGTAAATGCGACAGAAGAACAGGTTCGTGAACGTGCTGGCCAGGAGCATCTGGTGGCAAAATATCTTGATGGCGTTACCGTACGTAAAGTGATTTATGTACCGGGTAAACTCCTCAATCTGGTCGTTGGCTAAGCGCGGGAGGAAGCGTGCGACTTCTGACAACATTGTTGTTATCTCTGGCGGTGCTTGTCACCGCCGGGTGTGGCTGGCATCTGCGTAGTACTACGCAGGTTCCACCCTCAATGAAAACCATGATCCTGAACTCTGGCGATCCGAACGGCCCGTTAAGCCGTGCGGTCCGTAACCAGCTGCGTCTGAACGGTGTGACGCTGCTTGAAGACGGTACAATGCGTAAAGATGTGACGTCTTTACGTCTTGGCGCGGTCAGCATTTCGCAGGATACGGCGTCGGTATTCCAGAACGGTCAAACAGCTGAATACCAGATGGTGATGTCCGTAAGCGCTACCGTGCTGATTCCAGGACATGATATTTACCCTATCAGCGCAAAAGTTTATCGTTCGTTCTTTGACAACCCACAGGCTGCACTGGCGAAGGATAACGAGCAGGAGATGATCGTAAAAGAGATGTATGACAAAGCGGCTGAACAGTTAATTCGTAAGCTGCCAAGCGTACATCTGGCTGATACTCTGTCATCCAATGCTGATGATAATGCTAAGCCAGCTGCGACAAAAGCCGCAGAGCCTGCGTCATCTCCGGCGCGTGTCTCCACCACGCTGGGTAACTGATGCTCAAGTTGTACCCTGAACAACTCCGCGCACAGCTCAATGAAGGGCTGCGCGCGGCGTATTTGCTCTTAGGTAACGATCCCCTCTTATTGCAGGAAAGCCAGGATGCCATCCGTCAGGCTGCTGCCACACAAGGGTTCGAAGAACACCACGCCTTCACTCTGGACAACAGCACCGACTGGGGAGAGATTTTTTCACTCTGCCAGGCGATGAGCCTGTTTGCCAACCGTCAAACCCTGCTCCTGCAACTGCCTGAAAATGGCCCCAATGCCGCCATTAACGAACAGCTCGCTTCACTCGTCACACTGCTACATAACGACCTGCTGCTGATTGTTCGTGGTAACAAGCTGACTAAAGCGCAGGAAAACGCCGCATGGTATACCGGACTTGCCAATAATGCGGTGCAGGTCAGCTGCCAGACGCCGGAGCAAGCACAGCTCCCGCGTTGGGTCGCCGCGAGGGCTAAACTCAATAACCTGCAACTGGATGACGCAGCCAATCAGCTGTTGTGCTATTGCTATGAAGGTAACCTGTTAGCACTGGCGCAAGCGCTGGAACGGTTAGCATTGCTTTGGCCTGATGGCAAACTAACGCTGCCTCGCGTAGAAAAAGCCGTTAACGATGCGGCGCACTTTACCCCGTTCCACTGGGTGGATGCGCTGCTGATGGGCAAAAGCAAACGCGCGCTGCACATTCTGCAACAGCTACGTCTGGAAGGCAGTGAGCCGGTTATTTTGCTGCGTACGATACAGCGTGAATTGCTGTTGCTGGTCAACCTAAAACGGCAGTCGGCGAATACCCCCTTGCGCACGTTGTTTGATAAACACCGGGTGTGGCAAAATCGCCGAGGCATGATGGGTGATGCGCTAAACCGGCTGAACCCGGCGCAGCTGCGTCAGGCGGTAACGCTGTTAACGCGTACGGAAATTACGCTTAAACAAGACTATGGTCAGTCAGTGTGGGCGGAACTTGAGGGACTGTCCCTTTTGCTCTGCCATAAATCACTGGCCGATGTTTTTATTGATGGTTGATATGAAATCATTGCAGGCTCTGTTCGGCGGCACCTTTGATCCGGTGCATTATGGTCATCTTAAACCGGTTGAAATTCTGGCGAATCTGATTGGTCTTTCCCGGGTCATCATCATGCCCAATAACGTGCCGCCGCATCGTGCGCAGCCTGAAGCGTCCGGTGAGCAACGTAAGCGCATGGTTGAACTGGCCATTGCTGATAAACCGCTGTTTTCCCTGGATGAACGCGAACTGAAACGCGACACGGCCTCCTACACCGCGCAAACGCTAAAAGAGTGGCGCGAGGAACAAGGCCCGAATGTGCCGTTAGCGTTTATCATTGGTCAGGATTCGCTGCTGACCTTCCCTTCCTGGCACGACTACCACACGATTCTGGATAATACCCATCTCATCGTATGCCGACGTCCAGGTTATCCTCTCGAAATGACGCAGGAAAAGCACCAGCAATGGCTGGAAGATCACCTGACTCATTCGCCGGATGACCTGCACAACCTGCCTTGCGGGAAAATCTACCTGGCCGAAACGCCGTGGTTCAACATCTCCGCCACGCTCATTCGCGAGCGACTGGAAAAAGGCGAGCCGTGCGACGACCTGATGCCAGGCGCAGTGCTTGACTATATTAATCAGCAGGGGTTGTACCGCTAAGCGTGTTGTTTAATGCCGCCAGCAGGCGGTCATTTTCTTCCTGACTGCGAACAGCAACTCGGTAATAACGCGCGTCCAACCCAGGGTAATTGGCACAACTGCGAATCAAGACATGCTGTTCCAGCAACATCCGTTGCAAATCAATATCCGCGCGATCGCAGCGTAATAAACGATAATTTGCCTGGCCGGGATACACCGTCAGGCCGGGCAGGTTTTGTAGCTGCTGCTCAAACCGCGCTCCCTCTTGTTCCAGCCATTTCCACGTCGCCTGCTGATAAGCGCTGTCGCGTAAAATAATCTCGCCAGCCAGAGCAGCAAACGCATTAATTGACCACGGCATTTGTCGGCTGCGCATTTGTACAACGGCCTGCTCGTTACTGTTGACCAGATACCCCAGACGCAGCCCCGGTATCGCATAGAACTTGGTGAGCGAGCGCAGCACCCAAATATGCGGGTTATCCCGAAGTAGCGGAATAAACCCCGGCTCCCCGGCAATAAAATCGATAAACGCTTCATCAAGGATCAGATTGATCCCAAACCGCTCACAACGTGAGGCAATCTCACGTAGCAGGCGGTTATCCGGTAATAACCCGGTGGGGTTGTTGGGGGTGCAGAGAAACAGGCAGTCCAGCTCTGAGGTTAACGCATCGAGGATCGCATCGGTAAGCTGCCAGCCATCGTCTTCGCGCAGCGCAAACTCATGGATCGTACAGTCTCCCCATTGTAGCGCCCGACGATATTCAGCAAACCCAGGCGTCACGATCATCGCGTGGCGTGGCTTCAGGCCATCTACCAGGGTAAAAATAGACTCGGTCTCACCGTTTCCGGCCAGGATCCACGAGGCCGGAATCTGATGATGCTCCGCCAGCGCTGCATGCAGTTTAGCGTAATCGACATCCGGGTAACGCTCCGCGCAGTCCATATTGTCGATAATTGAGCGTTTTAAACCTGCTGGCATACCCAGCGGATTAATATTCGCGCTAAAATCCAGCAATTGCTCAGGCGAGACGCCCAACAGTTCGGCGGCTTCTCGGGTATTACCACCATGCGCGCTCTTCAATAAAGACATCGTGCCGCTCCACGTAAAAAAAGGTATTTTAGTGAAAAATCTCTGCGCAATCAGGGCAAACATCATGTTTTGTGCGAATAACCCCAAGAGGAAAAAATGAGACTCTGGTTGGTACGTCATGGCGAAACCGAAGCCAACGTCGCGGGTTTATATAGCGGCCACGCTCCCACACCACTAACAGAACGGGGAATAGCTCAGGCGCAAACGCTGAGTACGCTGTTACGCGATGTGCCTGTCGACAACGTTCTGTGCAGCGAGCTGGAGCGCGCCCGCCATACAACGCAGTTGATCTTAGGCGATCGCGAGATTCCTGTGCGTAACATGCCTGAGCTCAATGAGATGTTTTTTGGCGACTGGGAAATGCGCCACCATCGCGATCTGGCGCGCGAAGACGCCGAAAACTACGCCGTGTGGTGTAACGACTGGCAGAACGCGACGCCCACTAATGGCGAAGGTTTTCAGGCATTTTCCCTGCGCGTGGAACGCTTCATTGCTCAACTCGATGATTACAAAATGTGCCAAAACCTGCTGGTGGTGAGCCATCAGGGTGTATTGAGCGTGTTGATCGCCCGTTTGTTGTCCATGCCGGCAGCAGCAATGTGGCATTTTCGCGTCGAACAAGGTTGCTGGAGCGTGATTGATTTTTGCGACGATTTTGCGGTTCTGAAAGTACTTAACAGCCGGGCTGTATGGCACGACGGAGAGTGAAAGCACTGTTTTTTCTGCCGAAGGGCTTCTCTCCCATTGACACCCCATGACAGGCTGTTATTCTCCGCAACCTGACTTTTCCCGCCCTTCAGAGCTTTGCAGAAATTGTTTTACAAAAATGGCGATGCATTCTGCGGCGTGGGGTGGGATGATAGCGCACTTCACAAGCGCTTTCGGAGACATTTGTCCCGATATCGCCTCTGGTTCAGGTATACTAACAGACGTTTTTAACTCTTTTCACCCAGGGGGAACACTTGCAGGGTAAAGCACTTCAGGATTTTGTAATCGACAAAATTGATGACCTGAAAGGTCAAGACATCATCGCCTTAGACGTTCAGGGCAAATCCAGCATCACTGATTGCATGATTATCTGTACTGGCACGTCCAGCCGTCATGTAATGTCTATCGCAGACCACGTTGTTCAGGAGTCCCGCACTGCTGGTCTGCTGCCGCTCGGCGTAGAAGGCGAGAACGTCGCAGACTGGATCGTCGTTGACCTCGGTGATGTGATTGTCCACGTGATGCAGGAAGAAAGCCGTCGCCTGTATGAACTGGAAAAACTCTGGAGTTAATGCGTGAAGCTGCAACTTGTCGCTGTGGGTACGAAAATGCCTGACTGGGTGCAAACCGGTTTTACGGAGTATCTCCGTCGGTTTCCGAAAGATATGCCCTTTGAGCTGATCGAAATCCCGGCAGGAAAACGCGGCAAGAACGCGGATATTAAACGCATTCTCGACAAAGAGGGTGAACAGATGCTGGCTGCCGCAGGCAAAAACCGCATCGTCACCCTTGATATCCCTGGCAAACCCTGGGACACGCCGCAGTTGGCGACCGAACTGGAACGCTGGAAACTGGACGGTCGTGACGTCAGTTTGTTGATTGGTGGGCCGGAAGGTCTTTCTCCTGCCTGTAAAGCAGCAGCAGAACAAAGCTGGTCACTCTCAGCGTTAACCCTTCCTCACCCTCTTGTTCGGGTTCTGGTTGCGGAGAGTCTGTACAGGGCGTGGAGCATTACCACCAACCATCCTTATCACCGTGAGTGATCATTGATTCTTGAGTAGATTAAGCAGCGGATGAAACTACAGAATTCTTTTCGCGACTATTCGGCTGAGTCCGCGCTATTTGTGCGCCGGGCGCTGGTCGCTTTTTTGGGGATTTTGCTGCTCACCGGCGTGCTGATCGCCAACCTTTATAATCTGCAAATCGTTCGCTTTACTGATTATCAGACCCGCTCGAACGAAAACCGCATCAAACTGGTGCCTATTGCCCCCAGTCGCGGCATCATTTATGACCGTAACGGAATCCCGCTCGCCCTTAACCGCACCATTTATCAGATAGAAATGATGCCAGAAAAGGTCGACAACGTTCAGGATACCCTCGACGCTCTGCGTAACGTCGTAGACCTGACGGACGATGACATTGCCGCCTTTAAAAAAGAGCGCGCCCGTTCACACCGTTTCACATCCATTCCGGTAAAAACTAACCTGAGTGAAGTTCAGGTCGCACGCTTTGCCGTTAATCAATATCGCTTTCCTGGCGTCGAAGTTAAAGGTTATAAACGCCGCTACTACCCCTACGGCTCTGCGCTGACCCATGTCATTGGCTACGTATCAAAAATCAACGATAAAGACGTAGACCGCCTGGACAAAGACGGCAAACTGGCTAACTACGCGGCGACGCACGACATCGGCAAGCTGGGTATTGAACGTTATTACGAAGATGTACTTCACGGCCAGACCGGTTATGAAGAGGTTGAGGTGAACAACCGCGGCCGCGTCATTCGCCAGCTGAAAGAAGTGGCGCCGCAGGCCGGGCACGATATCTATCTCACCCTCGATTTGAAACTCCAGCAGTACATTGAAACGCTGCTGGCAGGCAGTCGCGCCGCCGTGGTGGTTACCGACCCGCGTACCGGCGGCGTTCTCGCGCTGGTGTCCATGCCGAGCTACGACCCGAACCTGTTTGTCGATGGTATCTCCAGTAAAGATTACTCTGGGTTGCTCAATGACCCGAACACCCCATTGGTTAACCGCGCCACGCAGGGTGTTTACCCACCGGCTTCGACAGTTAAACCTTACGTCGCAGTTTCTGCATTAAGTGCAGGTGTCATCACCCGCAATACTGGTCTGTTCGATCCAGGTTGGTGGCAATTACCGGGCTCTGAAAAACGTTACCGTGACTGGAAAAAATGGGGGCACGGCCATCTGAACATCACCCGTTCTCTGGAAGAGTCGGCGGATACGTTTTTCTATCAAATCGCCTATGATATGGGGATAGACCGACTTTCAGAGTGGATGAGCAAGTTTGGCTACGGCCAATATACGGGCATCGATCTTGCCGAAGAGCGCGCGGGAAACATGCCAACCCGCGAGTGGAAGCAAAAACGGTTTAAAAAACCATGGTACCAGGGTGATACCATTCCGGTCGGCATCGGTCAGGGTTACTGGACGGCAACCCCTATCCAGATGAGTAAAGCGCTGATGATCCTTATCAACGACGGTTTGGTAAAAGTCCCGCATCTGCTGATGAGTACGGCAGAAAACGGCAAGCAAGTACCGTGGGTACAGCCACACGAACCCCCCGTTGGTGACATTCATTCCGGTTACTGGGAAATCGCAAAAGACGGTATGTACGGTGTAGCAAACCGTCCTAACGGTACTGCGCACAAGTATTTCGCTGGCGCACCTTACAAAATTGCGGCGAAATCCGGTACTGCCCAGGTCTTTGGCCTGAAAGCCAATGAAACCTATAACGCGCACAAGATCGCCGAGCGCTTACGTGACCACAAGCTGATGACAGCCTTCGCACCCTATGATAAGCCCCAGGTTGCTGTCGCCATAATCCTTGAAAACGGTGGCGCGGGCCCGGCTGTGGGTACCATTATGCGCCAGATCCTTGACCACATTATGTTGGGCGACAACAACACCAATCTGCCTGCAGAAAACCCCGCGGTTGCAGCAGCGGAGGACCAATAATCGTGACGGATAATCCGAACAAAAAAACATTCTGGGACAAAATCCACATCGATCCCACGATGTTGCTTATTTTGCTGGCGCTGCTGGTTTACAGCTCGCTAGTCATCTGGAGTGCCAGCGGCCAGGATATCGGCATGATGGAGCGCAAGGTCGGCCAGATCGCAATGGGCCTGGTCATCATGGTGGTGATGGCGCAAATCCCGCCCCGGGTTTATGAAGGCTGGGCACCCTATCTCTATATATTCTGCATCATCCTGTTGGTGGCGGTAGATGCCTTCGGCGCGATATCCAAAGGGGCGCAGCGCTGGCTGGATTTGGGTATTGTGCGTTTTCAGCCTTCCGAAATTGCCAAGATTGCCGTGCCGCTGATGGTCGCACGCTTCATCAACCGTGATGTTTGCCCGCCATCGCTAAAAAATACCGCCATTGCACTGGTGCTGATATTTATGCCCACCCTGCTGGTGGCCGCTCAGCCTGACCTCGGTACCTCAATACTGGTCGCCCTTTCCGGTCTGTTTGTTCTGTTCCTTTCTGGTTTAAGCTGGCGTTTAATCGGTGTTGCGGTGGTTCTGGTTGCGGCGTTTATCCCGATACTGTGGTTCTTCCTGATGCATGATTACCAGCGTCAGCGCGTCATGATGTTGCTCGATCCAGAAACCGATCCACTGGGTGCGGGATATCATATTATTCAGTCTAAAATTGCTATTGGCTCCGGCGGTCTACGCGGCAAGGGCTGGCTGCACGGTACGCAGTCGCAGCTTGAATTTTTACCCGAACGTCACACGGACTTTATCTTCGCGGTATTAGCAGAAGAGCTGGGTCTGGTAGGGATCTTAATTCTGCTTGCGCTGTACATTTTGCTGATTATGCGCGGATTATGGATCGCTGCCCACGCGCAAACCACCTTTGGTCGCGTCATGGCAGGTGGTTTAATGTTGATATTATTCGTTTATGTCTTCGTAAATATTGGTATGGTGAGCGGTATTCTGCCCGTGGTTGGCGTTCCTCTCCCACTGGTCAGTTACGGAGGCTCGGCACTTATCGTGCTGATGGCCGGGTTCGGGATTGTTATGTCGATCCACACCCATAGAAAAATGTTGTCGAAAAGCGTGTAAGGGGTACGCAATGCGTAAGCAGTGGCTTGGTATCTGCATCGCAGCAGGAATGCTCGCGGCGTGTTCGAGTGATGATGGTCAGCAACAGGGTGCTGTCGCGCCGCAGCCTGCGGTGTGTAATGGTCCGATTGTTGAAATCAGCGGGGCCGATCCGCGCTTTGAACCCCTGAACCCAACGGCGAATCAGGACTATCAGCGTGATGGTAAGAGCTACAAAATCGTCCAGGACCCTTCCCGCTTTAGCCAGGCAGGGCTTGCCGCTATCTATGATGCGGAACCCGGAAGCAACTTAACCGCGTCTGGTGAAGCGTTCGACCCGATGCAACTGACCGCAGCGCATCCGACTCTGCCAGTCCCAAGCTATGCCAGAGTAACTAACCTGGCAAACGGCAGGATGATTGTCGTGCGCATAAACGATCGCGGCCCTTATGGCAACGATCGCGTGATTTCACTTTCACGTGCAGCAGCAGACCGTCTGAATACCTCCAACAACACCAAAGTGCGTATCGACCCAATCATCGTCGCCCAGGATGGTTCATTGTCCGGTCCGGGTATGGCGTGTACGACAGTCGCAAAGCAAACCTATGCCCTGCCCGCGCGTCCTGATTTAAGCGGTGGCGGTAATATGGGAAGTATGCCTTCGCCATCGGATGCGGGTCAGCCGCAAGGCGATATTCGTCCGATCAGCAATTCCACGCTGAAAAGCGATGATCCAACCGGTGCGCCAGTGAACAGCGGTGGATTCCTCGGTGCGCCAACCACCCTCGCCGCAGGCGTGCTGGAAGGTAGCGAGCCGACTCCGGCTCCGCAACCGACCATCACCGCACCGGCAACACCAGCCGCCGTCGCGGCACCAGCTCCAGCGGCAGTAGCCAACGGACGTTACGTGGTTCAGGTTGGCGCAGTCAGCGAGCAGTCGCGTGCGCAGCAGTATCAAAAACGTTTAAGCCAGCAGTTTGGCGTCCCAGGTCGGGTGGTACAAAATGGCGCAGTCTGGCGTATCCAGATGGGGCCGTTCGCCAGCAAAGCTGAAGCCTCCACATTGCAGCAGCGTCTTCAATCCGAGGCGCAATTACAGTCCTTCATCACCGGCGTGTAATAACGTAAATCAGGTATCTGAATTGTCAGTTTCTGTAAATGACATTAACAAAGTCACGCGGAAAGTCAGATGCCTGCCCGTTTTGCATTTGCTATAGTAGGGCACTTTTTTTAATTTCATCACGGACGTCGTAGTTCAGACCATGAAGACCACTTTTTCCGCTCGTTTCGTGCAGCGTATGGCGCTCACCGCGGCTCTCTGCGCAGCTTCTCTCTCTGCTGCCCATGCCGATGACCTGAATATTAAAACCATGATCCCGGGTGTTCCGCAGATCGATGCGGAGTCATATATCCTGATTGATTACAATTCAGGCAAAGTTCTGGCAGAACAGAACGCAGACACTCGCCGCGACCCCGCCAGTCTGACCAAAATGATGACCAGCTACGTCATCGGCCAGGCGATGAAAGCCGGCAAGTT
Source organism: Citrobacter sp. Cf118 (assembly GCF_030334095.1). NCBI lineage: Bacteria > Pseudomonadati > Pseudomonadota > Gammaproteobacteria > Enterobacterales > Enterobacteriaceae > Citrobacter > Citrobacter sp. Cf118. The sequence goes on along the minus strand of NZ_JAOWES010000088.1, from coordinate 476,334 downwards.
CAAAGAAACCGATCTGGTCACTGTCGGCAATGACGCCTGGGCTACTGGTAACCCGGTCTTTAAAGGTTCATCGTTGATGTTCCTGAAACCTGGAATGCAGGTTCCTGTTTCCCAGTTGATCCGTGGTATCAACCTACAATCCGGGAATGACGCATGTGTGGCAATGGCGGACTTCGCAGCCGGTAGCCAGGATGCTTTCGTCGGTCTGATGAACAGCTATGTGAACGCGCTGGGCCTGAAAAACACCCACTTCCAGACCGTTCATGGTCTCGATGCTGACGGTCAGTACAGCTCGGCTCGCGACATGGCGATGATTGGCCAGGCCCTGATTCGTGACGTGCCTAACGAATACTCTATCTATAAAGAAAAAGAGTTCACCTTTAACGGTATTCGTCAGTTAAACCGTAACGGCCTGCTGTGGGATAACAGCCTGAATGTCGACGGTATCAAAACCGGTCATACCGACAAAGCTGGCTATAACCTCGTTGCATCCGCAACCGAAGGTCAGATGCGTCTGATCTCTGCCGTCATGGGTGGCCGCACCTATAAAGGTCGCGAAACCGAAAGTAAAAAACTGCTGACCTGGGGCTTCCGTTTCTTTGAAACCGTGAATCCGCTGAAAGTCGGTAAAGAGTTTGCTTCAGAACCGGCCTGGTTTGGTAACACAGATCGTGCATCGTTAGGCGTAGATAAAGATGTCTACCTGACCATTCCGCGCGGCCGCATGAAAGATCTGAAAGCAAGCTATGTGCTGAACACCACAGAACTGCATGCACCGCTGCAGAAAAACCAGGTTGTCGGCACCATCAACTTCCAGTTGGATGGCAAAACCATCGAACAGCGCCCGCTGGTAGTCCTGCAGGAAATCCCTGAAGGCAACTTCTTTGGGAAAATCATTGATTACATTAAATTAATGTTCCATCACTGGTTTGGCTAAAAATCGAACACTTGAAAGTGTGATTTACGTCCCCATATACTAGGTATCCAGATAACTCCCACACGCTGTGGGAGTTATTATTTATTGATGTAACGCCGGAGCTGACATGAAAACCAAACTTAACGAACTGCTTGAATTCCCTACTCCATTTACTTACAAAGTAATGGGGCAGGCGTTGCCTGAGCTGGTTGATCAGGTGGTTGAAGTGGTACAGCGCCATGCGCCAGGTGATTACTCTCCGACGGTAAAACCGAGCAGCAAAGGCAACTACCACTCGGTCTCAATCACTATTACTGCTACACACATTGAGCAGGTTGAAACGCTGTACGAAGAATTAGGCAATATCGATATCGTACGCATGGTATTGTAAAATCCTGTTGGTTACCCGCTGCATCCCCGCTCGGGTAACCCCTCCCTCCTGTGATATACTTTTCCCCCTCTTTTATATTCTCTACTCTATGTGAGTATCTACGGAGATGCCGTTTTGTATCAGGATAAAATTCTGGTCCGCCAGCTCGGTCTTCAACCTTACGAGCCAGTTTCTCTGGCCATGCACGAATTCACCGATACCCGCGATGAAAACAGTTATGACGAAATCTGGCTGGTAGAGCATTATCCTGTTTTTACCCAGGGTCAGGCAGGTAAAGCAGAGCACGTACTGATGCCGGGCGATATTCCGGTGATCCAGAGCGATCGTGGCGGCCAGGTGACCTACCACGGGCCGGGCCAGCAGGTCATGTATGTGCTGTTGAACCTGAAGCGTCGCAAACTTGGCGTTCGTGAACTGGTTACGCTGCTGGAACAAACCGTCGTCAATACACTTGCGGAAATCGGCATTGATGCCCACCCGCGAGCCGATGCGCCTGGCGTATACGTCGGGGAGAAGAAAATCTGCTCTTTGGGATTACGTATTCGTAGAGGATGTTCGTTTCACGGCTTAGCGCTCAACGTGGATATGGATTTGTCGCCTTTCCTGCGTATCAATCCTTGTGGTTACGCCGGAATGGAGATGGCGAAAGTATCGCAGTGGGATAGCGCAGCCACGACCGAGAGCGTTCGCCCACGCCTGCTGGCCAACATATTAGCGCTGTTGGGTAACCCACCGCACGAGTACGTTGCAGACTGAAAATACGGTCATACTTTGCCACGGCAAATGTTGTGGCAAATGGCACAAAACAACAACTATTTTACATTTTGCCAGCCTGTCAGGCTGCTTTCTGGCCCGTTTCAATGATATACTGCGTATCACTAATTCAAAAATAGTTGATAAATGCAACATTCCCTTGAATTGAAACGCTTTCCTTCGTAATTCGCAACTGGAACACGCAAGCTATGAGTAAACCCATTGTGATGGAACGCGGTGTTAAATACCGCGATGCCGATAAGATGGCTCTTATCCCGGTAAAAAATGTGGCAACAGAGCGTGAAGCCCTGCTGCGTAAACCGGAATGGATGAAAATAAAACTGCCAGCGGACTCCACTCGCATCCAGGGCATCAAAGCGGCAATGCGCAAAAATGGCCTGCACTCTGTCTGCGAAGAAGCTTCCTGCCCTAACCTGGCTGAATGTTTCAATCACGGAACCGCAACCTTTATGATCCTCGGCGCAATCTGTACCCGCCGTTGCCCATTCTGCGACGTTGCCCATGGCCGTCCGGTTGCTCCGGATGCTAACGAGCCGTTAAAACTTGCTCAGACGATTGCTGACATGGCGCTGCGCTATGTCGTCATTACCTCCGTTGACCGCGACGATCTGCGTGACGGCGGCGCTCAGCACTTTGCTGACTGTATCACCGCTATTCGTGAGAAAAGCCCGTCGATTAAAATCGAAACGCTGGTGCCTGACTTCCGTGGTCGTATGGATCGCGCGTTGGATATCCTCACCGCCACGCCGCCAGACGTGTTTAACCACAACCTCGAAAACGTACCGCGTATTTATCGCAATGTACGTCCGGGGGCGGACTACAACTGGTCGCTGAAGCTTCTGGAACGTTTCAAGGAAGCGCACCCGGAGATTCCGACTAAATCAGGTCTGATGGTTGGTCTGGGCGAAACCAATGCAGAAATCATTGAGGTCATGCGTGACCTGCGCAGTCATGGCGTGACCATGCTGACGCTGGGGCAGTATTTACAGCCAAGCCGCCACCACCTGCCGGTTCAACGCTATGTAAGCCCGGATGAGTTCGATGAGATGAAAGCCGAAGCTATGGCCATGGGCTTTACCCATGCAGCCTGCGGTCCATTCGTTCGCTCTTCATACCATGCTGACATGCAGGCCAAAGGGCTGGAAGTGAAGTAATCGTGTAATACTCACTTACATATCAGTAATAAAAAAACCGGCAAATTGCCGGTTTTTTTTTCATGCAGAGTATGCAGTATGAGCATCATGCTCCTGACATTACTCTTTATGAGAAAGCTTCTCAGCCTGAACGCTACCATCAGCATCTTTCTTAGCATCGGCATTATCGTCATTCATTGCTTTCTTGAAGCCCTTGATTGCCGTTCCCAGGTCTCCACCCAGTGTACGTAACTTCTTGGTACCAAACAGCAGAACAACCAGTGCGGCAACCACCAGCAGTTTGGTAATACTAATCTCACCCATAGATACCTTCTTCACTTAAACCAGGCTGCATAAAGCGCCATATTAACCTGAGAATATTAACGGCCTTTCGACGCGCGCACACAATAGCAATCTGTAACAAGGTGAATCAAGCCTTGTTTAAAAAAACGTCATAATAATTGCGGTGGCGCAAAACGTCGGTTACTTAACACCGGAAGTTGTGCTCTGACCTGCCTTACCCGCTCTGCAGAAACCTCGGCCATAATTAGCGCAGGCGTTTCCGCCGCAGCAGCAATGGTCACACCAAAAGGGTCGATGACCCGGCTTTGGCCGATATTCTTATTACCACACTCTCCCGCTGCAATCAGGTAACACGTTGCATCTAACGCTCTTGCAGCTAAAAGCGTAGACCAGTGATGCTCTTTAAGCGATCCCCGTACCCAGGCTGCGGGTAATACGAGAATTTCCGCTCCCTGCAATGCGTGCGCCAGCGCCAGCTCTGGGAAGCGCAGATCATAACAGGTCATTAACCCTACTTTTAACCCGTCTACGTCCAGCAGCGGCGCTATGACGTCCCCTGCATCCACATTTCGTGACTCCTGAATCGAAAAGGCGTCGTAGAGATGTAATTTAGCGTAATGGGCAACTACCTGACCAGCCCGTAGCGCCACCAGCATGTTATACGCCCGTCCAGGCACAGAGGGAACATGAATCGTCAGGATTGTCGTCATCTCGTTTTGCGCGCTTTCTCGCAACAAGCGCGTCAAAAATCCACCTTCCAGCAATTGAGCTGATTTCACTGACAGGTCTGGGTCCAGATCGTCACGGACCAGAAGCGCTTCCGGTAATACCAGTAACGATGCCCCCTCTCCCGCAGCCTGAGACATCAGTAAAACGCAGGTTTCTGCATTTTTTTCCCATGAAGGTCCCACGGCAAATTGCCCTGCTGCAACGAACATATTCCCTCCAGAAAACGTTGTTAGGCTCGCCAACCACGATTATTCAGCGTTACACTCATCCTATATACAATCAAATAGCAGGATTACGCAGTGTTACAACTCCTTTTAGCGGTTTTTATCGGTGGTGGTACAGGTAGTGTAGCAAGATGGATGTTGAGCATGAGGTTTAACCCGCTACATCAGGCCATTCCATTCGGTACGCTGGCAGCAAACTTACTTGGCGCATTTATCATTGGTATGGGTCTGGCATGGTTTAATCGCATGACAAACATTGATCCAATGTGGAAGGTACTGATTACAACTGGCTTTTGCGGGGGACTAACAACATTTTCCACTTTCTCGGCTGAGGTGGTGTTTTTGCTACAGGAAGGACGCTTTGGTTGGGCTATGGTGAATGTGCTGGTGAATCTGCTGGGATCATTTGCGATGACCGCCCTGGCATTCTGGCTGGTTTCGGCCTCTCCCGCACACTGAGGCGAAAAAAAACCCGCAATTAAGCGGGTTTTGAATGCTTGCTGTCGTATGCTTACAGAGCGATTACGTTTGCAGCAGAAGGGCCTTTGGCACCGTTAGTGATTTCGAACTCTACACGCTGACCTTCAGCCAGAGTTTTAAAACCATTGGTCTGGATTGCAGAGAAGTGTACGAACACGTCTTTGCTGCCATCTTCCGGAGTAATGAAACCGAATCCTTTGGACTCATTAAACCACTTAACGTTACCTTTAATCTTAGACATCAAAATTACCTTTACATGAAAAATAGACACAAATGCTGTGTCGGGTATCAGTACAACAATTGTGGTGCACTTTGTCCAGTCGAACTTTATCAAAAAGTGATAAATGTCGCGTTATTTTTCAGTTAACGCTGATATCACGCTGTTTTAAAAAGACTTTTTAATAATCCACCTGACAATACAGGTAGTCCATCAAAACTGGAAACGCATCCACGCAAAGTAGACGTTACCGTTGTTGTACGTTCCCGGAATGTAGGTCATCTGGAACGTTGCCGGACCATACCCTATCGATGCCAGCGGTAACAGCACGGGTACCGGAATGTAGTTCCAGTTATCACGCGCGGTAAAACCGGCGGTAAAACCGAGACCTGTATGGAAATGTTCATCGGCCAGCGGTCGCCAGGTTTTTTCCCAGCCATAACCACCAATAGGTTCCCATTTATTGTAGGAATCCTTAAAGGCCATTATATAAAGTCCATGCCAGTTACCTTTATCATCCCAACGGGATTGACCAAATCCTGCCCCCCACGGGCGTTCATTGTAGCGATCCGTTTTTTCTTTATCGTAGGCAAAGCGTGCATGCCAGGTAATAGCCGGTATATACAAATCATAATGTTCCGGCTGCTGCCAGGTTTCACTGACGTTGTCTTTAAAAGTAGCGAACCAGCCTTTATCTTCAGCAGCGCTCTGGGGAATGAAAGCTAACTGAATAAAAAGAAATGAAAAAATGAGAAAATATCGTTTAGCGACAATCACAACTTAATTACCATCCTGGGATTTATTATTAATTGTAGCAAACCCAACCTTAATGTTAGCTTAACAAAAATGCGCAGCTAAAAAATCAGAATATTCCTCAGCATGAAATTTTTAAGATAATTAGCCCTTAATTTATTGAGCCATTTCATAGGAACTATTTTCTCTTTATTGCCAATAAATTGTTCTTTACTCCGAGAAAAGTTAAATAACATTACAATAAATTAACAATTAAGAATCAATATCACCACAAAACACACACACCGGCGCTGCACTTCACAGTTTTTTATTGTGAGATTCTTTTTTTAACCACGATGCTGAAAAAACGGCTAAGCCATCGCTTGAATCCGTATTTTTATTGATTTTAATCAGCAAGAGTTATCGATTTATTAGGCACATTCTGTCACCACTTTTTACTTTTTTTAGTTTTTTTACTTTCTGGGCAGCAATGCGACAGGGGAAACGATGTTGACATTTATTGAACTCCTTATTGGGGTTGTGGTTATTGTAGGTGTAGCGCGCTACATCATTAAAGGTTATTCCGCGACAGGCGTACTGTTTGTTGGCGGTCTGGTTTTGTTGATTATCAGTGCGCTGATGGGGCATAAAGTGTTGCCATCCAGCGCGGCATCGACGGGCTATACGGCAACAGACATTGTTGAATATATTAAAATTTTGCTGATGAGCCGTGGTGGCGATCTCGGCATGATGATCATGATGCTGTGTGGTTTTGCCGCCTATATGACCCATATTGGCGCGAACGATATGGTCGTTAAGCTGGCCTCCAAGCCCCTGCAATACATCAACTCTCCTTACCTGCTAATGATTGCCGCCTATTTTGTCGCCTGCCTGATGTCACTGGCGGTTTCTTCAGCAACCGGTCTGGGCGTATTGCTGATGGCAACACTGTTCCCGGTCATGGTTAACGTTGGAATCAGCCGTGGCGCTGCAGCGGCTATTTGTGCCTCCCCTGCTGCAATTATTCTTTCACCAACATCCGGTGATGTGGTGCTGGCGGCAAAAGCTGCGGAAATGCCGCTGATCGATTTCGCCTTTAAAACCACGCTGCCAATTTCTATTGCCGCCATCATTGCTATGGCGATTGCCCACTTTTTCTGGCAGCGTTTTCTGGATAAAAAAGAGAACATTTCTCATGAAATGTTAGATGTGGCTGAAATCACCACGACTGCCCCGTCATTTTACGCCATTCTGCCGTTTACCCCGATCGTTGGCGTCCTGATTTTTGATGGTAAATGGGGCCCGCAGTTGCACATCATTACGATTCTGGTTCTGTGCATGCTCATCGCGGCTATTCTGGAGTTCGTACGTGGGTTCAACACCCAAAAGGTTTTCTCTGGTCTGGAAGTCGCTTACCGTGGCATGGCGGATGCCTTTGCTAACGTGGTGATGTTGTTAGTCGCTGCGGGTGTTTTTGCCCAGGGTCTGAGCACAATCGGCTTTATTCAGAGTCTGATTTCTATCGCCACCTCGTTTGGTTCAGCGAGCATTATCTTGATGATGGTGCTGGTGATCCTGACTATGCTGGCGGCAATGACTACGGGTTCCGGTAACGCCCCGTTCTACGCCTTCGTTGAAATGATCCCTAAGCTGGCGCATTCTTCCGGCATTAACCCGGCTTACCTTGTTATCCCGATGCTGCAGGCGTCAAACCTTGGGCGCACCATCTCCCCGGTCTCCGGCGTGGTTGTCGCTGTCGCAGGTATGGCAAAGATTTCTCCGTTCGAAGTGGTGAAACGTACCTCGGTTCCGGTTCTGGTTGGGCTGTTGGTTGTGATTATCGCAACTGAAGTGATGGTACCAGGTTCTTCTTCAGCCGTCGTTGGCGGCTGATACTCAGTGAAATGTAGGCCGGATTAGGCATCTACGCCGCATCCGGCATTTAAACCGCACCGTTGCCGGATGTCGATGCTAAAACATCTTATCCGGCCTACGTCAGAAATCAGCATTTAGCCGCCATGATAAATACGCTGCGGCCTGCCTACCTTACCGTGAATAATCTCCGCAATAATCAAATGACGGCTGGCACAGTACTCCAGGTAGCGTCTGGAAGTCGTTCGGCTGATGGTAAGCGCCTGGGCGATCGTTTCCGCAGTATGGTGTACCGTCGGGTCGGCGAATAATTTCAACACTGCATTTAGTGTTAACGCATCAATCCCAGTCGGTAAATCCCCTTTCGGTTCGCCCCGCGCGTAGGCATTAAACATTTCATCAATCTGCTTTTGGCTGGCGCTGTCATTCCCCGCCAACATGCGTCGACGTTGTTGATAACGCGTCAGGGTCTGCCCCAGCCGCTCGTAGGCAATGGGTTTGACCAGGTAATCAAACGCACCGCTGCGCACAGCCTCGGAGACCGTTTCCATATCGCTGGCCGCCGTGGTAAACACTACGCCGCCCGGATAGCGCGCCTGGGTCAGCTCATGCAGCAACGTAATTCCCTTGCCGTCCGGCAAGTAGTTATCGAGCAGTATCAGACCGGGCTTAAAACGCTCAATCATCATCCTCGCCTGCTCAAGATTACCCGCCAGCCATATCTGGCTGAAACCGGGTATATGGCGGATATATTCAGCATGCATTTCCGCCAGTAGCGTTTCATCCTCAACGATCAACAGCGTTAATGGTTCCGTCATTATTTTTTTTCACTTTCGGAAGAAATAAAGAAAATAAGGTACCGCAAGGGGAGTTATCTTCGAGCGTAATCACCCCGTCACAGCGCCTCACATAACTTGCAATCAGATACAAACCGATGCCATGTTCACCTGGTTCATCGGTACGGGTGCTCACACCCTGTTCAAATATTTTCTCACGCAATGCTTCCGGCACACCGCATCCCTGATCGGCAACTTCGATGATCACGTCATCCCCTTCATCGCTCAAATAGAGCTCTACGACCTTGTTGCCTTGCTGGGTGCGTAAGCTCGCTTCAAATGCATTATCAAGCAGATTGCCAACAATTGCTGCAAACTCTGTGCTATCCAGCCCCTCGGGGAGTTGATGCAGTTGGCTCCCCGGAACGATAGTCATGGTGAGGCCCAGTTCCCGTGCGCGCTGAACCTTGCCAAACAACAGACCGGCGACCTGACGATCGGCAAACGCGCCACGCAGGCTGTCAATCAGTTGCTGTTGCGCCTGGGATTCTCCCTGCACCATGGCCAGAACCTTGTCATATTCTTTCATTTGCAGCAGGCCATTGATGGTCGACATCCAGTTCAGGTGCTCATGACGCAGCGTTCTCAGGCTCTCTACATACTGTTTGATCTGCGTTAATTGCGCATTAAGGGTAGCAATTTCATCTTTACTACGAAAACTGATGATTGCCCCAAGCAGTTCGTCACCAGAGCGAATCGCTTCACGGTTGGCGATAACGCTCAGGCCATTAAAGTTTACCATCGCATCCTGTCGTTTTTCCGCAATCTGTTGGGTGAAAAAGTCCGCTGGCTGAACCACCTCACTCACCGGTTTTCCAAGCCACTTTCGCCCTGGTGAAGACAGCCCCAGCATTTTCCTCGCACTGCGGTTTATTGCGGTGATATATCCATCAGGATCCACGGCAATCAATCCTTCATATACCGAGCTGAACAACGCTTCCTGCTGACGTACCACCCGCGCAATTTGTTTCGGTTCCATACCCAACATCTGCCGACGAATATGGGCAGCGAAAAACCAGGATAGCAGCATAAGAACCAACAACAGCAAGATAAACACACCGGCCATCGGGAGTAAGAAATCCGATCGCCAGCTATCGATTTTGCTGATCAGATAACCAATTGAGACTACGCCAATGATTTTGCCATCGTCATCAAAGATGGGCGTTTTAGCGCGCATTGCCATCCCGATGGACCCTTTACCGGTAATAAAGTAGCTTTCCCCTTTTTCCAGCGCACCGGGTTTGGTGAACTGCATCGGGTAGCCAATCTTTTCCGGGTTCGGATGATATAGACGAATGGAGTTGGTATCCCCGATAACCACATAGTCGAAGTCAGTTCCGCTCTGCAGTTTGTCGGCAATCGTCGCCAAACGCTTGTAATCACGATGTTTAACTGCCGTGATGATACTGTCGTTAGAGGCGATGATTTTGGCCTGGTTCATTGCCATATCGCGGACATGCGCGGCCAGATAATCTTCAAAGCTGGCGGTAAAGTATTGTGCCAGGGCGGCGATGATAAAAACAGAAACGACCAAAATAAGCAGAAAGATGCGTAAAGGAAACGCCAGGCTGCGGAAAAAAGGAAACCGTGTTTTATTTTTCTGCTCAGCCATATATCTTCCTCATCCACGTTGCCCGAAACTTATTTCTCATTGTAGTTGTAATAGAAATGTTTTATTTACACGTTACGTGTATAAAACAAGATCGTTGCAGATTCCCCACTTTAAATCAATTAAACAAATTAAAACCACACGCTATTTCGAGGTTAAATTAATTAAAAAACTTAAAACCATAAAACACATTAAAACCTTCTAACTTATTGTGAAATAAATCAAAAATTACCTCCAAAATACCCCTTACGATGTATGCAGCAGGGAAAAAAAGAAATACTCCGTAATAAAAAACCATTCCCTTCAATTGCAAACAAAACGTTATCAGGTTGCTAAGCAGAGCAACAAAAACAGAAACCCAGTAACAAATATAGCATCGGGGCTCTATTCACTATGTTCGGTAATAATATATTCACGCAAGTTAAACGCTCAGAAAATAAAAAGATGGCGGCTATCACGCAATTTCTGAAAGAGAATGATTTGAGCGTTGACACCACCGTCGAAGTATTTATCACCGTCACCCGAGACGACCGCCTGATTGCCTGCGGCGGTATCGCTGGGAATATTATAAAATGTGTCGCCATCTGCGAATCCGTACGGGGCGAAGGCTTAGCGCTGACGCTGGCGACCGAGTTAATCAACCTCGCCTATGAGCGCCACTGTACGCACCTCTTCATCTATACCAAAACCGAGTACGAATCGCTGTTTAAACAGTGTGGCTTTTCTACGCTGACCAGCGTTCCCGGCATTATGGTGCTGATGGAAAACAGCACCACGCGTCTGAAACGTTACGCTGAATCTCTGGCAAAACAGCGTCGTGAAGGGAAAAAAATTGGTTGCATCGTCATGAACGCCAACCCCTTCACCAACGGACATCGTTTTCTGATCCAACAGGCGGCCGCACAATGTGACTGGCTGCATCTGTTTTTGGTCAAAGAGGATACCTCACGGTTTCCGTATGAAGACCGGTTGGATCTGGTGCTTAAAGGGACAAAAGATATTCCACGTTTAACCGTGCATCGCGGTTCGGAATACATCATTTCCCGCGCCACGTTCCCGTGCTACTTCATCAAAGAGCAGAGCGTTATTAACCACTGCTACACCGAAATAGACCTGAAAATCTTCCGCCAGTACCTGGCACCGGCTCTCGGCGTTACACATCGTTTCGTCGGTACCGAGCCGTATTGCTCCGTCACCTCCCAGTACAACAACGATATGCGCTACTGGCTGGAGACCCCAACGCTTCCCGCCCCACCGATTGAACTGGTGGAAATTGAGCGGCTGTGCTTCCAGGAGATGCCGATTTCCGCCTCCTGGGTGCGCAAGCTGCTGGTTAAAAAAGATCTCACGGCTATCGCATCCCTGGTCCCTGACGCCACGCTGCACTATCTGCAAAGCATGGTTGAACGAGCCTCATCGGGTGCGGCAGTCCGCCAAAATACCCCCGCATTAGCAACAGGTGAAAAATGAAAATAAACCAGGCAGCCGTCGCAGGCACACTCGAGTCCGGTGATGTGATGATTCGCATCGCCCCACTCGATTCGCAGGATATTGACCTGCAGGTTAACAGTAGCGTCGAAAAACAGTTCGGTGATGCCATTCGGACCACCATCCTGGACGTTCTGTCCCGCTACAACGTACGCGGCGTGCAATTAAATGTTGATGATAAAGGCGCACTGGACTGCATTTTACGTGCGCGACTGGAAGCACTACTGGCCCGCGCTGGCGGTATTCCGGCACTGCCATGGGAGGATTGCCAGTGATTTCCGCATCTTTGCAACAACGTAAAACCCGTACTCGCCGCAGCATGTTGTTCGTACCGGGTGCCAATGCCGCCATGGTCAGCAACTCGTTCATCTACCCGGCAGATGCACTGATGTTCGACCTGGAAGACTCCGTCGCGTTGCGTGAAAAAGATACCGCTCGCCGCATGGTGTACCACGCGCTGCAGCATCCGCTGTATCACGACGTTGAAACTATCGTGCGTGTAAACGCCCTCGACTCCGAATGGGGCATCAACGACCTTGAAGCCGTGGTACGCGGCGGTGCTGACATCGTACGTTTACCGAAGACCGATACCGCGCAGGATGTCATCGACATCGAAAGTGAAATTCTGCGCATCGAGAACGCCTGTGGCCGTGAACCCGGCAGCACCGGCCTGTTAGCCGCCATTGAGTCGCCGTCAGGCATTACCCGTGCGGTAGAAATTGCCCACGCTTCCGAGCGCCTGATCGGTATTGCTCTGGGTGCTGAAGATTATGTGCGTAACCTGCGCACTGAACGCTCGCCGGAGGGTACTGAACTGCTGTTTGCCCGCTGCTCTATTTTGCAGGCTGCACGTTCTGCCGGTATTCAGGCGTTCGACACCGTGTATTCCGATGCCAACAACGAAGCAGGTTTCCTGCACGAAGCCGCACACATCAAGCAGTTGGGTTTTGACGGCAAGTCGCTCATCAACCCGCGCCAGATCGAACTCCTGCATAACCTGTACGCCCCGACGCGCAAAGAGCTGGCTCACGCCCGTTTGGTCGTAGAAGCCGCTGAAGCCGCTGCCCGCGAAGGTCGTGGAGTGGTTTCCCTGAACGGCAAAATGGTCGACAGCCCGGTTATCGAGCGCGCCCTTCTGGTTATCTCCCGTGCAGAACTTTCCGGCATTCGCGAAGAATAAGGCAAAAAAATGACGCAGAAAATCGAACAGTCTCAACGCCAGGATCGCGTGGCGACCTGGAGCCGTCATGCAGAAAGTGAGCTTTCCGCTTATCAGAGCACCGCAAAAGTAGAACTACAGGCGCAAAAACCGCGCGACAAAAAGCTGTGCGCTAACCTGGAAGACGCCATTCGTCGTTCAGGTTTACAGGATGGCATGACCATCTCTTTCCACCACGCTTTTCGCGGTGGCGATCTGACGATTAACCTGGTGATGGACGCCATCGCCAGTATGGGCTTTAAAAATCTGACGCTGGCCTCCAGCTCTCTGAGCGATTGCCATGCTCCGCTGGTTGAGCACATCCGTCAGGGCGTGGTCAGCCGTATTTATACCTCCGGGTTGCGTGGCCCGCTGGCGGAAGAGATCTCCCGTGGCCTGCTGGCCGAACCGGTACAGATTCACTCCCACGGTGGACGTGTACACTTGGTACAAAGTGGCGAACTCAGCATTGATGTGGCGTTTCTCGGCGTACCGTCCTGCGACCAGTTTGGTAACGCCAACGGTTATACCGGTAAAGCATGCTGCGGTTCACTGGGCTATGCCCGCGTAGATGCCGAAAACGCGAAACAGGTTGTCCTGCTGACTGAACAACTGCTGACCTATCCACATAACCCGGCCAGCATTACACAGGATCAGGTAGATCTGATCGTGCAGATCGATCAGGTCGGCGATGCGGACAAAATCGGTGCTGATGCGACCCGCATGACCACTAACCCGCGTGAACTGTTAATCGCCCGTAGCGCGGCAGAGGTCATTGCTAACTCCGGCTACTTCAATGAAGGCTTCTCACTGCAGACAGGCACCGGCGGCGCTTCTCTGGCCGTGACGCGTTTCCTGGAAGACAAAATGCGCAGCCGCGATATCCGTGCTGACTTCGCGCTGGGCGGCATCACCGCCACCATCGTGGATCTGCATGAAAAAGGCCTGATTCGCAAACTGCTGGACGTGCAGAGCTTCGACCGTAACGCGGCTGAGTCCTTGGCCCGCAACCCAAACCACATTGAAATCAGTGCAAACCAGTATGCCAACTGGGGTTCAAAAGGCGCATCCGTTGACCGTCTGGATGTGGTGGTACTGAGCGCATTAGAAGTAGACACCAACTTCAATGTGAACGTACTGACCGGTTCTGACGGCGTACTGCGAGGCGCATCCGGCGGACACTGTGATACGGCTGTGGCCGCAGCGCTTTCCATCATCGTCGCACCGCTGGTTCGCGGACGCATCCCGACGCTGGTTGATAACGTGCTGACCTGCGTAACCCCTGGCTCCAGCGTTGACATTCTGGTCACTGACCATGGTATCGCCGTCAACCCTGCACGTCCGGAACTGGCAGAACGACTGAAAGAAGCCGGTATGAAAGTGGTGTCCATTGAATGGCTGCGCGAACGTGCACAGCAACTCACCGGTCAGCCACGCGCTATCGAATTCACTGACCGCGTGATTGCCGTTGTGCGTTATCGCGACGGTTCAGTGATTGACGTTGTGCATCAGGTGAAGGAATAAGCCATGCACCTGCTCCCTGAACTCGCCACCCAACACGCGGTTTCGATTCCCGAGCTGCTCGCCAGCCGCGATAAGAGACAAGCAAGGCAACAGGACTGGCTGACACGCCACTCTGCGCCACTGGTCTCGTTCACCGTAGTCGCACCGGGTCCGATTAAAGACAGCGCATTAACCCGTCGCATCTTTAATCACGGCGTAACCGCCTTGCTCGCGCTGGCGGAACAATCAGCCTGGATTGTCAGGGAGCAAACAGCGCTGGTTTCTGCCAGCGGTCCAGAAGGTCTTTTGTCTATTGAGGCTCCGGCCCACGACCTCAAGCTCGCCACGATTGAACTTGAGCATTCACACCCGCTGGGACGGCTATGGGACATCGATGTCCTGACCCCTGAAGGGGAAATTCTGTCCCGGCGTCATTTCGCACTCCCTGCCCGCCGCTGTCTGCTGTGCGAGCAAAGTGCTGCCGACTGTGCGCGGGGTAAAACCCACGCACTTTCCGACTTACTCACTCAGATGGAGGCACTGCTGCATGATGCCGATTCCCGCAACATCAACCAATAATGCAGTCCTTCCTCTGGATCTGCCTGATGCTTACGCAACGCTCGCGTGGCGCGCCATGCTGACTGAAGTCAACCTGTCACCCAAACCCGGTCTGGTAGATCGTATTAACAACGGCGCGCATAAAGATATGGCGCTGGAAGATTTTCATCGCAGCGCCGAGGCTATTCAGGCCTGGCTGCCACGTTTTATTGAATATGGGGCGTTTAGCGCACAGCTGTCGCCTGAGGATGTATTGAAAGGACTGCGCCCGCTGGGCATGGCCTGCGAAGCTGATATGTTCCGCGCCACCGCCGGGGTGAACACTCATAAAGGAAGCATCTTTTCTCTGGGCCTGCTGTGCGCCGCCATTGGCCGCCTGCACCAGCTCCAACTAACTGTTACCGCTGAAACCATTTGCTCTACGGCAGCGACATTTTGCCGTGGTCTGACCGAGCGCGAACTGCGCCAGAACAATCAACAACTCACGGCAGGCCAACGTCTTTATAAGCAACTGGGATTAACCGGCGCACGGGGCGAAGCCGAAGCGGGATACCCGCTAGTCATCCAGCATGCCCTGCCGCACTACCGCGCACTGCTGACTCAGGGCCGCGACCCTGAACTGGCGTTACTCGACACTTTATTGCTGCTGATGTCTATCAACGGCGACACCAACGTGGCTTCACGTGGCGGCGCAGAAGGTCTGCGTTGGCTACAGCAGCAGGCCACTGCCCTGATGCAGCAAGGGGGGATTCGTACCCCTGCCGATCTCGAATACCTACACCAGTTCGACCAACAGTGCATTGAACGCAACCTCAGTCCCGGAGGCTGCGCCGATCTGCTGATCGTCACCTGGTTCTTAGCTCAGATTTCACAAGTTCATCATTATCACAATTAAAGATCCTTTCCGGAGAATCACACACATGTCTTTAGCAAAAGATAAAATATGGAAGTTACTGGCCCCATTGGTCGTAATGGGCGTCATGTTTCTTATCCCCGTCCCTGATGGAATGCCTCCACAGGCCTGGCACTACTTTGCCGTGTTTGTGGCGATGATCGTCGGTATGATCCTGGAGCCAATTCCGGCAACAGCGATCAGCTTTATCGCCGTAACGATCTGCGTTATCGGCAGCAACTATCTGCTGTTTGATGCTTCAGAACTGGCCGACCCGGCATTTAAAGCGGGTAAGCAAGCGCTGAAATGGGGTCTGGCGGGCTTCTCCAGCACCACCGTGTGGTTGGTGTTTGGTGCGTTTATCTTCGCACTGGGTTATGAAGTCACCGGTCTGGGTCGTCGTATCGCGCTGTTCCTGGTGAAATTCATGGGTAAACGCACCCTGACGCTGGGCTATGCGATTGTTATCATCGACATTCTGCTGGCGCCGTTTACACCGTCTAACACCGCGCGTACCGGTGGTACCGTATTCCCGGTTATCAAAAACCTGCCGCCGCTGTTTAAATCATTCCCGAACGATCCTTCCGCGCGCCGTATCGGCGGATACCTGATGTGGATGATGGTAATCAGTACCAGCCTGAGCTCCTCTATGTTCGTGACCGGCGCTGCGCCAAACGTACTGGGTCTGGAATTCGTCAACAAAATTGCCGGTATTCAAATCAGCTGGCTGCAATGGTTCCTCAGCTTCCTGCCGGTTGGTATTATTTTGCTGATCGTTGCTCCGTGGTTGTCATACGTTCTGTACAAACCAGAGGTCACTCACAGTGCTGAAGTTGCCGCATGGGCCGGTGATGAACTGAAAGGCATGGGTAAATTGACCCGTAAAGAGATAACGCTGATCGGTCTGGTTCTGCTCAGCCTGGGCCTGTGGGTCTTCGGTGGTAAACTGATTGATGCAACCGCAGTGGGTTTGCTTGCTGTCTCCCTGATGCTGGCGCTGCATGTGGTACCGTGGAAAGACATTACCCGCTATAACAGCGCATGGAACACCCTGGTTAACCTCGCCACGCTGGTCGTTATGGCGAATGGTTTAACCCGTTCAGGCTTCATCGACTGGTTCGCCAACACCATGAGCACGCACCTGGAAGGCTTCTCGCCTAACGCGACCGTAATCGTGCTGGTGCTGGTGTTCTACTTTGCTCACTACCTGTTTGCCAGCCTTTCTGCACACACTGCCACCATGCTGCCGGTTATTCTGGCTGTCGGTAAAGGTATCCCGGGCGTGCCGATGGAACACCTGTGTATCCTGCTGGTACTGTCCATCGGTATCATGGGCTGTCTGACTCCATATGCAACAGGCCCTGGCGTTATCATCTACGGCTGTGGTTATGTGAAGTCCAAAGACTACTGGCGTCTGGGTGCTATCTTCGGCGTTATCTACATCTCTATGCTTCTGCTGGTCGGCTGGCCGATTCTGGCGATGTGGAGCTAATCATTTCGGTTCACACCTGATGAA
Organism: Citrobacter sp. Cf118; assembly: GCF_030334095.1. NCBI lineage: Bacteria > Pseudomonadati > Pseudomonadota > Gammaproteobacteria > Enterobacterales > Enterobacteriaceae > Citrobacter > Citrobacter sp. Cf118. The sequence goes on along the minus strand of NZ_JAOWES010000088.1, from coordinate 458,963 downwards.
AATGATGCCAGTCAGCTAAACCTGACTGGCATTTTTTATGATTAAATAGATGATATTCAGAATTTATATAAGTATCCGAAATCATCATGACATCAACATGGCGTTATTCTTCATTACTGGCAGCGCTTCTGCTGCCAGTTTCTGCAGCTCAGGCCGATGAACTTCAGGCAAAACAATACACTGATTTTGACAGCTACGTGCTGGCCCTCTCCTGGCAAACCGGATTTTGTCAGAGCCAACACGAGCGTAATCGTCAGGAGCCTGACGAATGTCGTTTACAAAAAGAGAGCGCAGACAAAGCGGATTTCCTGACCGTTCACGGTTTATGGCCCAGCCTGCCTAAATCCATTGCCGCCCGTGGAGTCGACAACCGCCGCTGGATGCGTTTTGGCTGCGCGACTCGCCCTATTCCCAACCTGCCTGAAGCACGTGCCAGCCGTAAATGCGCGGCCCCCGAAACCGGGCTGTCGCTGGAAAGCGCAGCAAAACTCAGCGCCGTAATGCCCGGCGCTGGAGGGAGATCCTGTCTGGAACGTTACGAGTATGCCAAACATGGCGCGTGTTTCGGTTTTGATCCCGACGCGTACTTTGGCACGATGGTACGGCTGAATAATGAGGTTAAGAACAGCGAGGTGGGCAAATTCCTGGCGGAAAACTACGGCAAAACTGTCAGCCGTAACGCATTTGACGCCGCAGTTGCCAAAAGCTGGGGCAAAGAGAACGTCAAAGCTGTGAAGCTAAGCTGCCACGGCAATCCGGCGTATCTCACTGAGATCCAGTTATCCCTGAAAGCCGACAACATCAACCAGACGTTATCTGCACAGTCATTCTTACCGCAACCGCATCCAGGTAGCTGCGGTAAACAGTTTATTATCGACAAAGTGGGATATTGAAACTTGCGACCGACGCTGCAAGCTGGCGTCGGTCCGTAAGCTTAGCGTTTTGCTCGGGCGTCCGGGCGAACTAAATCAAAACGGTGTGTTTCACTGATCGAATAATATGCCGTTGGCCCACCTGCGCGCAGTACCGGCTTCGCTTTCGCCGTCTGATAGATGCCGTCCTCCAGGAGCGTTTCATCGATGTGGATGCCCACCACTTCCCCCAATACCAGCCAGGTATCAACCGGTGAGCCATCAGCGGTAGTCAGTTGCAGGCTTTGCGATAAGCGACACTCAAAATTGACCGGGCTTTGCGCCACGCGCGGCACGTTGACTATCCGGCTATCTGCCTTGCTAAGCCCGGCGGCAAAAAACTCGTCCTCACCGTGCGGCAAGCTGGCTGACGTTTCGTTCATCGCAGTGGCCAGCTCAAGAGTCGTCAGGTTCCAGACAAATTCACCGGTTTCAATAATATTCTGCACGCTGTCTTTCCAGCCGCTGCTGGCGAAACCGATAATCGGCGGATGATAGTTAAAACAGTTAAAGAAACTGTATGGTGCCAGATTGTGCCGACCATTGCCGTCACGCGACGCAATCCAACCAATCGGGCGCGGTCCAATGATGGCATTTAGCGGGTCATGCGGTAAGCCGTGTCCCTGTGACGGTTGATAGAAATACATAGCGTTCCCTGTTGAAGTTAACGTCAGCGCAGCACAAATTATGCTTCGCTCATCCCCCTGGAAAAAGAAGATCAGCGTAGAACAATCTGCCAACGATTACGACTGAATAAAGTTGAGCAGGTCACCGTTGATCTGTTGTTTATGGGTGGTGCAAATGCCATGCGAGCCGCCGACATATACCTTCAACTGCGAATCAGGCAGTATTTCCGCCGCGACCTTTCCGCAGGTTTCAAACGGGACAATCTGATCGTCATCACCGTGGATCACCAGCGTCGGGATGGTCATCTTTTTGAGATCCTCACGCAGATCTGTTTCCGAAAACGCGTGGATACAGTCGTACAACGCTTTGATGGAACCTTGTAAACCTTGTTCAACAAAACTTTCCCTGACGGCTTTCGACTCTTTTGCGCCAGGACGGTTGTAGCCATAGAATGCAGCGGTCAATTCATAGAAAAAGGCGGCGCGATCGTTCACAACCCCCTCACGGATGCCATCGAATACCTCTTTCGGCACGCCATTTGGATTAAAGTCAGTCTTGATCATAATGGGCGTCACCGCGCCAATTAACACCGCTTTTGCGACCCGCTGCGTTCCATGGCGGCCAATATACCGCGCCACTTCCCCGCCGCCGGTAGAGTGTCCGACATGGACGGCATCTTTAAGATTGAGATGCGCGGTAAGTTCAGCCAGATCGTCAGCATACTGCTCCATATTGTGACCATCCCAGGGTTGGGCCGAACGCCCATGCCCACGCCTGTCATGGGCGATCACACGAAATCCTTTCGACCCGAGGAATAACATCTGATCCTCAAACGCATCTGCCGTCAGCGGCCAACCATGACTGAAGACAATGGGCTGTCCACTTCCCCAATCTTTAAAATGCAAATAGCTGCCGTCTTTCAAGGTAAGTTTGTCGTACTGGCTCATGAGATCTCCTGTCGCGGAACACTGAGTTGTTTGACGCGCCCGCAGCGAGCGCTTAAAAAGCATAATGCAAATTGGAGAACGATCACGTTTTTCGGCTAAAATCACACCATACGCGTAATGCTTGTCAGTTAAGCATTATAGGGAACATGTGATCCCGGCTCAGGGTTCCGTTCACCTCAGCGGTATCACTTCTCTGAAGCACTGATACCCGTGAACGAGCAAGGGAGGCTCACCGCCGCCTCCCTTGCAACCCAGGCTCCCGCCGGGATTGTTAAGGGTACGGCGATAGTACCCTTAACACGTTCACAGGTAGGATGGTTTCAGAGAAGTGAATAACATAAGGTGAACGTAGCAATGCGACGGAGGCAACAGATTTATTACCTTAGGTTCGTTAACTGACTGACATTACACCATACGCGACAATATTGATGATTTGCCTGAATGTGAACTAAATCACTTCAAACATGGGGTAAGTCTCAGTATCATCATAAAAGCTAAACCCTTGCCGCCTGACGGTGAGGGTTTTCTTTTGGGATTATTTACCTGCGCACCCGCAGTATCGACGACATGGAGTAATAAATGTCCAGACCAACTATCATCATTAACGACCTCGATGCGGAACGCATTGACCGCCTGTTGGAGCAACCTGCGTTTGCTGGTTTACCGATTGCCGACGCCCTTAACGCCGAGCTGGATCGTGCCCAAATGTGTTCTCCAGAAACCATGCCGCACGATGTCGTGACCATGAACAGCCGCGTGAAATTCCGCAATCTGAGTGATGGCGAAGTCCGTGTGCGTACCCTGGTGTATCCGGCCACTATGACTGACAGCAGCACACAGCTTTCGGTAATGGCACCTGTCGGCGCTGCACTTTTGGGGCTGCGCGTTGGTGATACCATTCACTGGGAACTGCCAGGCGGGACCTCAACGCACCTCGAAGTTATTGAGCTTGAGTACCAGCCTGAAGCTGCAGGCGACTACCTGCGCTAACTCTGTCTTATCAAAGCCACTCGCTTTATCTTACAGAGGATGCATCTGCATCCTCTTTCCGGTTAGATCTCCCTGCTCCTCGCTTTCTTTCCTGTTCGCAAAACATAAATCTGTGTCGTGACTGACAGAATCATTTTTAATACTATGCTGTTATGTGTTCATGTAATGACAAGGAGAATGTTTATGTACAACACAATCATAATGCCTGTTGATGTATTCGAAATGGAACTGAGCGACAAGGCTATTCGCCATGCAGAATTTCTGGCCCAGGATAAAGGGGTTATCCATCTGCTGCATGTGCTGCCAGGCTCAGCGAGCTTAAGCCTGCACCGCTTTGCGGCCGATGTCCGTCGTTTTGAAGAGCATCTGCAACACGAAGCGGAAACCCGTCTGCAAACGATGGTCGGTCACTTCAGCATCGATCCTTCCCGTATTAAGCAACACGTCCGCTTTGGCAGTGTCCGTGATGTGGTCAACGAGTTGGGTGAAGAGTTGAATGCAGATGTCGTTGTCATTGGGTCGCGTAACCCATCAATCAGCACCCATCTGCTCGGCTCAAACGCTTCCAGCGTTGTCCGCCACGCGACTTTGCCAGTGCTGGTTGTTCGTTAACAGCCACTGATTCGCTAAAGAAAACCCCTGTCAGGTTAACGCCTGACAGGGGTTTTTATTACCTCACGATCAATACAAATGACCGATATTCACGATGGTGCTGATCGTATCGCCAAAGAACGTCAGACGACTCAGGAATATGCCAACAAACAGCAGGACAAAAAGCGCTTTTGCGCGACGCTCTCCCTGACGGCTTAGCACAAAGGCCACCGCCAGACACACCAGACTCGCCAGATAAAGCGGCGACGTCAGCCAGGCATGCGCCGTCATCTGCATGATGGTGCCGCCGCTTAGCCAGATAATGGGCGCGGCGATCATGACCGCCATACACACAACAATCCCCTGGCGTAATGCGGCAACGGCAGGTGCAAGGTTAAGCAGTGGAATCGCCGCACACCCCATCACCCACACCGTGATAAAGAACAACAGCATTGTCAGACCGTTGGCGATCGCCACCATTGCCGGGGCAGCATAGGTCATCCCCTGCACCGCCACCAGCGCGATACCGAGAACAGAGGCCAGAACAGCTGGCGCTTTGTGCCCTTTTGCCAAAAACGTCACCCCGACCGCCGCACCGTATAAGGTGGCGCCAAGAATTTCACGGCTCAGCCAGGCGTGCTGCAGGTTAATCAGGGCATCGTAGGCGCGATCCGGATGCGCAAGGTGCAGGATCGCTGCAACGGACGCCACCGCCAGAACCAGCCCACTTACCAGCCAGTACAGGCGTTTGCTTTCCAGTTTTCCTTGCAGCGTGCGTAGCGTCAGAATGAGCGTGATCCCAACCGACATCTGGCTCAATACGGTAAAAATGACCAGCGGAAGTTCATACTTTTCCATTAATTACCCTCCGGCTGCTTCGGCTGACGCGCAAGGATAAAACGCGTGCCAGGATTAAGCTGCGGCATACGCGGGAATCCCGGCGGATACTGTACGGCATTGTCAGGTATAGGATCGGCATCCAGATCGATAAGCGTCAGCGCACCTACCGGACAGGCATTCACGCAAGCCGGTTGCATACCAACATCAAGGCGCTCGTAGCACATGCTGCATTTTTCCGCTTTCTTCGTCTCCTCATTAAAACGCGGCGCACCGTATGGGCAGTTGCGGATACAGTTTTTGCATCCAATACAGCGCTCTGGGTTATGCACCACGACACCATCTTCACGCTTGGTGTACGCCTCTACCGGACACGCCGCCAGACAGGCCGGGTTTTCGCAGTGGTTACAGGCCAGCGAATAGAACGCCCGCTCTTCATGCGGATAAATTTCTTTATCCAGCGGGTAGACATAGCGCCAGAAACGTTCAGGTTCCAACTGGTTAAAACTCTTACACGCCATTGCACAGCCACGGCAGCCGATGCATTTATCGCTATTAACTAAAAACGCGCGTCTCATGCCGCTGCTCCTTTACTGATCAAAATGATGTCCGCAAACTGACTGTGGATAGCCGCACCTGGCGCACCGGTTTTCATCAACCCCATATCGGCTGGGGTATCTGCCACCACGTTTTGAACGTTGTATTTCCTTTTCGGGAACCACGCCTCGTACATCACCAGGAAATCTTCCGGAACGTTAGCGGTCACCTTCGCACGCAGTTCTACTTCACCTACGGTGTTAAACACTTTCACCAGGTCGTTTTCGGCAATGCCTCTTTTTTCTGCGGAAATCGGATGCATATAGACAAACGGCTCCGGATAGAAGACCTGCATCCAGTCAAGGTTGATAAATTGGGAATGGATACCGAACTGCACATGCGGTGTAAACAAGTGGAATGGCAGCGTGCTTTTCGCCTCCGGTTTGTATTCCGGCAGCGCCGTATGGCCATTTTTCTCACACAGCTCAGATCTGAACTCAAACTTTCCTGAGGGGGTTTTAAATTTGCGGTCATACCAGGCCGCAGAACTCGGCAAAATGGCTTTTTTCGGGCCATCCAGTAAGTCATCCCATGAGGAGATGCCAAACATTTTGGCCATTCCGTCATTGAATTCCTGGTCCAGCCAACGCTTATGATTGAACTCCTGCGGGAATGTGCAAGAACCCGGCTCCAGCTTGTTGATTGTGCGGGAAAGTAAAACGGCGATTTCCAGATCGCATTTTGCCTCGTACATTGGCTTAATTGCAGGCTGGTTGATTGAGAGCCAGTAGTGCCAATATGAGGCGTCTACGTTCCACTCTTCAAAGGCCGTGGTGACAGGCAAAACGATATCGGCATGCTGGACGGTCTCGTTAAAGAACTGATCGGCACAGACCACCATTTCCAGTTTTTCGAATGCTTTTTCCATCTTGCTGCGATCAAAATCCTGAGCAAACGGGTTCTTACAGGCAACCCAAAGCATTCGGACAGGCGGCTCGTTGGCTTCCAGAATTCCCTTGGCGGTCTGGTTGATATTCAATGAGCGATCGGAATACTGTGCAACTTCCCCCGCAGAACCAAACTCGCTGGTAGTTCCCGCTGCACCTGGCATACCGATGGAGCCTACCGGTGGCTTCTGCATCATGGCATTGTAGTTAAAGCCCCAGGTATGCAGGTGGCCGTAGCGAGCGCCACCGCCCTCAATGCCAATATTGCCGGTCATTGCTACAAAGGCATCGATCGCCCGTACGTTAGCGCCGCCGTTAACATGACGCTGCATGCCGTAGCCAATCCACACGGTAGCAGGGTTAACCGCGGTAAATTCTTCCGCCAACTGGCGAATAACATCCGCCGACAGCCCGCAAATCTCAGACGCCCACTCTACGGTAACGCTGTTGCGCAGATAGGCTTCGAATTCCGGGTAACCATGGGAATAGTTGTTGACGAAATCCTGGTCCACCAGACCTTTATCCACCAAATGACGTGCCATACCCAGCGCCAGAGCGCCATCTGAGCCTGGACGGACACGCAAGTAGAGATCGGCTTTCGCGGCAGTCTGGGTTAACAGCGGATCGATAACGACCACTTTCGCCCCTTTCTCCCGCGCCTGGTAGATATACTTCATGGTGTGCATAGAGCACCAGGCCGGGTTAGCGCCCCAGATAATGATGTATTTTGCTTTCACAAAATCTTCCGGGTCGTTACACCACATATCACCCATATCGTAGTTCTGGGCATCGATACCGGCTGGCCAGCAAGGTGTTCCGGCAAAACGCGTGGTGTAACCCAGCGAAGACATCATCCCTTCAACCGCATAGTTCAATACCCCAAATTTGCCGGAATATTTGGTCATCGCCAGACCCAGCATTGAACCGTCTTTCTTTTTAATCTCCAGCATCTTGGTCGCAATACGCTGCATGGCGTCTTCCCAGGAAATACGACGCCAGTTCCCACTGCCGCGAACATCCTGAACCATCGGATATTTAATGCGATCCGGGCTGTATACCCGACGCGGGTAGCTCAGTCCCTTCACACACGGCGTGCCATGCGTAAACGTTGACTCAGGCGCACCCTCCACAAAGGTGATGACGTCATCCTTCACCCAGGTTTTCAGGCTACAAGTGTCATAGCAGTTACGCGGACAGGCGTTACGATAGATTTTGTAGGTTTTGGGGTTAAATGGAATGGGCGGTTGCGCCAATGCACAGCGTGAAGTCAGCAATCCCCCAGGCAGGGCTGCGACCGTGCCAAGGGCAATCAACCCTTTCAAAAATGAACGTCTGTTCAGAACTCCCGGTTCATTACTCATATTGATACTCTCGTTTTTAATTCATCAAGCCAAGAAGACAATCTTCCAGCTACGTTTTTCAACGTGGCGGTTTGTGCATTTATATTTATTTTTTCTATATACTCGGGCACCCACACCGCGACATACTCAGATGCATATCGAGTAAGGGTCACCTGGTATTCTGACGATGCTCTGGCATTAGCTGATAATAAAACCGCCAATTCCAATACACATGAAATATGATCATCCGGAATATTATTCGCGACACTTATAGATAACCCTATATTTGCCATGAATTCCCGAATGCTAAGGGTTGATTTACCCATTACAAGGGCATCTTCTTCAAGATAAACCGAAGCAAACGGCGCGGCCTTTAGCTTCTGCGGTCCGACAAACAGCGCATTGAAGTCGTACTCCGCTTCCAGCCACTCCTGCTCTGTTAGCGCCGAGGCATTTGTATCTAAAGCTGAATAAGCCGCTTTCAGCGTGCAACTATCGTGAGAGATAAAAAAATCACGTAACAATAACCCTGTCGATTCAAAGATCGTCAGGGTTTCATATATTTCACCCATGAATTAACCAACCATTTATTCACACAACAAATAATAAAATAATGCAGGTTAATATAATAAAGATAACGCCCTCTCTTTCTTTGATAAAAATAATGATCAGGCTAATTAAGTGAATGTTTTATACGGTTTATTGTTTCAAGAATTGACAATTTGAGTATATGGAAATAAAAAACCGCCAGCGGATGACTGGCGGTTTTGACATTGCAGGTGAGTCTTACTTTTTTTATGCTACTGTCGTGCGAATCAGATAATCAAACGAACTCAACGAGGCCTTCGCGCCTTCACCGGTCGCGATGATAATCTGTTTATACGGTACGGTGGTGCAGTCACCGGCAGCGAAAACACCTTTCACGCTGGTTTCGCACTTGGCATCGATGATGATTTCACCCATGCGATTACGTTCAACGGCGCCTTCCAGCCAGTTGGTGTTCGGCAGCAGACCAATCTGCACAAAGATACCGGCCAGTTCCACATTGTGAACATCCCCGCTCACGCGGTCACGATACTCCAGGCCAGTGACCTTGCTGCCATCGCCTTTCACTTCTGTCGTTTGCGCATTCAGAATGATGTCGACATTTTTCAGGCTGCGAAGCTTATTCTGCAGCACCTGGTCTGCCTTCATTTCAGGAGCAAACTCCAGCAGCGTCACATGTTCAACAATACCTGCCAGGTCGATAGCCGCTTCAACGCCGGAGTTACCGCCGCCAATTACCGCAACACGCTTACCTTTAAACAGCGGACCATCACAGTGCGGGCAATAGGTCACACCTTTGGTGCGATACTGATCTTCGCCCGGAACGTTCATGTTGCGCCATTTCGCGCCGGTGGCGATGATAATGCTACGTGCTTTCAGCACCGCGCCGGAGGCTGTTTCAATCTGATGCAAACCGCCTTCCTGCGCTGCCGGGATCAGTTTGCTTGCGCTCTGGCTGTCGATCACATCGACATCATAATCATCAACGTGTGCTTTCAGCGCACCTGCCAGTTTCTGACCTTCAGTTTTCGGTACTGAGATGTAGTTTTCAATATCAACGGTATCAAGAACCTGACCACCAAAACGTTCGCCCATCAGACCGGTGCGAATGCCTTTACGTGCAGAGTACACCGCTGCCGCCGCCCCCGCAGGACCAGAACCGACAATCAACACGTCATAAGCATCGCGCTTATTCAGTTCTTCAGCCGCACGTTTTTCTGCGCCGGTATCCACTTTCGCCACGATCTCAGTCAGCGTCATACGACCCTGGCCGAACTCTTTGCCGTTCATAAATACCGCCGGAACGCCCATCACGTTACGATCGGTGATTTCGTTCTGGAATGTACCGCCGTCAATCGCCGTATGTTTGATACGTGGGTTCAGTACCGACATCAGGTTCAACGCCTGCACCACGTCCGGGCAGTTGTGGCAGGAGAGCGAATAATAGGTTTCAAATTCAAAATCACCGTCGAGATCGCGGATCTGCTCCAGCAACGCCTGCGCCTCTTTTGACGGATGACCGCCGGTCCACAGCAGAGCCAGCACCAGAGAGGTAAACTCATGACCCAGCGGAGAACCGGCAAAACGCGGTCCCTGGTGAGAACCGGGATTGGTAATCAGGAACGATGGCTTACGCACCGCCAGAGTATTGTCTTCTTTAAAGGTGACTTTTTCTGACAGTTCAGCAATTTCAGTCAGCAGTTCCTTGATTTCTGCCGATTTAGCGCTGTCATCCAGCGTAGCAATCAGCTCAACAGGTTTGGTCAGTTTCTCAAGATAAGCCCTGAGCTGGGTTTTCATATTTGTGTCGAGCATTCTTCTTCCCTCTCTGAAAACATCATCATGCAAGCCGATTTTGCGGGACTGCATTAATGCAACTTGCGTCATGGTGCTGGAATAAAACAGGCGCAGATTTGCGCCTGTGGAATGCCGGATGCACTACGTTTATCCGGCCTACAAATAATGCGACTTAAATCTTACCAACAAGGTCCAGAGATGGAGCTAAGGTTGCTTCACCTTCTTTCCATTTCGCCGGGCAAACTTCACCTGGGTGAGAAGCGACATACTGTGCAGCTTTAATTTTACGCAGCAGGTCAGATGCATCACGGCCGATACCTTCAGCAGTAACTTCGATTGCCTGGATGATACCCTGCGGGTCAACAACGAAGGTTGCGCGGTCAGCCAGACCTTCATCTTCACGCATGTTGTCGAAGTTACGGGTCAGGGCGCCAGTCGGGTCGCCGATCATCGCGTATTTGATTTTCGCGATGGTCTCAGAGCTGCTGTGCCATGCTTTGTGGGTGAAGTGGGTGTCAGTAGATACGGAATACACATCTACGCCCAGTTTCTGCAGTTCTTCGTAATGGTCTGCAACGTCACCCAGTTCGGTCGGGCATACGAAAGTAAAGTCAGCCGGGTAGAAGAAGAAGACGCTCCAGCGACCTTCGGTATCTTTCTCGGTTACTTCGATGAACTCACCGTTTTTGAACGCCTGGTTTTTGAAAGGTTTAATTTTGGTATTAATCAAAGACATCTGTACTTCCTCCGTGTTTTCGTTGAGAGATAAGTTAACGAAAATCTCTTAGCAGGGCTAATGCGTTTCCTTTATCAAATCAATAAGCGTTAACTAACAACTTACTCAATCGAACCTAAAAGACAAAAGTAAAAAAGGCCCCCTATGCAGGGAGCCTCATTACCCGAGCTACCCGCAGGTAACGTCAGTGCCAGCAGGGCTGGCTATGTGTTGCGCTCTACATTACCTTAACAAAGGTCGTAACAGCGATTGGGATTACATCACCCAACTCAAGAAAGGGCAATCGACTGATGGTCGATCTTACCTATGGCTGCGATAGGTTTTGCAATTAAGCCCCCTTTCCTGCTGATTTTATAAGGAAAATCAATGTTTAAACGTACCTTACTTTTAACCCTGCTCCCTGCCGTGGTGCATGCCGAAGAACTGCCTGCTCCCGTTAAAGCTATTGAGAAACAGGGCATTACCATCCTGAAGCCCTTCGATGCACCGGGTGGAATGAAAGGCTATCTGGGAAAATACCAGGACATGGGGGTCACTATCTATGTCACGCCTGACGGTAAACATGCCATCTCCGGCTACATGTATAATGAAAAAGGCGAAAACCTCAGTAATGCGCTCATAGAAAAAGAGATCTATGCCCCTGCCGGACGTGAGATGTGGCAGCGAATGGAAAAAGCGTCGTGGATTCTGGACGGGAAAAAAGAGGCACCGGTTATTGTGTACGTGTTTGCCGATCCCTTCTGTCCCTATTGTAAACAGTTCTGGCAGCAGGCGCGTCCGTGGGTAGAATCCGGTAAAGTTCAGTTGCGTACATTATTGGTTGGCGTAATTAAACCTGAAAGTCCGGCCACCGCCGCTGCAATTCTGGCAGCCAAAGATCCGGCCAAAACCTGGCATGACTATGAGGCATCCGGCGGGAAAATGAAGCTGGAAATCCCGGTTTCGGTCCCTGCAGAGAAAATGAAGTTACTGAATATCAACCAAAAGTTGATGGATGATTTGGGGGCCAATGTAACGCCGGCTATCTATTACATGAGTAAAGACGATACGTTACAACAGGAAGTAGGCTTACCGGATAAAGAAAAATTAAACATTATCATGGGAAATAAATAAAAGTAACAAGATGAGTGATTGTTATCGTTCTCATATCAATCACTCATTTAAATTAACTTTACTGCTGAAAATTACGCAACTTGTGCTATTTTAGCTAAAGTTAATTATTCATTAAGCACACAAACATAAATTTAAAGAATAACTACCCTTTAAACTATTCTACAATTGAATTTTTCAATACATTACCATCACAGGAAGGTACGCATGGCTAACCTCTATGACCTCAAAAAGTTCGATCTCAACCTGTTGATTATATTTGAATGCATATATCAACATTTGAGCATCATTAAAGCGGCGGAAACACTGTATATTACACCCTCTGCTGTCAGTCAGTCATTGCAGAGACTGCGTACACAGTTTAATGACCCGCTGTTTATTCGCTCAGGTAAAGGAATCACCCCAACGACGACTGGAATTAACCTACATCAGCATCTTGAGAAAAATCTCAACAGTCTGGAGCAGACAATCAACATTATGCATAACTCCAGCCTGAAGAAAAAATTTATTATTTATTGCCCGCAACTAACAACAACTATTAATATCGCGGAAGTTATTCATTTTCTCAGAGAAGACTCACATGTCGAAATTGAGCACCGTGACATACTCATCACTGCTGAAAGTGCGGAAAACCTGTTGGCTTACAGAAAGGCAGACTTAGTCATTACTACCGCTCCAGTGAGTAATCGCTCGATCATATGTTCGCCATTTAAAACCATCGAAACAGTATTAGTCTGTAACAAAAACCATCCCAGAATTAATGGAAAAACCACGCTTGAAAATATATTAAAAGAACAGTTTACGCAGCTTCTTTCTGAAGACCCGGGCATTAAAGAATACAGGCAACAAACCAAATTCTTTCTGGAAAATCGTGACATTGGTTTCCGTAGCGACTCATTAATAACGATTGCTAATATCATTTCAAATACAGATATCATTGGTTTACTACCAACAGCAATTTATGAGCAATATGCCGGCACATTTAATTTAAAAGAAATTAACACCGAGTTACCACTACCTAAAATAAATTTATTTTTGATGTATAACAGAGCGTCACTCAATAATACTGGGTTTGACGATTTCATTAAAAAAATAGACGGCAAGCACAGCCTAAAAACTAACAAGTAGACCTTTATCAATTCATTTTGAATTTGTATGAATAAATGCGATTCAAAATAATTATGAATACATTAAAAAAGTTGCACCCAATAAAAATTAGCATATCTTATTGTCAGCATTTGTTATTATTTTGAATAATAATTCTGATATGAGTTCAATATGTCTATTTATAAAATCCCGCTTGGTCAAAACGTGCTGGAAGCCGCTCTGGAGCGCATAACCTGGACACTTGAAACCCTACCTCGTGTTTGTGTCTCCTTTTCCGGCGGGAAGGATTCAGGGCTAATGCTACATCTGACAGCCATGCTTGCACGCCAACTGCATAAAAAAATAAATGTGTTGTTTATCGATTGGGAAGCACAATTCTCCTGCACTATCGACTATGTAGGAGCTCTACGTGAACATTATGCCGATGTCATCGAACAATTTTATTGGGTGGCCTTACCGCTCACTACCCAAAATTCACTGTCACAATTTCAACCCGAATGGCAGTGTTGGGAGCCGGGTACACAATGGGTTCGCCAGCCGCCCGCAGATGCCATAACCGATCCTGAATATTTCTCCTTCTATCAACCCGGCATGACTTTTGAACAATTTGTTCGTGAGTTCGCTGACTGGTTTTCAGAGAAACGTCCAGCCGCGATGATGGTGGGCATCCGCGCCGATGAGTCATATAACCGCTTTGTTGCCATTGCCAACTCGCAAAAACAGCGCTTTGCCGATGATAAACCCTGGACTACAAGCGCCCCCGGCGGACACACTTGGTATATTTATCCTCTCTATGACTGGAAAACCGCCGATATATGGACCTGGTTTGCAAAAACCAGAATGCCGTGTAATCCATTATACAATCTAATGTATCAGGCTGGTGTTCCCACGCGCTACATGCGTATTTGTGAGCCCTTTGGCCCAGAACAGCGTCAGGGATTATGGCTATATCATGTCATTGAACCCGAGCGCTGGGCGGCTATGTGCACCCGCGTCAGCGGTGTTAAAAGCGGGGGTATTTATGCCGGTCATGACAACCATTTTTACGGTCATCGGAAAATACTTAAACCAGAACATTTAAGCTGGCAGGAATATGCCATGCTGCTATTGAACAGCATGCCGGAGACTACCGCAGAGCATTACCGCAATAAAATCGCCGTCTATTTGCAGTGGTATAAGAAAAAAGGCATGGATAATATCCCGCAAACTCAGGAAGGCGATATTGGTTCGAAAGATATTCCTTCATGGCGACGTATCTGCAAAGTCCTGTTGAATAATGACTACTGGTGTCGGGCACTTTCATTCAGTCCAACGAAACCCAAAAACTACCAACGCTATAACGAACGTATGAAAACAAAACGCCAGGAATGGGGAATCTTATGCAACACCGACTAACTCAGGAACTCCTCGGCTTTCTTTCTGGCCTGTCAGAAGAAGAACGAATTGAAGCCATCAATGAATTCAGACGGGCGATACACAGCGTCAGTCCCTTTCGCGAGGAACCCGTAGATTGCGTACTTTGGGTTAAAAATGATCACATTTCACCCAATGACTACAACCCCAATAACGTTGCGCCGCCGGAGAAAAAGCTGCTGCTGAAGTCCCTTGAAGCAGACGGGTTTACACAGCCCATTGTGGTGGTTCACTCAACGGCAGAGGAATACGAAATTGTCGATGGTTTCCACCGCCACGAGTTAGGTAAAGCCAAAGCCTCACTGAGGCCCAGGCTTAAAGGATATCTGCCGGTTGCCTGTTTAGAACGAGAACGCCATGAGCGTATGGCGGCGACCATTCGCCACAACCGCGCCCGTGGGCGTCATCAAATCCACGCCATGTCCGAGATTGTCCGCGAGCTATCGCAACTGGGATGGAGTGAAGAAAGAATTGGCAAGGATCTCGGCATGGACAACGACGAGGTGTTACGCCTGAAGCAAATCAACGGTCTGCAAGAGTTGTTCGCCGACCGTCGATTCTCCAAAGCCTGGACGGTGAAATAGCTACAGCGACACCAGACGTTCAGCTGCTGTTAACAGCGTCGATTCTTGCTTGGCAAAACAGAGACGAATCAGTTTATGCGGGAAAGGATCGGCGCAGAACACCGACAGCGGTATCGCCGCAACGCCCACTTCAGTGGTCAGCCACTGGCAAAATTCCACGTCGTTAAGCGTGGAAACGGCGCTGTAATCGACCAGCAGAAAATACGTGCCTTCACACGGCAGAATTTCCAGTCGGCTGTCACGCAGAGCGTTCACCAACACGTCGCGTTTTTTCTGATAAAACGCAGGCAGCTCGCGATAGTGTGCAGGATCTTCTCGTAGCATATCCGCCAGGGCCAACTGAGCCGGCGTGTTGACGGAAAACGTCAGATACTGGTGTACCTTGCGTAACTCAGCGCTAATGGCGGCTGGCGCAACGCAGTAGCCAATCTTCCAGCCGGTCATATGGTAGGTCTTACCAAACGATGAAACAGCAACAGCGCGTTCCCGCAGCTGTGGATGTGCCAGCACACTGGCATGCCCTTGCCTGGCGAAACAGATATGCTCATAAACTTCGTCGCTGATGACAAAGATCTCGCGTTCTTTAATTGCTTGCCACAGCGCGTCAAAATCGGCGTGATGCCACACGGTGGCAGAAGGATTATGTGGCGTGTTCAGGATAACCAATCGGGTACGGTCGCTGAGTAAGGCACTAAAAGCCTGCCAGTCGACGCGAAAAGACGGTGGTTGCAGCGCGATACGTTTAACCACCCCGCCGGATAATTCAACCGCAGGCGCATAGCTGTCGTAGCTCGGGTCAAAACAAATCACCTCATCACCTGGGCGCACCAGCGCAGTGATCGCGGCATACAGCGCTTCTGTGGCCCCCGCCGTGATGGTCACTTCACTATTCGCGTCAGGTTTGTAACCGTACAGGTCTGCCGTTTTATCCGCGATGGCTTCGCGCAGCGCCTGCACGCCCGTCATCGGTGCATACTGGTTTGCACCGTGCGCGACGTGATACGCCAGACGCTCCTGCAAAAAGAGCGGACCGTCAAAATCAGGAAATCCCTGCGAGAGATTAATGGCCTGATGCTGCTGCGCCAGCGCACTCATTTGCGTGAAGATAGTAGTGCCCAGGTTAGGCAGTTTGCTTTGCGGAATCAGCGGGTTATTACTCATTATTGTTATCCCAGCGTGTGATGTTGTGGTTGAAGCCACTATAACACGATGCTAGTATTTGGCAATCAAGACGTTCAGACGTCTATATAAAAATAACCTGCCTGGACAGGACAGCCAAAGGACAACACAACATGAGTAATACCGAGATTCGCGTCGTCACCGGCCCGGCCAACTATTTTTCCCATCCCGGCAGCCTGTCGAGACTCAACGATTTTTTCACTGCCGACCAACTTTCACGCGCCGTATGGGTTTATGGTGAGCGCGCTATCGATGCGGCCCGCCCTTATCTGCCAGAGACATTTCATCTCGCCGAGGCTAAGCGCCTGCTGTTTACGGGACATTGCAGCGAAACCGATGTTGCTCAACTGGCAAAAGAGTCGGGAGAGAATCGCAGCGTGGTGATTGGCGTGGGCGGAGGAACATTGCTCGACACCGCTAAAGCGTTGGCCCGTCGTCTGGATCTGCCGTTTGTCGGTATTCCTACGATTGCGGCGACCTGCGCTGCCTGGACGCCGCTCTCCGTCTGGTATAACGATGCAGGCCAGGCGCTGCATTTTGAAATTTTCCCTGATGCCAATTTCCTCGTTCTGGTCGAACCCGAGATCGTTCTCAATGCGCCAGAGGAATATCTACTGGCGGGGATCGGCGACACGCTGGCGAAGTGGTACGAGGCCGTCGTGCTTGCGCCTCAGCCAGAAAACCTGCCATTAACTGTTCGTCTGGGTATCGATGCCGCGCAGACGATCCGCGACGTCCTGCTGGAAAGCAGCGAGCAGGCGCTGACAGACAAACAACAAAGCTCGTTAAGCCGCGCGTTTTGCGATGTAGTGGATGCGATTATTGCCGGAGGCGGCATGGTTGGTGGTCTGGGCGAGCGCTACACCCGCGTGGCGGCGGCACATTCTGTTCACAATGGCCTGACCGTCCTCCCACAAACAGAGAAGTTTTTACATGGCACTAAAGTGGCGTACGGCATCCTGGTGCAGAGTGCGTTGTTGGGACAAGATGCCGTGCTGGTGCAGTTAATTACCGCCTATCAGCGCTTCAACCTGCCAACCCGATTAGCTCAACTGGACGTGGATATCAATAATCGCGCAGAAATCGACAAAGTGATTACGCACACCCTGCGCCCGGTGGAGTCCATTCACGCCCTGCCGGTAACGTTAACGCCGGAGACACTGCGCGCAGCATTCGAAAAGGTAGAGTCGTTTACGGTATGATTAGGGTATGGGATGCCTGATAGCGGCTTCGTCTTATCAGGCCTACGACGACTAATTATAACGGCAAATGCGATGTTGTAGGCCGGATAAGCGTCAGCGCCATCCGGCAAAAAATCAACAGCACTTCGCGCCGCCTTTCCCCCCATATCGCGCATCCTGGCGCTCGCGGAAAAATTCTTCGTAGGTCATTGGCGTTTGGTCCGGATGCGTGACGCGCATATGTTCAACATAGTTGTCGTAATCCGGCACACCTATCATTAATCGGGCGGTTTGACCTAAATACTTCCCGGCTTTGGCGAGTGTTTCAAACATAGTGATTCCCTGTCGTACAAACGCCCTCCCCGTTCAGGAGAGGGCTCATTGGTTAAGAGAATATTAGTGCGCGCCTTTCGCCTGCGCCACGATCTCTTCGACATTCTCAGGCATCGGCTCGTACGGCGTCTCTTTCGAAGTTGGTTTGTCCTCTTTCAATGCTGCCAGCGCAGTTTTGATGGAGAACAGACCCAGCACCACAACGACTACCATGAAGAAGATGGTGAGACCCGCATCCAGGCGGTTGTTAAACACGAGCTGCGTCAGCTGCGACTGGGTGTACTGCGCCGGAATGTTACCGCTGTCGATCATCGCCTGGAATTTGTTGGCGATAGCCAGGAAGCCGATTTTTGCATCCGGGCTAAACGCTTTCTGCCAGCCAGCGGTCAGGGTACAAATCAGCAGCCAGGCGGTTGGGACCAGTGCCACCCACGCGTAACGCTGGCGTTTCATCTTGAACAGCACCACAGCACAGAGCATCAACGCCATACCGGCCAGCATCTGGTTAGCAATACCAAACAGCGGCCACAGGGTATTAATACCACCCAGAGGATCCACCACGCCCTGGTGTAAGAAGTAACCCCAGGCCAGCACGCACAGCGCCGTCGCCAGCAGGTTCGCAGGCAACGAATCGGTACGTTTCAGGCCCGGTGACACCACGCCCAGCAAGTCCTGCAGCATAAAGCGCGCAGCGCGTGTACCGGCATCAACCGCCGTCAAAATAAACAAAGCTTCAAACAGAATGGCGAAGTGATACCAGAACGCCACATCCATCATGCCACCCAGTGCGCCATGCAGAATGTACGCCATCCCGACGGCCAGCGTCGGCGCACCACCTGCGCGGGAGATAATGGATTGCTCACCCACTTCATTGGCGATTTGGTGCAGAGTATCTGGCGTAATAGCAAAGCCCCAACTACTGACTACCTGTGCCGCAGAAGCCACTACATCAACCGTGCCCGCAGGAGCCAGCACCGCCATCGGGCTGTTCATCGCAAAGTACACGCCCGGATCGATGATGCACGCGGAAACCAGCGCCATAATGGCGACAAAGGATTCCATCAGCATTCCGCCGTAGCCGATAAAGCAAGCCTGCCCTTCATTCGCCAGCATCTTCGGCGTGGTTCCGGAGGAGATCAGCGCATGGAAGCCAGATACCGCACCGCATGCAATGGTGATAAAAAGGAACGGGAACAGGTTACCGGTCCAGACCGGGCCAGTACCGTCAACAAACTTGGTCAGAGCTGGCATGGTCAGCGTCGGACGCATGATCAGAATCCCTACCGCCAGACCAACAATGGTGCCGATTTTCAGGAAGGTAGAGAGGTAATCACGCGGGGCCAGCAGCAGCCACACCGGCAGCACGGCGGCGACAAAACCGTAGCCCACCAGCATCCAGGTCAGCTGTACGCCGGTAAAGTCAAAGTACGGTGCCCAGGTCGGGCTTTCCGCTACCCAGCCGCCGGAAATAATGGCAAACACCAGGAATACCAGACCGATGACCGACACTTCACCAATGCGGCCCGGGCGCAGATAGCGCAGGTAAATCCCCATAAAAATCGCCAGCGGGATAGTGAACGCTACGGTGTAAGTTCCCCACGGGCTGTGGGTCAGCGCTTTCACGACAATCATCGCCAGTACCGCGAGGATAATCACCATGATCATAAAACAGGCCACCAGCGCAATAACACCCGCCGTAGGGCCCATCTCTTCTTTCACCAGTTCGCCAAGGGAACGACCATCGCGACGGGTAGAAACAAACAACACCATGAAGTCCTGCACCGCCCCTGCCAGTACCACCCCGGCGAGCAGCCAGATCATACCCGGCAGATAGCCCATTTGCGCCGCCAGCACCGGTCCAACTAACGGACCCGCTCCAGCAATCGCCGCAAAATGGTGACCAAACAGTACTTTTTTATCGGTGGGAACATAATCCAGACCATCGTTATGACGCACGGCTGGCGTCATACGCGTCGGGTCCAGCGCCAGTACATTTTTCGCGATGTACAGGCCGTAGAAACGGTAAGCGATAAGGTAGACACAGACCGACGCCACGACTATCCACAACGCGTTGATCTGTTCACCACGATTTAACGCAATATATCCCAGGGCAAATGCTCCGATAACGGAGAGCAATGTCCAGAGGAGGTATTTCCCTGATTTATTCATAGTTGTTGTCCGTTTGCGTGATCCAGAAAGATGTTACATTTTGTTTCTATAACATCTTTCCTGATTTTAACAACCTGACAACCACATAAACCTGAGGCATCACTGACTATTTACATTGCATTGTTAACTGGATCACCTTTGCTACAACTATAGCTGAAACAATTACGTTACTTATGCGGCTGGGCCAGCGTTTTGCTTGCTCAGGAGGCCAATTACAGAATTCATCATCAACATAGATACATTTACAGTAAATTATAATTATTTAGCATTTCATCACTCTGGCGATGTGCCCTTATTTTAAAACCATAAGTAGCAACATCCTTAATTATAAAACCATTAATAATCTTAGGATATTCTCATTTTTTATACATGGAGTGCTTTTATTAATCCTGATAAAAAAATCAGACATCAAAAGCTACCTTTAGCGATACCCCTACCTATAATCCAATGCAACATTGATTAAGTGAAATTACATAAAAATATCACCACCACCTTCTAACATATATTTAAAAAGCATACATAGAAACATCCAAAATCTTTTTACGCAGAATGTTATTCATTAATAGCGGCATAATTTTATAAGGATATAAATAATGAATAAATGCTATCGCATTGTCTGGAATATCGCGCGAAACATGTTCATCGTCGTGTCAGAACGCTCTCGTGGCGATAATCGGGTACGAACCACCGTTGCCGGGGTGCTTTTATCAACCGTCGGCATCATGACCAGCGCCGCCCTTGCCGCAGATAAAGGCCCACAGAGCGGAGAAACCATCATCCTGAACAATGGTGACACTATAACGTCATTATCAGGAGAGACGGGTATCGATAGCACCGTGACCGGTGGTCAAGGAGTGCAAATTGAGGGTAAGGCATCAATTAACGTTACGGGGGATAGCGGTTCAATCGGCGTTAAACTCGATAACGGTGTGATAAATGATTTAGGAAACGATACACAGATTAACGTAACCGATACCGGTTCAACCACTACAAGCTCAACAAATGGTGTTTACATTAATAAAGTAAATCCAGGTACTCGCATCGATGCCAACAACCTATTAATTAACGTTGCCAGTAACAACACCGCCTATGGTGTTTATATTCACGGTATGGATTCATCTCTCGACTTCGGGCAAGGAAGCAAAATCAACGTTGAATCCCAGAACGGAAATAGTACCGGTGTCTTTTTCTATGATGGCGGTAATACATTCACCATGGATGGTGGCTCCATTCATGTCACCTCCAACTCCGCCGGTAAAGCGACGGGTATCGATACCTCCAGGGCAGAGAAAACCACGCTCAATCTGGGAGACAACACCCACATAGAAATCAACAGTGGTACCGAGAGAGGCAGTGGTCTCTATTTCGGCAAAGATACAACGCTCAATGCGAACGGCCTGGTTATCGATGTCACAACGGCAGACTCAGCAAATACCGTGATGATTTATGGAATCCAGACAGGGTCAAACAACCATATTAATCTGGGTGAAGGCAGTAAGATAACGCTCTCCACTCCAAGTGGAACGGCCTATGGATTGACGTCAGGAAGGGGAAGTCAGATCGCTGCTAATAACCTGACGATCGATGTATCCACTACCTCTACAGAACACACAAGTGGCCGCGGCGCAGACATCTCAGGCAACATCGACTTTGGCCACGACTCGACCATAACCGTGGCAGGCTTTTCCGAAGGATATGGTCTGTTTGTCGGAGATTATTCGGCGACAAAAAAAGAAGACGTCACTGCCGCAGCACATGCCGAAAACCTGACAATTGAAGTAACCGGCGGCAAAACCGAAGGTATCCGTATAGAGGGAGGTCTGGTAGATCTCGGTTCAGGCAGTTCCATCAGCGCCACCGGAACGGCATCAACTATTTACCTCACTGGCCGAGGATACGGGGAACTTGACGCGGATAACCTGACGGTAAAAACAGCGCAAGGAACAGCGATAACAGCCCAAAGTAGCATGTATGCCACAGTCGTTAATATTGGTGAAGGCAGTACGATCGACGGACGAATCGACACCGCCAAAACGTACGGACTGATAGCCAACACATCTTTTTCTGACCCATCAACGATCAATTTCAACGGTTCTCAGGATAATCGAAACACAATTTATGCCTCGGGAGGCTATGGCGCATCAGCACAATTTAGTGGTTCAACTATTAATATCTCCAATACCGACATCATTATGAACGGAGCCAATTCCTACGGGCTTTCGGCTATAGGCGATAACAGTTTTACCCGCGCAGGCATTATTAATGCCAGCAACATGAACATCGACATGACAGGAGCCATCAACGCTTCTGGCGTTATGGTTCAACAGGGCGGCATCGTCAATCTGAGTGGTGACACAACGATTAAAACCAACGACGATGGAATCGCTATCTGGGTACCTAAAGTGTCGTCCGGCAGCAATATATTGCCCGGTGGCACCATCAACGGTACGGGAAAAATGACGATTATCGGCGACATCGTTAACAGCGGCTGGGGATATATCAATCTGACAATGGATGCGGGATCTTATTTTGAGGGCGCAACATCCATCAATCACGACTTTAACACCCGGGGCCTGGACTCTGAGCTTAGCCTTACGCTCGCCGATCAAGGAAAATGGCTCGTTACTGACAGTTCAACCCTGACATCGCTGGACAATGCGGGTACCGTAGAACTGGCAGCCGACAGCACATTACATGCTAATAGCCTGACGTTGCAGGAAAGTAGCATCCTGAATGTTGATCTTAGCGCAGCAGCCCTGGCCAGCGCCAATAGCGCACCATTGATTACCGGGGGTGAGATTGCGTTAGGCGGTGATTTACATATCAGTAATAGCGGCAATGCGCTGGATATCGGTACACTCACCTCTGACGCTCAATTACAAGACATTGAAACTATTACGTTGATTGATACAGACACTGCAATCACCGAAGATTTTGCCAGCTTATCAACGGATACTGACTCAATACCGGATTACCTGTCAGTATTCGGACAAATCAGCGCCACAGATAACACCCAATACCAATTGGGTGTTGGCCTGAGCTGGTATGCCGGACAGTCTGGCTCCGTCGCCACCCCTGCTCACGGCACATTCACCCTCGATGGCGGCAAGCAGTTTACTGTCAATAGCCAACTGGAAGACGTCGCATCAGACACGCGCAGCGGTTGGGACGGTAAGAGCCTGACCAAAAAAGGAGAAGGCACACTCACTCTGACGTCGAATAACACCTATAGCGGTACCACCGCCGTGCAGGAGGGGACGTTATGGCTAACAGAGACAGGCGTTATTGGTGCCGCAGGCAGTCAGCAGTATGTCACCGTCGGGCAAGGTTCAACCTTAGGTGGCAATGGCGCCGTTAACAGCAACGTGGACAACGCTGGAACATTACGCTTTGGCGATAATACTGCCGCCCAAAGCGGTTTTATCATAAACGGTAATGTCACCAACAAGGGCAGTATCGCAAGCTCGGGGACGACGCCGGGCAATACATTGACTATTAACGGCAACTACACTGGCACTGGCGGTAACCTGACACTCAATACTTATTTAGGCGACGATAGCTCGCCGACCGATGAACTGATTGTAGCGGGTGACGTGGACGGTAAAACCACGCTGTACATCAACCAGGCTGGAGGGGAAGGCGCATTCACCGACCAGGGTATTGAAATTGTGAATGTTGGCGGTACATCAACAGATGATGCTTTCTCGCTGGGCAATCGGGTCCTGATTGGGCCGTACGAATATCGCTTATACGAAGATAATGAAAATTGGTATTTGCGCTCACAGGCGGAGACACCCGATGACGGGGGAGATATTACTCCTGTCGATCCTGACGACGATGGCAGTGACGTCACCCCTGTCGATCCCGACGACGGCGGCGGCGACGTAACCCCTGTCGACCCCGACGACGGCGGCAGCGACGTAACCCCCGTCGACCCCGACGATGGCGGCGGCGACGTAACCCCTGTCGACCCCGACGACGGCGGCAGCGACGTAACCCCTGTCGACCCCGACGACGGCGGCAGCGACGGTAAACCATCAAATCCACAATACCGTGCCGATATCGGCGCTTATCTGGGGAATCAGTGGCTGGCTCGCGAGCTACAAATGCAAACGCTTTTCGACCGTGAAGATAGCCAGTATCGTTCACATGAAGGCGACTTATGGCTACGTGTAAAAGGCGGAAACGCGGACTCTACTGCTGCGGATGGAAATGTCGACATGGACAGCGATTACGTCCAGTTCCAACTTGGCGGGGATATCGCCACCTGGAACAACGGTCAGCAAAGTCTGACGCTGGGACTCATGGGAAGCTATATCAATGGCAGTACAGATAGCACAGGAAACCGCGGCGCAGATGGCAGCCAGTTTTCAGCCACCGGAGATATCGACGGCTACAATTTGGGCGTTTACGCAACCTGGTATGCTGATGCTATGCGTCATCGTGGCTGGTATGTCGACAGTTGGTATCAATATGGTTTCTACGATAATAGCGTTGAAAACGGTGATGCAGGAACAACACATTACGACTCAACCGCCAACGCGCTCTCTCTGGAAAGCGGCTATCGATATACGATGGACTTCGCCAGTAACCAATCGTTAAGTCTGATACCGCAATTACAGGTTGTCTGGCAAAGCTACAAAGCGGACAGCGTGCAAGCACACAATACGCGTATTGACGGTCAAAATAGCGAAAACTGGACCACTCGCCTCGGTCTTCGCGTCGAGGGTTCGTCACCGACAACCAATGCGGTTCTTCAGCCATTCGCCGAAGTCAACTGGCTACATATGACCGATGATATGGCGGTATCCTTTGATAACTCAGCGGTAAACCTGGATCTTCCCGCCGATCGCGCTGAAATAAAACTCGGGATCCAGGCCGCTATCAACAATCAATGGAACATTAGCGCGCAGGCAACAGGGCAGAAAGGAAACAACGATTTCAGCGATCTCAGTGGCAGCGTTAACCTGCACTATAGCTGGTAATCTACACAAAAACGCGTCTGGTATGCTCAGACGCGTTTTATCTTTCACCCCATCACCGCCGTGCCTAAACGGCAGGTGCAACAGCGTCGTCCCTGCTCATCAAAGATGACGATATCCCAGCTTTGATTTTGACGCCCAAGATGCAACGGCTGACAAACGCCGCGTACTTTCCCCTGCGATACCGCCCGATGATGCGTGGCGTTTAGTTCCGTCCCCACCACACACTGCCCGTCGCGCGTCATCAGATAACCCGCCATCGAACCCAACGTTTCCGCCAGGGCCGCCGACGCGCCGCCATGCAGCAGGCCAAACGGCTGATGCGTTCGGCTATCCACCGGCATTTCGGCTTCCAGCACATCATCACCCAGTCGGGTATAGACCATTCCCAGATGCGCCACCATCGTGTTCTGACTGGTGGCATTGAGTTCATCCAGCGTCAAATGACGTTTCCAGATCATCGTCATGCCCCCAGCGTGGAACCGCCGTCCACCACGATATCCTGTAATGTAATGTGGCTGGCCAGATCGGAAGCGAGGAATAAAATAGTGTTGGTGATCTCTTGCGGCCGGGCGATTTTCCCCAGCGGAATCCCAAGCTTAAACTGCTCGCCAAATCCACGAATGCGCTGTTGCTCCGCGTCATCGCTGACCCACAGCGTACGCTGCATGTCGGTATCGGTCGACCCCGGAGAAACCACGTTACAACGCACACTGCTGCCTGCCAGTTCAAGTCCGACGGTCAGCGCCAGGCTTTTCAACGCGGCCTTTGACGCACCGTAAGCACTCATGCCGATACGCGGCGTGTGCGCCGCATCCGACGCGACGGTCACGATCGCCCCGCCCTGCTGGCGACGAAACTGCGCCATCGTCTGCTGAAACAGATTGAACGCTCCGCCAACGTTAACCGCAAACGTCTGCTGCCACTCCTCAGCGCTTAGCGCATCGGTGGCACCCATACGCAAAATACCTGCGGCATTGACCAACACATCCAAACGCTCGCGCGCTTTGAGGACGCGCTGGCACACCTCAGCTACCTGTCCGGCATTCGCCACATCCAGCACTTCGGTCGTAAACGGGTAGTTATCCTGAGGAAATTCGCGATCGAATCCAGTCACCTCAGCACCTGCATTCGCAAACGCCAGCGCCGTGGTGTAGCCAATCCCTTTTCCCGCCCCGGTTACCCAGACGGTTTTCCCGGCAAAATCAAATCCGGCCATTACTTCACCTCGCGGGAGAGCAGAGCCCACCATGCGTCAATGGTCGGTTTTTTCGCCAGCATCACGAAATCAATATCACCATGAACCTTACGCCAGCGCGCCGCCAGCGCCATCATGCGCACGGAATCCAGCCCATAGTCGATCAGGTTTTCGTCATCCATCGGCTCTTCGGACTCATCCAGCAGCGGCAGAATAACGCTGCGCAACGCATCTTTACTGGCCGGAACCGGCATCGGTAATAATTCCTGGGTCATAACCACACGCCCGGAACGTCCCGCCACGTATTTCAGCGACATCAAGTGTTCATCACGGCTAAAGTCCGCCAGCGCATCGGCAACCATAAACGGCTTGATGTCACGCATGAAAGCGTCAGTTGCGGTGGTCATACAGCCAATATGCGCATACACCCCGGTAATGATCAGTTGATTACGCCCGGTTTCCTTGAGCATCTGTTCCAGCGGGGAGCGATGAAATGCGCTATAACGCCATTTCACCAGAATGGTATCCGCTTCATCCGGCGCCAGCGCCTCAACGATCTTTTGTTGTTCCGGCGAACGCGTCAGGCCCGGTCCCCACATATCATTGAGCAGAGCGCGGTCTTCATCACTCTGCTCTTTCGGTTGAGCGGTGTAATACACCGGAATATTATGCTCTTTGCAGTACTGGCGCAGCGCGGCGATGTTCGCGACGACCTGCTCCATCATCGGACAGTTATCGCCCCAAAAGCCGATAAAATAATCCTGCATGTCGTGGATCAGCAGCGCGGCGCGTTCAGGGTCAAATGCCCAGTCGACTTTGTTCACCGGAACATCAAGCGCCGTTGGTAGCGCATAAGCCTGCAGTTTAGGAATTGCCATTTCTATTTCTCCTTCAGGCCAGTGAACGTGATGCCAGCCACTGACGTAATTGTTTTTTATCTACCTTCCCCACTGGAGTCAGCGGTAATGACTCAACGCACTCAACACGATCGGGTAATTTGAATTCCGCCACACCCTGTTCGCGCAGAAAACGGCGCACCTGAACCGCGCGCAGCGGCTCTTTTACCACTAGCCAGGCACAGCTTTTCTCGCCCATCAGTTCGTCATCCATACTGACCAGCGCTGCATGGATAACCATTGGATGGCGCAGCAGCAGGTTTTCAATCTCTTCAGCAGCGATCTTCTCCCCGCCGCGGTTGATCTGATCCTTTTCGCGTCCCTGAACGGTGATGTAGCCATCCGGGTCGATAGCGATCAGATCGCCGGAACAGTAAAAGCCGTTGGCGTCAAAGGCGCTGGCATTATGCTCAGGGCTTTTGAAATAACCACGGAAGGTGTACGGACCACGTGTCATCAGGCGTCCGGTCTCTCCCTGGGCTAAGGGGTTGCCGTCAGCGTCTGCTACCCAGACTTCATCATCAGGACACATCGGGCGACCCTGGGTATTGATGATGCGCTCAGGACTGTCGTCCAGACGGGTGTAGTTCACCAGCCCTTCCGCCATGCCGAAGACCTGCTGCAACTGGCAGCCAATCTCAGCCGGAATACGCGCCGCAAGCGTGGCGGAAAGTCTCGCTCCACCGACCTGTAGCAGTTTCAGCGAAGCCAATTGCGCATT
Organism: Citrobacter sp. Cf118; assembly: GCF_030334095.1. NCBI lineage: Bacteria > Pseudomonadati > Pseudomonadota > Gammaproteobacteria > Enterobacterales > Enterobacteriaceae > Citrobacter > Citrobacter sp. Cf118. The sequence continues at coordinate 431,284 of NZ_JAOWES010000088.1, read as the reverse complement.
GCTGCCCCACTCCGCAATCGCCTGCAGCCACAGGCTCACCGCAGGTGGCACCAGCGCCGTGACGTTAACCTGATGCTGTTCAATCAGCGGGAAACACAGGGTAGCGCTCGGGTCGGCCGCCAGCACGACGGTTCCACCCGCAAGGAACACGCCCAGCGCGCCTGGCGAGCTCATGGCGTAGTTATGCGCCGCCGGGATTGCGCATAAATAACGCGTTTCCCCGGTGAAGTGGCAAATCTCATTGCTGCGACGTACGCTGTAGTAGTAATCGTTATGAGTGCGAGGAATCAGCTTTGGCGTCCCGGTCGTCCCGCCGGAAAGCTGGAAGTACGCCACCTCATCAGCGGGCGACGGTGTAGCAGTAAAATCAGTCGCAGGTTGGCTTATCGCCGTTTGTAGATTGTGTTCACCTTCGTCGTTGTGCAGTTGCACCACGCGCACTGAATTGTGTTCGGCCACAAAAGTGTTTAGAAAATCGTCCCCGCTAAACAGCGTATGCTGGCGATCGGCAATCAGCAGCGCCGGTTCAATCTGTTTGGCATAGGCGTTGAGTTCGTTACGCTGATGGCTGAACAGGGCCAGCACCGGAGCTACGCCCAGCTTGAGTAACGCAAAGAAGGTGATATACAGCTCAGCCACATTGCCCAGTTGTACCAGCGCGGTTTCACCGGGTTTAATCCCTTGGCGACGCAAACTGCAGGTTAGATTGTCAGCGGCCTGATTCAGCTGGCGATAGCTCAGGTGGCGTTCACCATCAATAACCGCCGTATGGTCGCTGTCGGCATGACGGGTCAGAATGTCGGTCAGCGGCAAATCCTGCCAGTAACCTTTTTCACGATACCTGCGGGCAAACTCTTCCGGCCAGCGGGTGAATGGAATACTCATTTTTGCTCCTTAAAACCAGTCCACAAGGCTCTTAATGCAGTCCAAAAACATTCAACATCGTGGATAGCTTGGCCCCCGTTTCACGCCATTCCGCAACCGGGGAAGAGGCTGGAACAATTCCTGCTCCGGCAAAGAAACGCACCTGATTGCGCAGCAGCTTCGCACAGCGGATCGTCACCACCCACTCACCGTTACCTTCGGCATCACACCAGCCGACAATACCGCCGAACAGTTCGCGATCGAACGGCTCCAGCTCGGCGATAAGCTTGCGCGCAATCTGATGTGGGAAGCCACTCAGTGCAGGCGTCGGGTGCAACAGGCACGCCAGCGTCAGGGCGTTTTCCTGCGCGTTGGCTTTACCTTCAAACGGCGTGCCGAGGTGCCAGAGCGTCGGCGTAGTAACCAGCTGCGGAGAAGAAGGCAGTTGCAGTTCACGGCTGCGATCGCGCAATACCGTTTTCATCGCTTGCGTCACCAGTTCGTGCTCATGGCGGTCCTTCTCAGATGCCAGCAGGCGGATCCCTGCTTCGCGATCCAGCACATCATCAGGCTGACGACGTGCAGAGCCCGCCAGCGGCAGAGAACTGAAACGCTCGCCTTCTTTGCGCAGAAGCAATTCCGGGCTGGCACCAATCAATACGCCGCCGTCTTCAATCGGCACATGGAAGTTGTAGCTCGCTGGATTTTGCGCCACCAGACGCTCCAGCAGCGCACCGCTGTCAATGTTGGCATCGGTGGTGATATCGATCAGGCGTGACAACACCACTTTGTCGACTTCCGGAGTAGACGTCAGCGCAGCCGCCCGGGCGACCATATCTTCAAAAAAGTCCTGTTCCGGGATCGATTTACGTTCCACGACGTTCAGCGACTGATGCGCGGTAAAGTAACGTGATGATTGCTGCTTCGCCGTACGAGAAAAGCTCTGCCACGATTGGGGAATAAACAGCGATGATGGCTGGCGGGTGTCAAAAGGGATCGCCCCGACCATGACAGGGTTCGCGATACCCTGCGATTTGGCATCAGCAAACAGTGCGTTCATTTTTTGTTGGAAAGGGCTGTCTGGCGAATCGCCATCAATTGCCGGTTCCGCATAGCGGGCGAAGCATCCTGACGTCGTAAAACTACGGTACGGCGACATAAAGAAAAAACTGTCGGGAGCGAGCGTCGGCATAGTCTGCGTTTTTTCCTCGGCCAGTGACGTATCCATATCATCCTCCAAAAATGATAAAGGCTCTAATAATGATTATCATTTATATTTTCGGTCGCTAACCTAAAAGTAAAGCGGCGGTATGTCAACTCTTGTGGTAGCACAATGTGCGACTTTGGCTTGCATCCTTGCTCACTAACAATGAAAATGAGAAGCATTACTTATATTGATAACAGGAAGCCGATTCGTGAGTCTCCCCTCTTTTTGCCGCACCGTGCTCTTACTGGCAGGTTTATCTCTTTCAGGAATTTCTTCAGGTCACGCCGCCGACTGGCCGCGTCAGGTTACTGACAGCCGCGGCACGCATACGCTGGAACATAAACCGCAGCGAATTGTCTCCACCAGCGTGACCCTCACCGGTTCGCTGCTGGCGATTGATGCCCCGGTCATCGCCAGCGGTGCCACTACGCCGAACAATCGCATCGGCGATGCGCAGGGCTTTTTACGCCAGTGGAGCGAAGTGGCAAAAGAACGCAAACTGAGCCGCCTGTATATCGGCGAACCGAGCGCGGAGGCCGTTGCGGCGCAAATGCCGGATCTGATTCTGGTAAGCGCCACCGGGGGCGATTCTGCCCTCGCGCTGTACGATCAGCTGTCCACCATTGCGCCAACGCTAATCATTAATTACGACGATAAAAGCTGGCAGTCGCTGCTGACCCAGTTAGGTGAAATTACCGGTCAGGAGCAACAGGCTGCTGCGCGTATTGCCGAGTTTGATAAGCAACTACAGGCAGTTAAGCAACGTATTACCCTGCCACCACAGCCGGTCAGCGCGCTGGTATATACCGCCGCGGCGCACAGCGCCAATCTGTGGACGCCTGAGTCAGCGCAAGGCAAGCTGATGGAGCAGTTAGGGTTCACGCTGGCAACGCTGCCTGCCAACTTGCATACCAGCCAGAGTCAGGGCAAACGCCACGATATCATCCAGCTTGGCGGTGAGAACCTGGCGGCAGGCCTGAACGGCGAAGCGCTGTTCCTGTTTGCTGGCGACAGCAAAGATGCCGATGCTATTTACGCTAATCCGCTTCTGGCGCATCTGCCAGCCGTACAAAATAAACGTGTTTACGCCCTGGGTACGGAAACCTTCCGTCTCGACTACTACAGCGCAATGCTGCTGCTGCAACGTCTGTCGGCTCTGTTTTAATTGCCAGCGCCGGATGCGGCTAACGCCTTATCCGGCCTACAATCCGTAGAGCACAACGCGATCAGACATTTACGGGAACTTGCCGGAATCGGCGCACTTCTCCCAACAACAGCAGCAGTAAAAGACCGACAATCACCAGCCCAAACCCACTCACGCTTGCCGAAGCAACTGGCGTCATCATCACGCCCAGACCACCTAACAACGCCGCGCCAATCGCATCGCCGGTGACGTTCTGTGCGGTCCACAAACCATTAATTCGCCCGAGCATCGCTTCCGGCGTCTGCGTCTGTAACAGGGTGTACTGCAACAACGAACTGACCGCACTTAGCCAGCCAAACAGCGCCAGGCAAATAACCCCAAGCTGCCAAACGGGCATCAAGCCAAACAGACCGATAGCCAGAAATGAAGCTACGGTCGATGCCAGCATGATCAGTCCCGGACGAAGACTGTGCGCCAGTTGTCCGCTGGTCAATGCACCCACGGCTGCCCCCAGCGGAATAGCCGCATACAGCAGGCCAATTTGCGCACTCGACATGTGCCAGTTAATCGCCAACGCCGGATACAGCACGCGCACGGCGCTCGCCATGGTTAACAGACCACCGAGCAGTGCAATACCGCCAATCAGTGGGCTGGCAAGCAGAAAGCGGAATGCTGCCAGCAGCGATTTCAGCGGATGCTCACGCGGCTGCGGCGGAGGCGGCAACGCGGGAAGACTCAGCAACGGTAGTAAGGTAATGAAGGTCCCCGCCGCCGCCAGTCCGTAGTTCCAGGCCACGCCGCCGGTCGCGAGCAGCACCCCTCCAAGCATCGGCGAAATTACCGATCCCAGACGCACCGTCAGCATGGTAATCGCCCCGGCCTGCATCAGATTCTCCCGCCCGACCAGCGCTGGCGTCGCTGCCAGTAAAGCAGTCACGCCCAGCGAAGCAAAGAAACCGTCCCATAAGCCAAGCAGATAAATTGCCAGTAACGACGGTTCGGGAAGTAACGCATTCAAACACAGGCCAATAAAGCCAATGCCACAGGTACCACGCGCCAGCAGGATCACTTTTTTACGCTCATAGCGGTCGGCCAGCACACCGCCCACCATCAGGCCAATAAACATTGCACTGCCGGTCAGCGTCACCGACAAACCGACCTGCCAGGTCGACTGGGTCATCATCTGGATTTGTACCGGAACCGCTACGCCGAGTAGCCCCAGAGAGACAATGGAAATAAAACGGGCGAGGAAGACTGCACGAAATGCAGGGTGGGTCTTTAACAGGCTGAGATTGAGCAGCCATGATTGTCGATTCATTACAGAGCCTTACCAGGTACTTTTTCAATATCCATTCGATGGCTGCACATGCTAACATATCCAAATAAGATCGATAACGATAATTACTATCATTATCAGGGAAGTTGATATGTCATGCTCTGTTTCCGCGACGCGCGCCTTCGCCGTGCCCGGACTATTGTTATTACTTGTTCTGACCACGGTATTAAGTCTGGTTATTGGCGCCAAGTCGCTACCTGCCTCCGTGGTGCTGGATGCGCTCACCGGCAGTTGTCAAAGCGCTGATTGCACCATCGTGCTTGACGCGCGACTCCCACGCACGCTGGCGGGGCTGCTCGCCGGTGGTGCGCTGGGCCTGGCTGGCGCATTAATGCAAACGCTCACGCGTAACCCTCTCGCCGATCCCGGCATTCTGGGTGTCAACTCCGGTGCCAGCTTCGCTATTGTGTTGGGTGCCGCGCTGTTCGGCTTTTCCTCTGCGCAAGAGCAACTGCTGATGGCCTTTTGTGGTGCGCTGGCTGCGTCGCTGATCGTAGCTTTTACCGGTAGTCAGGGCGGTGGGCAGTTAAGCCCGGTACGTCTGACGCTGGCGGGCGTTGCCCTGGGCGCGGTGCTGGAAGGATTATCCACCGGCATCGCCCTGCTCAACCCGGACGTTTACGATCAGCTGCGTTTCTGGCAAGCTGGCTCACTGGATATCCGCAGCCTGCAAACGCTGAAGGTTGTATTGGTACCAGTACTGATTGCCGCGGCTGTCGCACTGTTCCTCAGTCGTGCCCTGAATAGCCTGAGCCTCGGGAGCGACACAGCTACCGCGCTTGGTAGTAAAGTCGCTCGCACACAGTTTATTGGCCTGCTGGTTATTACCGTACTGTGCGGCAGCGCGACCGCGATTGTCGGTCCTATCGCCTTTATCGGCCTGATGATACCTCACATGGCGCGCTGGCTGGTGGGGGCGGATCACCGCTGGTCACTGCCCGTCACCCTGCTGGCAACCCCTTCTCTGTTACTGATTGCCGATATCATCGGTCGCCTGATTGTTCCCGGCGAGCTGCGCGTGTCGGTGGTCAGCGCTTTCATCGGCGCGCCGGTGCTTATCTTTCTGGTACGCCGTAAATCGCGCGGGGGTGGCGCATGATGCACCTCTCCCGCCGCCTGATAATCAGCAGCCTGCTGCTGGTTGCAGGTTGTCTCGTCATTGGTTTATGGAGCCTGCGTAGCGGCGTTGTTACGCTGGAAACCCAGCAAATTATTGCCGCCCTGCTCGGCGATGCGCCGCGCAGTATTACGCTGGTGGTGACCGAATGGCGTTTGCCACGCGTGCTCATGGCGCTATTGATTGGCGCAGCGCTCGGCGTGAGCGGCGCAATATTTCAGTCGCTGATGCGTAACCCACTGGGCAGCCCGGATGTGATGGGTTTCAATACCGGGGCCTGGAGCGGTGTGCTGGTGGCAATGGTGCTGTTCGGACAGCATCTTACCGCGATCGCGCTGGCGGCCATGCTCGGTGGGATCCTGACTTCTCTGGTGGTCTGGGCGCTCGCCTGGCGCAATGGGATCGACACCTTCCGGCTAATTATTATTGGTATCGGCATACGCGCCATGCTGGTGGCGTTCAACACCTGGCTACTGCTGAAAGCATCATTAGAAACCGCGCTAACGGCCGGACTGTGGAACGCTGGATCGCTCAATGGCCTGACCTGGGCCAAAACCTGGCCGTCTGCCCCGCTGATTATCATCATGCTGGTATGCGCCACATTGCTGGTACGCCGGATGCGCTTACTGGAAATGGGTGATGACAGCGCCTGTGCGCTTGGTGTCAGCGTTGAGCGCTCGCGTCTGATGATGATGCTGGTTGCGGTTGTACTGACCGCTGCCGCCACCGCGCTGGCGGGTCCTATCTCGTTTATTGCCCTTGTCGCGCCGCATATCGCGCGACGTATAAGCGGCACATCGCGCTGGGGATTAACCCTGTCAGCGCTGTGCGGCGCGTTGCTGCTGCTGATGGCGGATTTATGCGCCCAACAGCTGTTTATGCCTTATCAGCTTCCGGTGGGCGTTGTCACCGTAAGCCTCGGCGGTATTTATCTTATCGTCTTGTTAATTCAGGAGTCCCGCAAAAAATGACCGAATCAGTAGCCCGTTTGCGTGGCGACCAGCTAACGCTGGGTTATGGCAAGTTTACCGTGGCGGAAAACCTCAATGTGTCGATTCCCGACGGTCACTTCACCGCGATTATCGGGCCAAATGGCTGCGGGAAATCGACATTGCTGCGCACGCTTAGTCGCCTGATGACACCCGCGAACGGCAAGGTGTGGCTCGACGGCGAGCATATTCAACACTATGCCAGCAAGGAAGTCGCCCGAAGAATAGGTTTGCTGGCGCAAAACGCCACCACGCCGGGAGATATTACGGTACAGGAGCTGGTTGCCCGCGGGCGCTATCCGCACCAGCCGCTGTTTACCCGCTGGCGGCAAGAGGATGAAATTGCGGTCTCAAACGCCATGCAGGCGACGGGTATCACCCACCTGGCATCACAAAGTGTGGATACCCTTTCCGGCGGACAACGTCAACGTGCATGGATTGCGATGGTGCTGGCGCAGGAAACGTCGATTATGCTGCTTGATGAACCCACCACCTGGCTGGATATCAGTCATCAGATCGATCTGCTGGAACTGCTGAGTGAGTTAAACCGGGAAAAAGGCTACACGCTGGCCGCCGTTTTGCACGACCTGAATCAGGCCTGTCGCTATGCGACGCATCTGATTGCGCTGCGAGATGGAAAAATTATTGCCGAGGGTGCACCGAAGGAGATCGTCACCGCGCAGCTTATTGAAAAAATCTATGGACTGCGCTGTATGATTATCGACGATCCAGTTGCCGGAACGCCGTTAGTAGTGCCGCTTGGACGCAGCAAATAACACGCGTTATCGTAAGGCGGCTGGCTTGCCGCCATACGATAATTCATCACACCAGTTGCTGATCAATAAACGTCATTTTTTGCTTACGCGACACCATGGCATAGTTCAGCAGAACGCCACCACACGCCACCATTCCACCTAGTAATGCGGCCAGAATAACGATCATTGATTTAGCCGGGCCATCTTTTTTCACCGGCAGCGAAGGCGTAAGTTGATATTTAAACGGTGTGAATTTTACGTCGCTCACATTCATCGCTAACAGTTGCTCAACGTGATACTGCCGATTACGTAATTCACCGTTAATTTCAGCAACATCCGTTACTGATTTTTCTATTTCTAATTTACGTTCGATGCCGTCAGCACCCAGTGAAATAGAGAAATCGGGATCATCCTTCACCGCCTGGCCATTACTGTAGACCGGCTTTTTAATCCCGGCGGCATTGGCAATCTCCAGCGAGTAGTTCAGTCGCTGGATATTTGCTTCCAGTTGGTTCTTGAGTCTGACGCGATCCATCTCCAGCCTTTCTTTCTCGAAGCTGGTTTTGATGGATAGTTTATTGCGAATATCTTCCAGCGTTTCTTTCACTACAACATCAGAAATATACTGGATATAGCCCTTCAGCACAGCCTGGGCTTCTTCGGCTAGCGGCGCGGTAAAACTCAGCGTCCATGCGGTATACAGCGAGGTTTCATTCTTTTTTGCTGCATTGCTGTCGGTCGCTTTCATATTTTCACTGAGCCTCACGATTGCCCGGTGCAGGTCCATTTCGTCGATATCAGCGCCTTTCAATTGATCCATCACGTAAGGTGAAGAGCGCAGATATTCTTCTAACAATGAAGGCGACTGGAATTTTTTGATAAACAGGTTAAACACATCACCACGGCTAACGCTAATATCCATATCCAGCACGCGCAATTTGGTCAACGTATTCTCGAGACTCTGCCACTGGACCGGTTCTGCGGGGGTCACGATTGCCTGACTGGTCCATTTTTGCGGAAGCAGGAAAGATACCAGAATACCCACACAAGCAAAGGCGAAAACGGTCGCGATAATTTTCGTTCTTGCTCGCCATAAGATTTCGATTAGGTTCACTAAATCGATTTCATTTGCGTTTGCCGCTGGCTGAGGATAGCCAGTAAATTCCGAAACGTTATCTTGCTTAATATTTAATGATGACATGTTGCGTGACCTGAAAACTTTCCTAAAAGAAAAACATTTCTGTGGGAGAAGTCTACCAGCTAGTCAGAATTATCCGAAACACTCTTTGTGCTTGTCGCCCTACCAAAAATTATATTCGGAATTTATTCACCCCTTTCATCACCTTGCACTGCATAAAAATAACATCTCCACAACATATTTTTTACATTGTGGAGCTGTTCGATCATCGCGATTGCAATATTCGTCTTGTTACACAGATTTATTAATCAGCGTATTTATTACAGGTCCTATCGCCTCAAACGCGGTGGGGGAAATAATATCAACATGCGCGCAGTCGTGGCGGTAAACATCCAGACTGGATATCCACGGGGCCCAGCTACGTTCAGGGCTGACACCCGGCACTAAGGTACGCTCAGCAACGAACAGCGTGGCGTGACCTGCAAACGGCACGCTGTGCGCCGTGGTGAGCAGGCGAACCGCATCGGCGTAGTTGCCTTCGATCGCGTTAAATAAGGCCTCTGACGCATTCCCCTGCTGCGCCGCCAGAAAGGCTTCGCGTTCACGCTCGATCTCCGCCAGCACCGCTGGATCCAGCCCATTGGCCTCTTTTTCTTGCCAGTTTTGCGTCTCTGGCGGCCAGGTATCCAACAGACCTAGGAATGCAACCGTCTCTCCTCTGGCATGTAAGCGCGCGGCGATCCCCTGTGCCAGCGTGCCGCCCAGCGAATAACCTAATAAATAGTAAGGTCCGTGAGGTTGTTGACTGAGCAGCGTTGCCAGGTGATGTTCGCATACCGAGTCGAGATTTTCCGCCGTTTGCATCGGGCCATCCGGTCGTGGCGACTGAATACCCATAATCGACCACTGAGGGCTGAGATAACGCGACAGCACGCTAAACTGCCAGGCAAAACCCGACGCCGGATGGAAGCAGAACAACGTTGGGCCGTGACTTTCACGCAGTGGCAATAGCGTCTCGAATCCCAGACGCTGCGACTGTTCATCATCATTGCTCTCCAGCAATGCGCTCAGTTGTTCCACGGTGGAAGCCACCATAATCTGCCCGGGCGTCACCTGACGCTCAAAAATGCGGCTCAACTGCGCTGCCAGCTTCATCGCCAGCAGCGAATGCCCACCAAGCGCAAAGAAATCAGCCTCTACATCATTCACCTCACAATCCAGCAAGGCCGCAAAAGACTGCGCGATGGTGGTCTCAGTCCCTGATCGCGGTGCGCGCCCGGAAACACGCGACGTCAACTGCGGCATCGGTAGCGCTTTACGATCCAGTTTACCGTTCGCGCTAAGCGGCAACTCCGCCAGTTGTAACAATACCGTCGGAACCATGTGCGCAGGCAGTTTTTCGCGCAGACGTTCCCGCAACACAGCCGTATCCAGCGGCAAACCCGATTGCGACACCAGATACCCCACAAGTTGACGCGCATCGCCGCCTGTCGCCGCAGCCTGGTTGAATACGCAGGCATGGGCAACGGCATGCTCGACATCAGGCAACTGCTGCATCACCCGGTCAATCTCGCCGAGCTCAATGCGCTGTCCACGAATTTTAAGCTGGTCATCGCTGCGCCCGAGGTATTCCACCGCGCCATTTTCCAGCCAGCGCGCCACATCTCCGGTACGGTACATACGTTCACCGACGTTAAACGGATCGGCGATAAAGCGGCTCGCCGTCAGATCCGGACGCCCCAGATAGCCTTGCGCCAGTTGGATCCCCGTCAGATACAGGTCACCCGCTACGCCGAAAGGCACCGGGCGCATCATGGCATCCAGAATGCGTAAACCGGTATTCCATACCGGATAGCCAATCGGTACGCTGTTGCCGGTTACGGCAGCGAGATCTTCTCCCCAGGCCGGATACCAGCTCACATCGACCGCAGCTTCCGTTGGTCCGTACAAATTGTGCAGTGGCGCATGAGTCAACTGCTCCCACTCACGGCATAAATCGGCTGGCAAGGCTTCGCCGCTGCAAAATACCCGTTTCAGAGAGGCACAACTCTCCCGCGCGGTTTCCGGCGTCAGTGAAGCGACAAAAGCGGCCAACATAGAGGGGACAAAGTGCGTGGTCGTCACCCCATAACGGGCAAAGAACTGCTGCATCGCCAGCGGATCGCGGTGCGCTTCAGGTTCTGCCATGACCAGTTTTGCCCCGGCAATAAACGGCCAGAAAAACTCCCATACCGAGACGTCAAAACTGCATGGCGTTTTTTGCGCCACCACATCATCTGCGGTCAGCGGATAGTGATTTTGCATCCACAGCAGACGGTTAACGATGGCGGTTTGCCCAACCATCACCCCTTTTGGTCTACCGGTAGAACCGGAAGTAAAAATGATATAGGCCGTATGATTGGGTTGAGATAGCGCCAACGGAGCAGCATCTTCTGCTGGCAGCGGCGAGTCATAGCAGAGACTTTCCAGCCCTGGGATATCGCAAAAACGCGCCAGTTGCTCTTCAGTCGCTATCAACAATTTTGGCTTCGCGTCTTCGAGCATCATCCGCAGGCGATCGTCCGGGTATCCGGTATCCAACGGCAGCCAGGCAGCTCCGGCTTCCACAATACCGTGCAGCGCCAGCGTCAGGAACACAGAACGCGGTAATGCCACAGCTACGCTGTCGCCAGGACGGACGCCGCGTTCGCGCAGAAGGCTCGCCAGCGCCACGACCTGCTGGCGCATTTCGCGATAGCTAAACTGATAACGGGCATCGGCCAGCGCCGGGGCATCCGGCGTTTTATCGGCCTGCTGTGTCACCAATGCGCTAAGCGTAGTGAACGGGATCTCCACGGTCGTGTCGTTAATCTTCGCCAGCCGCTCATGTTCTGTAGGCAACAGCATCCCGGCGTCGCCGCAGCATAGCGACGGATTGTCAGCAAACTGCTCGATAAGCCCGATTAAACGCGAGGCATGCTGCGCCAGCGTTTCTGCATCGTAGCGCTGTTTATTGGCCAGGATTTCAATACTCAGCCCGCCGTTTTCATCCGGGAACAACGCCAGTTCAAGATCGTTCACCGGTCCTGTCGCCAGCGTATGAGTTTGCGCCTGAACGCAGGGAATATTCAGATGATAGTCGAATATTTTCACGTTCAGCACCGGGCCAAACAGCGGCTCTGCACCGGCTGCACGCCCGCTGTCGCGAACGATTTGTTCGGCATCATAACGTTGATGCCGACGCATTTTCTTCAACTGTCCGGCCAGTCGTTGTGCAAGCGCAGGCAAGTTTTCTGCCGCATCCAGCCTCACACCAAATGGCAGAACGTTTAAAACCGGTCCAGTGGACGTCAACGCCGCCGAGCCCATGCGCCGCATAAAGATAAACCCGGCGGCATAATCCATTCGGCTGCATAAACGTCCCAGCCACAATGCCACCAGCGCGAGGGCCAGATCCGCACGCTGAACGTCAGGCATGCGTGCCGCAAGCCGGCGAAACGCTCCTTCAGGCGCGGTTAACTTCATGCGAATAATATCCGCGCTGGCCGAGCGTCCCGGCAACGGATTGTTCGACAGCGAAGCAGGAGGTGGGAGTTGCTTTCGCTGCTCGCGCCAGAAGGCGCCGTCCCGTTGCCAGGCATCACTTTGACGGTACTGTTGATACTCTTCCACCACCTCGGCGAACGGCGTAAAAGGCGAGTCTGGCGTAGACTCGCCATCTAGCCATGCGCGATAGATTGCGGCTATCTGGCGGGTAATGGCCGGGAAGCTGAAGCCATCGACCAGCAAATGATGGTAACGCTGATACCAATACCAACGTTTATCTCCCACCTGTATAAGCTGGTGAAAAACCAGCGGCTTATTGCCGTCAGCACGTATGTCCTGCTGCAGGTCTGCCTGCATCAACGCACGCGCCGCCTCATGTGGGTTGGATTTTTCGCGCAGATCGATGATTTCGGGTTGCGCAAAAGTGAGCGCAGGATCCACCCATTGCCAGACCTCGCCGTTATCTTCGCTAAACTGCATTCGCAAGGTATCGGCCTGCTCCAGGCCCGCCACAACCGCTTTCGCCAGCAACAACGCGTCCAGTTCGCCGGTTAATTCTACGTAGTGCGCCACGCTCCACGCCGAGGGCAATGTGGAGAGTTTTTCCGCCATCCAGATCCCCGGCTGAGCCGCCACTAACGGTAAACGCTGAGTCATGGAGCCTCCTGCATATCGACATAGTTCGCGGGCGTCAGCGTGGTCCAGTTTGCATCCAGCCATTGCTGGCAGGCTTCCTGGGATTGGGGTTCGCAAGCAATTTGCCAACCAGCAGGAAGTGAACACTGCTGCGGCCAAAGGCTAAACTGACGTTGGGGATTTTGCAGAATGTAAAACTGGCCCTGCGGATTATCGAAGGGGTTACTGAATTCCATACTCAACTCCTGTCGTGGAACGTCGTCCGGTTAAATCGTGTCGGTAAGCGGTTGCCAGAGCGTCATTAGCCCTTGCATCAGACCGCCGCGCCAGCAAAGCGCATCGTGTCCACCATCAACCTGACGCCAGAAAATAGACTGTGGTGCAGAAGGTAACTGGGCATATAACGCCTGATTAGCGCGATAAATAATGGGCTCGCGGATCCCCGCTTCCAGGACAATACGCAGTCCCTGAGCGCTGATGGTCCCGGTCTTCAGTTGCTCGACGATCGCTCCGTCCTGACCACCACCACGATGCGGCCACCAGTAAGAGCCCGACTGGCTAAGAACACAGCCAAAGCGCGCGGGCCAGTTCAGCCCGGCATACAGCGATGACAACCCGCCAAAACTTTGTCCGGCGACCACAGTACGCTGCGGATCGTCACTGAATGCGGTCGTCGTCTTCACCAGCGGCAACAGCTCCTCTTGTACCGCCAACCAAAAATCCGCGTTACACGGCAGTTCGCGGCTACGGTGAGTCGTGTCGATGGCATCAATCAGGAGATAAACGGCAGGAGGAAGGTGTCCACGATGCGTAAGTGAAGTTAGCGCAGGCCAGACCGGCATACTCTGTGCCCAAAACTGCCCATCCAGCAGGATAGCCAGCGGACGAGATTCCGCTTGGGCCTCACCGGTGGTAAATACCCATACGCGACGCGTATTACCAAGCCTTGCGCTACGCCATTGCAGGCAAACTGCGGGTGAATCGGGGTTTTCAGGTCGATCCCATCCGGGCTGTACGGGCGCCTCCGGCATTTCCAGCGCAGACACCGCATGACCGCGACCGCCCTGCCAGCTCTGCGGATTAAGGGGATCGGCAATGGCCTGCGGCAGCAATTGCCGCCAGCCTTCACGCAGTGCGCTTCGGTCAGGCGCTGCGCCCACCGCCAGCGAGGAAAAGATATCGTTTCGTGTTGTCGGGATAAAACAGTAGCTGCCGCGCCAGTTGGCGCTGAGAGAAACACGCCAGCACCAAACATTTGTTCCATCAATGCGTTGCATCGACTGAGGGGTAGCGTTTTGATGATGATCGGTGACGCCAGTGATATAGACCCACACGCGATGAATGGCTGACTCTTTCTCCGTTCCCTGCGGGTCACGCCACCAGAAGGTTACACGATAATTTCCGTTGTCTTCACGCTCCCACTCCGGGCCTTTTTTTGACTGCCACCACGCCTCGCTTCCCATCTTTAACGTCGTCACCGCCATAACCCCATGTTTATTGTGAAATTTTATGATCTAGCGTGAAATATATTGATAATATTATTGATAACTATTTGCATTTGCAATAGCGTATTGTCGCGCTGTGGGAAGCGCGCACAGTTTTTCACCACTTATAAACCGACCTGGCACTGCGTACTTTTTCTGGAATGGATAGTTTACGCAGATGCGGGCGACATCAGACCAAATGCCGCACCGAGGCACATTGGTACTCGTGGCTAAAAGAACAGCAGGACATACAATGAACAACAAGATTCATTCACTGGCCTTATTGGTCAATTTAGGGATTTACGGGGTAGCCCTGCCAGCAATGGCAGAAGATCAAACCGATAGCGTAGCTGTCTCTCATGAAGACACCATCGTCGTTACCGCCGCCCAGCAGAACCTACAGGCGCCGGGCGTTTCAACCATTACCGCTGATGAAATTCGTAAGAACCCTCCCGCTCGCGATGTGTCGGAAATCATCCGTACCATGCCTGGCGTTAACCTGACCGGTAACTCAACCAGCGGTCAGCGCGGCAACAACCGCCAGATCGATATTCGCGGCATGGGGCCAGAAAACACCCTGATTTTGATCGACGGTAAACCGGTTACCAGCCGTAACTCCGTACGCCAGGGCTGGCGCGGCGAGCGTGATACCCGCGGCGATACCGCCTGGGTTCCACCGGAAATGATTGAGCGTATTGAAGTGCTGCGCGGTCCTGCCGCGGCACGCTATGGCAATGGCGCAGCTGGCGGCGTGGTGAATATCATCACCAAAAAAGGCAGCAATGAATGGCACGGTTCCTGGGATACCTATTTCAACGCCCCGGAACACAAAGACGAAGGATCGACCAAGCGCACCAACTTTAGCCTGAATGGTCCAATGGGTGGGGATTTCAGCTTCCGCCTGTACGGTAATCTCGATAAAACCCAGGCCGACGCATGGGACATCAACCAGGGTCATCAGTCAGAACGTACCGGCACATATTCAAATACCTTACCAGCCGGTCGTGAAGGGGTGATCAACAAAGACATTAACGGTGTGGTTCGCTGGGATTTCGCCCCACTCCAGTCACTGGAATTGGAAGCCGGTTATAGCCGTCAGGGCAACCTGTATGCGGGCGACACTCAAAACACTAACACCAACCAACTGGTGAAAGATAACTACGGGAAAGAGACCAACCGTCTTTACCGCCAGAACTATTCTCTGACCTGGAATGGCGGCTGGGATAACGGCGTCACCACCAGCAACTGGGTACAGTACGAACATACACGTAACTCCCGTACGCCTGAAGGTCTGGCGGGCGGTACTGAGGGTATCTTCGACCCGAATGCGTCACAAAAATATCTCGACGCCGACCTGAGTGACGTCATGCTGCACAGTGAAGTCAGCATTCCGTTAGATCTGCTGGTCAACCAAAACCTGACGCTTGGTACCGAATGGAACCAGCAACGCATGAAGGACATGTTGTCCAATTCACAGACCTTTATGGGCGGTGATATTCCAGGTTCGAGCAGTACCAACCGTAGCCCATACTCAGACGCAGAGATTTTCTCTCTGTTTGCTGAAAACAACATGGAACTGACCGACAGCACCATGTTGACGCCGGGTCTGCGTTTCGACCACCACAGCATCGTTGGCGACAACTGGAGCCCATCTCTGAACCTGTCCCAGGGTCTGGGTGATGACTTCACGCTGAAGATGGGGATTGCGCGAGCCTATAAAGCACCAAGCCTGTACCAGCTCAACCCGAACTACATTCTGTACAGCAAAGGCCAGGGTTGCTACGCCACCGGTTCCGCGACGGGCATTGGTTGCTACATGATGGGCAACGATGACCTGAAGGCCGAAACCAGTATCAACAAAGAGATTGGTCTTGAGTTCAAACGTGACGGCTGGCTGGCCGGGGTAACCTGGTTCCGTAACGATTACCGCAACAAGATTGAAGCGGGTACGGTACCGTTCGACAGAACGTCTATCACCAGCAAAGGGAAGACGACTTACACTGATATCTATCAGTGGGAAAACATTCCTAAAGCAGTGGTTGAGGGTCTGGAAGGTACGTTGAACGTACCGGTTAGCGAAACCGTTAACTGGACCAACAACATTACCTACATGCTGCAAAGTAAGAATAAAGAGACCGGCGAGCGCTTGTCGATTATTCCTGAATACACGCTGAACTCAACGCTGAGCTGGCAGGCGCGTGAAGATTTATCGCTGCAGTCAACCTTCACCTGGTACGGTAAACAGCAGCCGAAGAAATACGATTACCAGGGTAAACCGGTAACCGGTAGTTCGGCGAGTGAAGTCAGCCCGTACAGCATCGTCGGCCTGAGCGCGACCTGGGATGTGACGAAAAATGTCAGCCTGACTGGCGGCGTCGATAACGTCTTCGACAAACGTCTGTGGCGTGAAGGCAATGCCCAGACCACGGGCGATATTGTAACCGGGAACTATATGGCGGGCGCAGGCGCGCACACCTATAACGAACCGGGCCGGACGTGGTTCATGAGCGTTAATACGCACTTCTGATAACGTTTCTCCCTCTCCTCGCTACGGGGAGAGGGAAACAATAACGACGATGCACACAACGCACACAACGCTCACTTTCGCAGACCACACGCTGCACATTGTCGAGTTCGATCCCGACACCTTCCAAGAGCACGACCTGTTCTGGCTCCCCCACCATACTCAGCTTCAATCCTGTGGGCGTAAGCGTAAAGCTGAGCACTTAGCGGGGCGTATTGCCGCAGTAAATGCATTACGTGAATACGGTATCAAAACTGTGCCCGGCATCGGCGGGCAGCGACAACCGCTGTGGCCACAAAAGTTGTTTGGCAGCATCAGCCACAGTACGTCAACTGCGCTGGCGGTGGTATCGACGCATCCCGTCGGACTGGATATAGAAGCTATTTTTACGCCACAAACCGCAGTTGAGCTGACTGGCGGTATTATCGACAACAGCGAACAACGAATTTTACAGCTCAGTTCTTTGCCCTTTCCGCTCGCCTTAACCCTGGCGTTTTCCGCCAAAGAGAGCGTGTATAAAACATTTTCCGCGCAGGCATCAGAGCTGCCGGGTTTTGCCAGCGCCAAAATAGTTGCACTCACAGCGACACACTTAACGGTGCAAATCACCCCGTCATTTTCGCAAAACCTCGCCGGACAGGAAGTTAATGTTCGCTGGTTTCAGCATGATGAAAACATCATTACTCTGTGTGAAGCGACTTTGTAACAAAGTCCGCCATTGACCGGCGTTGCCGCCCGTGTTCATCAAAGTTCTCCGCCGCCAGCCAGCGCTGTAACACGGCGTCACACTGGGGCCATTCGCCGTCAATCATCGATAACCAGTCGCTGTCGCGATTGCGGCCCTTACGCACAATCTTCTGGCGAAAGCGTCCTTCGAAGATAAACCCAAGGCGCTCCGCCGCCCGTCGAGAAGCGGTGTTCAGAGAATCGCATTTCCACTCCACGCGACGATAACCCAACGCAAACGCCTGGCGCAGCAGCAGCCAGATGCTTTCGGTGCCAAGTACCGTATTTTTCATGCGCGGTGACCAGGTCACATGACCAATTTCGACCGAACCGTGCTCTCGTTCGATCGCCATAAAACACACCAGTCCGACGGCACGTCCGAAACGCTGCTCAATGACGGCATAGGGAACCAGAGAGGCATCAGTGGATTTCCCCTCAACCCAACAAGCTGCAGCCTCAACGCTTGTGGGGCGAGAGCTTGCAAGCCAGGTCCAGTCGCGATCGTCCGGTGCCTGCGCGTAGGCATCAAACAGATCGGCGGCATGGCTGTCGGCATCCAGAGGAACCAGTCGACAATATTGACCGACAAGCGTTTCCCGTGGCAGTACGGCAGCGCCATTCCAGTCCGGCACAACATCGCCGACGGTCTGCCCATAAAGATTTATTTCCGGCACGATTCAACCCCTGTTGCGAAGTAAAAAATAGTTATAACACCGGCCATTTCACCTTCAAAGCGTCACCAGGGAATATCTGACAACGAACAGAAAATCAGCCGCCCTTCTATACTGATTAAAAATCAACGCTGAAGAGAGTCTTATGCCACTTCCCGATTTTCATGTTTCTGACCCTTTCACGTTAGGCATTGAACTGGAAATGCAGGTGGTCAATCCTCCGGGCTACGACCTGAGTCAGGATTCTTCCCGGCTGATTGACGCCGTAAAGCCACTGCTTACCGCCGGAGAAGTGAAGCACGATATCACGGAAAGTATGCTGGAGATGGCGACCGGAGTTTGTCGCAATATCGACCAGGCGAGTGCTGAATTATCCGCCATGCAGCAGATAATCACGCGGGTTGCTGCAGAGCAGCACCTCGCCATTTGTGGCGGTGGTACGCATCCATTTCAAAAATGGCAACGTCAGGAAGTCTGCGATGACGAACGCTATCGGCGCAACCTGGAAAATTTCGGTTATCTTATTCAGCAGGCGACGGTGTTTGGCCAGCATGTGCATATCGGCTGCGCAAACGGCGATGATGCCATTTACCTGCTGCACGGCCTGTCGCGATTTGTTCCGCATTTTATTGCGCTCTCTGCCGCTTCACCTTATATGCAGACGTCCGACACGCGGTTTGCCTGCGCGCGACTGAATATATTCTCCGGATTTCCCGATAATGGCCCGATGCCATGGGTGAATAACTGGCAGGAATTCGAGGGGCTATTCCGTCGGCTGGCTTACACCAGCATGATTGATAGTATTAAAGATTTACACTGGGATATCCGTCCCAGCCCGCACTTTGGCACGGTAGAGGTTCGGGTAATGGATACGCCGCTGACCCTTGATCATGCGGTCAATATGGCAGGGCTTATTCAGGCTACCGCCCACTGGTTACTCACCAAACGTCCGTTCAAGCACCAGGAGCGTGATTACCTGTTGTATAAATTCAATCGTTTTCAGGCCTGTCGCTTTGGTATGGCGGGAATCGTCACCGACGTCAATACCGGCAACGGTTGTCGCTTGTCAGATGACACATTGCGACTACTGGAGAATATTGCGGGCTCTGCGGATAAAGTGGGCGCGGCCAGCGCGATTGAAGCTATACACCTGCAGGTTAAAAATGATCATGATGAAGCACAAAACATGCGTGACTTCGTCGCCGAAGGCGGATCACTGAGTGGTCTGGTGAAAAAACATTGTGAGATTTGGACCGGGCTTTGAGCGTGGGAATTTGCGTTGCCCGCAGAGATCCCGGACAATGGCTTTTTAACTCAAGTTTAACAATGTTATGAAACACCCGCTTGAATCACTGATGACCGTAGCAGGGATCCTGCTGCTGGCTTTTTTGTCTTGCCTGCTGCTGCCCGCCCCCTCGCTTGGCCTGGTGCTGGCGCAAAAACTCGTCGCCATTTTTCATCTGATGGATCTCAATCAGTTTTATACTTTGCTGTTTTGTCTGTGGTTTTTACTGCTGGGTGTGATTGAATATTTGGTGCTGCGCTTCATCTGGCGGCGCTGGTTCTCGCTGGCGGATTAGACCCGCGAGAACCCTTTGCTGTTAATGCGTTCGGCTATGATTTTCTTTGCGATAAGCGCCCGGCGGCTGGCTGAACGTACGGGTGAAAATACGCGTAAAGGTCTGCTGCGAATCGAATCCGTATTTCAAACAGATGTCGTACACTTTCTGGTCGGTATCGCGTAGATCGCGCGCGGCCAGTAGCAGCTTACGTTCCCGAATGTAACGCCCGAGGCTTTCGCCTTTATACTGCATAAAAAGACGCTGCAGGTGCCATTTTGAATATCCCGCATGGCGTGCAATATCATCAATGCGCAATGGTTGATTCAAATTATCATCAATCCATTCAACAATCGTATCAATTACCTGAGCAGAAATCGTCATCATGCTCTCCCCTGTATTCATTGAGTCACCTGTTGCCACCAGGCCGTAAACAGTTGGTCCGGTTCGGACAGTATTACCGGTTCACCCAACATTGGCGTCAGCAATCGGTAATTGTAACGACGGCTGGCAAGCGCCAGTCGTTTGTAAGGATCATCCCAGGTATGTTTCGCCAGAACGAAACGACCTGCATGCCCTGGTAGAACGGCTTTCGCATGCAGATCGACCGCAGCCTGTGCCGTCTCTTCCGGCATCATGTGAATAAACTTCCAGTCATGGTCATACTGGCCGTTCTCCATAATCGCCAAGTCAACCGAGCCAAACTGCTCGCCGATGGCTTTAAAATGCGGTCCATAGCCGGAATCGCCGCTGTAATAAACGTTCTGCTCCGGCGTTTCAAACATGAAACTCGCCCATAGCGTCTGATTGCGCTTGATGCCTCTCCCCGAAAAATGACGGGCTGGCAACGCATGAACGATCAGCGAATCCGTTACTCTGATGGATTGATTCCAGTCCATCTCGTCGATTATCTCGCCACGCATTCCCCAATAACGTAGATGTGACCCTACGCCAAGCGGCGTAATCACCCGCTTAATTTTCGGCATTAACGCCTTGATCGTGGCGAGATCCAGATGGTCATAGTGATCGTGCGAGATAATGAGCAGATCGATCTCCGGCATCGTCTGTGCGGACCACGGATAATCACCGACAAAGGCTTTGTTCAGGAATGAAAGCGGTGCGGCATAGTTGCTAAACACGGGATCGATCAGGATACGTTGACCCGCCAGCTGCAAATACCACGAAGAGTGACCCAGCCAGACAAGCGTGTCCTGCTCTGGAGATAACCCGGCGAGATCGGTCGCCACCAATGGCAACGGATGTGCTGGCCGCGCATTTTCGCGCTTAGCGACCAAAAACTCCCACCAGGCAGCCAGCATACTTTTGTTGCCGGTATAGCCCGGTGTTGGCACCTGGTTATGAAACTGTCCATCACGATAGTGCGGTGACTGTTCAACCTGACTCAGCTGTGCCCCTTTCGGTGCCTGACCAAACCCGGCATTGAGTAAAAACGGTAAACTTGCAGCTGCGCCAATGAGCATAATAACAACCACACAAACTGTGAGACGCTTCATATCCTGACCTTAAACACGCCCCCTTTCCGCTGGTTTGCGTGACTGACTCTTGATTATGAGTGAGTAAGCACTCATTATAGAAATCGAAAGTTCGCCGTCAAGATGATTTTCAATCTTTGACATTCACCGTTGCGGTGCTGCAAAGGCCGTGATTCAATCATGCTTTTTACAACTTAAGGGTAAAGTGTAGTGGCTCGTCCGAAGAGTGAAGACAAAAAATTGGCATTACTGGAAGCTGCAACCACAGCATTTGCACAATCAGGTATTGCGGCGTCTACCGCCGTAATTGCCCGCAATGCAGGTGTTGCGGAGGGAACGTTGTTTCGCTATTTCGCGACCAAAGATGATTTGATCAACGAGCTTTACCTCTTTTTAAAGCACGATCTCTGTCAGTCGATGATGGCAAATCTGGATCGCTCAGTGACCGATGCCAAAACCATGACTCACTATATCTGGAACAGCTACATTAGCTGGGGCCTGAACCATACCTGTGGGCATCGCACGATTCGCCAGTTAGCCGTTAGCGAGAAAATCAGCAAAGAAACAGAACAGCAGGCTGACGATATGTTCCCCGAACTGCGCGATCTTTGTCATCGTTACGTACGACCTGAGTTTATGTCTGACGAATATCGCGCCTTTGGCGATGGCCTTTTTCTCTCTTTGGCGGAAACCACCATGGAGTTCGCTGCCCGAGACTCTGCCCGGGCCAAGGAATACATATCGATGGGATTTGAAGCGATGTGGCGCGCTCTAACCCGCGAGGAACAATAATGGACGGCCAAACCCTGCCTACCTGTGCGAAACGCCTTGCGCTCGAACTGCCTTTTACCGAACACTGCTGGCCATTCGGCCCGGAATACGATGTCTTCAAGGTTGGCGGTAAAATTTTTATGCTGGTCACGGAGCTTCGCGGACGTCCGCTTATTAACCTGAAATCCGATCCGCAAAAATCACTGTTAAACCAGCAGATCTACCCCAGCATTAAACCCGGCTATCACATGAATAAAAAGCACTGGATCTCGGTCTATCCGGGCGACGACATTACCGAGTCATTACTGGCAGAGCTGGTGAATGATTCCTGGCACCGCGTCGTTGACGGCTTGCCGAAGCGGGATCAAAAACGCCTGCGTCCAGATTGATTTATCGCTAACCCCGATAAGTGTTTTTGCATTTTCCTGTCTTATCTTTTTCCTGCTAACCCTGTACCCTGCTGAAACAAAACGTACCCGCAGGGTATAAAAAACCACCAGGAGTAGTTATGGATATTGTTTCTGTCGCCTTAAAACGTTACTCCACTAAGGCATTCGATCCGACTAAAAAACTGACCGCTGAGCAGGCAGAAAAATTAAAAACGCTGCTGCAGTTTAGCCCATCCAGCACCAACTCTCAGCCATGGCATTTTATCGTTGCCAGCACTGATGAAGGTAAAGCGCGTGTGGCCAAATCCGCAGCCGGCGGCTTTGTGTTCAACGAACGTAAAATGCTGGATGCATCCCACGTAGTAGTGTTCTGCGCCAAAACGGCGATGGACGACGCGTGGCTGGAGCGCGTGGTGGATCAGGAAGAGAGCGATGGCCGCTTCGCCACCCCTGAAGCTAAAGCTGCAAACCACAAAGGTCGTACCTTCTTTGCTGATATGCATCGCAAAGAACTAAAAGATGACAACCACTGGATGGCAAAACAGGTGTACCTGAACGTTGGTAACTTCCTGCTGGGCGTTGCAGCAATGGGTCTGGATGCAGTGCCGATCGAAGGCTTTGATGCGGCGGTGATGGATGCAGAGTTTGGTCTGAAAGAAAAAGGTTTCACCAGCGTAGTGGTGGTCCCGGTGGGTCATCACAGTGTAGAGGATTTCAACGCCACGCTGCCGAAATCCCGTCTGCCGCTGGAAACAACGCTGACGGAAGTCTAATCCCCGCATTTGCATAAGCTCCGCACAGCGGTCATCATAGACCGCTGTTTATTAAGGAGACGTTATGCAGGAATTGATATCTCAGGTAGAAGAACTCGGCATTGAAATAAATCACACCACTTCGCTGGTGATGATTTTTGGCATTATTTTTATCACCGCCATTATTGTTCACGTTATTTTACACTGGGTGGTATTACGCGCATTTGAAAAACGCGCCAGCACCAGTTCCCGTCTGTGGTTGCAAATTATCACGCAGAACAAATTATTCCACCGCCTGGCGTTTACGCTGCAAGGTATCATCGTCAATATACAGGCCACGCTCTGGCTACAAAAAGGCAGTGAAGCAGCAGATATATTAGTGACTTGCGCACAGCTGTGGATCATGATGTACGCCCTGCTGTCCCTGTTTTCTCTGCTGGACGTTATTCTCAACCTGTCACAAAAGCTCCCAGCCGCATCCCAATTACCCTTAAAAGGTATATTTCAGGGTATCAAACTGATCGCCGCCATCCTGGTCGGGATCCTGATGATTTCCCTGCTGATTGGCCAATCGCCGGCAATACTGATAAGCGGCCTGGGTGCCATGGCAGCCGTATTAATGCTGGTGTTTAAAGACCCGATTCTCGGTCTGGTGGCCGGAATACAGCTCTCGGCCAACGACATGCTTAAGCTTGGTGACTGGCTGGAAATGCCGAAATACGGTGCAGACGGTGCTGTTATCGATATTGGTTTAACCACCGTCAAAGTGCGCAACTGGGATAACACCATCACCACGATCCCCACCTGGTCACTGGTATCAGACTCTTTTAAAAACTGGAGCGGAATGTCGGCTTCAGGTGGTCGGAGAATTAAACGCAGCATCAGCATTGATGCCACCAGTATCCATTTTCTTGATGATGATGAGCGTCAGCGACTGCATAAAGCACACCTGCTGAAACCGTATTTGACCACGCGTCACCAGGAAATCAACGAGTGGAACCAGCAATTAGATGCGCCTGAATCGGTATTGAATCACCGCCAAATGACCAATATTGGCACCTTCCGCGCTTATCTGAACGAATATTTGCGTCATCACCCGCGTATTCGCAAAGATATGACGTTAATGGTGCGCCAGCTTGCGCCAGACGATCACGGATTACCAATCGAAATTTATGCTTTTACCAATACGGTGGTCTGGCTGGAATATGAAAGTATTCAGGCTGATATCTTCGACCATATCTTTGCGGTGGTCGAAGAGTTTGGCCTGCGCATTCATCAGTCGCCTACCGGAAACGATATTCGCGCACTGTCTGGCGCGTTTCAGCGTTAATCTGCAGAATAGATAAATCACCGATCTCATCACCAGGATGAGATCGGTAGAAACTTAGCGGGACTTACGACGCAGCAGTTTAAAGGCCACAAACAAGAAAATGATCCACACTGGCAGCAGGATAGCTGACAGGCGCATCTCATCCATCGTACACATCAGCACCAGGATCATGCCAAGGAAAGCAATACACAGGTAGTTCCCTGCTGGATACAGCAGCGCTTTAAACTGTGTGTCACGTCCTTTGCGACGCATCGCCGCCCGGAATCGCAGATGTGCCAGGCAGATCATAATCCAGTTCAGCAGCAGCGTCGCCACCACCAGCGCCATCAGCAGGCTAAAGGCCTTTTGCGGCAGCACATAGTTGATCAGTACCACCAGCGACGTAATAGCACCGGAAAGGATCAGTGAATTCACCGGTACGCCGCGACGGCTGACGCGGGTTAAGAACTTCGGTGCGTTCCCCTGAACCGAGAGACCAAATAGCATACGACTGTTAGAGTAGACGCCACTGTTATACACCGACAGCGAAGCCACCAGGATGACAAAGTTCAGCGCAGAAGCCACCACGTTGCTATCAAGATTATGGAAAATCATCACAAACGGGCTGCTGTTGGATTTCACTTCCACCCACGGGTATAGCGCCAACAGCACCACCAGAGAACCGATGTAAAACAGCAGAATACGGTACACCACCTGGTTTACCGCCTTTGGAATGCTTTTCTGCGGATCCTGCGCTTCCGCGGCGGTAATCCCGATAAGCTCCAGCCCGCCAAAGGAGAACATAATCACTGCCAGCGACAGAATTAATCCGTTCCAGCCGGTAGCAAAAAAGCCGTTGTAACGCCACAGATTATCGATGCTTGCATGTTCCCCGCCGTTACCGGAAAACAGCATCCACACGCCAAAACCAATCATGCCGATAATGGCCAGCACTTTAATCAGTGCAAACCAGAATTCCGTTTCGCCATACAGACGTACGTTGACCAGATTGACGGCGTTGATGATCACGAAGAATGCCGCGGCCCAAATCCAGGTCGGGACATCGGGCAGCCAGTACTGCATGTAGATCCCGGCCGCTGTCAGTTCCGCCATACCGACCAGCACAAACATCACCCAGTAGTTCCAACCGGACAGAAAACCCGCGAACGGTCCCCAGTATTTATAGGCAAAGTGGGCAAAGGATCCGGAAACGGGTTCTTCCACTACCATTTCGCCCAGTTGACGCATAATCAAAAAAGCGATGATCCCGGCAACGCCGTAACCCAGTAACACCGCAGGTCCCGCCATCTGAATAGCCGGGCCAATGCCCAAAAACAGGCCCGTACCAATTGCACCGCCCAGTGCAATTAACTGAATATGGCGGTTTTGCAACCCTCGTTGAAGCGTCGGCTCATTTGTTGACGCGGCATCAGACACGCTGGTGTCAGATGCAGTTGACGCGTTTTTCACGCCCTTCCCCTGTGTCGTTTTTATTGAAGGGGCTTCTTTTAACATTTCAACTTGGTTGTCGCAAGGCGCAATCGATTGGATACGCCGGGCTTCCTTGCCCAACGCACCGAGGCTCTGCAGAAAAACAATAGAAAGAAGGCGAGTTGTTATTGTTTATTCAGGTCAATACGTACCACGTTATCTGACGCAGAGGTGGAGTGGTCTTTATTAAATTTCTGTTTCACGGTGACAAACAGGGTTTGCCCATCTGCCGAGAGCAGCAGGCTGTTGGGGTTAGGCGGTAAGTCCCAGCTTTTCTTCACACTGTAGTCGGTCGCATTCAGGCTGAGTAATTTCCCTGAATCACGCTGGGTAATATAGATTTCGTTGCGTTTTGCGTTGAATTTCACCGCCAGCGAATCACCCACATCCAATTTTTTCAGCAGCTTACCGGTATGGATATCCAGCACCAGGGTGGTCTTCGCTTTCGAGTTGTCGGTAACAAACAAGCGACCCGTTTGCGCGTCCTCTGCCATATTCAGCAGCAGCGCAGGTTGTTCCCCCAGCGGCTGCCAGCGTTTCTCAACACGCTGATTACGCGGGTTGATGACAAGAATTTCACCGCCGCCGTTAGCCGCATAAATTCGCTGCGTCACGTCGGAATAATGCAGTCCGGTCATCCATTTACCCGTATTTTTAATGCGGGTTTTCAGTGTCAGGGTTTCAGCGTCAACCACCCAAATCACCGCCGGATCCGCCACGGCGCCAATATAGAGCAAGCCGTTATGCAACAGAACCTGACGTGCACCGTACGGGAACCCTTCTGGGTTACGTTCCGGGAACAATACGCGATTTTTCACTTTACCGTCAGCGGTATTCAGCGCGCTCAGGCCGCCATCCAGTGAGTTGGTGACATACACCGTTTTACCGTCCGGCGAGATAGCCATACCAAAGTTTTTCATATCGGTATGACTCAAGCCGAGCGTTTTAAGCGTTTTCGGATCCAGCTTGTAAACCACACCGCCCTGCACATCTTTAAATCCTTCGGCGCTGGCAACGTACAACGCATCCCCTGTCGGGCTAAGCGCCATTTCATATAACCCAGCCGCCAGCGCGCGTTGCTGTACATCGGTGACGGTAGGTTGCGTTGTTTTTTCCGTAACGCTGGCGTTGCTGGCTGGCGTGGTATGCGGCGCACAACCGCTTAACGCCGCAACAATCAGCAATGCCAGCGCGGATGTTGTTTTTTTCATTGTAGGGATCCTTACCAGAAGTAATACAGAGAGTTAATAATAAAAGAGAATGAGAACTATACGCATTATCTTTACTGAATCAAGAATAATTACCCGAGAGTAAAAAACATGAAACAGAGGTTTGAAGATGCAGACAGGTGCGCGCGACTTCCGGTTTTTCATAATTACAGTGAATTATTCTGGACGAAAAGGCATCGCAGGCCACAGAATGCGCTTTACTGTTTTTCTAACATTTTCAAACGGGTGAACCTGTTGTACTTCAGCCACTCGTTTTTTAGCCAGGCCAGGCAACGACTGTCATGAATAAGATCATCAAACGACTGGAAATCGTCAAAAGCGCTATTGAACTGGAAGATGAGGAGATTATTTTCCAGCAGGTGGCGCATCTTAAAAATGAACCTTTGTCAGTCGTACCTGGCACCATTGTGCAGGCGATCGAAGAACGACGTTTTAGTGATGCCCTGCGTGAAATCTCGGCCTGGCTGCAATCTCAACGGGCAGTCTCTACGTGGCAGGATCCAGCCATTGCCGCCAGTAAGCTGGAACTCAAAGCGCTCGAAACACAGCTGCGTGACCTGATCGATAAGCGCAACACGCGCATTCAAATCCTTGATGATTTCAACGATCTGTATCACCTTCGTCTTGGACCGCTGATGAGCCGCATTCTCGAACTGCGTAAACAGCTCGCCGCCAGCGCCCAGCGCAAACAGGAAGCGGAGCGAAAACGCCGGGAAAAAGACTATCAATCCTGCCAGCACTATATTTCCCAGGCTGTTGATCAACTGGCCAGGCTCAAGCAGCACTGGATGAACCAGAATTCAGATTCGCGCGAATCGGTAGAAACACGCCAACGTATTCAGCAACAAACGGAACTGATTACCGCCCTGCTGGCGGAGATTCGTGAGTTGGAAAACGACTTTTCTCGCCAGGACGACAGCGCAACCCGTCAGGCACAGGAAGAGGCCAGCCATGAATATGATGAATATCAGGAGCAGCAGCAGGATGCGCAGCATCGTTTTAGCCGTGACCAGCGGCTTTCCTCTGATGAACGTAATGAGCTAAAACGCCTGTGGCGTCAGGCCAGCCGTCTTTGCCACCCGGACGTGGTAGCCGATGATCTGAAAGAGAAAGCGCATCAGATGATGGTGCAGCTTAACCAGGCACGCCAAAATGCCGATCTTGCCGCCGTCCGGGCGCTACTGACTCAATTGCAAAGCGGCCTCGAACCGATGATGGCGAGTGACCGATTGAACGATTTGCAGCATTTACGCAGCAAAATACAACAGCTCAGAGAACACATTAACGCGCTGCTGCAAGAGATTACCGAACTGGAAGCGGAGAACGCCTGGCGGCTTGCCACCTCCGTGACAGATAAAGAGGCCTACTTCTCCGATCAACAACGGGCGCTTACGGAAATCCGCAATACGCTGGAACAACAGGTGCAACAGGTTGAGCAGGAGCTGTTGGCGGGCTAAGCGCTATCGCTAACGCATTAAGACAAAATGACACCTGCAAGCCAGATTTCAACATTAGGCACAAAAAGACCAAAAAAGGATAAAACACCAATCATTTGCTTTAACGTAGAAATATCATCTGGAATAATCCTATTTTTAGCCGATAGGTGTAAATTCGGCAATATTTCCCTCTTCTCCTGACCTTCCACCTCCTACGTCCTGGCCAGGATTAAGAATTCTCCTATCCTCAATTAATCCCATGAAGAAAAATGAGTATCTTATTGAAATTAAAGCCATTACATATAAATACCTTTCTTTAACCCTAGGAATACCCTGCCTTTATACAAACCTCCTTCTTATTATTATCCCGATCCATAAGCGAAATCTATCAATCATTTACGCAGAGCTGAAATAAACGATTTATCTTAAATTTTAACAAAGTGTAATATCCACTTTAAGGATAGTTAATGATTCTAATTAATACAGAGAATTTCTGTTTGATCTGGAATTAATAAGGATACGTTCACAGCACAGAACGTTATACGAGATTTAATTAACATTTCACGCGTCGCAAGAAACTCTTTTTTAACCTAAAAAAAGAGGCGACTGCTTGCACCAAAATTTCAAGGAGATCGTTATGTCAAAAGCTATTTTTTTGGGTGACTCAATTTACCCTTGGCTAGGCATGCGAGAAATCCTACGTGGCTCATCATTATTTATTGATATCACGTACTACTCCTCCCAGACACTTTCTGCTGTCAAAATGCTCCCTTATGAAACGGATTGCATCATCATTAATCCTGACAAATCAGATTTTTTAAAATATGCCAGGATTATCCGCAACATGGCTTTACGACCTGTCACCAAAATTATTGTTTTGGCAGATGAAGCTACCTTTGCCATTTTTCAAACCGTTTGCGGGAAGAACATGCAATTTCTCGATCAAGACACCAGCCTTGATCAGCTATTACAGACCGTCACACGTATCACGCAAAACAAAAAACAACAAAGTATCAAAGAACTACACACAAAAATTACAGCTAACGAATTTAACGTAATGATGATGCTTGCCCGAGGATGGTCACTGACACAAATCGCCGGGGCATCACAAAAAAGTGAAAAAACCATCGGGGCGTACAAAAGCAATATTGCCAGAAAACTCGGCAAAAATAACACCCGGCTCAAGTACACCATTTCCCACTATAGCCAGCCGTAACTGACTTATTTAAGGACAATTATCACGGTTATTATTTAAAGAGGTTTTCTTTCGACTCGCTTTTTTAATTCCGCATCGCACGGAAGGGAGCCCTATTTCCAAAATCCATTACCGGGTAGCACATCCGCGTGCCAACCATAGCCAACAACTCAACGTATTAACACATACATAACAGGAATGTAGACAAGGGTTATATATGAACAAAGTTTACAGCATTATTTGGAACGCGGCACTCGGTATCTGGGTGGTCGTTTCTGAATTAACGAAAGGAAAGAAAAAAAGCAGCTCGCGTAAAACTGTCGCCGTACTGGCAGCTGGCGCATTAAGCGGTGCTTCATTGCTGGCTTCTGCAGCCCAGATTACCGCAACGGGTGAACACGATATTCATGAAGACTTCAAGACAGGTATTTCCGCTGGGGTTTATGAGGGTATCCACGACTACGGCTTTTTATATGAAGATAACACCACCGGTCAGGCACTGAATATCAGTGGTGCAATCCCAACATTTAGCCCGGGTCAAAGCGGCGTTGTTGAATCAACCACTATCCGGGAACTGCTGGAAAGCGGCAAAATCACCCTGCTGGCGACCAGCCCTGACCAGAGCGTAAAAACCATTACCAACTCTGAAGAACTGGCGGAATACCTGACTTACAACCAGTCGTCAACGCCTTCGCAGAGCACAGAATTTGATATCAACGATCCGGCGTTTCCCGGCGAAAAAACGACCATCAAAGTCTTTGATACCAATGAGTTAAATGGTTTTCTTACCGAAGCGCAAGTCGGCGATGCGGTATTAAACACCTTTGATGCTCAGAAATCAGAAATCTATAAGCAATTTGGTATCGCCCTGGCGACAAATGGCTCCATTGCGAATCTGAATATTGGCGACGACACCCTCAATGTGCGTGACAAAGCCAATACCATCGAATTGCTGGCAAAAGATTCCTCGCTGCTGGAAGCGCAAGGTACTGCAAGCCAGGTGAACTGGCAGTCAGATAACTATATAAAATTTAACGCAGCCCCGGTGATCCCTGAAAAAACGTTCACCGGTTCAGCGCAAACCTCCGTGTTTGGCGATGAATTTTCGCTGATGACCTATGGCTATGACGAGGATGGCAAGGTCGTCGAAACCGGGGAGCGCACATTTACTATTACCAACACACAAGAACTGGCCGAATTCAATGACTGGCTGTTGGGCAAAAGCGACGACGCGGCACAAAACCCTGATGGTGAAAAAGTCAGCCAAATCCAGCTGTGGATAGATGCGGAGGAAGTCACAACCGTCACCGCAGCACAAACAAAGTACGCCGAGCTGATTGAAAATCTGCTCACCTCCGGTAAGCCAGCTGACATACTCAGCTGGGATTACGACGTCTGGACCGACGGTTTGTCACATACCAACAACGCGACCGCTGGCCGTGGTGAGTTACATGCCATCTACGCCAACGGCGCAGGCACCTCCGGCACCTTGAACAAAGACGCGATTATTGCCGTGGACGGCAGTATTAATGGCGTGATGAAAGCCATTAATGGTGGGGTTATCACTAACCTTGGTGAGCTGAACGCATTACGCACGTCGACCGGGCAAAGCCTGGCGATTGGTATGCTGGCAAAAGACGCCACGGCAACCAACAACGGGATCATCAACTCCGGGCTGTTTATTGATAAAGACGGCAAACAAAACGTCAACAGCTATGGCGCATTTGGTATGCAGGGGCAAGGCGCCAGTCAAATCACCAACGAAGGTACCATCAACCAGGCGATCACCACCGATAACTTCGGCACCGCTTCTGCCGCCGATCCCTGGAGCAAGGACGACCCCGCTGACTCGCTGACGCTGGCCATTGGTATGCAACTGTCTGACAATGCGCAAGGGGTCAACAACGGCAATATCAACGTCGTGGACGGGCGCAAAAACGGTGCATCCTTTGCTAAAGGCACCGCCTATGGCGTAGAAGTCGCCGACAATGCCACCTTTACCAATAGCGCAGGTGCCTCTATTTATCTTGGCCGCAACGCAAGTGATCCGTCTAAAGATGTCACCATGGCTGGTGGTTCCAGCCTGAGCGCCGGGATCATGACCAAAAGCGCCAAAGAGGTGATTAACAACGGTCTTATCACGCTGGGAACCGGCGTACGTAACGCCGCGGGTATGCTGATTGGTAACGCGACCGGCAACGTAATCAATACCGGTAATATCGTGATCAATGGCGATTCCAGCGCGGGGAGTAGCAGGAACTACGGTATCACCGTGCGTGACAGCGGCGCGGAAAATAATCAGGAAATCCGCAACGACGGCAAGATTAACGTCAACGGCACCAACAACGTCGGCATCCACGTCAGCGCAACTAACAAAAATGCCGAAGCCACTACCAGCGCTTCAGGCTCTATCGTAGTTGATGGTGAAGGTAGTGTCGGGAACCGTAACTATGCCGTCTGGGCTGAAGGTGGCAAAGATGGAAAGGCAGTGGTCAACGTCTATTCCAACATCACGCTAAACAAAGCCGGGAACATCGGAGTACACGTGCGTGATAACGCCGTCGCTAACGTCGACAGCCTGAGTAGCCCGGCATTCAACAGCACCGATCAGATTGGCTATTACCTGTATGGTAAAGGCGCAACTGCCAATATTGGTCAGGCAGTAATGAATGACAACGGGCAGGATCGCACCACCATTTTCCGTATTGCCAACGGCGCAATGCTGGCCGGTAACACCACCACTCCTGACGGTCAGCCCAGCTAAAACCTTGACCTGACCTTAAGCGGCGAACAGTCCGTTGGCGTATTAGCGACGGGCACAGGCAGTAGTGTGGATACCGGCGAAGCCACGTTCACCGTGCAGGGCACCGACTCCGCAGCGCTGCTGATTGAAGGCGGCGCCACAGGTAACATCAGCGATAAAACCACCATCAATTTAACCGGTGAAAGAACCATTGCCGGGGTAGTGGACGGTCAGGCTCACCAGCTGAATGGCAACGCAGAAGGTAGCGCCACTCCGACCATCCTCACTTCAAACGCAAAAATCACTTCAGAAGCCAGCGGCAACAAGGTTATTGCCTATGTGGCAAGGAACCAGGGCAGTCTGATCCTCGATACCCAGGCAATTATCGATCTTGCCAGCACCGACAGCATTGGTGTTAATGTGCAACAAGGCGGGAGTTTAACCAATAACGCGACCGCTGCCTTACATGTGAGTAACGGCATTGGCGTACAAGCTTCTGGTTCGAACGCACAGATTAAAAAATTGGGTCAGATTCAAGTTGATGATGGAACCGCAGGGGTTCTGCTGACCAACGGCGCCAGCCTGAGTATTACCGGTAATGCCGGTGATGCCATCACGACTAATGGTTCGGCCGATGGTATTCGTCTCGATACAGGAGCCGGTAAGCTGGCTGCCAAAGGGGTGATTATTAGCGCCGAAGGTACTGGCGCGGGCATTCAAAACGACGCCAACAATACAGATATCACACTCAACGATGTCACCATCAATGCCAACGACGGTCCGGGGATCCGTACCAGCGTCGCGTTAAACATGAAAGATGGCCTGAATAACATTCTGAACGTT
Source organism: Citrobacter sp. Cf118 (assembly GCF_030334095.1). Taxonomy (NCBI): domain Bacteria; kingdom Pseudomonadati; phylum Pseudomonadota; class Gammaproteobacteria; order Enterobacterales; family Enterobacteriaceae; genus Citrobacter; species Citrobacter sp. Cf118. The sequence continues at coordinate 397,958 of NZ_JAOWES010000088.1, read as the reverse complement.
AACGGTAAAGGTACCGGCTTCGCCTTTGAGCAGCGCAATGGTGACGCAGTGACAGGCAATCTGACCATCGGCAAAGGCTATACCGTTGAGGTGCATAACAGCGAAGGCAGTGGTATCCGCGCCAATACGGACGGTAAGGTCACCACCAATGCCGATATCAACGTCTACGACAGCGCAGGTGGTTCTGCAATCATCGCTAAAAATGTTAGCGCAATAGCCAATAGCGGAAAAATTATCTCTGCCAGCACCACCGCACCCGTTATTGATGCCAGCGGTGACAGCAATAAAAAAATCACCAATACCGGTACCCTTCAGGCTATCAACGATACGGCAGTGGCGATTCAATCTGACAAGGGTAATGACACCATTGATATCAGCCAGGGTATCACCAGTGGCGTGATCAACACCGGTGAAGGCAAGGACACCTTTAACTGGCAAAGCGGAACCTTTGCCGGCGAGGTGAATTTCGCCGGAACCGGCGGCAACAATAAAGCCAACATCGGCAATGTGACGCTGGATAAAACGCGCCATATCACTACCGAAGCCGGCAGTGGCAACGCCCTCACCTTCACCAATACACACGGTAACAGTGCGAAAATTGGCAGTCTGAGCAGCGATAACCTGACCACCGGTACCAACATCGGCACGGGTTGGGACTCACTGACCATTAGCGGTTCAAGTGCAGATATGCGCATCGTCGATCGTCTGCAACTGGCAAGTAAAACCATTGCGGTTACCAATGGCGCAACGCTGCGTACCGGCGATCACGGCGAGTCCACCAGCACTGCCGCGACCATCGCTGACTACAATGTGACGACTCAGGGTGCAGGCAGCCGGGTCATCTTTGACACGCAGGGCGACACGACGGCGGCACAGATCTATAACGGCGTCATCAGCGGTGATGGGAAGTTTGAACGCGCGGCGGGCGGCACCACTGTCTTTACCGCCAACAACACCTATACCGGCTCTACCACTATTGATCAAACTGGTACGCTGCAGTTGGGTAACGGCGGAAATACAGGCGGAGTCAACGCCGTGTCTGACATCATCGACAATGGCGTGCTGGCGATTAATCGGGCCAATGATGTGCTGCTTGGCGGCGTAATCTCCGGGATCGGTGCGTTACAGCAGATTGGTAACGGTATTACTCGCCTGACGGGCAATAACACCTATACCGGCGACACGACCGTCACCAGCGGTACGCTACTGGTGAAAGGTAATCAGAGTGCCGCGACGGGTGTGACCAAAGTAAGCGGTACGGCGACGCTGGGGGGGAACGGGGTGATCGGCGGCGACGTGCTGATGAACGATGCCTCTACCCTCAGCGCCGGTGACGGCGGTGCGGGTACGTTATCCATTAACGGTAATCTGCAGCTTGGCAGCAAAACGACCTCCGCTTTCGAACTGGGTCAAGCCTATACGCCAGGCGGCGCGCTAAACGATCTGATTAACGTCGCAGGCGATCTGCAACTGGACGGGACTCTGGATGTCACCACTTCACAGGGCGGTAACTTCGGACCGGGCGTGTACCGTATCTATAACTACGGTGGCACGCTGGATAACCAGACGCTGGAATTAGGCGCGATACCGAATAGCCAGGATAAGAGCAATATTTTTGTTCAGACCTCCATCGACAAACAGGTCAACCTGGTGAATGCCAACGGCGTTACCCTGCAGTTCTGGGACGGCGCAACCGTTAATCAGAGCCACGGCGCGTCGGGCATTGAAGGCGACAGCAAAATTGACGGTGGCGATGGCAAATGGATGGCAATCGGCAGTCAGGGTGATAACAACTGGACCACCGCAACCGGTGAGGGTAACGCCCCTTGGGCACAGAAGTCCTTCGCCGTCTTCACCACCAAAGGCGGTACCGTTACCGTGGATAACGCCGCGGGAGAAGTTAACTTCTCCGGAGCACAGTTTGATGCCGATGGCTATGTCGTTAAAGGCGATGCGCTTAACGCGTATGCCACCACGGAAAACGCGACCCACGCAGGCCAGACGCCGGGGACTGGCGAACTACTGGTGCGCGTTGGCGCTGGTGGTGCGGGACAAAACTATACCGCGACCATTGAGTCCGTTATCCGCGAGGCCAGTACTGCTGACAAGCTGACGCTGGTGAAAACCGACCTTGGCCGTCTGATCCTCAGCGGTGACAACGAATATCGCGGCGGCACGCGCATTGATGGCGGCACGTTGCAGATCTCCTCCGACAGCAATCTCGGCCAGAGCGGAACTGACCTGGCCATCAATAACGGTTCAACGCTGCAACTGGGCGCGGACCTGACCAGCAATCGTACCATTGAGCTGGGAGCGAATGAGAATGCTGCGGTGTTTGACCTTAATTCGCACCACTTCACGCCAACCGGTGAGATTACCGGCGAGGGTAAACTGAAAGTCGCCAGCAGCTCTAGTGATGCGGGCAGCACCTTGTCGCTCGACCGCGCAAACAGCTACAAAGGCGACACCGAAATTGCCGGTACCGGAAACGCCAACAATGTGACGGTCAACGTCAGCAAAACCGGAGCCTTTGGCAGTAATGAAAGCAGCACCGTGAACGTCAATAAGGGTGCGACGCTCAATGTCAGCGGGACAGATACCAGCCTGAAATCCCTGACTATGAACATCGCCGACAGCCTGTTAACGCTGGCGGATAACGTCACCGCCGCAAGCGCAATGCTGAACCTGACGGGCACGGCGAAAGCGGTGTTAACCAACAACGCCAGCGCGGGCAACGCGACGGTTAACGTGTCAAAAGACAGTACCCTGGCGCTGGAAGAAAATGCCAGCGGGGGCAATGCCACCGTGAATAACAGCGGACTGATGACCTTTGCTGACTATGCGATGGCAGAGAACACTGTCGTTAAAAACCTGGTGGGCGGTAAGGTCGATATCAGCGCAGTCGACAGCGCAACGTCTATCGGCTCGTTGTCCGGCGCGGGTAATGTCGAACTGGGCAATAAAGAACTGTCGCTGGGTAATCTGCATCTTGATGACACCATCAGCGGTATTATCAGCGGCAACGACGGCAGCCTGGTGAAAATCGGTGACGGTACGTTGACGCTGACCGGCGATAACACTTACACCGGCACCACGGACGTCAATGAAGGCGTGCTGCTGGTCAACGGTAATCAGTCTGCGGCTACCGGCCAAGTGACGGTTAAATCCGGGGCAACGCTCGGCGGTAACGGTATTATCGGCGGCGCGGTTGATGTGCTGGACGACGCGCATATTACCGCAGGTGCAGCTATCAACAGTGTGGGTAAACTGACTACCGGTTCTCTGACGCTCAGTGATAACGCCCAACTGGATTATCAGTTTGGTCAGGCTTATACCCCGGGCGGTGCCTTCAACGACTTGATTGACGTAAATGGCGATCTGACGCTCGACGGTAAGCTCAACATTGAAACCTCACCAGGCGGTAGCTTTGATGTGGGCGTTTACCGCGTCATCAACTACACCGGCACATTGACCAACAATGTAATGGATATTGCTAACGCACCGGAAGCAGCTGACAGCCTGTACGTGCAGACATCGGTGAAAAATCAGGTCAACCTGGTCAACCACGCCGGACTGACGCTGCGCTTCTGGGACGGCACCGGCGGTGAGAATGGCGAGCTGAAAAATAACGGCGTCATCAACGGCGGCGACGGTATCTGGCAATCCAGCCAGGGTAACGACAACTGGACTACCGATGAATCGACGCCAGAAGGCGCGTTGAACGCACCGTTTACCGATGCCGCATTCGCCGTCTTCCAGGGTGAAGCGGGCAACGTAACCGTCGATAACAGCAAAGGCGATGTCATCATCAGCGGCGCGCAGTTCGCCACCGATGGTTATCGTGTGGGCGGCGAAGCCATTACCACCGACACGGCAAACACCCTGATTCGTGTCGGCGATGGCACAGTAGACGGCGCCAGTTATACCGCCACTATCGACAGCGTTATCCGCGGTACCGGCGGCCTGAATAAAGGCGATCTCGGTACGCTGATTCTCACCGGCGACAATACTTACAGCGGTGGCACCACCATCACCTCAGGGACGCTGCAGGTGGCGGGTGATACCAACCTGGGTGCGGCAGATACGGGAATTACCTTTAATGGCGGTACGCTGAAGTATGGCGAAGCGTTTGATACTGCCCGTCAGGTGACGCTGGAATCCGGCGGCGGGACATTCGACACCAACGGGCATGACGTTTCTCTGCTGACGGAAGTCGAAGGTAACGGTCAACTGACCAAAACCGGTAAAGGCTCCCTCACCCTGACGCTGGATAACACCTACACCGGTGGCACCACCATCGAACAAGGCGTTTTACAACTGGGTAACGGCGGTGATATTGGCAGCATTCAGGGGGATGTCGTTGATAACGGCGTACTCAACGTCAATCGTGGCGATACCCTGGCGCTGACCGGCAATATCAGTGGTAAAGGCCAGTTGCATCAGACCGGTAGCGGCATTACCGAGCTGCAAGGTGAAAACAGCTACAGCGGCGCTACGTTGATCGCCAACGGCGTGCTGCAAGCGGGTAATACCAACACCCTGAGTAGCGCATCACACCACTATGTAGTCGCAGACACCACGTTGAACACGCAGGGCTATAACCAGACGGTAGCGGGCCTGAGCAACGGTGGCGATGTCTCGCTCATCGGTCAGCAGACTGGCACAACCTTAACCGTCAAAGGGGATTACACCGGCGAAAAAGGGACTATCAACATGGCAGCTATCCAGAATGGTAGCGGAGCAGGCATTGCCGACCGTCTGATTATCGATGGCGGTAAAGCCAGCGGTAGCACACTGCTGGATGTCGATGGCTCTGGTCTTGGCGCGCCGACCATTGGGGATGGTATCGAAGTGGTGACTGCGCTCAATGGCGCAACCACAACCGCGCAAACGTCGCGGGATGCCTTCCATCTTGCCGCCGATCGTATGGCTGCAGGTGCGTTTGAGTACCAACTACATGCGGGTAATGCTCAGGGCCAGGGTGAAAACTGGTATCTGAGAAGTGAATACCGTCCAGAAACCATGCTGTATTCTGGCCTCGCCAGCGTAGTACGTCAGGGTGATATTAGCCTGTTAGGTAACATGCACCAACGTATGGGGGACGAGGTTAAACCGGGCATTGATGAAGACAATCGCGCCTGGGCAAGAATGATTGGCTACTCCGGTAAAACCAAACTGGATGATGCAGCCGGTACGCAAACCAGCTCCCATACCATGGGTATCCAGGTCGGCGTTGATATGTATGCTAACGAAAGCTGGAAAGCCGGGATGTATACCAGCATCCTTGATATCGACAGCAATGTGAAAGGCACGAAGACAGGCAGCGATGGCAAAGGCGGTAACATCGACGACAACGCATTTTACGTCGGTGGCTATGCGACCTGGTTCTCGGGTGACGGTATGTATGTTGATAACGTCCTGCAGTACGGTAACCATAAATCCCGCCTGGCGGCGACCGGTAACAACGGCTCGTATACCGTCAGAGGCAACACACTGACGGCGTCGACAGAGGTGGGTAAATCGTTCCGTTTAGGCGCCAGCGCATGGAGTCTGGAGCCTCAGGCTCAGTTGATCTACCAGTACAGCGACTTTGATAACAGCACACTGGATGGTGTGACCCCAACGAAAGTGAAAATGGATACCGCAGACTCCTTTACCGCGCGTCTGGGCGTGCGTCTGGTCGCTGACTATGACACCAACCATGGCAAATTCCAGCCGTACGGCAGGGTTAACGTCTGGCAGGGTCTGGGTTCAAAAGACAAAACGCACTTTAGCAATGCGGTAGCCACCACTACGCTGGAATCTTCACAGCAGTACTCCAGCACTGAAGTTGCAGCCGGCCTGTCATGGTCTATCGACAGAAACCTGCAGGTCTACGGTGAGCTGGGTACGCAATTCAGCAACGGTGGCAGTAAGTCGCAGATCGAAGCGCCGGTCAATGCCTCTATCGGCTTTAAGAAATCGTTCTAAGCTGACATAAACTCGCCAGCCTCCTGTTTAGCAGGGGGCTTTTTTTTGCTTATAGTATTACAGGGGTGGCTGATGCGCGACGCGTATCAGGCCTACAGACTTACCAGCAACGTGGAACAATCAAGGGATTGGGAAACGTAAATACGGAAGGATTAACGATTATATTGCGCTAAGAGTGAAGGGATCTCTTGTGCCTGCACCGGGGGCGAAATGAAAAAGCCTTGAATTTTGTCACAACCAATCTGCATCAACCGGTCCAGCTGGGACTGGGTTTCCACCCCTTCGGCAAGAACTTCGATACCAAAATTATGCGCCAGTGAAATAATACCCTCAACAATCTTTGTCGATCGGGTGTCGGGTTCAATGCCAGTGACAAATTCTTTATCAATTTTTAAGGTATCAAAAGGGTATTTCAACAGGTAATTAAGATTAGCATGACCGGTTCCAAAATCATCAAGCGCAAGCTTGACCCCTATCGCCTTTAATTCCGTCATATTTTTAGCCGCAATCTGACTGTCGTACAGCGGTGACGTTTCGGTGACCTCTATTTGGCATCGATGGACCGGCAATCCGGAGGTGGTAAGATTTTGTCTGACGCGTTGGGGTAACAGAGGATCGCAGAATTCAAGCGCGGAAATATTGACGGATAATACAATGGGGTCAGGCCAGGAAGTTGCAACATCCCACGGAGAGTGAGTAACCATATCTTCAATTGAAATAATATTGCCGCTATCTTCCAGTAACGTAATAAAAACATCGGGAGAGATCATACCCATCTGAGGACTATTCCAACGCATTAATGCTTCAAATCCGCTTATACGCTGGGCGCGTAAATTGAAAATAGGCTGATAAACCATATAAAGTTGACTGGTATTCAAAGCCTTTTCAAGCGCAGTTAGCACCTCATTGGAATTAAACATTCCCCTCTCCCTCTACAAATCATAACATTAAAAACCAGTCAAAATCACTCCCGAATTGTATCTACTATTAGGTGTATTACATCAGAAAAGAATGGTCAGGTTAGGGTAAAAAAGACATACGATGGGTAAATCTGACAATTAACTTATTTAAATCAGAGGTATTGGTCAGGCCAAGCTTGGCGACGACTCTCATCTTATGTGCCTGAATCGTTTTATAGTTCAGGCTAACTAACTCAGAAATTTCTTTGGCTGTATAACCACTTACCAGTAAGTTCAGGATCTGCTGCTCTCTTTCGGTTAATCTTTTCTGCGAACGATACAGTCGGGGGTTCCATTTCCCGACTGATAATGTCGCCAATTGACCAAAATCACGCAATGAAGATTTTTCAGTCAAAACTATTATTTTTTCGACATATAATAACTCTACGCATAATTTCGCCACCAAACTATCAGCAACAATCACCACGACGTTATTATAGAATTTGAATCGGTTTTTATTCAAAAACTGAACAATGTCCGAACACGCATGTTCATTATCGATGATATTAAAAACCATGGTTTGATGCTGGCATAATGATGACTGATGCAACATATCCTCAAACTGGAATGTTTGTATCGGTACATGTTTGCTGGTGAGGTAGGCAAACATACCATTGCCCACAAAATTATCACTGCCACACATCAACATCCTGTTCACCGTTCCTTATAAGCTTCTAATCTTGTTACTCATTAAAAATTTAATAATAATTTTCTCGACTTCAGTCTCTTCACGACGATTTTTAAAATCAAACTCACACGAAATCTGATGACAGGAATACAACTGGTTATCCTCATCAAACTCATTGATCAGGACGACATCGATCACTTTTAAGTCCAGTTGTAAACTGCCAAATGTATCGAAATCCAGAGATGCATTTTTAATCACCGCATCTTTATAAAGAAAACGGGCGTTTACATCTTTAACGATTAACGCACAACCACCCTGCGAGATATTTTTGATCTTGAAAGAGTAGTTTTCTCCATTTTTGTAACGACCAAAACAGAAAAAGTCATACCCCTTCATGAAGGAAAAACGCTGATTTTGTCTCTGCTGGGCAAAGAAAATCAAATCCGGAATGAGGTAGGATAATCCTACTTCTGCACCTGCTGATGGGGTTTGCTCGAATCTGGCACTAAATTTCACAATCCCGCTTTCGCTGTGCAGGATAAAGTATTGGACCTTTTCAGGAACAATGTCTTCGTGCCAGGAGATAACAAACCGCTCGAAATCAACCTTCTCTAACTGCGTGATAACGCTACTGTTTTCACATAACACTTCCAGTTTCGTTTTCTTGTGCAGCTCTTCACGAAGGGTAGCTATGATTTCAAACTTATCTTCCTTTGCTAATCCAAAGCTCATTCTAAAACCCTTATTTCCATATTTAAGATATGTCTCGCGTTTGGTGACTCACAAAACACAAGATCAGCATCCACCCTTGGTGCTTAATTACCATAGTGGATTCCATGTCGAACAGTTGGTTAAAAATTAAGTTTTTAACTATCTTTAGCCATTTATTGATACGTAAAAACATTTAATCAAAGTTAATTCTAGCTGAAGTCATGCCTAAAACCATGCGAACGTGTTGATTAACTATAACAAAAGTGCATAACAATCTTTTTTAAAGTGTCATTTTGAGATAACAAATAGCAAGAATTGCACAGAAAAAAACAGAGAAAAATGAATGGGTTTTGATGGAGGAACTACGCAATATGCGAACTGGTGCGCTATCGAAGAAGAAAGAAGATGCTTACTTCACTATATTATTAATCAGTAATATAAGTCCGACTGGTTATTGTGGCAAAGCGAATCATTGTATTTCATGTATAACATAAATTTCCCTTAGGGCAGAAAAAAGGCCAGCGTCCTGCTGGCCCGGTAATTACCGAATCGAACTATAGTGGCTTACTGTCTTGCAGAGGGTACAACGTTAAAAATTCAATACTTTTGCTTAATAATTGATCGGGAAGAATCCGCGATGATCATCACCGCTCCCGCCAACATTAACGTATCTTTTAACACCAACCGTCCAGCGCCTGACAAGTACGGAAATCCGTGGTGTAAATCACCCAGCGGCATCACCCATGCTTCTGGTGTGGTTATTAAAAATGATAAAGTTACAATTGGTGTGGCAAATGCCAGAACGCCGCCAATTAATCCCAGCCAACGGCTAACAGGATTAGCCAGCACCAGCAAAGCGATAAGAACTTCGACTACGCCCAGGCCATTTGAGAACGTATACGTGTTATTCGCCGTCTGCCATTCACGAGCCTGCGGTTTGAATTCACCTTCGTGGGTTAAATGTTGTTTGTATTCTTCTGGATGCTCATAAAAAAATGACATTACCGGACTATTGGCGACAAACGGCGTAATGCTGTCGGCTTCGTAAGGTACAAATTTTAATAACCCAATCCAGATAAAAACAATCGCGATACTCAGGCGAATCAAGGTTAATCCAACCCTATCACCTTTGCCCAATATACGAAGATATTTTTCCATTCCGGCTCTCCTCACTTGTACAAAATTGCCGTTGCGTGAGTGCTGCTATCAATGCGCATTGAAGTAATTTTCCAGGAAGTCGCTTTCTTTTCCTGTGTCAGTTTCGCAATGGCATCTTCCACCACGGAAGGAGTGCCAGACACAGTCGATACGCTCACGTGGGCAACCTCAGTTTGCGCTAACACGGAAAATGTCACCGGAGCAGTCAGTAATGCAGTCATTAGTAACGTAGTTTTAAACATGTTCATTTCTATTCCCATTAACAAGTTATTTCAGTGGAAATATAATAAAACATGTCACTTTATTTTATTTCATCCGTAACGCCAAAATAACTGTCAATTAGTATCAGGAAATATAAAAAAAGCCCCACACGGGTGGGGCAAATATGTAGACTACGCTATTATTATTTAATGAGAGAAAAGAGATCGTTTAGTGATTCGCTCATGCTTGGATGGGTAAATATTTGGTCACGCAATGTGGTATAAGGTAACCCCGCATCCATAACCGTCTTGATGATATTAATCATTTCATGAGAATCCACGCACAGCAGCGACACACCTAATATTTGTTTCGTTTCGCTATCCACCACCGCTTTAAGTACGCCACGGGTATCATTCATCACCCGCGCACGCGGGATAGCCGCTACCGGCAACGTCACGACCTGCACCGCCGCACCGCTGGCACGAGCCTGTTCTTCAGTCATTCCGACGCGGGAAAGCGGCGGCGTCATAAAGACGGAATATGGTACATTTTGACGATCGCCCGTGTTACGTACCCCCTCGCCTAGCAGGTTGTCGCGCACAATACGGAAATCATCCAGCGAAATATAGGTAAATTGCAATCCACCAGTGACATCGCCCATTGCCCATATGTTATCTGCCGAGGTACGTAGATATTTATTTACAATAATGGCACCGCGGTCGTTTACATCCACACCCGCATTCTGCAGCTGCAGATTTTCAGTCGCCGGTTTGCGACCCGATGCCACCAGCAGCACATCCACCGTCTGGGTACCTTCCGGCATGTGCAGCTGTACTGCACTATCGTGAGAGGAGACCGACTGCACGTTGGCATTGAGGATCAGCTCAACGCCTTGGTCGCGTAAAATGTTGGCGATAGTATCAGCAATATCCCGGTCTTCACGAGGCAAAAACTGCGGAGATGCTTCATAAATAGTGACTTTGCTACCAAAGTTGGCAAACATCGATGCGAATTCAACGCCGATATACCCACCGCCTAAAATGCCCAGACGCTCGGGACGTTGCGTCAAATTCAACAACCCGGTGCTGTCAAATACGCCAGGCGTCGAGGTTAATCCCTCAACGTTCGGAATCGTTGACTGGGCGCCAGTATTAATAAAGATTTTCTCGCCGCTCAGTTCAACCTCACCTGTTGGCTGCACGACCCGCACTGTATGGTTATCAATGAATTCAGCACGACCTTCAATCACATCCACGTTCTCCAGATCGGCAAGATTGTGGAAGTTTTTATCGCGCAGAAAACTGACAACGGAGGTCTTGCGCTGCATCGCTGCGGCAAAGTCATGCTGAAGTTCAGCATCGTGTACCAGGGTTTTGGTGGGAATGCAGCCGATATTGATGCATGTCCCACCATACATGGTGTTTGACTGTTCAATAATCGCTACCCGCCAACCCGTTTTGGCCAGTGTTGCCGCCAGCGTTTTACCCGCTTTACCAAATCCGATAATAATCGCCTGATACTGATTCATGCTGTCTCTCCGCCATGTCACTGTTCGTTTGTTGAACTGAATTATAGGTTTAGAGATGCACGAACAATGTATCCATAACGCGCCAATTACTGTTAGATCGTCTAAAAAGCCACTCTTTCCCTTCCACTCAACCTATTGAGTAATTAAACTAACACCATAAAATTATTAATAAAGTTATGTGTTATAGCGTTGTTTTCATCTCAATTAGCATTAGCAAAAACTGCCCAGGAGTCTTCATGGACGCACTTAGCCGATTACTTATGCTTAACGACCCGCAGGGCTCGATTGATCAAAACTGCCTGTTGAGCAGGGACTGGCAACTGCCGCATGCGGCGGGTGAACTGTCCGTTATTCGCTGGCATACGGTAACCCAGGGATTCGCTCAACTGGATATGCCTGACGGAACATCTTCCACATTACGCCCTGGAACAATAGTCATTCTGCCGCAAAACTCCGCGCATCGTCTGTGCCAGATAGGGGAAGAACAAACGCATATTGTCTGCGGGAGCCTGCGATTACAGGCATCTTCACGCTATTTTTTAACCGCGCTTCCGGAAGTATTATTACTGGCGCCTGAGGAGAACAGCCCCGTCAGCCATTGGCTGAAGGCCATGATTGCGCTAATGCAGGAGGAATACATCAACGACCTGCCTGGCTCCAGCATCGTTTGCAGCCAGCAATGCGCTACACTGTTCGCGTTAACCGTTCGCGAGTGGCTCGCCCAGTCGACACCCGCAAAAAATGTGCTGAATTTACTGCTGCACCCCAGGCTTGGATCCGTTGTATTCATGATGCTGGAGTCACCGGCTTTTGCCTGGACCGTCGAAGAACTGGCAAAACGAGCACATATGTCGCGGGCCAGTTTCGCACAGCTATTCCGTGAAGTATCAAACTCCACGCCGCTGGCGGTGTTAACCGCGCTGCGCCTGCAGTTCGCAGCCCAGATGCTATCGCGCGGTACACAGCCGTTAATCGTTATTGCCGAGTCGGTGGGTTACGCCAGCGAATCGTCGTTTCATAAAGTCTTTTTACGAGAATTTGGCTGCACGCCGGGCGAGTACCGCAAACGCGTGAAAGCGTTGGCGGTATAACGCAACGCCTGCTTCGGCAGTAAAACCGAGGTAGACGAGCGCTTCAGGGCATTACTTTTGGTGGCGATGCCTGTGCAGCCACATCAGCTTATAAGCGGCCGGAATAATGAACAGAGAGAGCAATGGTGCGGTGATCATGCCGCCAATCATCGGCGCGGCTATGCGGCTCATGACTTCTGAGCCAGCTCCCGTCCCCCACAATATAGGTAACAGACCTGCAATAATCACCGCCACGGTCATCGCTTTCGGGCGCACACGCAGCACAGCACCGTGATATAACGCTTCATCCAGCTTATCCGCCGTAAAGGTTTGCGGATTTTCCAGCGCGGGTTCGGCTTCAATAGCGTGGCGCAAGTACATCAGCATCACCACGCCAAACTCCGCAGCAACACCGGCCAGGGCGATAAATCCGGTTCCGGTTGCAACCGACATATGGAACCCCATCCAGTAAAGGAACCAGATGCCGCCCACCAGCGCAAAAGGCACACTGGTGATAATCAGCAGCGCTTCACCAAAGCGACGGAAGGCCAGATAAAGCAGAACGAAGATTATCATCAGCGTCATCGGCACCATTAGTTTGAGCTTATGACTGGCGCGCTCAAGCAGCTCGAACTGCCCGGAAAACGCCACGCTGGTCCCCGGCTTTAACTGTACGTTTTCAGCGATCGCTTTTTTCAGATCGTTCACCACTGAGACCATGTCACGATCGCGGGCGTCGATGTAAATCCAGCTGGTTGGTCGCGCATCTTCGGTTTTCAGCATCGAAGGCCCCGAAACCACCGTCACATCTGCAACATCTGCCAGCGTGATTTGCTGTTTCATGGGCGTCAGAATGGGCAGATTACGCAGCGCTTCCGGGCTATCACGATAGCTCTGCGCATAGCGAAGGTTAATCGGATAACGTGCAATCCCTTCCACCGTTTCGCCGACCATTGCGCCTCCGACCGCTGAGGTGACAAACAGTTGCACCGCGCCGACGGTCATTCCGTACCGGGCCGCTTTCTCCCGATTAATATCCACATTGATATAGCGCCCCCCGACCAGGCGCTCAGCCAGTGCCGAAGAGACGCCCGGCACGGTTCTGGCCACCTCTTCAATTTGCTCCGCCGTGGCGTCGATATCTGCCAGAACGTTACCTGACACCTTAATGCCAATTGGGCTTTTGATCCCCGTAGAGAGCATGTCGATACGGTTACGAATCGGCGGAACCCATAGATTCGCCAGTCCCGGCAAGCGTACGGTTTTATCCAGCTCGGCAATGATTTTGTCCATCGTCATCCCCGGACGCCACTGGTCCTGCGGCTTCAGTTGGATCGTCGTTTCAACCATTTCCAGCGGTGCGGAGTCTGTTGCGGTTTCTGCCTTACCGGTTTTACCAAACACGCGCGCCACTTCCGGAACGGTCATGATCAGCTTGTCGGTTTTTTGCAGCATGTCCGCTGCCTGCGCCGCTGAGATCCCCGGCAATGTCGAAGGCATATACAGCAGGTCACCTTCGTTAATCTGCGGCAGGAATTCGCCACCGACTTTATTCAGCGGGTAGATAACCGTCAGTATTGAAAGCACCGCCACCAGAATGGTGGTCTTGGGCCAGTGCAATACCTTCAGCAATAGCGGATGGTAAATACGGATCAGGAAACGGTTAAGCGGGTTGCTGCTTTCTGCAGGTATTTTTCCGCGGATCCAGAATCCCATCAGGATCGGAATAACCACGATGGCCAGAAACGCCGCACCTGCCATGGCATACGTTTTGGTGAACGCCAGCGACCCGAACAGTCGCCCCTCTTGCCCCTCAAGCGTGAAAATAGGGATAAACGACAATGTGATAATCAGCAGGCTGATGAACAATGCCGGGCCGACTTCTACCGAGGCGTCAGTAATGACCTTCCAGCGCGTTGCGTTATCCAGCTTTTCATGCGGATGCTGATGCCCCCACTCTTCCAGCCGCTTATGGGCGTTTTCAATCATCACGATGGCGGCATCGACCATCGCCCCGACAGCAATGGCAATGCCCCCCAGCGACATGATATTGGCGTTCAGCCCCTGGAAATGCATCACGATGAACGCGATACACAGCCCCAGCGGCAGGGAAATAATCGCCACCAGCGCAGAACGCAGATGCCACAGGAACAATGCACACACCAGCGCAACAACGATAAACTCTTCCAGCAGCTTGTAGCTCAGGTTATCAATGGCGCGGTCAATGAGCTGACTGCGATCGTATGTTGTAACTATTTCTACGCCTTCCGGCAGGCTACTTTTCAGCGTATCGAGCTTGGCTTTAACCGCGGAGATCACCTCACGCGCATTTTTACCGGACCGCAGAATAACCACCCCGCCCGCCACTTCGCCTTCGCCATTCAGTTCGGCGATCCCACGGCGCATTTCCGGCCCAATCTGTACGCGCGCCACATCGCGCAGGTAAACAGGTACACCGTCGGCCCCTGTTTTCAGGACTATATTATTGAAATCATCGAGCGTTTGCAGATATCCACTGGCGCGGACCATATATTCCGCTTCAGCCATCTCAACAGATGAGCCGCCCGCTTCCTGATTCGACGTATCCAGCGCCGATTTCACGTCCGCCAGACTGATGCCATATTGCGTCAACTTCATTGGATCAATAACGACCTGATACTGTTTAACCACGCCGCCTACCGAGGCGACTTCCGCCACGTTGGGAATCGTTTTTAACTCATACTTTAAAAACCAGTCCTGAAGAGAACGTAATTCCGCCAGATCGTGTTTCCCGCTGCGATCCACCAGCGCGTACTCAAATATCCAGCCAACACCCGTGGCGTCCGGTCCCATTTCCGCGCTAACGCCAGCCGGCAATTTTCCCTGAACCTGGTTGAGGTACTCCAGTACGCGCGAGCGCGCCCAGTAAGGATCGGTACCATCTTCGAAAATGACGTACACGTAGGAATCGCCAAACTGCGAGAAACCGCGCACAGTTTTCGCGCCCGGTACCGACAGCATGGTGGTGGTCAGCGGATAGGTCACCTGATTTTCAACAATTTGCGGCGCCTGACCCGGATAGCTGGTTTTGACGATCACCTGAACATCAGAGAGATCGGGCAGCGCATCAACCGGGGTATTGATGATGGTCCAGGTTCCCCAAATACTGAGAAACAGCGCCCCCATCATCACCAGAAAACGGTTTGCCACCGAGCGGCGGATAATCCATTCAATCATTTATCATATCCTCAGTGTGAATGGGTAGCCTGGGCTGGCATGGCGGCTGCGTCTTGCGTCTTACTGTTCTGGGCGCGCATACGGTCCAGTGCGCCAGAGATATTCGCTTCGGAATCAATCAGGAACAGACCGCTGGAAACCACTTTTTCGCCTTCGGTCAGGCCGGAGCGGATAGCCGTCAGTCCTTGAGATTCATGGAATACCGCAACTTGTTTCGGCACAAATCGGCCTTCGTTATCAACGGTGATTACCCGCTGCTCGGTACCCGTATCAATTAGCGCTTTAGACGGGATCAGCAGCATTGGCTCGCTTTGTGTTTTCAGTTGCAGGTAAGCATTCATCCCGGGCTTGAGCGCCTCGTCAGGATTATCGACCTGTAAACGGAGCTGGAGCGTACGCGTGGTAGCATCAACGCTGGGTAAGATACTCCACTTGCTGATGGTGAAAGGCTTATCCGGCCAGGCGGGCACGGTGATGGTAAATTGCGAGGCGTCTTTAATCAGCCAGGCGATAGATTCCGGGACCGACGCGCTGACCCATACCGGGTCCATACCCTGAATTTTCGCGACCACATTGTCTTTGGAAATGTTCATACCCGTACGCAAATCGAATGCGGTGATCACCCCATCAATAGGCGCTTTCAGGGTAAAACGGGTCTGAATTTTACGCGTCGATTTTAAGCGCTGAATATCCGCTTCAGGCATTCCAGCCAGACGTAATCTTTCCAGAATTCCTTCCACCTGCGTCGCGCTGCCGCCAGTTTCTCGCAGCAATAAATATTCACTCTGCGCCTCAACCCAATCAGGAATAGTCAGGTCGATCAGCGGCGCGCCTTGTTTAATTTTGTCCCCCACGGTCAGTGGGTAAACCTTCTCGATAAAGCCCGCTGAGCGGGCCTGGACAATAACAAACTGGTATTCGTTATAACTAACGTTGGCCGGAAAAGTTTGCGCGTAGTGCAGTGGTCCACGACGCACTGGCTCTGTTTTCAGCCCCAGGTTCTGGGTCTGTGTAGGATCGATGCGCACACCTGGTGATGACGCGTTCGCGGTCTCTTCATCGGCATATTTCGGGATCAGATCCATATCCATAAATGGCGATTTACCCGGTTTATCAAAACGCGTGTTTGGGTACATGGGGTCGTACCAAAACAACACTTTTCTGGCTTCTTTTGGCGAAGCCTGCCCGGTTTCAGCCGTTGCTTTTGCGGATGAATAATAAGTATAAATACCGACAGAAATAACCCCACCGGCAATCATGCCAGCGAGAATAAGCGCGGTATTTTTGATATTTAAAGACGCCATAGTGATTTCCATTGCGCGATAGTCTCACCCGCGTTCGCAAAAAACCGGGCAAGAATAAAAGAGACCAACGAGAACGTTATTTACTGATGTGAATATCGCGTAATACAGAGAGATTTCCCTGCTGAACAAACGTAAACGCGACCTTATCGCCTGGCTTAATATCATCAGCCTTCGTATCGGCAACCAGTGTAAAACGCATCGTCATGGCTGGCCAGTTCACCGCAGGAATAGGATCATGCTTGATCGTAATCTTTTTACTTTCCATATCAACAGCTTCAATCACCCCGGTAGCGCTAATGAGTTGTTCCTGTTGAGCCGCTGGCTGCATATTCATCATCTCACCATGCTGATGCTCATTGGCCTGAGCGTTAAACATGATCATAGAGAAAAGACTAAACAGCACAGCTTTGGCGGTAGTATTCATAATTGATGCTCCTGAAAGGTTAATATTAAGGATTACTCCACCCAACCGCCGCCTAAGGCAGCAAACAGCTTAATTTCATTAACCTGTTGGGCGTAATTAAGATCGAGCAGCGATTGCCGCGTAGCGAATAAAGAACGTTCTGCGTCTAATACTTCGATATAGCTAACTGCACCATTCTGATAAAGCGCTCTGGCGCGTTGTAGTGTGATTTGCAATGAATCCAGATAACGCTGCTGCCCGCTAATTTGATCGGCAATGCTTTGGCGCAACACCAGTGCATCCGCCACTTCTTTAAACGCGTTCTGAATTTTTTGTTCGTAATTCACTACCGACTGTTGCTGGCGAATTTCTGCCAGGTCGAGATTGGACTGATTACGTCCAGCGTTGAATATTGGAATATCTATTTTGGGGACAAAATTCCACATGCCGCTGGCGGCATTAAATAAACTGGAAAGATCGCTGCTGCTACTGGACACGGAACTGGTCAACGTTATAGACGGAAAAAATGCCGCTCGCGCAGCACCGATATTGGCATTTGCCGCCAATAATCCGTGCTCAGCTTCCATAATATCCGGGCGCTGCAACAGTATTTGCGACGAGAGCGATGGCGGCAGCGTTACCGGTTTAATATCCCCACGGCTGCGCGCGTGGTCATCAGGTAATTTCCCGTATGTACCCAGCAACAGCTGCAGCGCGTTATTGGCCTGCGCCAGATCACCTTTACGCTTGGCAATTTCGCTACGCGTACTTTCGATCACACCGCGCGCTTGTTCCAACGCCAGTACGTTGGTGCTACCGGTTACCAGTTGCTTCTCTACAAAAGCGTAAGAGCGCTGGTAGTTTTGCAGCGTTTCTTCAGCAACTTGCAACTGCGCGTAAGCCAGACGCTGATTAAAATAACTTTGCGACACGTTGGAGATTAATGAGATGTGCACCGCCCGACGCGCTTCTTCGCTGGCAAAGAAATTCTGTCGCTCAGCTTCACTCATATTTTTTAGCCGCCCAAAGAAATCCAGGTCGAAACTAAGATTGAGTCCAGCTTCGAATTCACGATCGGTGCTGCTATCACCTTTTAATTTACCGCTGTAAGTACCACTGGAGCCAGCCGTGAGTTGCGGGTAGCGGTCAGCGTCCGTGACACCATATTGCGCTCTCGCTTCCTGAACTTTTAGCACAGCCATACGTAAATCGCGGTTATTAACCAACGCCTCGCCAATCAGCGCCTTTACCTGGGAGTCAACGAAGAAGCTCCGCCAGCCCGTGTCCTGATATTCACCTGGAGCCGATACCAGGGCATTCTGGCTTAAAGAAAATTGCTGCGGCACCGGCAAAGCCGGGCGCTGATAGTCCGGCGCCAATGAACAACCGGCGAGCACGAATATAGCGCTGAGAGTAAGAAGCTTAAATTTGCTCATAGTTCTTCTCGTCCTGACCGGACTGATGTCTCTAAAATGTGTAGGAATTTATAGTGCTGTACTTTAACCAAGTGACTCTGTTTAACCGGTGACAGGAAAATGACAAAACTGTCATTTTCCCAATAACCGATTGCTATCCGATCCCGCTTCCCTAGAATTGAAAGTCCGCACACCAGTGCGAGAAGGAGAATGCGATGAAGGTTTTGATAGTCGAAGATGAGAAAAAAACCGGTGAATACCTGACAAAAGGCCTGACGGAAGCGGGTTTTGTCGTGGATTTAGCGGATAACGGCCTGAACGGGTATCACCTGGCGATGACCGGCGATTACGACCTGCTCATACTCGACATCATGCTGCCGGATGTAAACGGCTGGGATATCGTGCGGATGCTGCGTTCCGCCAACAAAGGAATGCCCATTCTTCTCCTCACCGCACTGGGTACCATTGAACATCGGGTTAAAGGTCTGGAATTGGGTGCTGATGATTACCTGGTTAAACCGTTTGCCTTCGCCGAACTGCTGGCACGGGTCAGAACGCTGTTGCGTCGAGGCGCGGCGGTGATTGTCGAAAGCCAGTTTCAGGTCGCGGATTTAATGGTCGATCTGGTCAGCAGAAAAGTTACCCGCAGCGGTACGCGCATCACTCTGACCAGCAAAGAGTTTACGCTGCTTGAGTTTTTCCTGCGCCATCAGGGGGAAGTTTTACCCCGCTCGCTGATCGCCTCCCAGGTCTGGGATATGAATTTTGACAGCGATACTAATGCCATCGACGTCGCCGTTAAGCGTCTGCGCGCCAAAATTGATAACGATTATGAGCCGAAACTGATTCAGACCGTGCGCGGCGTGGGATATATGCTTGAGGTTCCTGATGGCCAGTAAACGATGGCGGCGCCCTTTTTCACTGGCGACACGACTAACCTTTTTTATCAGTCTGGCGACAATTGCTTCATTTTTCGCCTTTGCATGGATAATGATCCACTCCGTGAAAGTCCACTTCGCCGAGCAGGACATCAATGATTTACAAGAGATTAGCACCACGCTGGAGCGGATTATTAACCAGCCTAACGAGCCAGAATCACGCCGACTGGAAACGCTAAAAAATGTGGTGGCGGGTTACTCGAACGTCATTATTTCTCTGGTAGATAGCAACCAGAAGGCCATTTTTCATTCGCCCAATGCGCCGGATCTTCGGCAATTTATCGCCAGCGCAAGGCCGGATAAAAATGCTCATGC
This sequence comes from Citrobacter sp. Cf118, assembly GCF_030334095.1. NCBI lineage: Bacteria > Pseudomonadati > Pseudomonadota > Gammaproteobacteria > Enterobacterales > Enterobacteriaceae > Citrobacter > Citrobacter sp. Cf118. The sequence continues at coordinate 378,142 of NZ_JAOWES010000088.1, read as the reverse complement.
CAGCGACGTTTTTATTATCTCAGGCCCTACACTGCAAACCTCCAGACATATCCACGGACAGAAAACATCGTCTAACTGGCGAATGATTCGCCTGCCGGTAGGAAAGCTTGCCGATGGAAAACCAGCGTATACGCTGTATCTGGCGTTATCGATCGATTTTCACCTGCACTATATTAACGATCTGAAAAACAAGTTAATTATGACGGCTTCGCTGATTAGCATCATGATTGTTTTTATCGTGCTGTTCGCCGTATACAAAGGCCATGAACCGATCCGTAATGTTAGTCGTCGCATCCAAAATATCACCTCGAAAGATCTCGATGTCCGTCTCGATCCGCAGGCTGTGCCTATTGAACTGGAACAACTGGTTAGTTCGTTTAATCACATGCTCGAACGCATCGAGGACGTATTTAAACGTCAGTCGAACTTCTCGGCGGATATTGCCCATGAGATCCGCACGCCAATAACTAACCTCGTCACCCAAACGGAAATTGCGCTCAGCCAGACCCGCAGCCAAAAAGAACTGGAAGATGTGCTGTATTCCAATCTCGAAGAGTTTGGCCGTATGTCGAAAATGGTGAGTGATATGCTGTTTCTGGCGCAGGCAGATAACAATCAGCTGATCCCAGAAAAAAAAGCGCTCAATCTGGCTGATGAGGTCGGTAAAGTGTTCGACTTTTTCGAAGCCTGGGCAGAGGAGCGTGAGGTTGGTTTACGGTTTGAAGGACGTGCATGCTGGGTTTCAGGCGACCCATTAATGTTACGCCGGGCAATGAGTAACCTGCTGTCAAATGCCATGCGCTATACGCCAAAAGGTGAGTCGGTAACCGTACGGGTGAAAGAGGCGGATGACCTGGTCCAGATAGTCGTTGAGAATCCCGGAACCCCCATTCCCCCACAACATCTTCCGCGACTCTTTGACCGCTTTTATCGAGTGGACCCTTCACGGCAGCGTAAAGGCGAAGGCAGCGGTATTGGTCTGGCGATTGTGAAATCGATTGTGATTGCCCATCACGGAAAAGTCTCGGTAACTTCCGATCCTTATGTCACTCGCTTTATTCTAACGCTTCCCAAGCACGCGATGTAATTTATGGTGATGACGCTTATACCTGTCATCACCTATTCTCTGACACAACCGTCATAATCCTGTCACGCCACTGACAGTCCCCATTAATTATACTTTCTTCCGTAAACCCAAACAGGAGAAATATGATGAATAAGATGTCCTCTTTTTTAGCTATCGCGTTTTTTATTTCAGCTGGCGTTAATGCGGCAGAAACACCTAAAGTGCATCAACAGGCCGCAATGGCTCATGAAATGATGAATAACAGTGATGCCTCTGCACATCAACAAATGGCGCAGGCACATGCCTCGCAGGCAAATAATTCATCGTCAACACCAACCAATTCGCAATCATTTTCACAAATGAATGAACATGAAAAAGCAATGGTTGTTCACCAATCAGTAAATAACGGCCATTCATTTGCCCATGAGATACAGGCCGAGCAGCACCGCGCACAGATCTCCACTCAAGGGTAAAGACGAACTGTATTGACGACAATATCCATAAATACGCTAAGTTTGAATATTGTGGACTACTCTCCCCGTGCAGGCCTGTTTTTATACAGGCCTGCATCCTTGTTCATCGTTAATGTCAATATTAATAATTCATTAAATCTTCTATTAAAAAGTAAAAACCTTTTAACCCTCCATTCAGATTGTATAAAAATCGTAAATCAACTACTCATTATGTTGCGTATCACAACATTTATCACCTCACCCTAATTATAAATTAGGATTTCCCCTGGTATGCGTCGTTAATATTTAATGGGAGACTGCCGTCGTCGTAAAAATGACAGCCAAAAAGTTCGTATTCCTATAAATAAACTTAATGATGATAGTGAGTGAAAAATGAATAAACGTCTGCTGACCCTCCTGGTCCTTGGCCTGACAACGGCCACAACGGCATGTGCAATTACCCCGGCAATGCAGAAAAAGTATGAACGTTCAGGTTGTACGCAAATGAGCGAACTCAATGGTTGTGATGTGAACAAATCCTATCAATGGAACCACGATCATGGCTTTATCGAGAACGATAACAGCCAGCAAAATCGTCATCATCGCCATGGTGAAGAGCAGCAAAATACAACAGGCCGGGATAACCACGATAATGCGGGTATTGATGGCAAATTCAGCGGAAATTACGTGGCCAAATTTGCCAATGGTCAACGCAGCGTTGATATTCACGTCGAAGATTCCGGCGTTTACGTCAATGGTAAGGAAGTACGTGACGTAAATACCTATAAGGATACGATGACCTTCCGCGTCGGTTATGCCACTTACACCATTAAAACAAATGGTCGCGGTAGCTGGAATGACAGCGATGCAGGAAACGCTGGCAAAATTGTGCGTGAATAACAGATACCGCTAAAGAGCGCTGCGATCACAGCACCCTCAAAAGCCATGCATTACAGTATGCCGTTTTAATACTGGAGTCAGACATGGCTTTGACCCTCACGGTGCTGCTTGAAAACCGACGTGCTGCTGGCGCTGGAAAAACATTACTGGCAAAGCCTGGATTAAGTCTGTTAGTTCAGGATGAAACGACCACAATATTGTTTGATACCGGGCCGGATGGCAGCTTCATGCATAACGCTGCACAAATGGGCGTGGACCTGACGCACTTAACCGCCGTGGTGCTGTCGCACGGCCATTACGATCACTGCGGCGGCGTGCCGTGGCTTGCGGATAACAGCCGTATCATTTGCCATCCCCAAATAGCCTGTGAACGATACGCCTCAGTTACGGTTGCGGGAACACCACGAAAAATTAAAAAACTCTCGCGTGATAACAACTACTCTCGATTCATCATGGAATACACCCGCGAGCCGCTGGCTATCAGCGATCGCTTTTTGTGGTCCGGGGAAATTAGCGTCCCCACGCCACAATCCTATGGTGTGATTAGCGAAAAAACACTCCAACCAGATTACATCAGTGACGAAGGCGTGTTGGTCTATAAATCTGAACGCGGGTTAGTCATCATTACTGGTTGCGGGCATCGGGGAATAGAGAACATCGTACGCCATTGCCAGAAAATCACAGGGGTTAACCAAATTTATGCCCTGGTCGGTGGGTTTCATTTACGTGCTGCCTCCCCCGCTAAGCTATGGCGGACCCGACAATTTATTAAGCAACAGCAACCCGAAAAACTGCTCGGCTGCCATTGTACCGGTTCGTGGGGGCGATTGTGGCTTCCGGGAACTGACGCACCGGCAACGGGAGATGTGATTGAGCTGGCTGAGTAACAACAGTAAAACGTTGCCCAAACAGTAATAAAAAACGGGAGCCTTACGGCCCCCGTTTATCAGCCATCATCATTACATGGTGACAATTGCTGGCTCATCAAAGACGGTGAGTTTTGGCGCTTCACCGGTGAATTTTTCTGCATATACCAGGCTGGTATTCCCCGCACAGCCATTCGCCAGCCGTGAGGTTGGGATATCCGCCGTCAGCACGTTCGCGCCGCCATTTTTACAGATACCGTTTTCAATATCCGGCCATGCGCCTTCATGGATACAGATGATTCCCGGTTTGATACCGTCGCTGACGTGCGCCCCCACCAGAACCTGTCCGCGAGCATTCCATACACGAACCAGATCGCCCTCGACAATCCCTCTGGCTTTCGCGTCATCCGGATGAATCGTCACCGGTTCACGATTGGCAATCGCGTATTCTTTACGCAGCGACGCGTAGTTCAGCTGGCTATGCAGACGATGTGCCGGGTGCGCCGTCAGTAGCTGCAGCTGATCTTTATCCGCAGTTCCTTTCCATTCATCCGGTTCAATCCAGGACGCATGCGGCGGACAGTCTTTATACTGATAGCCTTCAATCGTTTTCGAGTAGATTTCTATCTTGCCGCTCGGCGTTCCCAGCGCATTCATCACCGGATCGCTGCGGAAATCCGCGTAGCGCACATATTTGTTATTCTTTTCATTCTCACGCATTTCGATCAGTTTATTCTGCTGCCAGAACGCGTTGAACTGAGGCATGGCGACGCGCTGGGCGCGGGCGGCTTTTTGCGCAACGTCATAGAACTGCTTCAGCCACGCCATTTCGTCTTTGCCTTCGGTGTAGACCGCCTTACCACCCGGCTTGAGCATCTCAGCCAGATCGGCAAATACGTCAAAATCACTACGCGCTTCAAACTGCGGCGCGATGACCTGCTTCATAGGCACCAGATGCTGGTTACTGTAATCACCGGTCATGGTCAGATCGTTACGCTCAAACGAGGTGGTGATTGGCAGAACAATATCGGCGTGTTTGGCCGCTGCGGTCCAGTAACACTCAGAGATGACAACCAGTTCAGGCTTCTGCCAGGCTTTGATTAAGCGGTTGGTATCCTGATGATGGGTAAAGTTAGCGCCACCCGCCCACCAGATCATTTTGATATCCGGGAAGGTTTGCTCTTTACCGTTATGCTGATATTTGCCGCCTGGGTTTTCCAGCGCCTCGACAATTCGCGCTACCGGCAGGCTGGTCACCGCATCAGAAACCGCCCAGTCGTTGCCAGCAGATGATCCCCCCTCAATTTTGGCGGATATTGCTGGCAATACCCCACCGGTGCGTGTTGGGTTACCGCCGTTAGAATAGTGATAAGAGAACCCGAAACCACCGCCTTCGGTACCAATTTGCCCCAGCATCGCCGCCAGAGTCACCAGCATCCAGTGTTTTTGCTCACCGTATTGCTGACGCTGAATCCCCCAGCCTGCCATGAGCATGGTTTTGTTGCTGGAGAAAATTTCCGCCAGCTTTTCCAGTTGTTCAGCAGGCACGCCACACACGCCAGATGCCCACTCGGCGGTTTTCTCAATTTTGTCGCTCTTGCCGAGCAGGTACTCTTCAAACTGCGGATATCCGGTGGTGTATTTTTCCAGGAAGGCTTTGTCGTGAAGATTTTTCTTCACCAGCGTGTGGGCGATCCCTAACATCATCGCCACATCGGTCCCCATATGTGGCGCAATCCAGGTCGCATTATCACCAAAGAACTCGATGGTTTCAGAACGCATCGGATCGATGGCGATGACGCTTTTCCCTGATTTTTTCAGCAGATTAAAGTATTCAATCCCCTGTTCATCCGTGCTGCTCCAGGCAATTTTGAGGGTATTGAGCGGGTTCATCCCCCACAGCACCACGACCTGACTGTGCTCTAGCACCATCGGCCAGGTGGTTTGCTGCTCATAGACTTCGACCGATCCCACAACGTAAGGCATGATCACCTGCGCTGCCCCGGTTGAATAATCTCCGGTATGACCGGCGTAGCCACCGGCCATGCTCATATAGCGTTGCAGTAGGGTTTGCGCCTTATGCAGAACACCGCTAGAGCGCCAGCCATAGGAACCGGCAAATATTGAGGACGGGCCATAGCTGCTACGGATCCGGCTATGCTGCTCGTGAATGAGCTTCAGCGCTTGTTCCCAACTCACGCGCACGAAAGGATCGTTACCACGTTTACCATCCGCTTTACCCGGGTTTTCCAGATAGCTTTTGCGCACCATCGGATACTTAACGCGGATATTGGTATGAACCTGATCCGGCGCGGTTTGCTGTAATGAGTTCGGCACCGTTTTCGGCAACGCACCTTTTGAGGAAACCACTTTGCCGTCTTTGACTTCCACGTATACCGCACCCCAACGTGCTGCCGTCAGGATTGCCCCACCATTCTGGCCTTCGGCCCAGGCCGGCATTGGGATCACCGAAGAAATCGCCATTGTCCCGGTTGCCGCGCCAGCCGTCTTGATAAAGTCACGTCTTGTGAGTTTCATGATTTCTCCTGATTTATCGCTTATTTGTTCATGTCTTTCGCGTTGTACTGGAAGTAACGGCTCAGGATATCCAGTTCGTTTTCACTGATATTGGTACGAGCACCCATCCCTTTTGCCACAGAAGGCCAGGCGTTGAGCGTGAAATGATTCGCCGGAATTGGCGCATGACAACCCGCGCAGTACACATTGTCGAGTTTGCGTGCGTAATCCCACATGGGTTCGCGGCTGGCGAGAGCGGAACCGCCCCATTCGCCCTGCAGCACGACATCTCGCCACGCATTGCCGTAGTCATCTTTTTTCCAGTCGGAGAGGATCTTCAGCGACTGCTGACCTTTTTCACTCAGGCTGGCAAGAATCAAACGCTGCCCTGCTGCGTAGTAAATAACCTGTTCACTTCCCTGCATCTGGCTACCGCGAATCTCGACCAGTCGCGCGTTGTCCGTTGTTTTCAGAACCTGCATTTTTGTTGCCGGGTAAACAGTTCCCAGATCGCCAAGCGCGGTATTGCTTACGGCATAAAGCTCAGTTGCCGAGGCTGGAGTGGAGGCTGACTGCGCTTCAAGCCCTTTAAGCGCACTGTCATCCATTTTTATTTCAGGTGGGAAATGGGCGACGCCTTTATGGCAATCAATACAGGTTTGCTTTTCCGCGATGCCCATTTTGTGCATCTTCTGGGCATCCGCGCTTTGTGCAGCAAGATCCATGGCGTCCATACTGTGGCAGCTACGGCAGGTCGCAGAATCACTCGCCTTGAGCTGTGCCCAGACGGTTTGCGCCATCTCCAGACGATGTTCTTCAAATTTTTCCGGGGTATCGATTTTTTTGGTTATGAACTGGTGATAAACATCTTTTGAGGCCCGCAGCTTAGCCACCAGATAATCCAGCCCGCCCTCCGGGATATGACAGTCCGCGCACTCTGCGCGAATGCCTTTCTGATTCTGGAAGTGAACCGAGCCGGTATATTCCTCGTAAGGTGCCTGCATCGTATGGCACGACAAACAAAATTCCGTGCTCGAGGTTTTGTGCAATGTCCATTGCCCTGCCAAAACAATAACTGCACCAAGAACAATGCACAGCAGCATCGTCCATATGATAGTTTTATTTATTTTTCTCATCTTATATTTCCATCAGACGAATACCCTTTTAGAGGTAGACAATAAATATACTAAAGCAGCTACTTATTGATATTCATCAAGCGAAGAGAGAAATAAGAATCAGCCAACGGGTAAGTTTGAAGGGGCTCGCATAATTAATGAGAACGAAATGTAAATATCAAATTTCGTTTAAAATTAGAATTTTAAACCAAACATAAAGTTTGATTAACTATTAATCACACAAACATCAGAATAAAAGTTTGATAAAGATTAAAAGCTGCTGAAATTAATCCTTTGGTGACAATCGTTATATAATTAAATATATAATGAAAACACATAAAAAAGAACCCTTTTCTGTTTTTTGATTACACGTATTAATGAAGATACCTGTCTTACAGTTTTGCTCACATATACATATACGGCCAGACATGCGACACACACATTTCATTGACGCACATTTATGCACGTAACCTTGATCTGGTCACTTATTATACAAAGACAACTTTCGCTACACTCAGAGTAGAGGTAAACAAACAGGAGGTAGTGAATATGTATCGCTCAATTCTGGTGCCCATCGATATCTCTGAAACCGATTTAACTCGCCATGTTGTTCCACAGGTTCAGGCGCATGCCAAAACCGCGAAGGTTCACTTTTTAGCCGTTATTCCTACCGTTCCGTTCTATGCCTCGCTAGGGCTAGCCTACTCTACCGAATTCCCGGACAGAAGTGGTCTGCAGGCCAAGGCCAGCGAAAAACTCGAAGAGATTATTAAGCAGTTCAATATTCCTGCAGGCAGGAGTCAAACTCATGTCGTTTACGGACCGCCGAAGGATCAGATCCTCAAGTTGGCAGAATCAGTAGACGCCGAGCTTATTGTCATCGCCTCACATAAACCCGGTTTTAGCACTTATCTGCTGGGGTCAACGGCAGCAGCCGTGGTACGCCACGCGAAATGTCCAGTGCTGGTTGTACGGTGATAGGGTTCAAACGGGAGCGAATGTGCTAATGCCATTCAGTTCACGAAGATGAATGACCATGGAAATAACTGGGGGTGGAACAACCATAGCGAGGTCATCGCTTCAACGCCCTAATTTCCAGTTAAATCTGTTTTGCTGTTCAGCGATTTTCAAATAAAAGCACAGGAGATCAGGTGTGGACTGGTCCGGCTGAAAATTGCCGACGTGTTTCCGTAAGGCCGGGAGAACCCGCAGGGATGCGGGTTCAGGGCGCGTTTTACAGGGATGTTGCCTCGCGCCCGACCCGGTAGCCTGAAGGAATAAGCGGAGGGTATTGCGCAGCAACAATTTTCCCGCCGGGAGCCGGGATTGTTAAGGGTACGGCGATAGTACCCTTAACACGTTCACAGGCAGTATCGTTTCAGAGAAGTGAATAACATAAGGTGAACGTAGCAATGCGACGGAGGCAACAGATTCATTACCTCCGGATGTGCTGCTCTCAGCGCTGATTATCCAGCCTGACCAATGCCAGCAACAGCTGGCTCAGTGCACCATAGAAACCAAAGTCATCATACCGACAGCATTTAGTGGTGAACTCCGGTAACCAGCGTAACAGCCCTGCCAGCGTTTCTCTGCGCAACGCATCAACCTGCTGATGACGCGGTCCTGCCTCTGCCAGGGAAAAATGCAGATGGCTCAGCAGTTCGATAAAAATCGCCAGATGATCGGCTGACTCGCTAAACGTATCGCTTACCTGCATGCCCGCATCAGATAATAGTTGTTTAATGACCCCATAGTTTGGCCCTCCTTCAAGATGAGCCGACGCATAGGGTAACGCCGCGTGTTTATCCGACATCAGGAACAGGCTGCAAAAATCAGCTGCCAGTTCCAGAGTAGCGTCTTCACGCGCCTTCAGCGCAGCAATTTTTTCCTCCAGCAAAAGGACCTGCGCCTCAAGCAGCGGCTCACCTTTGAGCACCGCGAACCACTCAGCCATTTCGCTGGACTGTAAAAGCGCCAGGCTTTCATCGTCACGCTCCCGGGAAAACAACTGCGCCAGCCAGGCGTACACGCAGGCCATTTGTTCTGTTGTCAGGGAAAAGTGTTTCGTCATGACGTCACCTGCTCAGCCGGGACATATTCACACTGCGCCACCATTTTTATCGGGCCACTGAACGCCGTCACGTTATCCACCTTGCCGGTATACTTCTCAATTTCCACCAGCGTAGTATGGGCGCTGGTCGCCTGCGCCAGCTGAGACGTGCCGATATCTATCGTTAACACGTTCGGATTGCCGTATTTACACAGCGCTCCGATTTCTCCACCGTTATCAGGATCGTACCAGGCACCTTCATGGATGCGCGCCACGCCCGGCGAGTAGAGATCGGAGACAACCGCCCCGGCCAGCACTTGTCCACGCGCGTTAAATACACGAACTATATCGCCGTTGCGGATCCCCCTGACGCTGGCATCCTGCGGGTTGATAAACACCGGCTCTTTGCCACTTACCGCATAATGCTTACGCAGCGCTTCGGACTCGCAGAGCTGTGAATGCAGACGGAAATCCGGGTGCACGGATTGCAAATGTAGCGGCCAACGCTGCGATCCGGGTCCTCCGTGTGAGCGTTCGATTTTCTCAAACCACATCGGATGCCCCTGGCAATCGTCATATTGCATATCGGCAATGGTTTTCGAATATATCTCGATCAAACCGCTCGGCGTGCCCAGCGGTTCAAGGTCGGGATCTTCACGGAAGGCCTGATGACGAACAAACATCTGCGGATGTTCGAATTCAACGTACTCTTGCTGATTCCAGAAAACGTCGAAGGCCGGAAGATGAACGCCGCGTCCCTTCCCTTGCTGGCTTCCTTCCTGCCAGATGCGCTTCAACCAGCCCATCTCATCCAGCCCTTCAGTGAACGCTTCTTCACGGTTAAAGCGGCGGCAAAGATCGCGGAAAATATCGAAATCATTACGCGCTTCAAACTGCGGCTGCACCAACTGCTTCATGGCGATAATTCCGCGGTTGGAGTGGTTGCCATATTGGTCAAGATCGTTACGTTCAAACTGGGTCGTCGCCGGTAATACGATGTCGGCGAATCGACAGGTCGACGTCCACTGATTATCGATGGCGATGACGGTTTCCAGCTTACTCCATCCCTCAATAATGCGATTAATCTGCTGGTGACGATGGAAAGGGTTGGTCCCGGCAAAAACACACATCTTCAACGGCGGTAACTTAACGGTTTTGCCGTTCCAGTTAATGTTTTTGCCCGGCTCCAGAATCGCATCGATAAAACGCGCGATCGGAATAGTACTGCTGTAGCCCTTATAATCGGTACTGTCATGCACAGGAGGCACGGTGGTGGAGCCAGAAAAACCGCTCAGGATAATCCCTTTACGCCCCGGGGTGCCCGCACCGTTGTAATGCCAGCCAAAGCCAAAGCCGCCGCCGGGTAAACCGATTTGTCCGAGCATCGAGGCCAGCACCACGATCATCCACGCCCACTGTTCCCCATGCTGCATACGCTGCACGCACCAGCCGGCAATAATTTGCGTTCTGCCGCCCGCCATCTGCCGCGCCAGTTCACGAATCGTATCTGCATCAATTCCGCAGATTTTTTCCGCCCACTGAGCATCTTTAGGCTGTCCGTCACTTTCGCCCAGCAGATAAGGCAGAAATTGCTCAAACCCAACGCAGTAGTTATCGAGGAAATGCTTATCGTAGAGCTTCTCGGTATACAGCGTGTGTGCCAACGCCAGCTGTAGCGGCACATCAGCCTGCGGGTTCACGGCGATGTGCTTAACCTTGTCGCGGCCCAGATAGTCATGCGTTGAGGTGACGACCGGGTCAACGCTGATGACCGAAATCTCACCCCGCGCCACTTTATCCTTCAGTTGCTCGTAGTATTCGTAGACATCATGATCCGGACACCACCAGTTCGCCTGCTGGTTTTTGATGAGATCGGAACCCCACAGCACAATGGTTTTGCTGTTTTCTAGTACCAGCGGCCAGGAGGTCTGCTGCTCATATACCTCCATTGACCCTACCACGCGCGGCAGAATGACCTGAGCGGCGCCGGTGGAATAGTCTCCCCCGGTACTCACGCTGTTGCCATGCAGCGCAATGGCACGTGCCAGCATCCCGGAAGCATTGTGGAACATCCCGGTCGATTGCCAGCCGCTGGCAGTCAGCAGCGCGCTCGGACCATAGGTCTTCTGAATGCGTTCCAGCTCCTGGTAGAAGAAGTCCAGCGCTTCATCCCACGAAACGCGTACAAAGCGGTTATCTCCGCGCTGAGTGGTATCGCTCTGATGGCGCTTACGCAACCAGTCCACGCGGACCATCGGGTAGCGAATACGCGCTCCACCGTGTACGTGATCCGGGAGTCCGGCGATCATTTTTGACGGGTATTTATCATGCTCAAACGGTTTGGCCTCAATAAAACGACCATCAACCACGGTGGCACGGATAGCCCCCCAGTGAGAACCGGTCAGAATCCCCTCTTTGACGCCAGTGCCCTGGACTTCTGCGGCGTTGGCGCTACGCGGCGTGAGCAGCGAAGGCCCTAACATACCAGCTACGGTCAAGCCCCCCAACTGCATTAGAAAACGTCGGCGAGATGCCTGAAAGAGATCGTTATTTTTCATTGCTTTCTCCCTTATCGCCATGCGGCTTATCCGTAGTGTCAGAGGCATTCATCTGCAAATATTTCAGTAAGGTACGTTCTTCACGTTTATCCAGACTGGTAAAGCCAATCATGCCGTTCAACGTGCCAATCCAACCGTTAGCATCAAAGTGTTCTTTCTCTGGCGCGCCGTGGCATTGGTTACAGGTTCCGTTGTAGAGCGAGTCGGCATAAGCCCAGATAGGTTTGATGTCGTTGACCATATCGCCCTTCTGCATCCAGGCGGTGGCCTGCAATTTACTCCATGGCGTATTCGTTTCCGCAACGGTGGTTTGCTCCAGCGTCTTCACGTGCTGCTGGATGTCGCCACGAATGGAAGCCACAAAAATGCGCTTGCCCGGCAATTGCGCCAACACGCGCTGACGCCCATTACTCTCGGTCCAGCCCACAATTTCAATTTGCAGCCAGTCACCGTCACGCTTTAACACTTTCACTTCAGAAGCGGGCAGCAGTGATCCTGCAGGTTCTTTATCACCTTTGGCGGCATAAATAGGTTTGATGTCCAGAGAGTAGAGCGTCTCGCCATCGTCGTTTGCATTGGCGCGTAACTGATCAAACTGCTTACGGAAACCGCTACTCATATCGGGAAGCTGATGCGCAATACCTTTATGGCAGTCGATACAGGATTGGTTGTCCTTGGCCGCAATCTTCATCTGGCGAGCAGCTTCAGGATGTTGTTTAGCGTGGTCCATCGCATCATAGTCATGACAAGAACGACAGGTCGCGGAGTTGTTCTCCTTCATTCGCGCCCATTCGCGCTCCGCCAGCTCAGCGCGTTTGGCTTCGAATTTCTCTGGAGTATCAATAGAGTGGGCAACAAAGGTTTGGTAAATATCGTTGCTGGCCTCCAGCTTACGTTTCACCATGCCTGGAATATCGGATGGAATGTGGCAGTCATGACATTCTGCGCGTACCCCGGAGGCATTCTGAAAATGCGCAGACTGTTTATATTCTTCGTAAACCGGCTGCATACTGTGGCAGCTCACGCAAAACTCGGTAGAACTGGTTAATTTAATACCAACGTGCGGTAAGACGATCAGCGCAATACCGACCACAATCCCGATAACGACCAGCGCCAACACTGACCAACGTGCGCTCGGTCTGAGCAGCGCCCTCCATAGTTTCCGCATAATAGCCCCTGTAATCTTATGGTTTAGTTACAGAGGATCTTATTTCTCAAATGTGAACAGCAACACTGGTCAGGATGAATGACTTACGGCACAATGTGAACAGATATGAACAGAAAGAGCACGCCATCAGGATGTCGCATCACATTGTAATTGTTGAAGATGAACCCGTCACCCAGGCGAGGTTACAGGCATACTTTGAACAGGAGGGTTACCACGTCTCGGTCACCGCCAGCGCTACAGGCCTACGTGAAATCATGTCACAACATCCTGTCGATCTTATTCTGTTGGATATCAATCTCCCGGACGAAAATGGCTTAATGCTGACCCGTGCCCTGCGCGAACGCTCAACGGTAGGGATCATTCTGGTGACGGGTCGTAGCGATCAAATTGACCGGATCGTTGGCCTGGAAATGGGCGCTGATGATTATGTCACTAAGCCGCTGGAGCTACGTGAACTGGTGGTTCGGGTTAAAAATTTGCTCTGGCGTATCGATCTTGCCCGCCAGGCACAGCCGGAGACCAAAGATAACTGCTATCAGTTTGCCGGATACTGTCTGAATGTCTCCCGGCATACCCTGGAGTTGGGCGATGAGACGATCAAACTCACCCGCGCCGAGTATGAAATGCTGGTCGCCTTTGTCACCAATCCGGGGGAAATTCTCAGCCGCGAACGTTTACTGCGTATGCTTTCGGCACGACGGGTAGACAATCCAGACTTACGCACCGTGGATGTATTGATCCGCCGTTTGCGCCATAAGCTACGGGCTGATTTACTGGTGACGCAGCACGGCGAAGGTTATTTTTTAGCAGCCGACGTGTACTGATACAGATAAACCGGACGGAACCCGCCAGGAGAAAGTGAGCGCTGAACATGCTGGCTGTCGGCATTTTTCGGGGTGAGCACCAGGATCGGCGGACTGATATTTTCCGCCACCGGTTGCCCTTGTAATACTCTGATGGCCTGTTGAATCGCCAGTTCACCTTGCCAGACCATTTGATCGCTGGCGGCCATAATGATTCTTTCGCGTTTAAGTCCGCGATAAACCTGATGCGACAGGTAAAAAGAGACAACGGTTAGCGGCGTCCCCTGATTCCGCTTCTCTCCCATCGCTGCCTCCGCAGCAATTGCTGTACCGGCAACCACATCGACATCCGGGTGACGTTCAAGCATCTCTTGTAACAGGTTGCGCTGAACTTCAATATCATTATCCCCCAACGCCACATCCACGATGTGCACCTGACTACCGGCAATCGCCTGACGGAATCCTGCCACCATTTCGCGGCTGCCTCCGGCGTCATCAGGTCCGGGCAATAATAAGACCTTTAACGGTTTTCCCGCACTCCACTTAACCAGATAGCGGCCTGGCTGGTAACCCATCTGGAACCATGGAACTCCGACCCGTGCTTTCACCGTCGGATCGTGTATCGCATTCACTACCTCAATGACCGGCAACGTACCAACCTGCGCCTGCAAATCCGGAAAAGTCGTTGTGCTGCTGCCCAATAAAATGGCATCCGCGCCCCACTGCTGGCACTGGGCGATTTGTGTTTTTTGCGTGGTGAACTGACGATACCCTCCCGCCTCAAACACCTTCAGGCTTACTCCATATTTTTTTGCCGCCTCAAGCATGCCGTAATTCACGGAGAGCCAATAGGAATCTTTCAGACTGGGATACAACGCGCACAGTTTCCACACTCGGCTTGCGGTCACGGCCACGTGCGATTCCGGTACTGCCTGCTGCGTATCCTGCCAGCGCAGCAGTGCGGCCCCGGCCGCGTGACTTAAGCCGGGAAAAAGTGTGATAAGCAGGAAAACCAATACGCGCATGATAGCCTCAACATTGATAAGGCTTTATCCTAGTTGCTTTCCTCTTTTGGACTCAACCTTTTTAATCTGTGGCGACCAGACAGTGAATTTATCTCTGACCAAACGACTGTGGATAGGCTTTGCGCTGATGGCGGCACTGACTCTTATCAGTACGCTGACAGGCTGGTATAACCTGCGTTTTGTCAGCCAGGTTGAGCAGGCCAATACCCAGGCGCTAATTCCAACCATGGATATGGCACGCCAGCTCAGCGAGGCCAGTGCCTGGGAACTGTTTTCAGCACAAAATCTAACCACCGCAGACAATGAAAATATGTGGCTGGCTCAGGGGAGAATGCTAACCGCCCAGAGTCTGAAAATAACCACATTACTCAAAACTCTTCGTGAACAGGGCTTTGATACCTCGGCCATTGAACAACAGGAAAAAGAGATCGCCCAGTCGTTAAGCCATCAGGGGGAGATGGTTGGCGAACGCCTGAGATTACGCGCTCAACAACAACAACTTAGCCAGAAAATTATTGAGGCCACCGCTGACGTTGCCGAAATGGCGCGCGGCCAGGCCAGCAATGCAGCTACCTCGGCGGGCGCCACGCAGGCAAGCATTTATGATTTAATTGAGAGTCATCAGGGGCAAGCGGCTGAACACGCGTTGGACAGGCTCATCGATATCGATCTGGAATATTATAACCAGATGAATGAGCTGCGCCTGAGCGCGCTACGCGTGCAGCAAATGGTGATGAATCTGGGGAATAACCAGGCGCAGAATAACCTGGCTGCGCTGGAAAGCCAGTTGAATGCCGCCGTCAGAGTGCTTCACCGCCGACAAATACGTATTGAAGATCCAGTGGTGCGCACTCAGGTGGCCGACACCGTCAATACGATTAGCCGTTATATTGAGCTGCTGTCCCTGTATCGCCAGGATAATGACATCACGACCCAATTGCAGATCTTATCGCAGAATAATATCGAACAATTTACCCGTTTCAGTAGCGAAGTCAGCCAGTTGGTGGAAATCATCGGCCAACGCAATCAAAGCGGACTGGCGCATCTCAAACAGGCCAGCCAGCGCGGGCAACACTTGCTGCTGCTGTTAGGTGGCGTGTCATTATGTTTGCTGATTCTTATACTTTGGCGTGTGGTTTATCGCTCAGTCACACGCCCACTGGCACAGCAAACCCAGGCGTTGCAGCGTCTACTTGAGGGGGATATTGACTCCCCATTTCCGGAAACCGCAGGCGTTTGCGAGCTGGATACCATCGGGCGGTTGATGGATGCCTTTCGCAGTAGCGTTCACGCCCTCAATAACCATCGCAAACATCTGGCCGCACAGGTTAAAGCTCGCACCGCCGAGCTGCATTCTATGGTATCTGAACACCGGCAGGCCCGTGCAGAAGCTGAAAAAGCTAACCAGGCGAAATCGGCGTTTCTTGCCGCTATGAGTCATGAAATACGCACTCCGTTGTATGGTATCCTCGGCACTGCGCAGTTGCTCTCAGACAATCCCGCCCTGACACAGCATCGGGAAAATCTACGCGCAATCACCGACTCGGGCGAGTCTCTGCTGACCATCCTCAACGATATCCTCGACTATTCCGCCATCGAAGCCGGTGGAAAAAATGTGGCGATAGGCGATGAGCCTTTTGAACCCAAACCCTTGCTGGAAAGTACGCTTCAACTCATGAACAGCCGCGTTGCCGGTCGTCCGGTTGTGCTGGTTGCGGATTTTGCCGATAACGTTCCCGCTTCCCTACGTGGCGATCCGCGCCGCATCCGGCAAATCATTACTAACTTATTAAACAACGCACTACGCTTTACCGATCGAGGACACATTATCCTGCGTAGTCGGCGTGAAGATCAGGACTGGTATGTTGAGGTTGAGGATACGGGATGCGGAATTGACCCTGCCCGTCAGCACGATATTTTTCAGCCGTTCGTTCAGGTAAGCGGTAAACGCGGAGGAACCGGGCTCGGACTCACCATCAGCGCCAGTCTCGCCAAGGCAATGCAGGGAGAGCTAAGCGTTACCAGCACACCCGGCGTCGGGAGTTGTTTTCAGTTGCGTCTGCCATTGCGGGCAACCACGATGCCCGTCATTAAACCCGCACAACGCTCCATATCGTTACAGGGCTTACGCTTATTGCTTATCGAGGATAATCCTCTTACGCAGCGCATCAGCACAGAAATGCTCACTCTCAATGGCGCACAGGTCACCGCTGTCGACTGTGCCGAGGAGGCGTTAAGCCTGTTGCGGGAAGATGCCAGCTTTAATGCTGCTCTGGTTGATTTCGATCTTCCTGATATCGACGGGATCACGCTGGCACAGCAGTTAGCCCACGACTATCCGGCACTTAACCTGATCGGCTTTAGCGCACACGTCATCGACGAAACGCTAAACCAAAGAACCAGTACCCTGTTTCTCGGCATTATTCAAAAACCGGTTCCCCGGGATGAACTCAGTCGACTTATTACGCATTATCTGCACGCCAACGAGTCTCTCCCGCTTGCATCAGACAATGACAACAAACGGTTAGATTTTCAGCAACTGGCTGGGGATATCCAGGTCATGGGATGGCAAAAGGTGCACGAATGGTTAGCGCTCTTTACGCAACACGCCCTTCCTTTATTAGATGAAATTGACACGGCGCGAGGTTTAAATGAGCGCGAGCAGATAAAACGTCTGGCACATCAGCTCAAAAGCAGCTGCGCCAGCATGGGAATGCGCTCAGCCAGCACGATGTGTGCAGCACTTGAACAGCAGCCGTTGGGTGATTTTTCACTCAGAGAGGAGATCCAACAGAGTCTTTATGAGGTAGAAAGTTGGCTGGAAGCAGAAAAACCGTCCCGCGCGTAACGGTGCGTTGAAGCTGAGCATAGGGACTGACTTTGAATGGTACGCCCTGTAGGATTCGAACCTACGACCTACGGCTTAGAAGGCCGTTGCTCTATCCAACTGAGCTAAGGGCGCATTGCGAAGTGATTACTTCATGCAGATGAAACGCGTGAATTATACGGTCAGCGCCTGCTGAGTCAATGCCTTTTATTTCAGTTGCTGGCGAAGTGTACGAATGTTGATTTTTTCTGCTTGTTCAAGGGTATCCAGGAAATCACCTGGTAACAACTCAGCCCACGAAACGCCAGATTTAAGGATACATGTATTTAGAATATTTATGATTTTGCTTAACATTCCCTTACCCCTCTAGCGGTTCAGGAACTCTTTAATGTTAAGTATCGCCATCAAGGAAGAAAACAGTCACTTCGAACATGGACTGAAAATCATCATCTCCCATCTGGCAAATCAGTGGCATCAGGAGATCTGCTTTTTACCTGTCGAGAATATCGATCGCGCTGACATCGCGTTTATCTCCCTGGATGAAGATTGGCTCAGCGCCGATTGCTATCAGATTCCGATCCATACCCGCCGCCAACACCGGGTTGTCATCTGCAACAGAAACGATAAAGATAAGCTGATGTTCCGGCCCTGCCTGTACATGTTGCCGCTGATCTATCGGGAAGATGACGTTGAGGAAATGACTAAAAAATTAGTCCCCATCCTGCAAAAACGTGCGCTGCGCAACAACGTGCCTGCAACTATCTGCCATTACTGCACTACCCGCAACTTTTCTGTCGACGAACGCAAGTTCTTAATGTTTCTCGCCAGCGGATATACCTTAGCCGAAACGGCTCACCTACTCTCAATAAGCGATCTTCAGGCCAAAGCGACCCGCCGCGGCATAATGAAAAAGCTGCATGTGAAAAACGATCAGCAATTCTTAAGATACATCCGCGCCCATCTGAATTTTCTACAAAATTAGACGGGGTATCTCTGCCTAATTTTTATTGAGAAATATCTCATCCTCGATTAAGTATCGACTCCTACTGTACCTATCCGCAGACTGCCAGAATAATCCAGCCATACTATTTCCGGGGTAACAGAAAGACACACCCGGTAATATTTTATCTAATATCAGAGAGAGGTTGAACTGGATAAAACGATCTTTTGGGCATTGAGTAAGACATCAGAAAACTTCCGGCAGATTATTCTGATGGGATACGCAATTGCCAGTCTGATGATTGTTGAAGTACTGAAACCCAACGGCACAAGGACATTGACCTTTACGCTGGCAAAAATTTGGGTCAGGGATGTTTATAGTCAGCAATTTATCCAGACCTGCCGCAACAGAAATGGAATGGAAAAGGATGCACAGCGCAAAACGCCGGGACCGCTATCGCCGCATACGAAACACTAACTGTACCTGGCAATATCCCCACTGTACCTCACAAGTATTTGACCGGCTCGAGTATCTGGCGCAAAAACTCGAATACACATTACCGGACGACACTATATCTCAGGCGATAATTACAACAGACTACTACCTGGCCTATGCGTTAAGTCGACATTTATTCTCAGGCACACGTACGGCGGTCTTCCAGAGCGTTGAGTCGGCCTTACCCAGCATGCAAGAACCAGTAATTAGCCAGTTAGTGATTGACATAGAAAGCTTAACACTCCCCTATTTCGATATACTTGAACGTTTGCGCCAGCTAATTAAGCAGCGTAATGACATCCAGATCTTCATAATGCTTTCAAGTCGTGATGAAGACCTGACTACCTTTATTTCACTATCCGGTCCATTTTATATCCTATCACGCAATTTACGCCTTCCGGAGGTGCGTCACGCCTTATTATCGCCGGTTCCTGACTATATTCATTCCAGACGCATAAATCAGCTCGATTGGGAGATGATTGCCTTACTTTTACAAGGTAACTCCTTAAAAAAGATTGCATTGTTACAAACACAACCTTACCACCGTATCATCTATCGCCTGAACCAATTGATTACGCGCCTGGGGTTACCCAGCAGACAACGCTTTTTGCATCTGATACACCGCCTCAACGTTACCTCTCTTCATTTAATTTAACACCATAACCCTATGTGCGATAAGATTTTTTAGGAAACTACTTATTCTTGAATAAGAAAAAAGATCTAATTTTTACAAATATTTAATATTTACAACTATTCCTGGTATTATGCCTGGTGCCACTGTCACACTTATCCTTACTGATTCTGTGCATTTCAATATAAAAAAGCCTAATTGCAGCCTTAACAAAACCTAAACAATTGGTTTATTGTATCGTTTTTACTATTTAAAAAAAATTTTCAATCTGCCATAATTCGAACTGCAGATAAATAATACCAATAGTCATTAACACATCTGGATCTTTCAGAATATCCTAACTGACATTAACAACCGGGATGTTGTAAGTCTTTTCCGAAAGAACAGAGCAGGTATAATCCCCACAGTTTCCTGATTAATTGTTAGTTTTCCCGGTGTGAAATGGATTTTCCACAAATTCATTGTTCTGCAGAAGAACAACCGAATAAACAAGGATGAAATAATATTTATTCGGTTTTCCCGCAGAACAATTCTTGGCTATTTGACAATATTATAACGCCTGATGTTTTATCAAATTCGCAAGATACGCAAACAGTTTGAGGCATACAACAATGAAACCAGCATCCGTTATCATTATGGACGAACACCCTATTGTCAGAATGTCGATAGAAGTACTACTCGAGAAAAACAGTAATATTCAGGTAGTATTGAAAACCGACGACAGCCGTACGGCAATAGAACACCTGCGCACATACCCGGTCGATCTTGTCATCCTGGATATTGAACTACCTGGTTCGGATGGATTTACATTACTCAAGAGAATAAAGTCTCTGCAGGAGAAAACTCGGGTGCTGTTTCTCTCTTCTAAATCGGAGTCTTTTTATGCCGGGCGTGCTATCCGGGCCGGTGCAAATGGTTTTGTCAGTAAACGAAAGGATCTCAATGATATCTACAATGCGGTAAAAATGATTTTATCGGGATATTCTTTTTTCCCGTCGGATACCCTTAATTTCATTAACAATATAAACGCACAAAAAGGTGTGCTGAATGACATGCCGCTCTCTAACCGCGAGGTTACGGTTTTGCGTTATCTGGCAAACGGTCTGTCCAATAAGGAAATTGCTGAACAGTTGTTACTCAGCAATAAAACGATTAGCGCTCACAAGGCGAATATCTACTCCAAGCTCGGGTTGCACACCATCGTTGAGCTAATCGATTATGCAAAAATGCATGAGTTAATGTAATAACACTCCCGGCGAGATGTCGTTCGGGAGCGTTTTGTCAGCTTATTGATTAGTTATAGTTAATCATAAACGTGGCATCAGCCCTGGCGACGCCAGGCTGAACTCCATCGGCTAACGCGATATAGTTGGCGAAAAAGGTCAGCGTGGCATTGCCGTTCTCATCAATCCCCACGGCCTGGCTCGCCTGTTCGAGCGGTAATCGCGTACGATCGCTGTCGTGCAGTTCAATCGCCACCTTTTGCGCCATGACCGCATCATCAAGCGCCAACAGCGTCGTGCCCGGAGCCGGAATACCGGAAAACGTTATCGACGCGGATCCCGGCGGGCAACCTTCAAGCTTCAGCGTAAACGCGACCGGTTGAGTGGTATCTCCGCTGGTCTGAAGCTGCTTTGTCGGCCAGGTCCCCAACTCCACCGACTTATTGCTGTCGCTGGCAATCACCGCACAGGTAAAGTCCACCACGTTGCCACGCAGCTCAATATTGATTTCCCCCAGCGACGAGGCGGCATGGCCCAACGAACTGAATGTTAGCAGGGACACCATCGCCAGAAGCGCCCCTGCGAATGGCGTTTGCTTGTTAGTCATAATCCACTCGCAGATAGCCACGAGCCGTAAAAGGCCCTTCGGTAGGTTTATTCCCCGTCACGCTGACCGGCCATGCCCGAATACCGACCCTTGCTGCGGCGTTATCATCCAATTGAAATGGGATATTGCTGGACAAATTGTTAGGCGTCAGTGGGTTACCACTGCTATCGGCGACGATAAAACCTAAATCCGGGTTGTCAGAAACCATCATTTGTCCGGTGGCTTTCTCAGCCTCTACACGCATGGTCAAGTAGGCCTGTGCGGCGACGTTGGTGCATTTTATCGCCACGGTTTTGGTCTGCGGATTAATGCCTTCGGGCCGGTTTCCTGCCCCCGCCTTGCTAAACAACGATGCGCCAATATCGCCAAAATCAAACTCAACAATCTGCCCGGCGTTCACCTCACAGTTTTGTGGAACCTCCACCTTACCGCTGTAGCTGATGGTGTACACCGGCGTGCTTAGCGCATCTCCGGAACTGGTCGTGACATAGACGCTGAACATCGTCTGACGCGGAATCGGAACCATGTTAATAAACGAGCGGATCACTTTGAGTTTAAACACCAGGTTTGAATCCTGTACGCCAAAAGGCTTCTGCTTCGAAACGTTCGAGTCAACGCCCATACGGATATAATTTCTTGGAGGATAAAACAACCCGGCGTAGCTGTCGGTGATGCTCATGGCACCCAGCAGGTAGTCATTGAGCTTCAGATACTGAAAACCACCCTCGGTACTTTGAACAGGAAGTTCAGTGACATAGCTTCGATAGGTGTAATTCACCGACGTTCCGGCCGGACAGGTGGCATTCACGCCAATCCAGCCCGATTTTTCCGGTAACGTTACCACCTGTCCCGGCTGGTTGTTGCTGCTGTTAAAGACATTCGACAAATCGTAAAAAACATCCGTTGGCGTGCCATTCGAGTTATGGCAAACCGTCGCCCATGACGAATGGGCAATCAGCAGTAAAGCGCTTCCCAGTAACAAACCCGTTTGTCTTTTCATCGTATTATTCCTGTCGTGCCGTTGGAGATTCGCACGTCACGTTCGTGAGCGTCACCGCCTGTTTCAGACTCTCCTCAGGCAAGGCATAGCGCGCCACGCAGCGAGCGTTTGCGCCTTCCCCCCATTGGATCAGCAACTCGCCTTTTAGCGGCAGACCACTGAGATAAATTTGCCCGTCTTCGCCCACCATACTGGTCACGCCGCTGGTGTTTTCCCGCACAATAGAGCCAAACGGCACGGGTTTACCGGCATATTTGGCGGTAATCAGCGCCCGCACACCAATTCGTGTATCAAACGCCGCTCGCACCAGCGCCCCTTGCGTTGGTACTACGCTGCTGACGTTATTTTCCACATCGGTATTGTTGTTCATGGAATTGGTGTCTAACGCGACGCGGTTATAGCGATAGACGGTGGCATACGGCATCACCGCGTATCCACGCCAGTCGGTTTGAACGCCGGTCTGGTTTTCTATCCGCACACCCTGTGCGCCAGGCGCTTTAATCAGCACGTTGGTATCACCCAGAGGCTGACTGAGCGTAATGCCATCCGCATGCCCCACCACGCCGCCAGAGAGTTGCCAGTTGTAGTCATGCTGATCGCGATCGTAGTTGTATCCCACGCCCAGCGTGCCATAGGCCGCCTGCCAGTTGGCACTGGCGTTTCCGCTGTAGCCATTGGTGCTGCTGTGCCCCTGATTCACGCTGTAGCTCAGGTTGCGTCCATCCAGCAACGTACCGCCGATCCCGCTCTGCCAGCTGTTTTGTCCATTGCTATTACGGTTAGCATTAAAGGTGGCGTAGGTGCGATCGAAGGCGCTATCTCGCGAGTAGCGCCGTCCGCTCAGCAGGCTGAACGGTATTGACATATTGAACGCGACAATACGGTCGGTGTCGGAGATGCCAACCGATTCATTCCACGACCAGGAGAGTGAATAGCTAATACCTTGCCAGCCGCTGGCATAGCCCAGTTGATACCAGGTATTGGTGTCTGAGGTATTCCAGTACGTTTGCTGACTACCCGAGACATACAGCGATCCGTAATCCCCCAGATTCTGCGAAATGTTTATCTGGAAACGGCCCTTTTTGCTGTAGCTCAGGTTGTGGTAACTCTTCACATCGGGCACATCGTGGCGATTGCCCTCGCTGTCGTATTCGTACTCATAGCCTTCCATACTGCGATACGCCACATCGTCGAGGGTATAGAAACCACGCGTAGAGTAGCGATATCCCAACAACTGAAAGTTGGTGCCAAAATTGTTCAGCGATTTCGCATATAGAAAACGCAATGACTGCCCCTGATGCGTACTGTCATCCGCCAGTTGGCTGCGGGCATGGGTCAGATCGACAGAAACCGCCCCCCAGTCCCCCAGGTTTCGGCCGGTGCCTAAAACCACCGCAGTGTAGCGGGAGGCCAACTGCGTACCGCCGTAAGCGGTGTAGCCTTCTGGTAACCCAGCAATTAATGTTCCCTGGAAAAAGAATGGAGAAGATTGTTGGCTATTGCCGCTGCGAAAATCCCCTGCGACCACGTCATATTTGAAACGCCCTTCTCGTTGTAACAAGGGAACCGTGGAGTACGGCACCGTATAGCGCTGTTGGCTGCCGTCCTTTTCGTCCACCGTCACCTCAAGGTCACCGCTGGATGACGTCGGGTTGAGATCGGTTATCGAGAAAGCGCCCGGTGAAACATAGCTTTGATAAATCACATAGCCATTCTGACGAATGGTTAGCTTTGCCGCTGTTCGCGCAATACCGCGAACGGTAGGCGCGTAACCCTGTAAGCTATCGGGATACATACTGTCTGAGGAATAGAGCCGCGCCCCGCGGAATCCGACGCTGTCAAAAACGTCGTTGCCGGTGTTGCTGTCACCCATCACCAGCTCGCCCTTCAGCGGGATAATCGCGCGCTGAAGCCATGTGCCGATGTTTTTCCAGCTTTGTGAGTGATATCCGTCACCTTTGGAATAGCTCCATGCGCCGTTATTTCTCAAGCGCCAGGGGCCATAGTTCAGGCCACTGAGCATACTTAAGAAATAGCTGTCCGTATCACTCCCGCGACTGCCGGTGAAACTGTAGTTAACCAGCGCAGCCGGGATGCCTTCATCCCACTCTTCCGGTGGAATATAGCCACGCGCGCTGTTTAACATCGACGCCTGCGGCAGGCTGACGTTTAGTCGCAGGGTAGAAAAATCAAACGCAATCTCGCTGCCTGGAATCGCCTCAGGTAGATTGATGCAGGTATCGTTCGCATCCTTATTGAGTGCCGGAAACGCGGCGATATTGACACCAAGGCGCTTCACCCAGTCGAGCCCAAAGCACGGCATCAGCCCACCGGACTTCTCCCCGGCTTTTCCCGCGCTGGTCGTAAAGCGAATATCCTGAGTAGCCACAAACTCATCGTTGCGCCAGATATCCACGCGATAAACACCTTCAGGCTGGTGATTACCTTTTTCAAAACGTGATAAATCCGCCACGGTTGCCGTATCCGCAGATAAAAAGGCCGGATTAAAATAGCTTTCACCATGGCTTAAAGAGGGAAAGAGCGCCGCCAGCGTGGACAACGCCACCCCCGCCAGCGGTGGCGTAACCCCCGGAAACAGGCCAGGAAAATACGTTGTCTTATTCATCGTTATCTCAACGCACGCTAACCGTTTGGGCCGCGGTCACAGCGCCATAATCATTGACCGTCTGGAACGTAACGTTGCCCTGCACGCCCGTTGGCAACAGAACCTGCGCATCGCTTTTCGGTGCAACCATCACGTTATCGACCTTCGTTTTCCCCACGTTGAGATTGACCAACGTGACGTAATACGCTGACGGATTGTTAATTTTCAGGTGGTTGCCGGAACGGGAGAATTTCAGCATCCCGGGCGCATCTTCCGGAATTTGCGGCAAATTATTCGGGCGCACAAAAAGCTTGATGCGGGACAGAATCGCCAGTTGCAGAACGTTTTTGCCCTCAAGGCTGTTTTTATTGACTGACGGAATGGCTTTTACGTTCATCCAGAACAGCGACTCACGGTCTTTGGGCAACGGAACACCTGCATAGATGATACGCAGCGTGTTTTCGCTTTTAGGTTCGCTGACAAACAACGGAGGCGTAACCACAAACGATTTTTCTTTAACGCCTGCGCTATTCTCAATCCATGAATTGACCAGGTAACGTTCTTTGGTATCACTATTGCTAATAGACAGTGACGTTTGTTTGGCATCGGCTGGATAAATAACGCGGGTAGCACCTAATGCAATGCCTCCGGCAGCCTGAACACTGGCAACAGGAAATAAGAGCAGTAAAAGGATAAAACCTGATTTTAGATAATTAAACATAGCTACAAATACCTTTGGTGTGATTATCGTTGGGAAATAAATCAGGGATAAACCAACGTAAACCACACGTCTGAACGAAGCGTTCCCGGCGTTATATTTTCCGAGACAGCCCGATAACGAGCAGTGAAATGAAACGTCATCTCTTGCGTTATAATCGGCGCATAATGAAGCGGCAGCGCATTCGGAATAATTTGTCGTTGGCGCTGGTCAAATAACGCCAGGCCGATCCCCGAAGCCGCAGACGCATCTCCACTGGCAAGGAAAACCTGCGGATCTTCCGCTGGCGTCACGCCTGCAAACGCAATCCCAACGTGGTCATAAACATCGGAGCTGCATGACGTTAAGCGCAGTGAAAACGGCACGCTGGTAGAGGCAAAGCTCCCCGTCCCGGAGAAAGCATTGGTGCGATACTGCCCCATTTGCACCCGCAAATTTTGGCTGTCAGTAGCGACCGTGCAGGCACCATTGACGAGCTGCCCCCGTAAGTGAAGGCGGCCACTTTCCAGTATTACCGTATGTGCAAACACAGGCAGTACGCACAGCATTCCCGCCAGCGCCACGCCTTTCCCTATCATCTGCCGCATCCTTCATCATCCCCGGAAATTGCCTCATCCAGTGAGGCGAACGTCATCCTTGCGCAAATCAAAACGGCTTATTCGTACTTCATGATGAACGTCGCGTCGGCATTTGCCTGACCCGGCGTAGCACTGGTGGCAGTGGCTTTGTAACGCGCAGAGAAACGCAGGGTGTTGGTCCCTTCTACCAGAGCCTGAGCGGTAGAGAAGGTGGCACCATCTGGCTTCAGCGCGGTGGACGTATTGTCCAGAATTTCGATACCTACACCGCCAGCAGTAGTGGTGTTATTCCCTGAAGAAACAGCCAACAGAGCCGAGTTGGTGGCATCGGCCTGACCAGAGAAAGCAACGGCTGCGGTTGCAGCAACTTTCGGATCACAATCGTTCAGCACGATGGAGAACGGAATTTGTGCCGTTGTATCACCTACTGCGGCAAAACTGGCAGTACGATACTGGCCTAAGGTGACAACCTGATCGGATGACTGAGTACTGACTGCACAGGCTGCATTGACCAGTTCACCTTCAAAATGCACAGTACCGCCGCTCACACTTACCGGATCGGCTGCAACCGCAGCACCTGCGACTAACATCAGGCTGGCAATAACAGAAGAGGTCATTAATTTACGTTTCATGGATTTCCCTTGAATTACACACATCCGGCTCCAGCATCCTGCGGGATCCGTTTTCATTATCGACATTAAATGTCAGGCTAATTATCTCTGCATCCTGTAAAGATATATATCGCAAGAGAATTAGCTAACCTTTTACCCCGACTCTCCTGAGTATTTGATTTACTAATTATCCTTCGCGAATATGACTATTCGTCACAGCGATAAATTAAACATTTCAATTAATGAAAAATACCTGCAAATCCTTTTAATAGCCCTGGCTAATTCTTAATGGGATCTAAGAAAAGTCTTGGTTAATATTACCTAAATGCCGCCGTAATAGTACGTAACAGTCTGGTTTATGAAGCATTACCCATAAAGAACCCAGGGTGATGAGATGTTTCATTCACGTTAATTTTAATTAGCATGCTTATTATTTATTCGTAAGGCTTCAGCCTTTGTGCCGACACCATTTGCAGCCCGTGACGGCCCTGGCGCACATAAAAACGCAAACGAAAACTGACAGCACGTCCCGCTTCTGACAAAATAGTGGCATCCCCTTCGATTTAACGTAACAGACGGAATCCTCTCTCTGATGGCAGCAAAGATTATTGACGGTAAAACGATTGCGCAGCAGGTGCGCTCTGAGGTTGCTCAAAAAGTTCAGGCGCGTTTAGCGGCTGGATTACGCGCCCCAGGCCTGGCTGTTGTGCTGGTAGGCAGCAATCCGGCTTCGCAAATTTACGTCGCGAGTAAACGCAAAGCCTGCGACGAAGTGGGGTTCGTCTCCCGCTCCTATGACCTGCCCGAAACCACCAGCGAGGCGGAGCTTCTTGAGCTGATCGATACGCTCAATGCAGATACCACCATCGACGGTATTCTGGTACAACTGCCGTTACCTGCCGGTATCGACAACGTTAAAGTGCTGGAGCGTATTGCACCGGATAAAGACGTTGACGGTTTTCATCCGTATAACGTCGGTCGCCTGTGCCAGCGTGCGCCGCGCCTGCGTCCTTGTACCCCGCGCGGTATCGTGACCCTGCTTGAGCGTTACAACATCGACACCTACGGCCTTAATGCGGTCGTCATTGGCGCTTCAAACATCGTCGGTCGCCCAATGAGCATGGAACTGCTGCTGGCTGGCTGCACCACCACCGTCACCCATCGCTTCACCAAAGATCTGCGTCGCCACGTTGAGCATGCTGACCTGCTAATTGTTGCCGTCGGTAAACCGGGCTTTATTCCTGGCGAGTGGATCAAAGAAGGTGCGATTGTGATTGATGTCGGCATCAACCGTCTGGAGAATGGTAAGGTTGTTGGCGATGTGGTCTTTGAAGATGCTGCCGCACGCGCGTCATATATCACGCCGGTCCCCGGCGGCGTAGGCCCAATGACGGTCGCCACACTTATCGAAAACACGCTGCAGGCGTGTGTTGAATATCATGATGTAAAGGACGTTTAAGATGGCCACATTTTCACTGGGTAAACACCCGCATGTTGAACTCTGCGATCTGCTGAAGCTGGAAGGTTGGAGCGAAAGCGGCGCCCAGGCAAAAATTGCTATTGGCGAAGGGTTGGTGAAGGTCGATGGCGTTGTTGAAACGCGTAAACGATGCAAAATCGTTGCCGGACAGACCGTGAGCTTTGAAGGTCACAGCATTAGCGTCGTGGCGTGACCCTAAGTGCCGGATGAGGTAAACACCGTATCCGGCCACTTCTCCCTCTCGTTTTCAGATAATGACTTCATCCCCGCTTCACAGTGAACTGTTAGCATGTTGTTTTTCCACACGAAGCGATCATCATGCCCACTATTGTTACCCACGCAGCCGTTCCGCTCTGTTTAGGGTTAGGTCTCGGACTTAAAGTCATCCCCCCACGATTACTGTTTGCTGGCGTCGTTCTGGCTATGCTGCCAGATGCCGATGTGTTGTCATTTAAGTTCGGTGTCGCTTATGGCAATGTGTTTGGCCACCGGGGATTTACTCACTCACTGCTGTTCGCCTTCGTGGTACCGCTGCTCTGCGTGTTGATTGGCCGACGATGGTTTAAGGCGGGATTGATTCGCTGCTGGCTATTCCTGACGGTTTCACTGCTGTCACACAGTCTGCTGGATTCCGTTACGACAGGCGGCAAAGGCGTCGGCTGGCTGTGGCCATGGTCGGATGAACGCTTCTTTGCACCGTGGCAGGTGATTAAAGTCGCCCCGTTTGCGCTATCACGCTACGCCACACCGTATGGGCATCAGGTAATAACTTCGGAGTTGATGTGGGTATGGCTGCCGGCCGTTATGATGATGGGTGTGCTGTGGTGGTACAAACGTCATTAATAGTGCCTGATGGCGCTACGCTTATCAGGCCTACCGATCATTCCATCGTAGGCCAGATAAGGCGTAAGCCGCCATCCGGCAATATAGAGCGTTACTTACGACGCCAGGTGGTGCCCTGCGGGCCGTCTTCCAGCACGATGCCCATCTCATTGAGACGGTCACGCGCGGCATCAGCTGCCGCCCAGTCTTTCGCTTTACGCGCATCTAAGCGCTGTTGGATTAACGCTTCAATTTCAGCAACTTCACCGTCATCCGTCTGCGCCCCGCTTTGCAGGAACGCTTCCGGATCCTGTTCCAGCAGTCCCAGCACGCTGGAGAGCTTGCGCAGATGCGCAGCCATACCGTTAGCCGCCGCCATATCTTCACCCTTCAGGCGGTTAACTTCACGCGCCATATCAAACAGCACGGAGTAAGCTTCCGGCGTGTTGAAGTCATCGTCCATCGCTTCAATGAAACGTGCTTCAAAGGCCTCGCCACCCGCAGGGGCAACGGATTTGTCGGTACCGCGCAGTGCAGTGTACAGACGCTCCAGCGCAGAACGCGCCTGTTTCAGGTTCTCTTCGCTGTAGTTGAGCTGGCTACGATAGTGACCCGACATCAGGAAGTAGCGAATGGTTTCGGCGTCGTAGTATTTCAGCACATCGCGCACAGTAAAGAAGTTGCCCAGCGATTTAGACATTTTCTCGCGGTCAACCATCACCATCCCGGAGTGCATCCAGTAATTAACGTACTCACCGTCATGCGCACAGGTGGACTGCGCGATTTCGTTTTCATGGTGCGGGAACATCAGGTCCGAACCGCCGCCGTGAATATCGAAATGGTTACCCAGTTGTTTGCAGTTCATCGCCGAACATTCGATGTGCCAGCCCGGACGACCAGCGCCCCATGGAGACGGCCAGCTCGGCTCGCCTTCTTTGGACATTTTCCACAGCACGAAGTCCATCGGGTTACGCTTCACATCAACCACGTCAACGCGAGCACCCGCCTGCAGCTGATCCAGATCCTGGCGTGACAGCTGACCGTAGTTCGGGTCAGTCGGCACGTCGAACATCACGTCGCCGTTATCAGCAACGTAAGCGTGACCTTTGGCAATCAGCTGCTCAGTGATTTCGATAATTTCAGCGATATGGTGCGTAGCGCGCGGCTCCAGATCCGGGCGCAGAATATTCAGCGCATCGAAATCGCTATGCATTTCCGCGATCATTCTGTCGACCAACGCGACAAAGCTTTCACCGTTTTCATTCGCGCGCTTGATGATTTTGTCATCAATATCGGTAATGTTGCGTACATACTTCAGCTTATAGCCGAGGAAGCGCAGGTAGCGCGCGACGACGTCGAAAGAAACAAAGGTACGTCCGTGGCCAATATGACAGAGATCGTAAACGGTAATACCACACACGTACATGCCGACTTCCCCGGCATGAATAGGTTTGAATTCCTCTTTTTGGCGCGTCAGTGTATTAAAGATTTTTAACATCGAAGATTCCGTGTAGACGTGTGTGGATAGTAAAGTCTGTATAATACCCATAATTTAGACCGGAAGCAGCACACTTTGCGAGGTGATCACAGCTTACGGTTATGCTATAACACACCCCTAACTCTGACCCTTGACGGGGTCGAAGCACCAATCTATCGGAACAGGATGCAAAAATGGTTACTTTCCACACTAATCACGGCGATATCGTAATCAAAACGTTTGATGATAAAGCGCCTGAAACAGTTAAAAACTTCCTGGACTACTGCCGCGAAGGTTTTTACAACAACACCATTTTCCACCGTGTTATTAACGGTTTCATGATCCAGGGCGGCGGTTTCGAGCCAGGCATGAAGCAAAAAGCCACGAAAGAAGCGATCAAAAACGAAGCGAACAACGGTCTGAAAAACACCCGTGGTACGCTGGCAATGGCGCGTACTCAGGCTCCGCACTCCGCAACCGCACAGTTCTTCATCAACGTTGCTGACAACGACTTCCTGAACTTCTCCGGTGAAAGCATGCAGGGTTGGGGTTACTGCGTATTCGCTGAAGTTGTTGAAGGCATGGACGTGGTTGATAAAATCAAAGGCGTTTCCACCGGTCGCAGCGGTATGCACCAGGATGTGCCAAAAGAAGACGTTATCATCGAAAACGTGACCGTCAGCGAGTAATCGTGGCGACACTGTTTATTGCAGATCTTCATCTCTGCACAGAAGAACCGGCGATCACCGCCGGTTTTCTGCGTTTTTTAGCCGGCGATGCGCGCAAGGCCGATGCGCTATACATTCTCGGCGACCTGTTTGAAGCCTGGATTGGCGATGACGACCCGAATCCGCTGCATCATGAAATGGCCGCAGCGATAAAAACGCTGGCAGATTCCGGCGTCCCCTGCTTTTTTATTCACGGCAACCGTGATTTTCTGCTCGGCAAACGTTTTGCCCGTGCGAGCGGCATGACCTTGCTTCCCGAAGAAAAAGTGCTCGATCTGTATGGCCGCAAGGTGCTGATCATGCATGGCGACACCTTATGCACCGACGACGCAGGCTATCAGGCGTTTCGCGCCAAAGTGCATCAACCCTGGCTACAGAAGCTGTTTCTCGCCCTGCCCCTGTTTGTTCGCCAGCGCATTGCCGCAAAAATGCGCGCCAACAGTAAAGCCGCCAACAGCAGTAAATCGCTGGAAATCATGGATGTGAATCCGCAGGCCGTGATTAACGAGATGGAAAAACATCAGGTCCAGTGGTTAATTCACGGACATACACACCGTCCGGCTGTCCACGAACTCACGGCCAATGAGCAACCCGCTTTCCGCGTGGTATTAGGCGCATGGCATACCGAAGGCTCAATGGTAAAAGTCACGTCCAGCGACGTTGAGCTAATCGCGTTTCCGTTTTAATTCTGCAGATATCCAGTTCCTCTTTACACAAAACTATTCGAGTTGCATCGAGGCGGCAAATCTGTGAGTCCCCAGGAGCTTACAAAAGTAAGTGACTGGGGTGAGCAGATGCAGCCAACAAAGAGGCAGCTTGAAGAGTGAAGTGTAAAGCGCGCAATCGTTTTCCTTGAAGGTTAATTATGCTATTCTCTGTGGCCTCAAAAGTCGAGTGTAGTGCACCACAGGAGTTTTCAGACGCATGTCTTCCCGCAATAATCCGGCGCGTGTCGCCATCGTGATGGGGTCCAAAAGCGACTGGGCTACCATGCAGTTCGCCGCCGAAATCTTCGAAATCCTGGACGTTCCGCATCATGTTGAAGTCGTCTCCGCCCACCGCACCCCAGACAAATTGTTCAGCTTCGCCGAAAGCGCTGAAGAGAACGGTTATCAGGTGATTATTGCCGGAGCCGGTGGCGCAGCGCATTTGCCAGGCATGATTGCGGCGAAAACGCTGGTGCCAGTTCTCGGCGTTCCGGTGCAAAGCGCAGCGTTGAGCGGCGTAGATAGCCTCTACTCCATCGTTCAAATGCCGCGCGGTATTCCGGTCGGCACGCTGGCGATCGGCAAAGCGGGTGCGGCCAATGCGGCCCTACTGGCAGCGCAAATTCTGGCTACACACGACAACGCATTACACCAGCGTCTGGACGACTGGCGCAAAGCACAAACCGATGAGGTACTGGAGAATCCGGACCCGCGAGGTGCGGCATGAAGCAGGTCTGCGTACTCGGTAACGGTCAGCTAGGACGCATGCTGCGCCAGGCCGGCGAGCCGCTGGGCATTGCGGTCTGGCCCGTCGGGCTGGACGCTGAACCGGCTGCTGTCCCTTTTCAGCAAAGCGTGATCACCGCTGAGATTGAGCGCTGGCCGGAAACGGCACTCACCCGCGAACTGGCGCGCCACCCGGCGTTTGTTAACCGCGACGTCTTCCCGATTATTGCCGACCGTCTGACGCAAAAGCAGCTTTTTGACAAGCTCGGTCTGGCGACCGCGCCGTGGCAACTGCTGGCAGATAAAAGCGAATGGTCTGCGGTATTCGACAAACTCGGCGAGCTGGCGATCGTCAAGCGTCGCGTCGGCGGCTATGACGGTCGTGGACAGTGGCGTTTGCGCGCAAATGAAACCGCACAACTGCCGGATGATTGCTATGGCGAGTGCATCGTCGAGCGAGGAATCAACTTCTCTGGCGAAGTCTCACTGGTTGGCGCTCGGGCGCATGACGGCAGCACCGTTTTCTATCCCCTGACCCATAACCTGCATCAGGACGGTATTCTGCGCACCAGCGTGGTGTTCCCCCAGGCTAACGCCAGACAGCAGGCACAGGCCGAAGCGATGCTCTCCGCCATCATGCAGGAGCTGGGCTATGTCGGCGTGATGGCGATGGAGTGTTTTATCACCCCGGAAGGTCTGCTGATCAACGAACTGGCTCCGCGCGTGCACAACAGCGGACACTGGACGCAAAACGGCGCCAGTATCAGCCAGTTTGAGCTGCACCTGCGCGCCATTACCAACCTGCCGTTACCGACGCCGGTGGTGAATAATCCTTCGGTGATGGTAAACCTGATTGGTAGCGACCTGAACTACGACTGGCTGAAGCTGCCGCTGGTACACCTGCACTGGTATGACAAAGAAGTGCGTGAAGGGCGTAAGGTGGGTCACCTGAACCTGAGCGACAGCGATACCGCGCGCCTTAGCGCGACACTGGAAGCGCTTATCCCCCTGCTGCCGCCGGAATATGCCAGCGGTATTATCTGGGCGCAGTCAAAGCTGAAATAAGCCATTAATGCCGGGGAATGGATTTTATCCTTCCCCGGCCCCTCCCCTGGCGCGTAAAATCCCCTCCATTGCTGTTTTGTATTTTCAGGATCAAACATGAACGATGGAACGGACTATCGCGCAATTCTGCTCGCCGGTACGCCTTTAATCGATGTACGCGCCCCCGTCGAATTTCAGCAGGGCGCCATGCCGGGCGCAATAAACCTTCCTTTAATGAACGATGACGAACGTGCTGCCGTGGGTACCTGTTATAAACGTCAGGGGCCTGAGGCCGCCCTCGCGCTCGGCCATCAACTGGTCTGTGGCGAGACTCGCCAGCAACGTATGAAGGCCTGGCTGAATGCCAGTCGTCAAAATCCTGCGGGCTACTTATGCTGCGCGCGCGGCGGCCAGCGTTCGCACATTGTGCAGCAATGGCTGCACGAGTCCGGTACTGACTACCCGCTAATACAAGGCGGTTATAAAGCATTGCGTCAGGCGGCGATTCAACTGACTGAAGAGCTGGTACAAAAACCGATCGTCTTAATAGGTGGCTGTACCGGGAACGGTAAAACGCAGCTAGTGCAACAGCAGCCAAACGGTGTGGATCTCGAAGGTCTGGCGCACCATCGCGGTTCCTCGTTTGGTCGCACCGTTGAGCCGCAGCTGAGCCAGGCAAGCTTTGAAAACCTGCTGGCGGTCGAAATGCTGAAAACCGACAGCCGTCAGGATCTGCGTCTGTGGGTACTTGAGGACGAAGGCCGCATGATCGGCGCTAATCATCTGCCCGAATGTTTGCGCGAACGCATGAGCCAGGCTGCTATTGCGGTGGTGGACGATCCTTTTGAGCTACGGCTGGAGCGGCTGCGCGAAGAGTATTTTGTGCGCATGCACCACGATTTCACTCACGCTTATGGCGAGAGTCAGGGCTGGCAGGAGTACAGCGAGTATCTACACCACGGTCTGTTTGCTATCCGCCGTCGTCTGGGTTTGCAACGTTTTGCCGAGCTGACCACCCTGCTCGACGTGGCTCTGCGCGAACAGCAGGCAACGGGCAGCACCGACGCGCATATGGGCTGGCTGGTGCCGTTGCTCAACGAGTATTACGACCCGATGTATCGCTATCAGCTGGAAAAGAAAGCCGCGAAAATCGTCTTTCACGGCTCATGGCAGGAGGTGGCTGACTGGCTTAGCGTACAGTAATCAATGTCTGTCGCGCTTGTCTGCGCGTTTCGCCAACCAGTCGCCCAGCACCTGAACGACTTGCACCAGAATAATCAGCGCCACCACGGTGACGATCATGACCTGGGTTTCGTAGCGGTAATAACCAAAGCGAATCGCCAGGTCGCCGACTCCACCGCCGCCAACGATACCGGCCATTGCGGAGTAACCGATCAGACTCACCAGCGTTATCGTCAGCCCACGCAGCAGACCCGCGCTCGCCTCCGGTAACAGAACGGTGCAGATGATGCGCATCGGGCTGGCGCCAAACGCTTCCGCCGCCTCGATAATGCCTTTATCGACTTCACGTAGCGCGCTATCAACCAGACGGGCATAGAAAGCAATTGCAGCTACCGAAAGTGGGACCGATGCCGCGATGGGTCCAATGGTATTGCCGAGCAAAAACTGGGTTAGCGGCAACAACAGAACCAGCAGGATCACAAACGGCACCGAGCGGATAATATTCACCAGCACGGAGCTGAGCAGATACACAAAACGGTTCTGCCAGAATAAATGCCGGTCGGTAACGAAAATAAGAAAACCGAGCGGCAGACCGCCAATAATCGCCAACAGCGTAGAGATGCTCAGCATCTGGAAGGTTTCATTAAACGCCAGCGTCAAATCAGGCAATAAATCATCCACGAATCACCTCCACCTGTGCAGTACGTTGACGAATATGTTCCACGGCGACATCCACCGCAGAAGGGTTATGCGGCGCGGTCAGTTGCACCACCAGAATCCCCAGCGCACGTTCGCCGATATATTCAATTTTGCCGTGCAGAATGTTCACCGCCACGCCAAATTTAACCGCCACTTCTGACAACACCGGCTGTTCTGCCGAATCGCCGATAAAAAGAATTTTCAGCAACTGGCCGGGCAGATGCTGGCGCAGACGCTCGGGTAGCGTCAGATTGAGGGTATGCGACACCAGTTGCTGAGTGAAAGCGTGCTGCGGGTGAGCAAAAACATCAAACACCTCACCAGACTCCACCACCTTGCCACCGGACATCACCGCCACGCGATCGCAAATCGATTTGATCACGTTCATCTCATGAGTGATCAGCACGATCGTGATCCCCAACTGTTGGTTGATCTGCTTAAGCAACGCCAGAATCGTGGCCGAGGTTTCGAGATCTAACGCGGAAGTGGGTTCATCACACAGCAGCACATCCGGGTGATTGGCAATTGCGCGGGCAATACCCACACGCTGCTTTTGCCCACCGCTGAGCTGAACCGGAAAGCGGTTCGCCTTGTCTGACAGCCCCACCAGCGACAGGATTTCGCTCACGCGCGGGCCAATTTTACTGCGTTCCCATCCGGCAGCCTTCAGGCTAAAGGCGACGTTTTGTGCCACGGTACGGGTATGCATCAGATTAAAATGTTGAAAAATCATCCCGATACGCTGACGGGCTTTACGTAGATGCACGCCTTCCAGTGCGGAAATTTCTACGCCGTTCACCTTCACGCTTCCCTGGCTCGGACGCGTTAAGGCGTTCAGGGTGCGCAGCAGCGTACTTTTTCCCGCGCCGCTGGTCCCGACAATGCCAAATATCTCACCTGCGTCAATGCGCAAGCTAACGTCATCAACCGCTCGGGTTGATGCTCCACGGCCTGCGCTAAAATCCACGCAAACTTTCTCAATCTCAATCATAGCCACCTCAGAAATGCGAAAAGGGCAGTCGTCGCTGCCCCTGGTAACCCTTGTGCGCAGCAATTATTGGGCTGCCGACATCCATTCCGGTTTCTGGAAGGCGCTGTAGATATTTTGCGGATCGTCGATCACCGCACGATACGCCGGAGATTTCACCGCCTCGATAATATCTTTCGCGAATGGTTTATCCGCATCTTCACTGCGTACCGCGATGATATTTTTCAGATTTTCGTCCAGGTGTTCCTGCTTGATGGCGCTGGCGAGATCCAGTTTTGCCGCTACGGCAAAGTTGCCGTTGACCAGCGCACCGGTCACACCGTCCAGCGTACGCGGCAGCTGTGCCGCTTCCAGCGGTTTAAACACCAGCCCTTTCGGGTTGCTGGCAATATCGCGCTCGGAGGCTTTAGTTGGATCGATGTTATCTTTGATGGTGATAAGGCCAATAGACTGCAGGAAACGCAGACCGCGAGCCAGGTTGGTGGGATCGTTGGAAAGCGTGATCACATCCCCTTTTTTCAACTCATCCAGGCTTTTGATTTTATGTGAGTAAAAACCCATCCCGGCCGTCGGGACCACAATCAGCTTGCTCAGTTTCAGGCCTTTATCGGCGGTGAATTTGTCAAAGTAGAGTGAATGCTGGAACAGGTTAGCATCGATGCTGCCATTGGAGAGCGCCATGTTAGGCTGCACGTAGTCGCTGAATTCGCGTACTACTACCTTATAGCCTTTCTCTTTCAGCGTAGGGGCAATGGCTTGTTTTACCATATCGCCGTACGGCCCAGGTGCGACGCCAAATACGATGGTGTGCGGATCACTGTTCGCATGAGCAAATTGTAATCCACAGGCCAGTAACAGCGCCCCGGTCGCGACGCGTAAACTCTGACGCAATCCCATAATCTCTCCATTTTAACGTTGTGGTGTCATGTCTCACGCCGTTCTTGCGGCGTTGTTCTTGTTGGCCTGTTAACAGGCTGATTGTTAACATGACACAGATCACAACCTGCTGTCCTTGAAATTATTTCATGATGTTGCAGAGTGTGTTTTTAAATGTGAGAAGGCATGAAAAAGCCGGATGTCGGCACAAGTGCCTTATCCGGCCTACAAATAACGCGATCCCCCTGCTCTCGTAGGCCCGATAAGCGCAAGCGCATCGGGCGGCAGGCGTTCGATTAGAAGTCGTAACGCAGACGCACCAGGTTCATGTCGCCCAGATTGTCGGTGCTGGAGGTGAAGACGTGTTCGTAATCCACACGGAAACCGTAATCCAGCTGGAAGCTGATACCCACACCGTTGTCGGTACGCAGGTAGTTACGGCCATTCACGTATTCAATACGATCGCCCATAAAGTATGGCTGCACGGATTTCAGCGCATACTGGCCAACCGGGAAGGTATATCCCGCAAAGTATTCCAGACCCCAGGCGTCACCGGCAAAATAGTCATTAACAGAGACTTTTTTGGTGGTCATGAAGTTTTGATACCAACCGCCGCCCAGCGAGAAAGTCCAGTTGTCCGGTTTCCAGCTCAGCGCAGTACCGACGATGTTTTGATCGTAGGTTTTGCTGGTGTTGCCACGCATTTCCGCGCGGGTGTAGTTCCACGCCGTACCCCAGGTCAGGTCATCGGTGATGTGATAATCCACACCCAGGGAGCCGCCGCCTTTACGTTTGTAGCGCAAACCGTTGTTCGGATTGTAGTCATCGCTGAACAGATAAGACGCGTAAAGATCAACATCGCCTACCGTATTTTTATACTTCAGTGACTTACGTGTACGATAGGAACCGTCGTAGTCGCCATTGATACCGTTACCTGGCGCCTGGCCGATCATGTCGTAGTCCCAGATATCCGTTTTCGCGCCCACCACATCATAGTAAATGCTGTTCTGTTGACCGAAGGTCAGCGTACCCCAGGTCGCGCTCTTCAAACCGGTGTACAGCATACGACGCGTAGTATCGTTGGCGCCGTTAGCATAGTGATTGTCCCAGTTGAACATCGCCGGGAAGTTAACGCCCAGCTCGTAATAGCTCACCCAACTGATGTCATCAAACAGATAGTAGTCAGCAGCGAAGCGGAAACGCGTTCCACCGTCGAAGCCATTACGTTTGTAGCCATTCTTACCATCGTCACCGGCCATATTCTGGAACTGCGGACGAATACTCCCGCCGACGGTGAAATTAAGACGGCTCAGCGGGTTGCCCGCCTACGGATCTTGTTTCAGGACCGTGATTTCCGCCTGGGAGGCGAAAGTCGTTAATGCCACTGCTGCGCCGATCGATACCGCCAGCGCCGTTTTTTTTATAGTCATTATTTGTACCTTGATAGATAGCCTGCCAATTATTCAGCATACAAATATTAACGTTTATTAATACACTCGTGTTGTCGGGTTTTTATTGTTCTGTGCTGTTAAATATCAATGAGTTATCATTTTGTGCTACATAGATAAAAAAAAGCACCGATTTAAAAAAACCGGTGCGTAATCATCACGAATATGAATTAACTGCTGAACTGACGGAACAGCGCTTTGCCTTTAAGAAGACGTGAACCGAGCCATCCGCCACAGAGAGAGAGCAGCAATGCCCCACAAAGCGGCAACACAACCCACAGCCGCCAGTCTGGCTCCCAGGGGAAATCAAACACGCGGGTTTGCAGCACCGCCAGCGCAGTTTCCGCCCCGATGGCCGCCACCAGTCCGGCGACCATCCCGAGCATGGCGAACTCGCACCACAGCGTGGTACGCAGCAGCTTCTTGCCCGCGCCCAACGTGCGCCAGACCACCAGTTCCTGATGACGCTGACGCATCCCGACCTGCACCTGCGCCAATAGCAGCAACATACCGCAAGCGGTGACCAGCACTACCATCACCTCCAGCGCGCGGCTCACCTGCTCCAGCACCTGACTCACCTGTTTGAGAATAGCGCCAATATCCAGCAGGCTGATAGTCGGGAATTCGCGGTTAAGCTGCGTCAGCATGCCGTTGCCGTTCTCCCAGCGAAAGCTGGTTAACCAGCTTTGTGGCTGAGCATCCAGCGCGCCGGAAGGGAAGATAAAGAAGAAGTTGGGCCGCAGGCTTTCCCAGTCCACTTTGCGCAGACTGCTGACCGTGGCGCTGAAATCCTGGGTATCCCCCATAAAGGTCACCCGATCGCCAAGCTTAACGTTCAGCCGTTTCGCCAGCCCCTCTTCCATCGACACTTCGCCCGCTTTTGGCGGCCAGCTCCCGGCAACGATCGGGTTATGATCCGGGCGGGTATCCTGCCAGGTCAGATTAAGCTCGCGGTTCAGCGCTTCATCCTGATTGCCTTCGGTCGATTTCTCATTGATCGCCGTCAGACGCGCCCGCACTATCGGGTAGAACGACTCCGGGATCACCTGATGCTCAGCAAGGAAAACCTTCAGCGGAGCCACCTGCTCGGTGGCAATGTTGATCAGAAAATAGTTTGGACTTTCCGGCGGCATTTGCTGCTGCCAGCGGTCGAGGAGATCGCCGCGCAGCACCAGCAACAGCGCCAGCAGCATAAAGGACAGCGAAAATGCCGACAGCTGGCTCAGCGTTGACCACGGCTGGCGCAACAGCCGGCTGACCGCCAAACGCAGCGGCAACGAGGTCAGCGTCAGACCACGCAGCAAGTTAAGCAGCATCCAGCCCAACACGCCGCACAGCAGCGCCAGCACCACCGCCCCGGCCAGTACCGCCCACAGCAGCATACTTCCGCCCATCAATCCGGCCAGCAGCGCAACCACAACTATCGTTGCTACGGGAAGATAGACCTTAAGCGGCCAGACGTTTGCCACCACGTCGCGACGCAGTACCCGCAGCGGCTGCGTCGCCAGCAGCAAGCGATAAGGGCGTAGCCCCACCAACAGAGAAATGACGGTCATCGTACCGAGTGCCCACAGCCACGGCCAAAGGCTGGCGGGCGGTAGCTCACCGGGCAGAACTGGCTTCAGTAATACCACCAGCACCCGCTCAAATAACAGCCCGAACAGCCCGCCGGTCAAGCCAGACAGCGCCAGCACCATCAGCCACTGGCCAATAATCAGCTTGCGCAGCTGCGCCCTGCCCGCACCGAGCGTTTTTAATATCGCCACCAAATCGTAACGACTGCGACAGTAATGATTCATCGCCACGGCAACGGCAGCAACCGCCAGCAGTAG
The DNA here is from genome assembly GCF_030334095.1 of Citrobacter sp. Cf118. NCBI lineage: Bacteria > Pseudomonadati > Pseudomonadota > Gammaproteobacteria > Enterobacterales > Enterobacteriaceae > Citrobacter > Citrobacter sp. Cf118. The sequence goes on along the minus strand of NZ_JAOWES010000088.1, from coordinate 337,378 downwards.
CGTTAACAGTGCCGACAGCAGCAGGAACTGTTGCGAACGCTCCAGTGATTTCCCCAACGCCCCTTCATCCTGCTCCAGCCCATACCAACGCTGTTCCGGCTTTAACTGCGGAAGCAGCCATTTTTCATAGGCTTCCAGTTGCTGTGGCGTACCGCCAAATTTATAGCGCCAGGTCACACGGCTTCCCGGCTGGACCGCCGCCGTTTTTTCGACATCCGCCATGTTCATCATCAGGCGCGGCGCTATCTGGAAGGGATTAAAACCGGAATCCGGTTCCTGCACCACTTCTCCGGCGATGCGCAGGGTGGCATCGCCAACGTCGATGGAATCACCGATTTTTAAGTTGAGTAGCGCCATCAGACGCGGGGCCAACAGCACTGAGCCCGGCTGCGGTTTCAGCCCCGGCGGATTGGTTTGCAGCGTGCCGTACATCGGATACACATCATCCACTGCTTTGACGTTCGCCAGTTGCGGCGTATCCCGGGCAAAGGTCATGGTGGCAAAGGTGAGCTGTTCACCCACCTTCAGACCACGCTGTCGCGCCTCGTCAATCCACGCTTTCGGTACGGCGCGCGAACTTTGCAGCGACCGATCGCCCGCCATAAACTCACGACTTTGCTGGCTCAACCCTTTTTCCATGCGATCGCTGATATTGCCAAGCGCCAGTACACAGGCCACCGCCAGGCTTAACGCCAGCCAGACAATCAGTAATGAAGGCGAGCGCCATTCGCGCCAGAACCAGCGTGCAATCATGCCTCCTCCTGCAACTGTCCGTTCACCAGGCGTAAACGCCTATCGCAACGCGCCGCCAACTGCGGGTCATGGGTCACCAGAATCAGGGTGGTACCGTGTTCCCGGTTCAGAGAAAACAGCAGGTCGGCGATTTTGTCTCCGGTCTGGCGGTCCAGATTGCCCGTTGGTTCATCGGCAAACAGCACATCAGGCCGTCCGTTAAACGCCCGTGCCAGCGCTACGCGTTGCTGCTCCCCGCCGGAAAGCTGGGCCGGAAGATGATCAAGGCGTTTTCCCAACCCCAGTTGCTCCAGCAGCGTTTTTGCCCCGTCACGACTTTTTCCGCTATTTTCGCCGCGTAGCAGCGCGGGCAGCTCAACGTTCTCCAGTGCGTTCAGGGTCGGAATTAACATGAATGACTGGAAGACAAAGCCTACGTGTCGCGCCCGCAGCTGCGCCCGGGCTTCTTCGTCCATAGTGTGCAGCGCCTGCCCCACCAGGCTGACTTCACCGCTGGAGCCATCGTCCAGCCCGGCGAGGATCGCCAGCAGCGTGGATTTCCCCGATCCCGACTCGCCAATCAACGCAATGGTCTCGGCGCGTTTGACAACCAGTTCAACTCCGGTAAGGATGGATAGCTCTTGATCACCCTGACCGACGGATTTCTTAAGATGATGAACTTCAACAATGTTTTCCGCTGGCATTGGCCTTTCCTGTTCCTGGTCCTGTTAACTTTCCGCGCCGCCACTGCGGACACGTTATTAATTCTGGGTGACAGCCTGAGCGCCGGATACCGTATGTCCGCCAGCGCCGCGTGGCCTGCGCTACTTAATGATAAATGGCAAACCAAAACGCCAGTGGTGAATGCCAGCATTAGCGGCGACACCTCGCAGCAAGGTCTGGCCCGTCTGCCTGCATTACTCAAGCAGCACCAGCCGCGCTGGGTGCTGGTCGAACTTGGCGGTAACGATGGCCTGCGCGGCTTTGCGCCTGCGCAAACCGAACAAACCCTGCGCACGATTCTGCAGGATATCAAAGCGGCAAATGCCGAACCGCTGCTGATGCAAATTCGTCTGCCGGCAAACTATGGCCGCCGTTATAATGAAACCTTTAGCGCGATTTATCCAAAGCTCGCCAAAGAGTTTGATATTCCTCTGCTGCCATTTTTTATGGAAGAGGTTTATCTGAAACCCCAGTGGATGCAGGATGATGGTATTCATCCTAACCGTGACGCTCAGCCGTTTATTGCCGACTGGATGGCGCAACATCTCACTCCTCTAGTAAATCACGACTCATAAAACAACGGAGATCCTGACAGGTAAAGTTATGCAAAAATCGGTCTTAATAACAGGATGTTCCAGCGGAATCGGTCTGGAAAGCGCGCTTGAACTAAAGCGCCAGGGTTTTCAAATTCTGGCAGGCTGTCGCAAACCTGACGATGTCGCGCGTATGAACAGTATGGGATTCACTGGCGTATTGCTGGATCTGGATTCACCCGAAAGCGTGGATCGTGCCGCCGATGAAGTGATCGCCCTGACCGATAATCGTTTATATGGGATCTTTAACAACGCCGGATACGGTGTCTATGGTCCCCTGCCCACCATCAGCCGTGAACAGATGGAACAGCAATTTTCCGCCAACTTCTTTGGCGCACATCAGCTTACCATGCGCCTGTTGCCCGCTATGCTCCCTCACGGCGAAGGACGTATCGTGATGACTTCATCGGTGATGGGATTGATCTCAACGCCAGGACGCGGCGCCTATGCCGCCAGCAAATATGCGCTGGAAGCCTGGTCCGACGCGCTGCGTATGGAACTGCGCCACAGCGGCATTAAGGTCAGCCTGATTGAGCCCGGCCCCATCCGTACCCGCTTTACCGAAAACGTTAACCAGACCCAGAGCGATGCTCCCGTGGAAAACCCCGGCATTGCCGCGCGTTTTACGCTGGGACCAGAAGCGGTTGTCGCCAAAGTACGTCATGCCTTTGAGAGCGATAAACCGAAGCTACGTTATCCGGTTACGCTGGTGACCTGGGCAGTGATGCTACTTAAACGCCTGTTGCCAGGCCGCATAATGGACAAAATTTTACAGGGTTGAGTTGAAGCACGCGCGTCAGCCCCCATGTAACAAGAAATCGACAAAAGAGAGTAACTCCATGTCCACACAGAATATTGTTAACATTAACGAATCGAACCTGCAGCAGACCCTTGAACAGTCGATGACCACGCCGGTCCTGTTCTATTTTTGGTCTGAGCGCAGCCAGCACTGCCTGCAATTGACGCCGGTACTGGAGAGCCTTGCCGCCCAGTACAACGGCCAGTTTATTCTCGCCAAGCTCGACTGCGACGCCGAGCAGATGATCGCTTCTCAGTTTGGCCTGCGGGCCATCCCTACGGTTTATCTGTTCCAGAACGGTCAGCCAGTGGACGGATTCCAGGGCCCGCAGCCGGAAGAGGTTATCCGCGCACTGCTGGAAAAAGTGTTGCCGAGCGAAGAAGAGCTGAAAGCGCGTCAGGCTATCGAATTCATCGAAGCCGGTAATCACGCGGATGCACTGCCGCTGCTGAAAGAAGCCTGGCAGATCTCCAACCAGAGCAGCGAAATTGGCCTGCTGCTGGCGGAAACGCAAATCGCCCTCAATCGTTCTGACGATGCCGAAGCGGTGCTGAAAACCATTCCGTTGCAGGATCAGGACACCCGCTATCAGGGACTGGTGGCGCAGATAGAACTGCTGAAGCAGGCGGCGGATACGCCGGAAATCCAACAGCTGCAGCAGCAAGTCGCCAGCAATCCGCAGGATGCGGCGCTGGCAACTCAACTAGCCATCCAGTTACATCAGGTCGGACGTAACGAGGAATCACTGGAACTGCTGTTCAGCCACCTGAAGAAAGATCTCACTGCTGCCGACGGTCAGGCACGTAAGACCTTCCAGGAGATCCTTGCCGCACTCGGGACCGGCGATGCGCTGGCCTCAAAATACCGCCGCCAACTATACGCACTGTTGTACTAATCCGTTTGATTTTGCCCGATGGCGCTTGCGCTTATCGGGCATACAAATTCTACCAATACCGATCCCTCCGGCATCACATCACGTCTTCTTCAAATGCGTTACGACTAATTGGTGGCGCGAATTATAGAACTTCCGATAAGTCAGGTAGCAGGCAATAATGGTCGACAGGCTGGCGGTAGAAAGCAGCATAAACGTCACCATAATCTGATACTTAATCGCTTTTACTGGATCAATACCCGCGAAGATCAACCCGGACATCATCCCCGGTAAACTTACCAGCCCTACCGTTTTTGCAGAGTCGATCGTTGGGATCAACGAGGCGCGAATGCTGTCGCGAATCAGCGGCGCAGAGGCCACTTTCGGCGTCGCGCCGAGGCTAAGTTTTTCCTGAATTTGCTGCTGTTCGCTGTTAAACCGCTGTCCCAGATTGTTGTAACACAGCCCCACTGCCACCATCGCATTGCCTGCAATCATGCCGGAGATCGGGATGACCTGCATCGGCGTGAACTCGATAGAGCCAGACAAAACCAGCACCGCCAGCGTTAATCCCGCCCCCACCGTGATAGCGATAAACGACGAGAGGAAAGCTTTATCAATATATTTACTGCGCTTTTGTGCGTTATAAGCCGCGTTAAAGCAGATAAACAGCACCATCAGTAAGGTCAGAATACTGTGGTTAACGCCAAAAATATATTTCAGCACATAGCCGACGATAATCAGCTGAACCACTGCCCGGCAAACGCTCCAGAGAATATCTTTCTCCAGCGCCAGTTTTTCTTTGTGGCTAATCAGGATCGCCACCACCACCAGCATCATCGCTAATGCCAGGGACTCATTGGTAATATTATGCTCGTTCATTGCGTGCTTCCTGCATTTCTCCGGCGTGCGGTCGAAGGGTTATGACATTATCCGCATGCGTAATTTCATCTTTGTCGTGCGTCACCCACAGCACCGCAATATTCTTATCGCGAACATAGTGGTGAATTAATTCGTTCACATTACGTTTATTAGCCTCATCCAGCGCGCTGGTGATTTCATCAAGCAGCAGGATTTTGGGCAGAAACTGCAAATTACGAATTAGCGAGACGCGCTGCTTCTCGCCACCGGACAGCTCATTGATGCTTTTTCTGAGGATCGTCTCGGGAAGATCAAAACGGACCAGATCGCTCAGAAACGTATCCGGTTCCGGACGTTTGTTACGGATTTGCCAGGGGAAAATGAGGTTGTCGTAAACGGTGTCACCAAACAAAGCGGGCGTTTGCGCACAATAGGAGACCTGCTGGCGATACGTTTCCGGCTTGAGGGTATTTATCTCCTTGCCTTCAAAGAGAATTTCACCGGCAGTCGGACTCATTAATGACGCCACAATCTTGAGTAACGTACTTTTCCCACAGCCGGACTGGCCGGTAATCAGCTTAAATTCTCCGGCGCGGAGATCAAAACAGATGTTATTGAGAACCTGCGTCTCCCCTGCCTGCCATGCGACATTTTTTAACTGAAGCAAAATACTGCTTTCTTCCATTACCCATTCCTTTTTTACATCTTTCGTGCAGACAGTCTATGCCTGTAATTTATTATAAGGGAGCCCACCTTGATAAATCGGGTATAATTTGATTAATGAGGCAGTAAAGGACAGCACAACAGGAGGTTTCATCAATGCTCATTTTTATTCCTATTCTTATTTTTGTCGCGCTGGTGATCGTCGGCGCTGGCGTCAAAATCGTCCCGCAGGGATATCAGTGGACGGTAGAGCGTTTTGGCCGTTACACCAAAACCCTGCAACCGGGTTTAAGCCTTGTTGTGCCGTTCATGGATCGCATTGGTCGTAAGATCAACATGATGGAACAGGTGCTTGATATCCCTTCTCAGGAAGTCATCTCCAAAGATAACGCCAACGTCGCGATTGATGCCGTGTGCTTTATTCAGGTGATCGACGCGCCGAAAGCGGCCTATGAAGTCAGCAACCTGGAACTGGCGATCATCAACCTGACCATGACCAACATTCGTACCGTTCTCGGTTCGATGGAACTCGATGAAATGCTCTCCCAACGCGACAACATCAACACGCGCCTGCTGCATATTGTTGATGAAGCCACGAATCCCTGGGGCATCAAAATCACCCGTATCGAGATCCGCGACGTGCGTCCTCCGGCAGAACTTATCGACGCGATGAACGCGCAGATGAAAGCCGAACGTACCAAGCGCGCCTACATTCTTGAGGCCGAAGGGATCCGTCAGGCAGAAATCGTCAAGGCCGAAGGTGAGAAACAGTCGAAGATCCTTAAAGCGGAAGGTGAACGCCAGTCCGCGTTTTTACAGGCTGAAGCGCGTGAACGTTCAGCAGAAGCCGAAGCTCGCGCAACGCAGATGGTGTCTGAGGCCATTGCCGCTGGGGATATTCAGGCAGTGAACTACTTCGTGGCACAGAAATACACCGAAGCGCTGCAGCATATCGGCTCGTCGAATAACAGCAAAGTGGTGATGATGCCGCTGGATGCCAGCAGCCTGATGGGCTCTATTGCCGGGATCGCCGAACTGGTTAAGGACAGCGCCAGCGAGCGGAAAAAATCATGATAGCGATGATTCTGGTGCACCCGCACATCTTCTGGCTCAGCCTCGGCGGTTTGCTACTCGCCGCCGAGATGCTGGGCGGCAACGGCTATCTGCTGTGGAGCGGCGTGGCAGCGGTGATTACCGGTCTGGTCGTCTGGCTCGTTCCGCTAGACTGGGCGTGGCAGGGGGCAATGTTCGCCGTCCTCACCCTGCTGGCGGCGTGGCTGTGGTGGAAATGGCTGGCAAGGCGCGTTCAGGAGCAGAAACCCGCCGACAGCCATCTTAACCAGCGCGGACAGCAGCTGGTTGGCCGACGATTTATTCTGGAAACCGCCCTGGTCAATGGTCGCGGACACATGCGCGTCGGCGATAGCTCATGGCCCGTTAGCGCCAGCGACGATTTGAGCGCCGGAACGCAGGTTGAAGTCATTGCCGTTGAAGGGATAACCCTGATTATTAAAGCGGTATCACACTAAAAAGACAGGAAATAAGACTATGGTCAGGAAGACACCCCTTGCCTTTGCCCTTTGCACATTACTGACCGCCGCCCCGCAGGCATTCGCCTCTTTCGATATGGAAGACTGCAAATGGAGCGACGACAGCTGCCTGCTGAAAGGCACGCCGACCTTCAACCCTGAAAACGACAGTCGCGACAACCTGCTGCGGCTGCTGAGCCAGGAAAAATCATTTGCTCTGCCGGTGCAATCAATGCCAGCAGATATCACCCGCTCCCGGGATTTCTATTTTGCCTATCACCCGCAATGGGATGAGGCAACCTCGCAGCCAGCCGCTGCTCCGGTATCCGCCGCAGACAGCCCACTCTCCCGACAGATGGCCGAACTGAACATTAGCGCAGACGAAATAAACGTCAACGACGCTGAGCTTGAGAACCGTCATGTTTCGAATAACACCGAGAGCGTCAGCGCATTTTTTGCCGCACTGCTGGCCGACTCGACGTTAACGGCGGAACAGCGCCAGGCCTTAGCCCAAGCGCGTACGGGGCTGCTATCCGGGGCAACCCGCGAGCAAATTGAGTCTTCACTTGCCACCCTCCCGGCTGATTCACCGGCTCAGTCCTATAAAAATTATCTGGCCGCAGCTGCCAGTTTCTATGCCGGTGATTATGCCAGCGCCGAACGGGATTTCACTCAGCTTGCCAAAAGTGAGCGCCCGTGGCTGGCAGAGACCGCGCAATACATGCTGATGCGTGCGGCCTTGAACAAGAGCAGCCAGAACAGCGTAGGCGAGTACGGCGATTTTGATATTGCAAAAATTAACCGCGAGGACGCGACTCAGGCTCAGACGCAGGCACAAGCCTACCTGCAACGCTTCCCGCAAGGCCTGTATGCCGACTCCGCGCGCGGTATGCTGCGTCGCATCAACTGGTATTTACAGGCGTGGCCGCAGCTGGCCGGGTTGTATGAGCAGACGCTCCAGCAGTCGGCTGACGCTCGGCAACTGCGAGAAATAGTCATCGAATACGATAATGTCTACGGTATGGCGTTCTACGAACAGTCCGTGGTGGAAGCATTCCCCGATGCGCCGCTTGTCAGCTATATCGAACTACTGCGCGCGCTGCGTCTGGATAACAACAGTAAACCCACGCTGACCCAGGCGCAGCTCGATGCCAGCAAACCGGTGTTTGAGCAGAGCCAAAAACTACCGCTATGGCGCGATCTGCAACTGAATCTGTGGCTGGCGACGGAGAACTACGCGGCGATTATTCAGGCAGTTACGCCAGCGCAGAAACTTGCCGTTCACGATACCCTCGCCTTCAGCGAACAAGTGCTGTACGGCGAAGCGCTGATGGGCCAGAAGAACTGGAGCGCGGCGCGTGATTTCTGGCTGCAGTTGCTAAAACTCAGCCAGGACAACGAACAGCAGCAGTATGTACAGGCTAAGCTCGCCGCAACGCTGGTTTATAGCGGCGACGTGGCGGCGGTATTTGCCCCAGAAAGCGCAGTAACCAACCTGCGTTTTCGCTCGCAGATACTGAAAACACAGGCCTCGCCTGAACTGCTGCGCCAGCAGGCCGTCCATGGACCTAACAATGAAGAGCGTACCATCGCCCTGCATACGCTGCTGGTACGCGATCTTACCGAAAACCGCTTTGGCGACTGGTTGAATGACAGAAAACTGGCCAGCGCCATTACTCCGCCGGTTATTGGCGACGCGTTTGATGACGTTAATCTGAGTATTTTCGACTGGAACGGCGACGCTGCCGAGCGCGGTTACACCTGTCGCAGCCTCAATGAAACGGTAACGGTATTGAGCAAAAAAGCGGATGATGCCCACGCGCTGAACTGCTTAGGCGAATTCTTCCGCACCACGCAAACCCACGTCGATTTGTGGAAAAACAGTGCTGGCAACGACGTTCTTGAATCAGCAATATCGCGCAAGGAGCCGTTCGGTCAGTTCGACAGGCAACGCTACTATCAGCAGGTGATCACTTCGCCGAAAGCAGAGGTTGAAGACAAGAGCTTCGCGCTGTATCGCGCCATCATGTGCTATGCGCCGTCAGGCTCTAACGAGTGCGGCGGTGAGGAAGTGGATAAACTGCAGCGTAAAGGCTGGTTCACCCAACTGAAAACGCAGTATCCGGGAAGTCCGTGGGCGCAAAAACTCAAATACTACTGGTAACCGCGCTGCTGACAGGCCAGCCGCAGGCGGCGGATATCGTCGCCGCCCGTGAGCATCCGGCCTTCTGGCTGTGGTCCGGCGTGAAGGCCAGTGACGAACTGAAAGACGCGCAAACGGTCTATCTGCATCAGGGTGAGGTGCTGGTTCGTTCGGGTAACGTGGTTTTCCAGCGTCTCGGGCTGCCGGTCAGCCGCCTGTCTTTTCCCTCTATCTGGCTGACCGTGCGCTTTACCACGCTCGACGTACCGGAGGCGATCCCGGCTCGCATCATAAGATTGATGCAACGCTGGCAGGCCGCCGGGAATCATGTAGTCGGCCTGCAGGTTGATTTTGACGCGGCGACCCATCAGCTTGCCGATTACGCCCGCTTTCTGCAGCAATTACGCCAACAGTTACCGGCCGAGTTTGCACTTGGCGTGACTGGACTGCTGGATTGGGCAAAAACGGGCGACGTCGCCACGCTGAATGCGCTGGCGGTCGATGAACTGGTGGTCCAGAGCTATCAGGGCCGTCATACGGTAACGAATTATCAGGCGTATCTGCCCGCACTCAGTCGTCTGCGCATTCCGTTTAAGCTGGGGCTGGTGCAAAACGGTAGCCGGGACCCGCAGGCTGAAGCGCAGCTTGAGAAATCCCCGTGGTACCGCGGCACGGTGGTATTTATGCTTAATCCCCCTCGCCGTTAAGCCTTCGCTTTATGGTGGCAGCAGCCGGAGAGGTTATCAATGATCGGGCATTCGGCGCTGTCATCGCCAGGGCAACTCTCCGCCAGTGCCAGCAAATGCAAGCGCATGGCCTGCAGCTCGCTGATATGCCGCTCAATGTCCGCGACCTTTTCTAAGGTACGCTTTTTCACATCTGCGCTATGACGCGCCGGATCGTTAAACAGATTCACCAGTTCGCCGCACTCTTCGAGATTAAAACCCACCTGGCGTGCCTGGCGCAGCAGCGTAAGTTCATTCAGATGCTGTTGGTTGTATGTGCGATAGCCATTTTCGCTACGCAGCGGCGGCGTCACTAAGCCTTTTTCTTCATAAAAGCGTATCGCTTTGCTGGTCAAACCGGTTCTTTTCGCAACATCGCTAATATTCACATTTCCCCCGCGGATCTTGTTGGTACTGAGCCCATTATAGCCCAGATTGTCCTGATGATTTACCCGTGAACCCTGCACATTCCCCACCCTCACCACGATGCACAAATCCTTTTAATTCACATTGTTATATCCGATTTAGATCACATTTATGCATTTAATGACTGCACGAAATTGACTCAAATCAAAAGATATATTGGTTCTACATCTTTCATCTTGAACAAAGGGAAACAATTTTATATATAAACGCGAATGATAATGATGATCATTTACATTCAATAAAGGTTCTCTTATGTTGCCACGGAATAACCAAAGGCCATTTATTCTTTCAGCCCTGACATTATGCATGTCCGGCACCGCTTTTGCCGCTACCTCTCCAACACACGCTTCTACGTCCGACGAAGACACGGTTATCGTCACGGCTAACCGCACAGAAAGTAGCCTTTGGGATAGCCCTGCAACCATCCAGGTTATCGATCGCCAGACACTGCAAAACTCCACCAGCGTTTCTATTGCTGATGATTTACAAGATATTCCCGGCGTCGAAGTCACCGATAACGCCCTCGCAGGGCGGAAACAAATTCGTATCCGTGGCGAAGCGTCTTCGCGGGTGCTGATTTTGATCGACGGCCAGGTCGTCAGTTACCAACGTGCCGGACAAAACTACGGAGCCGGTTTGCTGATTGACGAATCCGCGCTGGAACGGATTGAAGTGGTCAAAGGCCCCTATTCTGTCCTCTACGGTTCGCAGGCGATTGGCGGCGTCGTAAACTTTATTACCAAAAAAGGCGGTGATAAGCCTCTCGGCGGCAGCGTTAAGGCTGTTTATAACTCCGCAACGGCAGGATGGGAAGAGTCGGCAGCGGCCTGGGGTAGCATCGGAAACTTTGACTACCGCATCAATGGCAGCTATTCCGACCAGGGGGACCGCGATACGCCTGACGGAAGATTGCCCAACACCAACTTCCGTAATAACGGCCAGGGCGTATGGCTGGGTTACAACTTCGATCGCCACAAAATTGGGCTCTCCCTCGATCGTTACAAACTGTCTACTCAAACCTGGTTTGACGATCCAGAGGGCCAGTTCGACGACTTTAGCGTCAAAATACCTAAGCTGGAACGCGAGAAAATCGGTCTTTTCTACGACTACGCGGCCGATGGGGATTACCTGAAGAACATCCATGTTGACGCATACAGCCAGACAATAGAGCGCAAATTTGAAAACCGGGTCAAAACGACCCAGGTTATCCCCAGCCCGATGATTAAAGCGCTGACGGTCAGCAATCAGACCAATACCAACGACAAACAGTATACCCAAGGGGTAACGCTACAGAGCAACTTCTCCCTGCCTGCTAACAACGAGCTGGTGATTGGCACTCAATATCAGCATGACAAAATAAAACAGGACACGGACGGCAGTACGCGCCAGACCGCAGCTACCGGCTTCTTCGATACGCAAACACGTACCCTGTCATACAACGAAGCGGAGCAAAGCAACACCTCATTGTTCGCGCAAAACGACTGGCGCTTTGCCGATGACTGGACGTGGACCGTGGGCGCACGCCAGTACTGGCTGTCTTCGAAGCTCAATCGCAACGATACGCAAACCCTGCAAAGCAGCGGCAGCACCTGGCAATCCACCGGAGGAAATTCCGTTCACGATGATGAACTGGTGACCTCAACCAGCCTACGCTATTCCGGTTTTAAAGATCTTGAACTTCGGGCTGCATATGCCCAAGGCTATGTCTTCCCCACGCTGACTCAGCTGTTTATGCAGACGTCCGCAGGCGGCAGCGTAACCTACGGCAACCCAAACCTGAAGGCGGAACACTCGAATAACTATGAGCTGGGTGCACGGTATAAAGGGAATATGTGGCTGATTGACGGCGCCATTTATTACTCCGAAGCCAAAGACTATATCGCCAGCCTGGCCTGTTCAGGTCAACCCGTATGCAGCGGTAATACCACCTCTTCACGGGGCGGCTATTACTACTACGACAACATCGATCGGGCCAAAACCTGGGGCATGGAACTCACCGCAGAATACAACGGCTGGGCAGTTTCACCTTACCTGAGCGGTAATCTCATTCGCCGTCAGTACGAAGGCAATACCCTTAAAACCTGGGATACCGGCGAACCCACTCTGACCGGGCGCGTCGGCCTGAAACATACCTGGTTGATGAACGCCGCTAACCTGACGTCCGATGTCTTTATCCGCGCGGCGTCCAGCGCCAAAGATAATACCGGCACCACGGAAATCAACTACCCAGGCTGGGCCACGCTTAACCTTGCATTCAACACCGAGTTCGGTCCGCAGGATCAGTATCAGGTCAACCTCGCGCTCAACAACCTGACCGACAAGCGTTACAGAACCGCGCATGAATCTATTCCAGACGCTGGTTTCAATGCCGCCGTTGGCTTTGCGTGGAATTTCTGACGATGAAAAAACTCTTGATTGGCTTACTGAGCCTCGCCTGCGTTTTCAGTGCCCAGTCCGCCGACCGCCTGGTGGTGGCGGGCGGCTCTCTTAGCGAACTGATATACGCCATGGGCATCGGCAACCGGGTGGTCGGCGTTGATGAAACCACCTCGTATCCACCCGAAACTGCCGCACTCCCGCATATCGGCTACTGGAAGCAGTTAAGCAGCGAGGGCATTTTATCGCTGCATCCGGACAGCTTTATCACCTGGCAGGATGCTGGCCCTCAAATCGTGTTGGATCAGTTGCGGGCGCAAAAAGTTAACGTCGTGACGTTGCCGCGCGTACCGGCCACCGTCGAACAGATGTACGCCAACATTCGGGAACTGGCTCAAACCCTGCGCATTCCCGAACAAGGTGAGACGTTGATCGATCGCATACGTCAACGTCTGGATCGCGTTCAGCACAACGTGGCAGCGAAAAACGCGCCGGTCAAAGCCATGTTCATTCTCTCCGCTGGCGGCAGCGCGCCACAGGTCGCCGGAAAAGGCAGCGTTGCCGATGCCATTATGACCCTCGCAGGCGCACAAAATGTCGCCACCCATGCGCAGTATAAAAGCTACAGCGCGGAATCGCTGATCGCCGCCAACCCAGAGGTGATCGTGGTGACGTCGCAAATGGTGGATGGCGGTCTGGCTCGTCTGAGCGCGATTGCCGGGATTACCCACACTGCGGCCTGGAAAAACCAGCGCATTGTGGCGGTTGACCAGGCGCTGATTCTGGGTATGGGGCCGCGCATCGCCGATGCGGTTGAAGCCCTGCACCAGCAATTCTGGCCTCACTAACTGGATTTATAAAGAACAATGAAAACTGAACACTCGCTGGATCTCACTGCGCATTTTGCGCTCGAGGGAAGTCAGCCATTTAAGGATCGCCGCGCCACGATGCCCTGGCGTGGGGCGATCCCGGTTGCCAAAGAGCTATTGTCACAAACCTGGCAGGAGGTCATCAGCCAGCCAACCCCACCGCGGAAACGGTTGGTGTACTTGCATATCCCTTTCTGTGCAACACATTGTACTTTCTGCGGTTTTTATCAAAATCGCTTTGAAGAGGATCACTGCGCCCGCTACACCAACGCGCTATTACGCGAAATAGAGATGGAAGCCGATAGCGCATTGCATCAGTCGGCCCCGATTCACGCCGTCTATTTTGGCGGCGGTACACCGTCTGCGCTGTCGGCACGGGATCTGGCCAGAATCATCACCGCACTACGTGACAAGCTACCGCTGGCGCCGGACTGCGAAATCACCATTGAGGGGCGGGTACTCAATTTTGACGATGCGCGAATAGATGCCTGCCTTGACGCTGGCGCCAATCGATTTTCGATCGGCATTCAGTCATTTAACAGCCGGATCCGCAAGAAAATGGCGCGCACTTCGGACGGCCCGACCGCGATGGCCTTTATGCAGGGGTTGGTAAAACGGGATCGAGCCGCCGTGGTCTGCGATCTGCTGTTTGGTCTGCCAGGACAGGACGCAAAGGTGTGGAGCGAGGATCTGGCAATTGCCCGCGACATCGGCCTCGACGGCGTAGATCTTTATGCTCTGAACCTGCTCCCTAATACACCGCTTGGCAAAGCGGTTGAAACCGGGCGCACAACGGTTCCCTCTCCTGCCGAACGTCGCGACCTCTATCTTCAGGGCTGCGATTTTATGGACAGCGCGGGCTGGCGCTGCATCAGCAACAGCCACTGGGCGCGCACCACACGGGAACGCAATCTGTACAACCTGCTGATTAAACAGGGCGCAGACTGTCTGGCATTCGGTTCTGGCGCAGGAGGGTCAGTCAATGGCTATTCCTGGATGGTCGAGCGCAATCTGACCACATGGCATGAATCCATCGCCGCCGGAAAAAAACCGCTCATGATGATGATGCGCACCGCCGAGCGTGGTTTCCAGTGGCGACACACCCTCCAGGCCGGCATTGAAACGGCCCGCGTCCCGCTGGATGAACTGACGCCTCATGCACAAAAACTGGCCCCGCTACTGACCCAGTGGCATCACGCAGGACTGACGCGAGATGCCAGCACCTGTGTACGCCTGACTAATGAAGGGCGTTTTTGGGCGAGCAATATTTTGCAGTCTCTTGATGAACTGATTCAAACACTTAACGCGCCGCGCATTGCGGTAGAGCAACCATAAAAGGAGTGAAGTATGAGCCATGTCTCTTTACAGGATTTTTTGAAAACTGAGCCGGACGGTACGCTGGAAGCAATCGCAGCCCAGTACAACACCACGCTGCTGGAGGTGGTGAAAAACCTCCCCTCCCCGACGCTGGTTTCCGGCGATCAATTTGATACCGTCTGGGAAACCGTCAGCGAATGGGGCAAAGTCACCACCCTGGTCCATACTGCTGATGTCATACTGGAATTCACGGGTGAATTACCTTCAGGATTCCACCGCCACGGTTACTTCAACCTGCGCGGCAAAAAAGGCATGACCGGTCATATCAAGGCAGAAAACTGCACACATATCGCCCTGATTGAACGCAAATTTATGGGCATGGACACCGCGTCCATTCTCTTCTTTAACCAGGCGGGTAGCGCTATGTTCAAAATTTTCCTCGGTCGGGATGAGCATCGTCAGCTATTGGCCGACCAGGTCAGCGCCTTTCACGCGCTGTCTTCATCCTTAAAGGAACAAGCCTGATGGCTCCATGGCTCATTTTTGGTGCAGGTGGTAGCGGCGTCGGCGCGAAAACACTGGCACTCGCACTGGCGGAACAACGTCCGGTGATTGCCGTCGTTCGCAACGCGCAGGTCGCTGCCGGGTTGCAGGAAAAAGGTGTGCAGGTCTTCATTGGCGACGCCTGCGACAGCCAGGTCACCGCCTGTGCCTGTCGCGCAGCGGGTCAACATGCCACGGTGATCTCCTCCATGGGCGGTGCCCAGGATTATCTGGCGCACAGAACCGTCATTGATGAAGCAGAAAAAGCGCAGATCAAACGCATGATTCTGGTGACTTCGCTTGGCTGTGGCGACAGTTGGCCCTTTTTGTCCCCACGCGCCAGGGCCGCATTTGGTCAGGCTGTACGGGAAAAATCGTTGGCTGAAAGCTGGCTACAAACCAGTCAACTGGACTACGCCATTCTCCGCCCCGGCGGTTTGCTGAACGGTGCAGCCACAGGTCAGGCGCAACGGATACAGGCCGAGGAGTGCCATGGTTTTGTGATGCGTGCAGATGTTGCAAGGCACATTCACGAACTGGCTACAGCCCCGTCACTCAATAACCAGATTTACAGTTTGGTTGAGCCAGGACTGAAACCCGCGTAAACCCCTCGCGGCGCGGGAACTTCGCGCCGCAAAGACGTTATGGAGCGTTGCGTGCTTAAGGACTCGCTTTCTTCCGTCAGCATTCTGACGGGTCTTTCTCTGTTGTTGGTCGCTCTGATGCTCTTCGGAGCCAGCCAGGGGGCGCTGAACATTAGCTTCAGCGCGCTGTTCAACGACGAATACCGTGACATCTGGTTGAACATCCGCTTGCCCCGTGTGTTGCTGGCCGTTCTGGTAGGCGCAGCGCTGGCAACGGCAGGGGTTATCATGCAGGGGCTTTTTCGCAATCCGATGGCCGATCCTGGCCTGCTTGGTGTCAGTAGCGGCTCCGCGCTGATGGTCGGTATCGCGATAGTTATCCCCTTTTCGTTTCCCGTGGTGCTGGTGCTGTATGAGCAGATGATTTTTGCCGTCGCGGGCAGCATGGTGGTCTGCACGATTATTTTCCTGATAAGCCAGCGTCATAGCCACGGCGGAATGATGCAACTGCTGTTAGCCGGTATCGCTATCAATGCTTTGTGCGGTTCGGCTATTGGCGTACTGAGCTATGTGGGCGATGAGCAACAGCTACGTCAACTTACGCTGTGGATGATGGGCAATCTCGGCCAGGCCCAGTGGCCAACGCTGCTGGTTGCCAGTACCTTTGTTCTTCCAGCCATTGCTGTCACCGTCTGTATGGCGGGCACCCTTAATTTGCTGCAATTGGGTGATGAAGAGGCGCATTACCTCGGCGTGAACGTCAAACGTAAGCGCCAGCAGTTACTGTTGCTCAGCTCGCTACTGGTTGGTGCTGCCGTTTCCGTCAGCGGCGTAATTGGCTTTATTGGCCTGGTGATCCCACATCTGATCAGAATGACTACCGGCGCCGATCATCGCTGGTTGATTCCCTGCTCGACGCTGGCGGGCGCCTGTCTACTCCTGATTGCCGATACGCTGGCCCGCACTCTGGTGCAGCCTGCCGAAATGCCCGTTGGTCTGTTAACCAGCCTGATCGGAGGACCGTATTTTCTGTGGTTAATACTGCGTAGCCGGAGGGTGTCATGATCGTTGCTGAAAATCTGGTTTACCACATTCAGGGCAGACGATTGACCGACGATGTTTCCCTGACGCTACCTGAAGGAGAGATTATCGCGATTCTGGGCCCGAATGGCGCCGGGAAATCAACGCTGCTCCGCCAGCTCACGGGTTATCTGCAACCTCACAGTGGGCGCTGTAGCTTATTCGGCAAGCCGCTGAACGAGTGGTCAATCACCGAGCTGGCAAAAACCCGTGCGGTGATGCGCCAGAATAGTCATATGGCCTTCCCGTTTAGCGTTCAGGAAGTCATTCGCATGGGCAGGCATCCGTATCGCACGCGCAATACCGGCGATGAAACGGAGCACATCATGACGTTGTGCGACTGCCAGGCGCTGGCCGCGCGCGATTACCGGCATCTGTCGGGAGGAGAACAACAGCGGGTACAGCTGGCGCGCCTGCTGGTTCAGCTTTGGGAGCCCGTGCCTCGGCCCAAATGGTTATTTCTCGATGAACCTACCTCCGCCCTGGATATTCACCACCAGCAGCACCTTTTTCGTCTGCTGCGTCGCCTGGTGCGTGAACGGCAGTTTAGCGTCTGCTGCGTCCTGCACGATCTCAACCTCGCAGCGCGTTATGCCGACCGCGTGGTATTGATGGAACGCGGCAGGATTGTTGATAACGGGTATCCGCAGGATGTCCTGAAGCAACGGGCGCTGAACGCGCTGTACGGTGCCGATCTCACGGTCATAAATGAACCGGAGCATCGAACGCCGCTTATCGTCCTCAATAAATAACAGACCGGGAACGCTCTGAGGTGACGTTCCCGTTTTTTCCCCCCTTCGCCCCTTTTTTCATCTTTTCTAAAAACACCCTTGACCTTCCCCTTGCTGGAAGGTTTAACCTTTATCACAGTCAGTTAAACCTGCAATGAAGGAGTTGGTTATGTCTCAAACAATCGATCTAACCCTGGACGGTTTGTCCTGTGGTCACTGCGTAAAACGCGTTAAAGAAAGTCTGGAACAACGTCCGGATGTTGAGCAAGCGGATGTCTCCGTGACAGAGGCGCATGTTACCGGGAGCGCCAGCGCAGAAGCGCTGATTGAAACCATCAAACAAGCCGGTTACGGTGCGGAGTTAAGCCACCCAAAGGCTAAACCGCTGACGGAGTCATCAATCCCGTCGGAAGCACTGGCAGCGGTCCCTTCCGAGCTTCCGGCAGCTACGGCTGATGATGACAGCCAACAGTTGCTGTTAAACGGCATGAGCTGCGCCAGTTGTGTGACCCGTGTACAAAATGCATTGCAAAGCGTACCGGGTGTCACCCAGGCACGGGTAAACCTGGCGGAACGCACTGCGCTGGTAATGGGCAGTGCCTCCGCCGCAGATTTAGTGCAGGCGGTGGAAAAAGCAGGCTACGGCGCAGAAGCCATTGAAGATGATGCTAAGCGCCGCGAGCGTCAGCAAGAAACCGCCGTGGCAACCATGAAACGTTTTCGCTGGCAGGCGGCCGTCGCGCTGCTGCTGGGTATCCCTGTCATGGTATGGGGAATGATTGGCGACAACATGATGGTGAGCGATGACAACCGCAGCCTGTGGCTGACGATTGGTCTGGCAACGCTTGCGGTGATGGTTTTCGCGGGCGGTCACTTTTACCGCAATGCGTGGAAAAGCCTGATGAACGGCACCGCGACTATGGATACGTTGGTCGCGCTGGGTACAGGGGTGGCATGGCTCTATTCCATGAGCGTCAACCTCTGGCCGCAATGGTTCCCGATGGAAGCGCGACACCTCTATTATGAAGCCAGCGCCATGATTATTGGTCTGATTAACCTCGGACACATGCTGGAAGCGCGGGCTCGCCAGCGCTCGTCCAAAGCGCTGGAAAAACTGCTTGATCTGACGCCACCGACCGCACGCGTCGTTACTGACGAAGGTGAAAAAAACGTGCCGCTGGCAGACGTTCAGGCGGGAATGTTGTTGCGCCTGACCACTGGCGACCGCGTGCCAGTCGATGGAGAAATTACGCAGGGCGAAGCCTGGCTGGATGAAGCGATGCTGACCGGTGAGCCGATTCCGCAACAAAAAGGTGAAGGCGATAGCGTCCACGCCGGTACGGTCGTACAGGACGGCAGCGTGCTGTTCCGCGCCAGCGCCGTTGGCAGCCACACCACGCTGTCACGCATTATCCGTATGGTGCGTCAAGCGCAAAGCAGCAAACCGGAAATTGGCAAACTGGCCGACCGTATCTCCTCGGTGTTCGTTCCGGTCGTGGTCGCCATTGCGCTGGTCAGTGCGGCTATCTGGTATTTCTTTGGACCAGCACCGCAGATTGTCTATACGCTGGTCATTGCCACCACCGTTCTGATTATCGCCTGCCCTTGTGCGTTGGGTCTGGCAACGCCGATGTCGATTATTTCCGGCGTGGGGCGTGCCGCTGAGTTTGGGGTACTGGTACGCGATGCCGATGCGCTGCAGCGCGCCAGCACGCTCGATACTCTCGTCTTTGATAAGACCGGGACGCTGACTGAAGGCAAACCGCAGGTTGTCGCCATCAAAACGTTTGGCAACACCGATGAAGCGTGGGCAATTCGTCTGGCTGCAGCCCTTGAACAGGGTTCCAGCCACCCGCTGGCAAGGGCGATTCTGGACAAAGCTGGCGATGTCTCGCTGCCGCAGGTCAACGGTTTCCGTACGCTGCGCGGGTTAGGCGTCAGTGGCGAGACCGAAGGTCATACGTTGCTGCTGGGAAATCAGGCACTGCTCAATGAACAGCAGGTAGATACCACTGAAATGGAAGCTGAAATCACCGCTCAGGCTTCCCAGGGTTCAACTCCGGTCCTGTTGGCGATTGATGGTAAAGCGGCGGCGCTGTTAGCGGTGCGTGATCCACTGCGTAGCGACAGCGTGGCAGCGCTCCAGCGCCTGCACCGCGCCGGGTATCGTCTGGTGATGCTGACCGGCGACAACCCAACGACCGCCAACGCCATTGCCAAAGAGGCGGGCATTGACGAGGTGATTGCGGGCGTTCTGCCGGACGGTAAGGCCGAAGCGATCAAGCGTCTGCAGAGCCAGGGGCGTCAGGTCGCCATGGTCGGTGACGGTATCAACGATGCACCTGCGCTGGCTCAGGCCGATGTAGGGATCGCCATGGGTGGCGGCAGCGATGTGGCGATTGAAACAGCCGCGATTACGCTGATGCGTCATAGCCTGATGGGCGTTGCGGATGCGCTGTCTATCTCCCGGGCAACACTACGCAATATGAAACAGAACCTGCTCGGCGCGTTTATCTACAACAGCATCGGCATCCCGGTTGCCGCTGGGATCCTGTGGCCGTTCACCGGCACGCTGCTCAACCCGGTAGTCGCCGGGGCGGCGATGGCGCTTTCTTCCATTACCGTGGTGAGCAACGCGAACCGACTGCTGCGCTTCAAACCTAAAGAGTAACCCTTTACCGGATGGCGCTATCAACTGCGCCATCCGGCAATTCACGCATTGCGACTTTTCCGGCCACGCGCTAGCATGGTTCTCCACTTAGGGAGGTCGTATGGATTTGTTATACCGGGTAAAAGCATTATGGTCTGCACTGCGCGGCAACCACTATACCTGGCCTGCCATCGACATCTCTTTGCCCGGCAACCGCCATTTTCATCTGATTGGCAGCATTCACATGGGCAGCCGCGATATGGCGCCTCTGCCTGCCAAATTACTCAAAAAACTCAAGCATGCCGATGCGCTGATTGTCGAAGCGGATGTTTCCGGTGACGACACGCCGTTTGCCGACCTGCCGACCTTTGCCGCACTCGAAGAGCGCATCAGCCCGGAGCAGTTAGATAATCTGCATAAGGTCACCGATGAACTGGGCATTTCTCCTTCCCTGCTCTCCACTCAGCCGTTATGGCAAATTGCCATGGTATTACAGGCAACGCAGGCACAGCAGCTAGGGCTGCGGGCGGAATACGGGATTGATTATCAACTGTTGAATGCGGCTAAGCAGGCGCATAAACCGATAATTGAACTGGAAGGCGCATCCAGTCAAATCGAGCTGTTATGTCAGTTGCCTGATAACGGACTGGCCCTGTTGGACGATACTCTGACGCATTGGCATACCAATGCCAGACTGCTACAGCAGATGATGGGCTGGTGGCTTGAAACGCCGCCGCGCAATAGCGAACTGACGCTTCCCAATACCTTTAGCCAGTCGTTGTATGACGTATTGATGCATCAACGCAACACAGCCTGGCGCGATCGGCTCAGAGCGATGCCTGCTGGTCACTACGTCGTGGCCGTTGGCGCGCTGCATTTATACGGAGAAGGAAATTTGCCGGAGATGTTACGGTAAAAAAAATGGCCAATATCTCTATTGGCCCGTCAAAGAGGAATTTCATCATTATTATGATCCCGGCGCTTAAAGCGTCGGTGTAGTTCGATTGTCGCTCAAAGTCATCATCCTGCCAATACTATTGCGCAAGATGGTACTATTTTTTAGACAGACATCAGGCGTATGCTTGAGTCGTATTTTGTCTGGGCCAGGAAAATTGCTATGACACCCGCCGTTAAATTACTCGAAAAAAACAAAATTTCTTTCCAGATCCACACCTACGATCACGATCCGTCCGAGACGAACTTTGGTGATGAAGTGGTGCGAAAGTTAGGTCTGAACGCGGACCAGGTTTACAAAACGCTGCTGGTTGCCGTGAATGGCGACATGAAGCATCTGGCGGTCGCCGTCACACCGGTAGCAGGTCAACTGGATCTCAAAAAGGTTGCCAAAGCATTGGGTGCCAAAAAGGTCGATATGGCCGATCCCATGGTCGCGCAACGCACTACCGGCTATCTGGTAGGCGGTATCAGCCCGCTGGGGCAGAAAAAAAGATTGCCGACGCTTATCGACGCGCCAGCCCAAACGTTTGACACCATTTATGTTTCCGGCGGCAAACGCGGGCTGGATATCGAACTGGCAGCGAGCGATCTGGCGAAAATTCTGGATGCGAAATTCGCCGATATCGCCCGCCGGGATTAAGCGGTTATAGAATGAATGCCTGATGGCGCGCAGCTTTAAGGCCTACAAATCGCACTGACCTGTAGGCCGGATAAGGTGCCAGCACCGCCATCCGGCACTCCTCCCTGTTACTGCCAGCTCACCTCACCCTTCGGCTCATACGCACTGGCATCCAGCGGTGAGTTCTTCTGTACGTACTCTTTCAGCACTTCCGCATCAATAAACCCGGTATTCACATAGCCTGGTTTGTTATCAATGCGCGGATAGCCATCACCGCCGGTGGCGTTGAAGCTCAGCGTTGCCATACGATAGGTTTTGGCTGGGTCAACAGGTTCGCCTTTGATTTTCAAATCGTTAAGTTTGCCGTCTTTCGCTACAAAGCTGACGTTGGCAAACTGCGGGTAGGCTCCGGAGTCCGGCTTCATTTGCGCCACCGCGGTCAGATAATCAATCACTTCTTTCCCGCTCATATCGGCGTACACCACGATGTTGCCAAACGGCTGTACCTTCAGCACGCTCTTATAGGTGATATCGCCGCCTTCGATGGAGTCACGGATACCGCCGCCGCTCATCACGCCAAAATCAGCGCTGGTTCGCGCCATTTGCGCAGCCAGCAGCAAGTGCCCCATATTGGTTTGCACGAAACGGACTTTGCTACGGTCGCCTTCGAGGCGCGCATTGACGCTACCGATTTTCACGTCGAGCTGCGCTTTACCTTTATTCTGGAACGGCGTCAGCAGCGAAAGCATTTGCTGATTTTCAACAATCTCCGGGGTGTAGAGTACGCGCTCACTTTTACCGTTGTCCCAGGTCACTTTTTTCTTCAGATTAACGGGAATGAGCTGGTAGTTAACCATTTTCATTTCGCCGTTACGGAACTCAAAGTCCGCCCGGCCCACGTATTTCCCCCACTCGTGGGCCTGTACAATCCAGATCCCATTTTGCTTATCTGGCGCACACGGCGTACCCGGTACGTAATCAACCTGCTTCTTATTTTCCGCAGCCATACACACCGGATCCTGCGAGTGGCCACCGACAATCATCGCCAGCGAACCTGCTGGCAGGCTGCGCGCCATTTCGACATCGCCAGGGGCGTTCGAGCCGTGGTTGCCGTTGTCATAATGTCCCATATGGGTGGTCGCGATAATGATGTCTGGCTTTTCACCCATATGCAGTTCCTGAATAACCAGTTTGGCTTCATCAGCAGGTTTACGGAATTCGATATCGGTAAAGAACTCAGGGTTGCCAATTTTTGCCGTATCGTCAGTGGTTAAACCAAGTACGGCAATTTTTAAATCCTGGCGCTTAAAGATGGCCCACGGCTTAAATAAACGCTCGCCGGTGCTTTTCTGATAAATATTGGCCGAGAGAAACGGAAATTTGGACCATTTTTCCTGCTGGCGCAATACGCTAAGCGGATTATCAAACTCGTGGTTTCCGACCGCCATCGCGTCATAGCCAATCAGGTTCATCCCGCGAAAATCAGGTTCCGCATCCTGCAGATCGGACTCCGGTACGCCGGTATTAATATCACCACCAGAAAGCAGCAGTACGCTGCCCCCTTCCTCAGCCACCTCTTTACGAATACCGTCCACCAGCGTTTTTTGCGCCGCCAGTCCGTATTCCCCATATTCGCTACGCCAGAAGTGACCGTGATGATCATTGGTATGCAGAATGGTAATTTTGTAGGTTTTATCTTTTTCATACGCTTGCGCTGGCTGACCTGCCAGCGTAAATGCGGCTAATAACGCCAGCGCCACGCCCCGTTTTAAAAACTTCATATTTCTCTCCCTGAGCCAAAATCAACGACTGAAATTACAATGATATGAAATAATAGTCGAAAATGTTTTCAGAAATGAGACTTCCTTCAAACACCTTCCGCAGGTATGTTAGTCAGGTAATAATAACAAATTAGATTACCCTCATAATCGCAACCCAAACAGAAGTGACTTTCTATGGCAATAAGTGAACCAACCCAGCCTGTGGCTGGCGCGTCAGCGTCGGTTGCTAAAGCACGCACCTCATTTGGCATTTTAGGAGCGATCAGCCTCTCCCATTTGCTAAACGATATGATTCAGTCGCTGATCCTGGCGATTTATCCGCTATTGCAGTCAGAGTTCTCGCTGACGTTTATGCAGATCGGGATGATCACCCTAACCTTCCAACTAGCTTCTTCGCTGCTGCAACCGGTGGTGGGTTACTGGACGGACAAATATCCGATGCCATGGTCGCTGCCCATAGGAATGTGCTTCACGCTGAGCGGGCTTGTTTTGCTGGCCATGGCCGGCAGCTTCCATATGGTGCTGCTCGCCGCGGCGCTGGTTGGCACCGGCTCTTCGGTATTTCACCCGGAATCGTCCCGTGTGGCGCGTATGGCCTCCGGCGGTCGCCACGGCCTTGCCCAGTCGATTTTCCAGGTTGGCGGCAACTTCGGCAGCTCACTGGGACCGTTGCTGGCGGCTGTCATCATCGCGCCATATGGTAAGGGTAATGTGGCCTGGTTTGTTCTGGCTGCGCTATTAGCGATTGTCGTCCTGGCGCAAATCAGCCGTTGGTATGCCGCGCAGCATCGGATGAGTAAAGGAAAGCCGAAGGTCGCTATCGTTAATCCGTTGCCGCGTAATAAAGTGGTGCTGGCTGTAAGCATCCTGCTGGTACTGATTTTCTCCAAATACTTCTATATGGCGAGCATCAGCAGCTATTACACCTTTTATCTGATGCAAAAATTCGGATTATCGGTACAAAACGCCCAGTTTCACCTGTTTGCCTTCCTGTTTGCCGTCGCGGCCGGGACGGTGATTGGCGGACCATTAGGCGATAAAATTGGCAGAAAATATGTTATTTGGGGGTCTATCCTCGGCGTTGCGCCATTTACCCTCGTTTTACCCTACGCAACGCTGGAATGGACCGGGATTTTAACCGTGATCATTGGTTTTATCCTCGCATCGGCGTTTTCTGCCATTCTGGTTTACGCACAGGAGCTGCTTCCTGGGCGTATCGGCATGGTTTCTGGGTTATTTTTCGGTTTTGCCTTCGGCATGGGCGGCTTGGGAGCCGCGGTGCTAGGGCTGATAGCCGACCATACCAGCATCGATTTGGTCTACAAAATATGTGCTTTCCTGCCACTTCTGGGGATACTGACCATATTCTTACCTGATAACCGACACAAAGCCTGATTTTCTGATGGCCAAAAGTAAATTTTGGCCGTCATTACTTACAGTAGCCATCAGCCTTTACCTCTCACATATCACCGTACTTTTCCTATCCGTGCTTTTTTACGCTTAAAATCCCGTTTTCTTCAAAATTCAATAATTATTCATAAACATAAACATTAAAATTGTCATAAACTATTACTCGTAGTTTGGGTTTTTAGGATCATCACAGCAACCAAAGGAGACGGAATGCATCACGCCACCCCGCTTATCACCACCATTGTCGGCGGCCTTGTGCTCGCTTTTATATTAGGCATGATTGCCAATAAACTACGTATTTCTCCTCTGGTGGGATATCTGTTAGCGGGCGTTCTGGCCGGTCCATTTACACCTGGTTTTGTTGCTGATACTAAGCTTGCGCCTGAACTGGCCGAGCTTGGCGTTATTCTGCTGATGTTCGGCGTCGGGCTGCACTTTTCCCTGAAGGATTTGATGGCGGTAAAGTCAATCGCCATCCCCGGCGCGATTGCCCAGATAGCAGTGGCAACGCTGCTGGGTATGGCGCTTTCAGCTGTATTAGGCTGGTCGCTGATGGTGGGGATCGTGTTTGGTCTGTGTCTTTCAACCGCCAGCACAGTGGTGCTACTGCGTGCGCTTGAAGAACGACAGCTCATTGACAGCCAGCGCGGGCAAATTGCCATTGGCTGGCTGATTGTCGAAGATCTGATGATGGTGCTGACGCTGGTTCTCCTGCCAGCAGTCGCCGGAATGCTGGAAAAAGAAGATGTCGGCTTCGCTTCGCTGGCCGTCGATATGGGCATTACCATCGGTAAGGTGGTGGCGTTTATCGCGATTATGATGCTGGTGGGGCGTCGCCTGGTACCGTGGATTATGGCCCGCAGCGCCGCAACCGGTTCACGCGAACTGTTTACCCTCTCAGTCCTCGCCCTCGCCTTAGGTATCGCCTTCGGCGCAGTAGAGCTGTTTGATGTCTCCTTTGCGCTGGGCGCATTCTTCGCCGGTATGGTGCTGAATGAATCTGAGCTGAGCCACCGTGCGGCGCATGACACCCTGCCGCTGCGCGATGCGTTCGCCGTGCTGTTCTTCGTTTCCGTCGGAATGCTGTTCGATCCGTTAGTCCTGATCCAGCAGCCGTTGGCAGTACTGGGCACGCTGGCGATTATCATCTTTGGTAAATCCCTTGCCGCCTATTTCCTGGTGCGCCTGTTTGGTCACTCTCAACGCACGGCGCTCACCATTGCCACCAGTCTGGCGCAGATTGGTGAATTTGCCTTTATCCTGGCGGGTCTGGGAATGGCGTTAAACCTGCTGCCGCAGGCCGGACAGAATCTGGTGCTGGCAGGGGCAATCCTGTCCATAATGCTCAACCCGGTGCTGTTCGCGGTGTTAGAAAAATATCTCGCCAAAACAGAAACGCTGGAAGAGCAGACTCTGGAAGAGGCTATCGAAGAAGAGAAGCAAATTCCGGTGGATATCTGCAATCACGCCCTGCTGGTTGGCTTTGGTCGCGTCGGCAGCCTGCTGGGTGAGAAATTGATGGCTGCGGGGATCCCGCTGGTGGTTATCGAAACCTCACGTACCCGGGTGGATGAACTGCGCGAGCGTGGGATCCGCGCGGTGCTAGGAAATGCCGCTAACGAAGAGATTATGAATCTGGCGCATCTGGATTGCGCACGCTGGCTGTTGCTAACCATTCCGAATGGCTATGAAGCGGGTGAAATTGTCGCTTCCGCTCGTGAGAAGTGCCCGTCAATTGAGATCATCGCCCGCGCGCATTATGACGATGAGGTGGAATATATTACCGAGCGCGGCGCCAATCAGGTCGTCATGGGCGAGCGTGAAATCGCCCGCACCATGCTGGAGCTAATTGAAACACCGCCTGCCGGTGAAGTTGCTACCGCCAGTTAATGTTACGCGTAGGCCCAATAAGCGTAGCGCCATCGGGCAAGAACTCAGCGATCCCAGTACGACTCTTCAAGACTGTCTTCACGTTCCGGCAAACCGCGCGTCAGGCGCGGTGAATGCTGGTTCAGCACCTGGTAACTCACGCGGTTAGCATATTTACACACCTGGGCTAGCGACGAATAGGTCAGCCAGGTGAACTTGTGCTTGCTGGAGTTAGGCACGTTACTGCGGTGATAGCTGTTGGCGGTAATATCATGCAGCAATGCCGCCAGCGCGCCGTCGCCAGCACCGTTGGTATTCATTATCTTTTCAGGCCCGCCCATATACGGTGCAATGTGCGAATACACACGCAGCGGATTGGTACAGTCTTTATGGCGCATGGCGCGGCTGAATTCGTACTGATTGAATTCGGCAATCGCTCCAGGCAGCAGCGGATGCTGGGTTTTACGTTTGACTTCTTCTTCCGTAAAGCCCGCCATATACAGACCTGCCGGACCCGCAGTGCACAGCACCAGATCCACCCAATCCAGCGCTTTGTCGGACGCCAGTAGCGGATCGTTCTCGCCGGTCAGCGCTTCAGCCTCTTCTTCATTCATCGCCAGAATAGAGACATGCTCTTTGAGGAATGCCTGCCACCACTGCGGGTTATCGGCAATGACGAATTTGGTGCCCAGCGTCAGTACCACCGGCACATTGTGTTTTTTAGCGTATTCAATCGCCTTCATGGTCGCTTCCGGCATCGGCTCACCCGGCTCGCAGCGCACCAGATAGGACGTCAGCACCAACGCGGACGCTCCGGCAATTACCGATTCAGGGATGCTATCCGCCCGTAGCTTATTCATATGCCCAGGGCTAATGGCGAAGGTACGCTCTCCGGATTCACCAATCAGCGTAAAGCAACGACCAATCGGTCCATTAACGCCTTGCAGGTAGTTCAGATCGGTACGGCTGGAGGTATTGCATAAATAACGGTACGCATAGCTGCCAATCTCGATATTGCTGCACATCACGCCCAGCAGCACCGAGCGGTCATCCGCCAGCACGGAGTAGTTGTGCATCGTGTTACCGATCGTACCGCCCGCAAACTGATGGGTGATCAAATTTTCACGCACCAGTTCCTGATAGAGCGCTTCTGCGACATCATCGGCAATCACCAGAGAATGCCCGGCGCTTAATCCATAACGTTTTACAAAGTCATCATCCACTTTGGCTTCAATATCCACCAACGTCTGGTCGATGCCCACCACCCAGGCTGCGCTGGTTTCATTTTCTGGCTGAATTTGTTGCAGCAACGGATCGCGCGCGCTGACGGGAAAATAGTGTTTGGATTTACGTTTACCGGGAAATTTCATGGTCGATTTTACGGGTGGTTAACTGAGCGATGCATGGTAGCACATTCCCTGCAGCGCATGCGATGCGACGCTGAGTTTCAATATCGGACGGTGAGATCGCAGTTTATCCGGGATTAATTTCTACAATAACTCACCTTCACAAGGAGCGTTTTATGAAGCCGGAAAACAAAATCCCCGTACTCGACAAAATTTCGGATGAAATGAAAAGCGTGGTGAATTTTCATCGCGACGATTTGCCGCCGTGGCCCGCTGCCGATGACTTCGTGGCCCAGCGCCAACACTACATTCATGAGCGGCGATTGTGGAATACCGATGCCCCGCAGATGCATACCCGAGAATGCGTGATTTCTACCGCGTGCGGCCCCGTTGCCACACGCATCTACGCTCCGCAACCCCAAAGCCAGGCCACGCTGTATTACCTGCACGGCGGCGGTTTTATTCTCGGTAATCTGGATACCCATGACCGGATTATGCGTTTACTGGCGCACTACACCCAGTGCACAGTTATTGGCATCGACTATTCGCTGTCGCCGGAAGCGCGCTACCCACAAGCCATCGAAGAGATCGTCGCCGTTTGCCAGTACTATCATCAACATGCTGGCGACTATTCCCTCAATATCAATACGATTGGTTTTGCGGGCGATTCCGCCGGAGCCATGCTGGCGCTTGCCAGCGCGCTGTGGCTGCGGGATAAACGCATTGCCTGCGGCAAGGTGGCTGGCGTGCTGTTGTGGTATGGGCTTTACGGGCTGCAGGATTCACTGAGCCGACGGCTGATGGGCGGAGCGTGGGATGGGTTAACCCGCGAGGACTTGCAGATGTATGAAAACGCGTACCTACGTAGCGCTGACGATCGCGAGTCACCGTACTATTGCCTGTTTAATAACGATCTGACGCGTGACGTACCGCCGTGTTTTATCGCCGGTGCGGAGTTCGATCCACTGATTGACGATAGCCGCTTATTATTCCAGACGTTACAAGCGCATCAGCAGCCCTGCCAGTACAAAATGTATCCCGGTACGCTGCACGCCTTCCTGCACTATTCGCGGGTGATGAAAACCGCCGATGAAGCTCTGCAGGACGGCGCGCGTTTCTTTAAGCAACAGCTTTAGCGGTAGGCGGCGGTCAGTTTAACCATCATTTCGATATGTTCCGGTGTGGCATTCAACGCCGGAATATACTCATATTGCTTACCGCCAGCCTCAAGGAAAATTTCCCGGTTTTGCACCGCTATCTCTTCCAGCGTTTCGAGACAATCAGCCGCGAAGCCCGGACACATAACCTGGATATGTCGGGTTCCTTTCTCCGCCAGCATTTTTAGCGTTTCATCGGTATACGGCGTCAGCCAGGGTTCGCGGCCAAAGCGAGACTGGAAGGTCATCATGACTTTTTCCGGCGGCAGACCAAGCGCTGAAACCAGCTCACGCGTCGTATCGCGACAGCGCTGCGGGTAGTCATCGCCTTCATCGGCGTAGCGCTGCGGAATGCCGTGGTAGGAGAGCAGCAGTAAATCAGGTTCGCCATGTTGAGCGAATGAATCCCGGGCACTCTTGGCCAGCGCATCAATGTAGCTGCTGTCATCGGCGTAATCACGAATAAAAGAGACGCCGGGAATACCGCGTTTACGCGCTAAGATGCGCGCCAGCTCGTCCCAGACTGCTGCAACCGTCGAACAGGAATATTGCGGGTACAGCGGTAACACCACCATGTGTTCCACTCCGCTTGCCAACAGTTCATCGACCGCGCTTTCGAACGATGGCGAACCGTAGCTCATCCCCAGCGCGACAGGGGTATCAGGCAGACGTTGTGCCAGCGCCTGCTGTTGCGCCTTGCTGTAGACCATCAGTGGGGAACCGTCTTCCATCCAGATTGACTGGTACAGCTTTGCCACACGCGGCGCTCGCAGCGGCAAAATCACACCACGCAGCAGCGGCCACCACAGCGCAGGGGACGTATCGACTACGCGTGGATCGCTTAAAAACTGGCGCAGGTAGCGCTTAACGGCTTCGGGAGTTGGGGCATCGGGAGTGCCGAGGTTTGCCAGCAGGATACCGGTTTTCGTCTGACGCATTACCGCCTCTTATCGATTCAAATTGTTGATAATTGTAGCGGAAAAGCGATAAAGAAGAACTAATTGCTGTGAGAGGTAAGACGAGAATTTGCCTGATGGCGCTGCGCTTATCAGGCCTACGAGATATTGGCAGACCTGATAAGAGGTTTATTACGCGAAAAAATTAGCCGAGGATTTTTTCCAGCGCTGCGCGCACATCAGCCACGGCCTGAGTGCCGTCAACTTTCGCGTATTTGGTGTTACCCGCCTGCGCTTCTTTAGAGTAGTAGCCGATCAGCGGTGCGGTCATCTGATGGTATTCCACCAGGCGCTTACGTACGGTCTCTTCCTGATCGTCTTTACGGGTGGTCAGCTCTTCGCCGGTCACGTCGTCTTTGCCTTCAACCTTAGGCGGGTTGAATTTGATGTGGTAAACGCGGCCAGAAGCAGCGTGTACGCGGCGACCGACGATACGGTCAACGATCAGTTCGTCAGGTACGTCAAACTCCAGAACGTAGTCCACGTTGATGCCCGCTTCTTTCATGGCGTCTGCCTGCGGAATAGTACGCGGGAAGCCATCAAGCAGGAAACCATTACGGCAGTCTTCCTGAGCAATACGCTCTTTTACCAGCGCGATCACCAGCTCATCAGTCACCAGCTTACCGGCGTCCATGATGTCTTTCGCTTGTTTGCCCAGCTCGGAGCCAGATTTCACGGCGGCACGCAGCATATCACCGGTGGAGATTTGCGGAATACCATACTTCTCCATGATGAACTGAGCCTGAGTTCCTTTACCCGCGCCCGGAGCGCCAAGCAGAATGATACGCATTACGAAAATCCCCTTAAAGGTTGTCGATATTTTTTAAAAAGCGCTAAACGATACCACCATCACGCAATTGGCTCAAGGAAGGTAGTCTGCGCTGAAACGGTTAATGGCGGGAAAATTGAAAATAAGGAAAGAAATTGCCGGATGGCGGTGTAAACACCTTATCCGGCCTACGATCAAAAAGATGTTGTAGGCCGGATAAGCGTTAGCGCCATCCGGCATTACATTACAGGTATCAGGATACCAGCAACTGGTTCATACGACGAATGAACTGGTTCGGGTCTTCCAGCGTGCCGCGCTCGGCAAACAGCGCCTGATCCAGCAGCAGCTCAACCCACTCTTTGAACTGTGCTTCGTCCTGAGTATCCGCCGTGCGTTTTACCAGCACGTGGTCCGGGTTCAGTTCAAAGATATATTTCACTTCCGGTACGGCCTGGCCCGCAGCGGCAAAGAGTTTCGCCATCTGGGTGCTCATTTCATCCGCATCGGTGGTAACGATGGCTGGCGTGTCGGTCAGACGGTGAGTCAGACGCACTTCTTTCACGCGGTCACCCAGCAGGGTTTTCACACGCTCAACGAACGGCGTCAGCGCTTTTTCCGCTTCTTTTGCCGATTCGTCAACTTCATCCGCCAGCTTGTCGATGGACTCGTCAGCTTTAGCAACGGACTGGAATGCCTTACCGTCGAACTCGGTCAGGTAGTTCATCATCCACTCATCGATGCGGTCAGAAAGCAGCAGCACTTCGATGCCTTTCTTACGCAGCAGTTCCAGGTGCGGGCTGCTCTTCGCCGCCGCATAGCTGTCTGCAGTGATGTAGTAGATTTTCTCCTGCCCTTCTTTCATTCGCGACACGTAATCTTCCAGCGACACGGTTTGCGCGGAGGAGTCAGTGTGCGTAGACGCGAAGCGCATCAGCTTAGCGATAGTTTCCTGGTTGGCGTGGTCTTCCGCCGGGCCTTCTTTCAGCACCAGGCCGAATTGCTTCCAGAAAGTCTGGTATTTTTCCGCGTCGTCTTTTGCCAGTTTTTCCAGCATCTGCAGTACGCGTTTGGTCAGCGCGCTGCGCAGGTTACGGGTGACGGTGCTGTCCTGCAGGATCTCGCGAGAAACGTTCAGCGGCAGATCGTTAGAATCTATCAAACCACGGACAAAGCGCAGGTAGTTCGGCATGAACTGCTCGGCATCGTCCATGATGAAGACACGCTGGACGTACAGTTTCAGACCATGCTTGTGATCGCGGTTCCACATATCCCACGGCGCCTGCGACGGGATATACAGCAGGCTGGTGTACTCCTGCTTACCTTCCACACGGTTGTGGCTCCAGGTCAGCGGGTCAGTGAAGTCGTGGGCGATGTGCTTGTAGAATTCGTTGTACTCGTCGTCTTTGATTTCCGACTTGTTACGGGTCCACAGCGCCTGCGCCTTGTTGATTTTTTCCCAGGAAACCACGGTCTCGCCGTCTTTCTCTTCGGATTTTTCGATCTCTACCGGCAGCGCGATATGGTCGGAATATTTGCTGATGATGGAACGTACGCGCCAGTCATCGAGGAACTCGTCTTCGCCTTCGCGCAGATGCAGAGTGATTTCGGTACCACGGTCTTCTTTGGTAATATCAGCAACGGTGTACTCGCCTTCGCCCGCAGATTCCCAGAACACGCCGTTTTCCGGTTTATCACCCGCAGCACGGGTACGCACGGTGACTTTGTCCGCCACGATGAAGGCAGAGTAGAAACCAACCCCAAACTGACCGATCAACTGGCTGTCTTTCGCCTGATCGGAGCCCATGGATTCGAGGAAAGATTTGGTGCCGGATTTCGCAATGGTCCCCAGATGATCGATAACGTCATCACGGTTCATCCCCACGCCGTTATCGGCAATGGTCAACGTACGCTTATCTTTATCGAAGGAAACACGCACACGCAGTTCACCGTCACCTTCATACAGGTCCGGGTTAGACAGTGCGCGGAAACGCAGCTTGTCTGCCGCATCCGAGGCGTTAGAGATAAGCTCACGCAGGAAGATTTCTTTATTGGAATACAGAGAATGGATCATCAGGTGCAGAAGCTGTTTTACTTCTGACTGAAAACCACGAGTTTCTTGTCCTTTCATGTAGATCTACCTCAACAATGCCATATTCAATGGTAAAAACACGTTGAGGGTGAAATGGGGACAAGCGGGAAGGATTTCAAGCGGAAGCCGCCGTCGCGGCCTCCGTTTGTTCAGAATTTAATCTTGTGTCGTCCTGCCAGAGAGTGCGACAGCGTGGTGCCATCGACCATTTCCAGCTCGCCGCCTACCGGAACGCCATGGGCGATACGGCTGGCTTCAACGCCATATTGCATGCAAAGCTCAGCAATATAGTTGGCGGTCGCCTCTCCTTCGACCGTGGGATTGGTCGCCAGAATCAGTTCGTTGATTTGCTCAGACGCCAGTCGCTGTTCAAGACGATCCAGCCCGATATCATCAGGTCCGATACCGTCCAGCGGCGACAGGTGTCCCATCAGCACGAAGTAACGTCCGGAAAATTGCCCGGTTTGCTCAATGGCGTAGATGTCCGCCGGACTCTCCACCACGCAAATCTGACCGTTTTCCTGGCGACGCGGGTTCGAACAGATGTTGCAGACGTCTTGCTCTGTGAAGGTGCGGCAATCGGCACAGTGGCCGATTTCCGACATCGCCTTCGTTAACGCCTGCGCCAGACGCATCCCGCCGCTGCGATCGCGCTGAAGCAGCGTGAACGCCATGCGCTGCGCCGACTTCGGGCCAACGCCCGGCAGACAGCGCAGTGCTTCCATAAGCTGAGTTAACAGCGGGCTGGTTTGCATCAGAACGGCATCTTAAAGCCAGGCGGCAGCTGCATTCCGGAAGAAACAGAGGCCATCTTCTCTTTCTGCGTCTCTTCAATGCGACGCGCCGCGTCGTTGAATGCCGCAGCAACCAGGTCTTCCAGCATCTCTTTGTCGTCTTCCAGCAGGCTTGGATCGATCTCCACGCGACGGCAGTTATGCGCGCCGTTGATGGTCACTTTTACCAGACCCGCGCCAGATTCGCCGGTCACTTCCAGCTTGGCGACTTCTTCCTGCATCTGCTGCATTTTTTCTTGCATCTGCTGGGCCTGTTTCATCAGGTTACCCAGACCGCCTTTACCAAACATAGGCTTCTCTCTCAATCACGTTAAGGGATGACGACCGTCAAACCATTAGGCTGACGATCAAATGGGGCGAATACTCTCTTCGTCCAGCTCCGCATCGAAAAAACGACGCAGCGTCTGGATGTTATTATCCGCAATAATCGACTCACGCGCCTGCGCGAGCTTCTCTTCATAAATGGCCTGACGCCACTCCAGCGGCGTGCGCACCGCAGGATTATCATCTTCAACGATGGTCAATTCAACCGTTGACCCCGTTAAGGTACTCAGTGCTTCGGCCAGTTTTTGCTGCGCGCCGCTGGAATTAAGGTGTCGCTGCGTGGAACGCAGGTGCAGGCAAACCACGTTGCCATTCTCTTCTTTCCAGGCATTAAGCGCCACCTGCTCTACCAGTTTAGGCAGCGAGAGCTGGCTCACCTGGGCGGCCCACGGGTCGCGTTCAATGGCTTCAGCCGCAAGCTTTGCCGCCAGTTCCGGCGTTTTTTCATGCTCAAGCGCTTTTTTCAGCGCTTTCGGCGTGGCGACGACTTCTTTGACTTCTGCAACAGGATTGGTCGCTTTCCAGCGATACGCTTCTTTCTTCGCCGGTGCTTTTTCCAGCGCAGAGACTGCCGGACGCGCCTGAACACGTTCCGACACCGAAGCCAGTCTTTCCAGCGCAGCATTATTCACCGGCCGCGCGCGGGAAGCGGCTGCCGGTTCACTCTTTTTTGCTTTGGTTGCTCCCTGAGCACGTTGCAGTTGACTGCGCGCCGCCAGCACCTGACTGGTGGCATCGGAAAGCGGCACATTCTGTTGCTGTTGCGCTGGCGCAGGTTGCTGCTGTGGCACCTGCGTCGGGGTCATTACCGCTGTGGGTGCGACCGGGGCAAACGACTGGCGCGGGACTTCAGGTTCCGGGAGTGGCATGCGCGGATGAAAAGCCAGCGCACGCAGCAGCGTCATTTCGACGCCCATTCGCCTGTCCGGCGCATACGGCAGTTCTTTGCGCCCGATTAACAGGGTCTGGTAGTAAAGCTGCACATCGGTAGGCGGTACAATTCGCGCCAGTTCACGCATACGCTGTTCAATGGCGGCCATATCGCTACCGAGCGCAGCAGGTGAAAGCTGAACCATGGCAATACGATGCAGCAAAGCCGACATCTCAACCAGCAGCGCTTCCCATTCGATACCACGCGCGGCGGCGTCGTTCACCAGCGTCATCACGCGTTCGCCGTCCGCAGCCACAACCGCTTCGACAAGCGAGAGCGCCTGGTCGTCGTCCAGCGTGCCGAGCATGGTGCTGACCGCGTCGGTCGAGACCTGACCATCGCCGCTGGCAATCGCCTGATCGGTCAGGCTTAGCGCATCGCGCAGGCTGCCGTCCGCGGCACGAGCCAGCAGTTGCAGCGCACGCGGTTCATGGGCGATATGCTCTTCTTTGAGAATATGCTCAAGCTGATGGCGAATCTGTTCGACATCCAGCGCTTTAAGATGGAATTGCAGACAGCGCGACAGGATGGTCACCGGCAGCTTCTGCGGATCGGTGGTCGCCAGCAGGAATTTGACGTGCGCGGGCGGCTCTTCGAGCGTTTTCAGCAAGGCGTTAAAACTGTGGCGCGACAGCATGTGCACTTCGTCGATCAAATAGACCTTAAAGCGCCCGCGCGCGGGCGCATACTGAACGTTATCCAGCAGATCGCGAGTATCTTCGACTTTAGTGCGTGAGGCGGCATCGATTTCAATCAAATCGACAAAACGCCCCTGCTCAATTTCCCGACAGTTATCGCACACGCCGCACGGCGTAGCGGTGATGCCAGTTTCACAGTTTAATCCCTTCGCCAGCAAGCGGGCGATAGAGGTTTTTCCGACGCCACGGGTACCGGAAAACAAATAAGCATGATGAATACGCCCTAACGACAAGCCGTTCGCCAGTGCCGTCAGCACATGTTCCTGGCCGACGACGTCAGCAAAGGTTTGTGGGCGCCATTTTCGGGCTAAGACCTGATAACTCATTGGCAGGCTCTGAAAGGCTGGAGGGTGGATTCACAGGAGGGTAATGCTAACACAACCTCGCAGCAACGGCGAGGTTGTGTGTCTCGGTATTACTTCAACCGGGATAAGATAGCCCGACTTAGTGGCCCGGGAATGGAACCAGGCTATAACAAGTCAGCCCCTGCTTTTCCAGACGCTGCTCGCCGCCCAGATCAAACAGGTTAATGATAAAGGCAGCATCGGTCACTTCGCCACCCAGACGGCGGATCAGCTTCACGGTCGCTTCAATCGTGCCGCCAGTTGCCAGAAGATCGTCCACAACCAGGACTTTATCACCCGGTTTGATGGCATCAACGTGGATTTCCAGCTGATCGGTGCCGTACTCCAGCTCATAGGTCTCAGCAATAACTTCACGCGGAAGCTTACGCGGTTTGCGTACCGGAACAAAGCCGACACCCAGCCCCAACGCTACCGGCGCGCCAAACAGGAAGCCACGCGCTTCGGTGCCAACCACTTTAGTGATCCCCGCATTTTTGTAGCGCTCAACCAGCAATTCAATGCTGAGGGCGTAGGCTTTCGGATCTTCCAGTAAACTGGTGACATCACGGAAAAGAATGCCCGGTTTTGGGTAGTCGTGGATGCTTTTGATGCTATTTTTGAGAAACTCAAGCTGCTGTGCAGTCGCGGTCATAAGTTTGTGCCTGATTAATACAGTATTACTTCACGGCGCACTATACACTTCATCCTCGACGTATCTTGAATGATTTTGTGTCTATATTAGGGCCAAGGTTACACTTGGTTAACCTTTGACCATCTGCGCCTGTGCTCGAAAACGGTCGAATTTACTGGCTGCGAGAGACAATTGCAACAGCGATTATTGCGCTTTACTGCTTTTGTTGTTTTTCATCAATCACCGGGATCCGCCACATAAAAATCAGTAAACAGGCGAGAATAACCAGCAGCAGGCCGCGTACCCACATCATATTGACCAGCCAGAGGGAAATAGCAAACGTCACCAGGATCAACAAAATAGCGCGCGGTTTTGCTCCCGGCGGCATCGCGCGGTGCTTTTGCCAGTGACGCAGATACCCGCCGAACCACGAACGGTAAAGCAACCAGTCGTGAAAACGCGGCGATGAGCGGGCAAAACACCAGGCGGCCAGCAGTATAAACGGCGTCGTCGGCAACAGAGGCAATACTACGCCCAGCGTACCTAGCACTACCGCTATCCAGCCAATGATGATTAGAATAATGCGTTGCATAATATCAGTACTTAACACAGAGAATCGCTACTTTAGCATAACAGTTCTCATTTTCATCGGAGTGTTGTTGTGAAAACCGCCATGCTGTTACAGACGCTCGAAAACCAGCTTAACCGCCTGCGACAGCGTTGTGCTCCACAGGCGCACCACACAACGCTTAGCGCCCGCTTTGACAGGCATCTGTTTCACACGCGCAGCACATTGCTGCAGGCCTGCCTGGATGAAGCTGACGATAATCTTACTGCCCTACGTCGCGCCGTTGAGCAGCAACAACTACCACAAATCACCTGGCTTGCGGAACACCTTGCCTCACAGTTAGAGGCGATTTCACGTGAAACTGCCAGTTGGTCGCTACGCGAGTGGGACAGTGCATCTCCAGGTCTGGCGCGCTGGCAGCGTAAGCGGGTCCAACATCAGGAGTTTGAACGCCGTCTGGTTGAAATGACGCGTGAACGCAAAGAGCGTCTGGCTCAGGCTACCGGCTTTGCAGAACAGCAAAAACTGCATCGTGAAGTAGAAGCATTCGAGGCGCGACTGGCGCGCTGCCGTCATGCTCTGGCAAGAATAGAAAACGTGCTGGCGCGTTTAACCCGTTAATCCCCGGAGAATTTATGTCATTAGAGAACGCCCCGGACGAGGTCAAACTGGCCGTCGATTTGATTGTTTTACTTGAGGAAAATCAGGTTGCACCTGAAACCGTACTGAAGGCGCTGGAGATTGTTAAACGGGATTACGAAAAGAAACAGCTCTCTTCTTCAAAAAACGCGCTATAGCTGAAATGCCTGATAGCGTTGTACTTATCAGGCCTACGAATGAATCGAAGCTCGCAGGCCTGATGAGCTTTTCTATTAACCTACCGAAGGCGTCGGATCATCACCTTTAATGATGTCACGCTTAACCTCGGTCACGGTGTCGCCCTTCGCGTTGTGCAGGTGCACTTCGAGCTGGTTAAAGGCGATATCAATGTCGTTTTCACGGCACAAACGATCGACCGCACGGTTCAGTTCATCAACCGTGTGGC
Organism: Citrobacter sp. Cf118; assembly: GCF_030334095.1. Taxonomy (NCBI): domain Bacteria; kingdom Pseudomonadati; phylum Pseudomonadota; class Gammaproteobacteria; order Enterobacterales; family Enterobacteriaceae; genus Citrobacter; species Citrobacter sp. Cf118. The sequence goes on along the minus strand of NZ_JAOWES010000088.1, from coordinate 298,875 downwards.
TACGATCGCGCAGTTCACGCACGTATAAACGCAGCTCATGATCCAGCGTGCTGGCGCCGAAGGCGGTAAAGAACACCGCAGGCTCCGGATCGTGCATCACTTTCGGGTGTTCCATCGCCGCCTGCAACAGCACTTTCTTCACTTTGTCCAGATCCGAACCGTAGGCCACGCCGATGCGGATCACCAGACGCGTGGTGGTATCGGAAAGCGACCAGTTGATCAAACGCTCCGTCACAAAGGCTTTGTTCGGGATGATCACCTCTTTGCGATCGAAGTCGGTAATGGTGGTGGCACGGATACGGATCTTGCTGACCGTTCCTGAGAACGTACCGATAGTCACGGTATCGCCAATGCGGACCGGGCGTTCAAACAGAATAATCAAACCCGAAACAAAGTTACCGAAGATTTCCTGCAAACCAAAACCAAGACCAACCGACAGGGCTGCTGCCAGCCACTGTAGCTTATCCCACGAAACACCGAGCGATCCGAAGACCGTCATCGCGCCGATGGCGATGATCGCGTAGTTAAGGATCGTGGTGATCGCATACGAAGCGCCCTGACGCATCTTCAGTCGCGAGAGCACCAGCACTTCCAGCAGGCCGGGTAAGTTACGGATCAGCGCCCACGCGACCATTGAGGCAATAATCGCAAACAGCAGGCTACCCATGGTGACGTCTTTCACCACTGCCGCACCCGCTTCGGTACCGTTGTAATGCCAGAGCGTAATGCTGTCGAGATAGCTGAACACGGTGATCAAATCAGACCAAATGGCCCAGAACAAGACACCAAACAGGGCAACCATCACCAGCATAGTTATACGCAGCGTTTGCTGGTTAACCTGCTCAAGCGCGATGGTCGGTTCTTCCTGCGGTTCGGCACCTTCCGCTCCTTCTTTCACCAGGTTCTGACGACGTGCCAGCGCGCGACGCCAGGCGATACGGCGTGCCGCGACGCTCAACCCACGCAGCACGGTCTGGTACAGCAGGTTCCAGAGAATGACCAGATAAACCGTTTCAATCCAGCGTCCCGCCAGGCGCAGCGTGGTGTAGAAATAGCCGGTCGCCGTCAGCACCATTAATGCTATCGGGATAATAGACAGCACGGTAATCGTCACCAGACGCAGACCATGCGACTCTTTATCACGCCAGCTTTCGCGGCACATTGGCCATACCAGGAAGGCGATCAGCAGCAGGTTGAGGAAAATCACCACCTGACCCAGCACATCGTCCATCAGATTGAGCGGTGACAGTTCAGCAATGACCGACCAAAAATTAAGCGGCAACAGCGCCAGGCTAATACGCACGATTTGGCGGCGCCAATGGCTAGTTTGTTTTGCTGGCATACCAAAATGACGAATTGCCACGCCATCTTTTTCCAGCACCTTCCAGCACAGACCAAACACCAGCCAGAAGACGGTCATCTTCTTACTGAACGCCCACAGCAGGTCGCTGATATTCAACTGCATGGTAAGCAGAATCAGACCTACCGCGAGGATAATCAGGCACGCCGGCAAGGCTCTGATGAGATCGATCAGAATCGCTTTTGGCGTGTTGAGCTGACTGTCATTACGCAGGTTACCCACCGCAGCGGCTAATTTCGCCTGATACTCTTTCAACCATTTCAGACGCCAGCGGATTAACCCAGCAATGAGCAGCAGCGGCAATCCCGCCAGGAACGCAATAAATACTGCAGGCCACGCTTTTTCCCAGTTCACCGTGATTTTCATCGACTTAAACTGGTCTTTAAGTGTTTGCGGGAAAGCTTTGATCCAGTCCCAGTCCATCGGACGGTTACTGTTAACCCAGAAAATCTGCTGCGTGAGGATCCCTTTCAGGTTTTTCGACACGCTCATTAACTGCTGCTGGTTAATTTGCAGATTAATCGCCATCATCAGTTGGTTGCCCAGTTGCTTATTGAGCTGATCCAACAGTTCACGACGCATATCCACAACCTGCAGTAAGGCATCATGGACTTCGCCGTTAACTTCGTTGCTGTGCCCTTCTTCCAGTTTGGCGACAAACGCATCATTCTGGAACAGCGCGTCGCGCTGCTGGTTGACCTCGAACTGCTCCAGACGCAAGTCGGCGATCCGGTTGGTCATATCGGCAAGTTCATCCGCCGACGGCAGCGTTTGTTGTTGCTGATACAGAATACGCGACAGCAGCAGACTGCCTTTCAGAACGGCGATCTGTTCTTTAATGTTGCGTTCGGATTGCAACGCGCGGTCAAGCCAGTTTTTGACTTTGATATTTTGCTGCATCAGGCTGTTGCCGTTTTCGGTCGCGGCAATCAGACGCTGGCTGAGCTGATGGTTAACATCAAGCTCCTGCTTCACCAACGGATTGGACTGAATACGCTCGGCTTCATCCGGCGTGACTGCTTCCTGCGCCGTTTTTTCGGTTAACGTCAGTCGCTTGCTGTTCACCGCTTCCTGCAGGAGCTGGAGCTGATGCTCAAGGCGGTTACTGTTCGCCGTCACGTAATCACGTTGTTTTTGCAAGGTATCCTGCAAAATCGTATTACCTTCGAGGCTCTTTCGCTGTTGGTCGATCTGCGCATTCAGCAGCGCCTGCTGCGCCTGTAACAGTACCTGCTGGCTGGGGCGTAAAGCACCTTCGCCTACATTAGTGCCATCAAGTCGGTTGCGGATTTGCTGCATCTGCTGCGACGCAGTGTACATCGCATTTTGTACGCGCTCTGGCTGGGTCTGGAGCGACACCAGTTGGCTGTTGTAGGCAGCAAGATCGTTTTGCGAGCTTTGCAGGTCATCAAGCACCTGCGCGACGCGTGACTCAAGCTGTCGTAAGGAAAGCGTGCTCAGCGTTTTTCGCGTTTCGTCGTCATTGTCGACATCGCTGAGCGAATTTAGCGCATCCGTCGCCTGGCGCATTTTCTCCGGCGCCTGGGCCACTTTCTGGCGAAGCTGTACGGTCTCATCTTTCACGCGATCAATTTTATCCAGCGTGGCTATAGTATCGATGAGATCCTGTTGGACCAGCTTATCCTGCGCGGAGAGATCTTTTTGTTTACTCAGTGCGTCCAGTTGGCTCTGAATATCTGCTTTGGTCGGCAGTTCACCACTCTGTTGCGCCCGCGCAAATGCAGATGACTGGCAGGATAACAATAGAATGAAGAAAAGTATGCTAATAGCAATTACATGCTGTGAACGTTTATAGAGCTGCAACATAGTCATGAGAATGAATGTTTCTGAACCGGGAAAGTGACCGGAAATAGTCAAGCGGCAAGAATATCACGGCTGTGACCGGCAGAATAGCAGCAGGCAAAACGACCAGGAGAATTCCTGGTGCAGAATGGCAAACTAGCTTGTCTCTCCAGCCTGCAGGCGCAAGCTTGGACAAAGCAGACACATCTCCAGCAGCACCGCCACGTACTGGCGAGCCTCATTCTTCAGATCAAACGATTCGGGAGCAAATAACCAGTTCTCCATGATCCCGGAAATATAGCTACGCATTAACACCGCTACACGACGTGTGTTCAGGTTTTCCGGCAACATGTTGACATCCATACAGTGGCGTAACGTTTTTTCTATACGGTCATAGTTTTCCAGACACAGGCTACGTTCGACTAACTGAACTGATGCTATTTCCCCGACAAATTCGCATTTGTGGAATATAATCTCCATCAATAAACGTCGGCGTTCTTCTGTCACGGTAGTTTCAAGAACGTAAATTAAAATTTCTCTTAATACTGATAGTGGATCGTCAGGGAATTTTGCCTGATACTCAGTCTCTAACTCATCAATGTTAGGTTTTGCTAGCTCCCAGATTTCACTGAATAAATCCGATTTGTTTTTGAAATGCCAATAGATTGCACCGCGCGTCACACCAGCGGCTTTTGCGATCTCAGCCAGCGAGGTGGATGAGACCCCTTGTTGCGAAAACATACGCAGAGCGACATCAAGAATGTGTTGTCGTGTTTCCTGTGCTTGTTGTTTGGTTTTTCGTGCCATAGGTCAGTGAATTTACAGGCGTTAGATTTACATACATTTGTGAATGTATGTACCATAGCACGACGATAATATAAACGCAGCAATGGGTTTATGGGCTTTAAGCCATTGATCAATTTGAAATCGGACACTCGAGGTTTACATATGAACAAAAACAGAGGGTTAACGCCTCTGGCAGTCGTTCTGATGCTCTCAGGCAGCTTAGCGCTAACAGGATGTGACGACAAACAGGCCCAACAAGGGGGCCAGCAAATGCCAGAGGTTGGAGTTGTTACGCTCAAAACTGAACCTCTACAGATCACAACCGAACTTCCGGGTCGCACCAGTGCGTTTCGTATTGCTGAAGTTCGTCCTCAGGTTAGCGGGATTATCCTGAAACGTAATTTCACGGAAGGTGGTGACATCGAAGCGGGTGTATCTCTCTATCAGATTGATCCTGCTACTTACCAGGCCGCTTATGAAAGTGCAAAAGGCGATCTGGCTAAAGCACAAGCCGCAGCAAACATTGCTCAACTGACGGTGAAACGTTATCAGAAACTGTTGGGTACTAAGTACATCAGCCAACAGGACTACGATAGCGCGTTGGCTGACGCACAGCAGGCAAACGCCGCCGTCGTTGCCGCGAAAGCTGCGGTAGAAACTGCACGCATCAATCTGGCTTACACCAAAGTGACGTCACCGATCAGCGGTCGCATTGGTAAATCATCCGTTACGGAAGGCGCTCTGGTGCAAAACGGTCAGGCGACCGCACTGGCGACCGTTCAGCAGTTGGATCCCATCTATGTAGACGTGACGCAGTCAAGCAACGACTTCCTGCGCCTGAAACAAGAGCTGGCCAACGGCACGCTGAAGCAAGAGAACGGTAAAGCGAAAGTCGAACTGGTGACCAATGACGGCATTAAATACCCGCAGTCCGGTACGCTGGAATTTTCTGATGTGACGGTAGATCAAACCACTGGGTCGATTACGTTACGCGCAATTTTCCCGAACCCGGATCATACCTTACTGCCGGGTATGTTCGTCCGCGCACGTCTGGAAGAAGGGATTAACCCAACAGCATTACTGGTTCCACAGCAAGGCGTTACCCGCACACCGCGTGGCGATGCCAGTGCATTGGTTATCGGTGCAGACAACAAAGTTGAAACTCGTCAAATTGTCGCCGCACAAGCGATTGGCGACAAATGGTTAGTCACTGATGGACTTAAGCCGGGCGACCGCGTGATTGTTACTGGGCTGCAGAAAGTACGTCCTGGCGCGCAGGTAAAAGCGCAGGAAATCACCGCTGATAACAACCAGCAAGGCCAAAGCGGTAGCCAGCCTGAACAGTCCAAGTCTTAACTTAAACAGGAGCCGTTAAGACATGCCTAATTTCTTTATCGATCGCCCAATATTTGCGTGGGTGATCGCCATTATCATCATGTTGGCAGGGGGGCTCGCGATCCTCAAATTGCCGGTAGCGCAATATCCGACTATTGCACCGCCAGCAGTGACGATCTCCGCGACCTATCCTGGCGCTGATGCCAAAACAGTACAGGATACTGTTACGCAGGTTATCGAACAGAATATGAACGGTATCGATAACCTGATGTACATGTCCTCTAACAGTGACTCCACGGGTACCGTGCAGATCACCCTGACCTTCCAGTCTGGTACTGATGCGGATATCGCACAGGTACAGGTGCAGAACAAACTGCAGCTGGCCATGCCGTTGCTGCCTCAGGAAGTACAGCAGCAAGGGGTTAGCGTTGAGAAGTCATCCAGCAGCTTCCTGATGGTTGTCGGTGTTATCAACACCAACGGCACCATGACGCAGGAGGATATTTCCGACTACGTTGGCGCCAACATGAAGGATGCCATTAGCCGTACTTCAGGCGTGGGCGACGTTCAGCTGTTTGGTTCTCAGTACGCGATGCGTATCTGGATGGATCCGAACAAACTGAACAACTTCCAGCTGACACCGGTTGATGTAATCAGCGCCATCAAAGCGCAGAACGCCCAGGTTGCAGCCGGTCAGTTAGGTGGTACGCCGCCGGTGAAAGGTCAGCAACTTAACGCATCGATCATCGCGCAAACCCGTCTGACCTCCGCTGATGAGTTCAGTAAAATTCTGCTGAAAGTGAATCAGGATGGTTCCCAGGTTCGTCTGCGTGACGTGGCGAAAGTGGAACTGGGCGGTGAGAACTACGACATCATTGCGAAGTTCAACGGTAAACCGGCATCCGGTCTGGGTATCAAGCTGGCAACAGGTGCTAACGCCCTGGACACCGCAAACGCTATCCGCGAAGAACTGAAGAAGATGGAGCCGTTCTTCCCGTCAGGTCTGAAGATCGTTTACCCGTATGACACCACGCCGTTCGTGAAAATTTCTATTCACGAAGTAGTGAAAACGCTGGCAGAAGCAATCATCCTCGTGTTCCTGGTAATGTATCTGTTCCTGCAGAACTTCCGCGCGACGCTGATTCCGACTATCGCCGTGCCGGTGGTACTCTTGGGTACGTTTGCCGTCCTGGCGATTTTCGGCTTCTCAATAAATACCCTGACGATGTTCGGGATGGTGCTCGCCATCGGCCTGCTGGTGGATGACGCCATCGTGGTGGTCGAGAACGTTGAACGTGTAATGGCTGAGGAAGGACTACCGCCGAAGGAAGCAACGCGAAAATCGATGGGCCAGATTCAGGGCGCATTGGTGGGTATCGCGATGGTGCTGTCAGCGGTATTTATCCCAATGGCGTTCTTCGGGGGGTCGACCGGTGCAATTTACCGTCAGTTCTCCATCACCATTGTTTCCGCGATGGCGCTGTCTGTACTGGTGGCATTGATTCTGACCCCTGCCCTGTGTGCGACCATGCTAAAACCGATTGCTAAAGGCGATCACGGAGAAGGCAAAAAAGGCTTCTTCGGCTGGTTTAACCGCATGTTCGATAAGAGCACGCATCATTACACCGATAGCGTGGGCGGTATTCTGCGCAGCACCGGTCGTTATCTGGCGCTGTATCTGATTATCGTTGTGGGCATGGCCTATCTGTTCGTTCGTCTGCCAAGTTCGTTCCTGCCAGATGAAGACCAGGGGGTATTCCTGTCTATGGCTCAGCTGCCAGCGGGTGCGACGCAAGAGCGTACCCAGAAGGTACTGGACGAAATGACGGATTACTACCTGACCAAGGAAAAAGCGAACGTTGAATCGGTGTTTGCCGTTAACGGTTTCGGTTTTGCTGGTCGTGGTCAGAACACCGGCATCGCGTTCGTTTCTCTGAAAGACTGGAGTGAACGTCCTGGCGAAGAGAACAAGGTTGAAGCGATTACTCAGCGTGCAATGGGCGCATTCTCGCAGATTAAAGACGCAATGGTCTTTGCCTTTAACCTGCCAGCGATTGTGGAGTTAGGGACCGCAACCGGTTTTGACTTCCAGTTGATTGACCAGGCGGGTCTGGGCCATGAGAAGCTGACTCAGGCGCGTAACCAACTGTTTGGTGAAGTCGCGAAGCATCCTGATCTGTTGGTCGGTGTTCGTCCTAACGGTCTGGAAGATACGCCGCAGTTCAAGATCGATATCGATCAGGAAAAAGCGCAGGCTCTGGGCGTTTCCATTAGTGATATTAATACAACGCTGGGTGCAGCATGGGGCGGAAGCTACGTGAATGACTTCATCGACCGTGGTCGTGTGAAGAAAGTTTACGTCATGTCTGAAGCGAAATATCGTATGTTGCCGGAAGATATTGGAAACTGGTATGTCCGCGGTAGCGATGGACAGATGGTACCGTTCTCCGCCTTCTCCACCTCACGTTGGGAATACGGTTCGCCGCGTCTGGAACGCTATAACGGTTTGCCTTCCATGGAAATCTTAGGCCAGGCCGCTCCGGGTAAAAGTACCGGTGAAGCCATGGCGATGATGGAGCAACTGGCCAGCAAACTGCCATCCGGTATCGGTTATGACTGGACTGGTATGTCCTACCAGGAACGACTGTCCGGCAACCAGGCTCCAGCCCTGTATGCTATTTCACTGATCGTCGTATTCTTGTGTCTGGCAGCGTTGTACGAGAGCTGGTCAATTCCATTCTCCGTAATGCTGGTTGTACCGCTGGGTGTTATCGGTGCATTGCTGGCAGCAACGTTCCGCGGCCTGACCAACGACGTTTACTTCCAGGTAGGCCTGCTCACAACCATTGGGTTGTCGGCGAAGAACGCGATACTTATCGTAGAATTCGCCAAAGACTTGATGGATAAAGAGGGTAAAGGTCTGATAGAGGCGACGCTGGACGCAGTACGCATGCGTTTACGTCCAATCCTGATGACGTCACTGGCCTTTATTCTGGGCATAATGCCGCTGGTCATCAGCTCCGGCGCAGGTTCCGGTGCGCAGAACGCCGTTGGTACTGGCGTAATGGGTGGGATGGTGACGGCAACCGTGTTGGCGATCTTCTTTGTTCCGGTGTTCTTTGTGGTGGTACGCCGCCGCTTTAGCCGCAAAAATGAAGATATTGAGCATAGCCACTCAGTAGAGCATCATTGATACATCTCTAAAGATAAGGCCGCGCAAGCGGCCTTTTTTCTGAAAAAATCATAAAAATCACTTATTGCCATTCCGTTTATTTTCTATCGGGTAAATAAGCGATATAATCCTTGCAGCCTTAAAGGCTATTCTTAAAAAAACAGCGAGAGTTCTTATTTACTTTAATAAATATTAAGATTAATCCTATCCACTGGTTTTCATTGTCGGTTGTTGCCTTTCGTTGCTAAACCTAAACAAGATAACCCGATGATTGCCCGAAGAATAAAGAAATTGTCCCATTTCGAATAGCGGCATTTATCTGTTAAAATGTAAAAATGACGTAGCATCATAATTTTACATAATTGTAATTTTTCGTGATATGACGATGAAATCTTTTTTAGAGTAGATTATAGTTAAATCATCAGGAGTCGCGGGCAAGTTCCAGGTAGTTGTTGTATCCATCCCGAAAGGTGTTCGGTTAGTTTAAGCCACTAAGAAGGGGATGCGTTATGGATGAATACTCACCCAAAAGACATGATATCGCGCAGCTTAAATTTCTCTGCGAAACTCTGTATCATGACTGTCTTGCAAACCTTGAACAAAGTAACCATGGCTGGGTTAATGACCCTACCTCTGCAACCAGCTTGCAGCTCAATGAACTGATAGAGCATATTGCAACCTTCGCACTTAATTATAAAATTAAGTACAATGAGGACAATAAGCTGATCGCGCAGATAGATGAATACCTGGATGACACTTTTATGTTGTTCAGCAGTTATGGTATTAATACGCAGGATCTGCAGAAATGGCGGAAGTCAGGTAATCGACTGTTTCGCTGTTTTGTCAATGCCACCAGGGCTAATCCTGTTAGTTTGTCTTGTTAAAAATTATTACAATCATAGGTAAGAGTTATGTCCGATAAACCATTAACTAAAACAGATTATTTGATGCGCCTGCGACGTTGCCAGACAATTGATACGCTAGAGCGCGTTATTGAAAAAAATAAATATGAATTGTCCGACAACGAACTGGCTGTATTTTACTCAGCAGCAGATCATCGCCTTGCTGAATTGACCATGAATAAGCTTTACGACAAGATTCCAACTTCTGTTTGGAAATTCATTCGCTAATTGCACTCAAGGTTAAGTCAGGTATAGCGGTACATTTGTCTGGCTGACCGTTTTCGTATTTATACCTGTCATACTTCAAGTTGCATGTGCGTTGGCTTTCCTCGCTCACCCTAGTCACGTACTAATGTACGCTCCCAGGGATTCGCTGCGTCGCCGCCTTCCTGCAACTCGAATTATTTAAGGTATACAATGGTTATTTAATTCAAATCACGTGACTATGATCACAGCAAAGAAGCGGGAACGTTCCCCTTGCTTGCATTACGTTTTACTGTGCTGAAATAACCTTCAGTACACAGGGAAATCGTAATGCGTAATGAAAAGCAAAAAATGATCGCCGGCGAATACTATCGCCCGGCAGATGAAACACTGCGCAGTGACCGACTACGCGCTCGTCAGTTGATCCATCGCTACAATCTCACCGCTCCCGATGAAAAAAATGAGCGTCAGGCAATCCTCCATGATCTGTTAGGGCAGAGTGAGGGTGCCTATATTGAACCCTCTTTCCGGTGTGATTACGGTTATAACATCTATCTTGGTAAAGACTTTTACGCTAATTTCGACTGCGTTATGCTCGACGTCTGTCCAATTCATATTGGCGACAACTGCATGCTGGCACCTGGCGTTCATATCTATACCGCGACCCATCCGCTGGATGCTACCGAGCGCAACAGTGGCCTGGAGTTCGGAAAGCCCGTGACTATCGGCAATAATGTCTGGATAGGTGGCCGTGCAGTGATCAATCCTGGCGTCACGCTGGGCGATAACGTGGTTGTGGCATCAGGTGCAGTAGTCACTAAAAGCGTTCCAGCGAACACCGTGGTTGGGGGCAATCCCGCAAGGATCATCAAAACGCTGTGATCTTAAATGTAACTGTTATGCTAAATTACGGTTAATCTGTTACTTTCTTCAAAGGGTATCCCCTTTTAAAATAGGGCGATCCCTCCTGAATTTTGCAGATATCACGAAGGCAAGAGATGACAGAAATACAGCGCCTGCTTACTGAAACAATCGACGACTTAAATATTCGCGAGAAGCGCGACAACAAACCGCGCTTTAGCATCAGCTTTATTCGCAAACACCCAGGGCTGTTTATCGGCATGTATGTTGCCTGGTTTGCCACGCTGGCGGTGATGCTACAGTCAGAAACGTTAGTCGATTCAGTATGGCTGCTGGTGGTACTGTTCGTTGTACTCAACGGCTTTTTCTTTTTCGACGTTGCGCCACGGTACCGCTTTGAAGATATCGACGTTCTGGATTTTAGAGTTTGCTATAACGGAGAATGGTACAACACGCGCTTTGTCCCCTCCTCGCTCATCGATACTATCCTGCACTCACCGTCCGTGGATAGCGAACATAAAGCACAGCTGCAAAAGATGATATCGCGTAAAGGCGAACTCTCGTTTTACGATGTCTTTACGCTTACCCGCGCCCAGACCACCCAGTAACAGCATCTCAGCGCAGATAAAAAAAGTGCGTTCCAGCCCAGGCAACGCACTTTAATCCCTGAAATGCTGGCAAAGAAACTAACGTCTCTTTTTACGCCCCTGTACTGCTTTAAAGCGCGGATTCGTTTTGCAGATAACGTACAAACGCCCTTTGCGTTTTACTATCTGGCAGTCAGGATGGCGCTGTTTTGCGCTGCGAAGTGAATTGAGTACCTGCATTTTAACCCCGCTTAACGCCAATAAAATGACCAAAACGTTTTTGGAAACGTGCTGCACTACCTTCATTATCAAAGGTTTTTTGTTTCCCGGTATAATACGGATGCGATTTAGAAGAGATATCGAGGGTCACGTACGGGTACATTTCCCCCTCAAACTCAATTTCACGCTCAGTCTTAATGGTCGAACCGACCTTAAAGAATTCATTGGCACTGGTATCGTGAAACACCACGGTACGGTAAAAAGGATGAATATCCGGTTTCATGGTAACCTCAATTTGTTACGTTATAACATAACCAACAAAGTACACCACTCTTGTACAAACCACAACCTGATTTACGCTACAGGGAGTTAAACGGGATGATAAGTGGCCGTAAATATATGATGTCAATCGAATAGCTTTTCGGGGTTTCAGATATACTTTCCCTACGCTGTGTAAATAAGGATATCACTGTGACAACACGACATCTGATAAGCCTGGTGACTGGGGTACTGTTCCTTTCCATCCTCGCGCCTGTAGGTTTAAGCCTGTGGCTTGCACATCGTCAGGTCGAAACGAAATTTATCGATGAACTCGACATGTTCTCAACACGAGTCGCATTACGTACGGAACGCGTAGGCGAGCAGGCGAAAAAAGCATTACGCCATATTGAAGCATTTCAGGGGGTGCCTTGCAGTGATGAGCATCTGCTGGAAATGCGTCGTTTGTCATATAGCTATCGCTATATTCAGGAAGTGCTGTACCTCAAAGATAACATTCCGCAATGCTCATCTCTGGAAAAAAGAAGCCAGGCAGACGCATTTCCACCCGCAATGAAAGTCACTCCTGATGGATATCGCGCATGGCTTACCACGCAAAATGATTTGGGCATCAAGCGCTTTATAGCAGCATTAGGGAGCGAACATTATATTGTGATGGTCGATCCGGGTTCTTTCATTGACGTCATCCCGTTTGGCTCATGGCCGATTGAAGTGACTATCATTGGCACCATGCGCAACGTCGTAGTTGCCAGTAGCGCCGATCTGCCATCGGACGTTTTGCAGCATATACAGCAAGAACGATCGATTACTCATTTTAACAAAGATGGCAGCATTTATAACGCCCGCCCCTTTCCTGAGTTGGGCATCACGATCGTAACCTGGGCGTCTACCCTACCATTGCAAAAAACCTGGCACCGGCAGGCACTGATCTGGCTCCCGGCAGGTATTCTTATCGGCTTGCTCACCGCCGCCTTTGTTTTGCGTATTTTGCGCCGCTTACAGTCGCCCCATCACCAGTTGCAGGACGCTATCCAGCATCGGGACATCAAAGTCCACTATCAACCAATTATCTCGCTCAAAACGGGGAAAGTGGTTGGGGCAGAGGCGCTGGCTCGCTGGCAGCAGGCCGATGGGAGTTATCTGTCACCTGAAATTTTCGTCGCGCTGGCGCATGAAACCGGGCTGACAGAGTCCCTCACCCGGTTGATTATTGAAAGCGTATTTGAAGATTTAGGCAAATGGCTGCGTCAGCATCCTGAGCAGCATATATCCATCAACCTTGAGTCAGCCGATCTGTCCTCCGAAACGCTTCCGGCCCTGTTAAGCCAGAAGGTGAACCACTGGCAACTTAAGCCTGCGCAAATCGCGCTGGAGCTAACTGAACGCGAATTTGCTGACCCAAAAAACAGCGCGCCGTTTATTGCCAAATACCGTCAGGCGGGTCATTCAATCTATATTGATGACTTTGGTACCGGCTATTCCAGCCTGAGTTATTTGCAGGATCTGGATGTAGACATTCTGAAGATAGACAAATCGTTCGTCGATGCACTGGAGTACAACAACGTCACACCACATATCATCGAGATAGCAAAAGCGTTGAAACTTGAGATGGTGGCGGAAGGTATCGAAACCGAGAATCAGGAAACCTGGCTACGCAAGCACGGAGTGCAGTACGGTCAAGGCTGGCTTTACAGCAAAGCGCTGCCGAAAACGGAATTTATACTGTGGGCAGAAAAACGGCTTTAACATGGCTGTTGATGTTGAGATGGCTGGCGGCACGCCGCACAGCCAGTCACATCACTCTTCCATAATGGGCGCAAATCCACCGTAGATCATTCGCTTGCCATCAAATGGCATAGATTCACCGAATTCCTTCATACGGGGATCGGACATCATCTTCTGATTCGCCGCGTCGCGGACCTCTTTGGAAGGGTATTCAATCCAGCTGAATACCACTTCTTCATGATCCTGCGCTTTCACAGCCATGCGAAAATCGGTCAATTTGCCGTCAGGGACATCATCTGCCCAGCACTCCACCACGCGCAATGCACCGAACTCCTTGAAAAGCGGAGCTGCTTTTGCCGCCATCGCAATGTACGCCTCCTTGTTTTCAGCGGGTACGGCAACCACAAAGCCATCAACATACTTCATGAGAAAAACCTCCGAAGTGTACTGCGCGGCAAGCCGATTCCAGCCGCGTCAGTCGAGGTTAAGTTTAGTCGCCAGCAGGCGATCGCGCCCCAGGCGTATTCCTGATGCGAATACGTGCCTGCGGCTGATGGCGAAACCACGGCAGGCAAAGCTGAATGAGCGGTCCGATAGCCAAGGCATACAGCACCGTACCAACCCCCACGGTTCCTCCCAGCAACCAACCGATAAGCAGCACCGACACTTCAATTGCGGTTCGAATTCGTCGTACTGGCCAGCCGGTACGTGCGTGGATACCGGTCATCAGACCATCACGCGGACCGGCGCCAAAACCGGCACCAATGTACAGGCTGGTTGCTAACGCATTCAGGATCACCGCTGACACCAACAGCCCGCTGCGCGCCAGCAGGGATTCAAATCCCGGAATCACCAGCAGCGCGGCATCTGCCGCCAGCCCGATCATAATCACGTTGCTCAACGTGCCAAACCCTGGACGCTGGCGCAGCGGTATCCACGCCAGCAGTACCAACACACCCACGGCAATAATCACCACGCCAATATTCATCGACAATAAATTGGCCACGCCCAGGTGAAACACGTTCCACGGATCGGCCCCTAAATCGGCACGGACAAACATCGCCGTCGACACACCGTACAGCGTCAGCCCGATAAACAGCTGAAGTAAACGACGCAGCATGCTTTTCCCCTCTCACTCTCAGATAACTTTCATCATCACCGCAATTGGCACTATGATTAATGTCCAGTTTTCAAAAAGTGGACTGCTATGTCATCACGCCGTTACGGAAGCCAGTCTTTGCAGCGCCTGCTCGGACACTGGCAGGAAAACCCCTCACGAACGCCCATCTGGCGACAGCTGGCAGAAGCGTTACGTCTGCTGATCCTTGATGGTCGACTGGCACTGGATAGTCGCTTACCCGGCGAACGCGAGCTCGCTGCCGTTCTGCAAGTGAGCCGAACCACCGTCGCCAGCGCCATGGCGCAACTGCGTGAAGAGGGATATCTGGAAAGCCGTCATGGGAGTGGCTCACGGGTGATCCTGCCGGAACACATTCGTCATGTGCCTACACGAACCAGTACCGGTACAGCGCTGGACTTGTCCACGGCGGCGCTGAGTGCCGGTCCCGAAATTCACCATGCTTACCAACAAGCGCTGTTTGCGATGCCGCAGCATTTGCTGAGCTCCGGGTATCTACCGCAGGGACTGGCGGTTTTGCGTGAATCCATCGCCCGGCATTATTGCGAACGCGGACTCCCGACGCAGCCCGATGAGATTATGGTCGTGAACGGCGCGGTCAGTGGCCTGGCGCTGATCCTGCGTTTACTCACCGGCCCAGGCGATCGCGTGGTGGTCGATCATCCCACGTATCCGCTGGCGATTGCCGCGATTCAAGGCGCATCATGTCGTCCCGTCGGTGTGTCGCTGCCCGAACACGGTTGGGATACGGCAGGTCTGGTAGCCACCATCGCGCAAACCGCACCGAGAATGGCCTATCTGATGCCGGACTTTCACAATCCGACCGGGCGTTGCATGGACGCTGCAACTCGCCAGGTCGTGGCAGATATTGCTGAAAGGACCCGCACCACGCTGGTGATTGATGAGACCATGGTGAACCTGTGGTATGACGCCCCGCCACCACCGCCGCTTGCCGCATTCAACCGCGATGCGCCGATCATCCTGCTGGGATCTGCCGGGAAAAGCTTTTGGGGAGGATTACGCCTGGGCTGGATTCGGGCGTCGGCGCGAACCATTGCGGCGCTGGTACAAACTCGCGACACCTTCGATTTAGGCTCCCCGGTGCTTGAACAACTCGCCACCAGCTGGCTGCTGGATAATGCCGCCGACTTTCTTCCTGACAGAAGACGGCTACTCACATCGCAGCGAGAACTGTGCTCGGATCTGATGAACGCACATTTCCCGGAGTGGCAGTTTACCCAGCCACAGGGAGGACTCTCTTTTTGGGTTGAACTGCCCGATACGCTGGCAACGCTATTCGCTACGCGCGCCGAAATCGCAGGCATTCAGTTGGGAACCGGTACGCGTTTCGGTCTTGATGGTGCATTTGACCGCTTTTTGCGTATGCCCTTCACATTACCGGATGACACAACGCGTGCCGCCTTCCGGGTGTTGCAACCCATTTGGGATAACCTGCGTTTACAGGCCAGCAGCGGGAAAATACGTAAAATAATCTAAACGACGAGTCAAAGGACTCGTCCTTGAATGCCGTGATGGACGAGGATGTCCCGTCAAATTACTGCTGAGGAGGAACCGGAAACCCCTTCAGAGAAATCACGAAATTCTCACCGTCTTTCTTAATTTTTGCCCCGGCATCACACCAGTCGGAGGCAATACGGAAGAACTCATCGCTGCCGACGTTCCAGCTCAGACGAACATGTTTCACATAACCGGAACGCAGCATTTCACAGGCTTCGCCATAATTACAGGCGGTTGAGAGCGGTTGTTGTTTCATTTTTTCTTCTTCAGTAGTCTTCGCAATGCTTTGATTTCTTTAGGAGTCAGTGCTTCAACCACGGATTCTTCCGTATGCTGGCTATCGATATCCTCAGCGGAGACTCCCGCCTCTTCAACGGCGGAAAACGCGATCAGCAGTAGTTTTTCCGTCGCGATACTTAAATTTTCACTATGCACTTCGGCGTAATGGCGAAGCTTTTCTTTTAGCGCCTCATCAATTTTGACATTCAGTACAGCGGTCGACATCGTAGAAAATCCTTGTGGTCAGCCAAAACACACCGAATGTAAGACCCTGTCGTTACAGTGCGATGGCGGTGGCAAAAGCATCAAATAACATCCCCGAAACACATTGACAGCATTTGATGACATTAAAATGACAATACGATGACAAAGAAAAGAAGATAGGCAGAAGGAAAATTGCCGGACGGCAGAATTAGGTGGGGGCCCTGCCAGCTAAGCTTGTTCTAATAAAACCTATGTATTTCAATGCACTAAAAAGCGGTGGGGCAATGATTTTGTATCACCAAAAGTATACACTGGCAAGCCGTTTTCTCATGCGACAGACACAAAAAAACCGGGGCTGACCCGGCTTTGTATGGCTTTTGACCAAACTCCATCTAAGCTACATTTTCCACTACCATGTAGGATCGCCCAACCTCTTCAATCAGTGGTTGGAGGTTCGTATTGCTGCCTTTGACTGTAAATAGGTCTTCTGGCTGTTCATCTTTTACGGTTTTTTTAACATAACCATAATACGGACGACTAACCGCAGTCCTTAAAGATACCTCCGTACAAGAAGATAAAGCGACCACATTTTCCCCTGTGTACTTGAACACTGGCGGCTCATAGTTTTTGATCACGCTCCGGCAAGAGTTCACAAATTGTGTGAACGCTTCAATTCTACCTGCCAGAGCCAAACGACGGGCATGTTCGATCTCATCTATCGTGAGATCGGGAGCGGAAATCTGGACCACCTCGTCTTCACGCGACAATCCGTTACACAATTTCAAATGATGATACAGTGCCCTAGAAGCACATCTTAGAACCCTTGTCATGCGTTCCGTGTTCCGTTTGGATGGCTCAGTATTTTTACCTTGAGAAATATTATAATCCCACATCTGCCGATGTACTGTTGGCGTATCGATATGATCCAGTTGTTCTAAGATTGCAAGAATTCGCTCTCCCTTGAACCTTCTTGTCTCTTCTTCCTGCCCCAATGCACCGCAGATACAATCTTCCACAATGCGTGGCAACTCCCCCAAAGAGCCATACCCTCGTAAGAAAATGCGTACAGCTGTATTATCAACCCCTTTTGCTACAGCACCCTTAGTTCTCGCCATATTGTTCTCCTTTTTAAATAGACATAAGTAATCCTCCGCTATCGCTGGTAGCGATCAGGATATGTGGCCTTCCTTTGTGGATGGCATTTGGTTTAAAGTACCGTGTTTACGGTAGCTTGATATGTCTCGCTGTGCGCCAGACGACGTTAACGCTTATACGATAAGAATGACCAACATACGATTGCAGTCGCGCTGACCACCATTCTCGTACAGAGCGATCTAAATCGCTTTTCCACACACATGCTGGCACAGCCAATGATGTAAACATCAGCAAGGAATTTCAGTACCATGATGTAAACACATAGCGGGGTATCAGCTAGGTTACCTGAGTCCACGATTGGAACAGACCACACAGAGACAGGCTATCAGCCTGTTGATGTTGTGGGATGCAACAGAGTGGTAAACGAAGGTTATGGTATGGACAGACAAGTCTGTTCACGTCTGGACAGACCATTACCATTATATCTTCTAAAGTGGCGTAGCCGAGTTGTCACGGAGTGACGTAAGTAAATAACTAAACAACCATCCAGATGACACCAGTCATCCTGCTGTTGGTTTTCACTCTTTTGCTTTTTTGCTTTTGTTTCGACGAGATTATGAGTGTTAGTGTGTATAAATGTCGAAACGAGATACAAGGAGACCGAAGCCCGTATGGGTGATGTTACGTGAGTTTTCATTCCTGGAGAAGGAAGGAAAAGACAGAGTAACGAAGTCTCTTATATTATTGTGGCGTTTTATTCCTATCACCCAGTATGGACGAAAAGGAATGAAGGAATACTATATTGTGGCGTTTTATGGCACATCTTCGCTATCTGATGTGAGCGAACGCCCCTCAAGCCACCCCGAACTTCAACCCGCCATTATCCACTTTCTGAAATCATTGTCAAGCAAAATGCATGCCACTAGTATATCTTTTTACGTTTATATGATAAAATACTTATGTGATGAATGACTTACAGAGAGGTTATTTTGTGCTTTGCCTTTAGACCACCAGCATTTTTTCTGCCATCGGTAGAAGAACGTAAGGAGCTGGTCAGAACCCTGAATGATTTCGGGCTAACGCTAACAACTTCAAGAATCCATCTTCTTCACCACATGAAGCAAACCCAGATCCCGCTTACGGCTTCAGACTTGTCAAAACAAATTGAACTCCCGCTATCAACAACACACAGGACTCTTTCGACGTTCGCTGACTGCGGACTAGTCGATTTCATTGTTGATCGCGCAAGCGTCTGTCGTTGGTATTTTCTTTTCGCAGACCGCCCTAACTTCTGCCCAACTTGCAATCAGACTTACAACGCCGCTCGCTGATACAACCAAATGACCGCATAAAGCGGCTGAGACTGACGCATACAAACAGCGCCAGCGAGCAACCACGCCCCTTTAATACCGATACGGAGTTCCAACATGACTACAAAAAAGAAATCACAGGCCCAGATTTCGCCGGAATTGAAAACTTATCTCGACAACATCGCAGCGAAGTACAAACCAGATCCGGGGGCTCTAAAGCGTCAAATTGATAATGCGGAAGCTCGCTACAGCCGAACACAACAGTTTTCTGACATTCCAGCGCGGCTGGTGGTTAAACTCCAGAGCCTGATCCTAGACGGCTGGCGGTTTTGCCCTTCAGCTAATTCTTCAGTGCTTTCCAATGCTGCGATGATTTCTGTTAAGTTGCAGAAACCGGAGGCCTTGATCGAAGAGGAGTTGAAGACGCTACGCTCCAGAGTCTCCAACGCTTACCACGATCAACTTTTTAAAGCGATGGAGCGTGAGATTGACGAACTGATACATGAAGCAGCACAGGACGCACAACAGAAAGCAGTTCAGCAAGCAGCTGCCGAAGAAGCTGCAATGCGTGACCAGTTGAGGTCTGCCCTCGGTATGGTGAAAGCATGACAGCGCAATGCAGCCAGACCAAGGGGCAAGAGAGCCCCGTTACCGTCATCGACGAAGGCGCATTGAAACGAGCCATTCAGAAAGCAAAGGATATTGCAGACGCTAACCCGGAAAAATACCGTCGGATACATCCAACTTTACAATAACGAAACAAAAGCCATGATCGCGAAGTCCTTCATATAACGCCCCATGCGCCCTCGAAAATCAAAAGCAGCACCTACCATTACCTACACCATAAAACGCGCTCACGATGGCGCATGTTGCGTTTAACAAGGGTTTATCTCTTATACTTTTGGTTAACTTTTAAAAGTAGCTGTTTATTCTCAACTTCGCCAGAGAATTTCCAATCAGAAAATGCTCTTTGTCTGTGAAACAGTCGGGGACTTTCCCGGAACATTTAAACGAAAAAGCTGGTAAATATCGCTTTCATGAGCGCAAAAGCGATAAAAAACCTGTAACTGGTATCTGGAAGTGATTAAATTGTTCTGAATACAACTTGCTCATAGAGGGTCAATTGATGACACACAAAATTTGTCCAGTAACAAACCGCCCAATCAAATTGAATCGCGGTGGGATTAAACATATGCCTCGGTACTGCGTTGTTGATGGTAACCGATATGAGAGCTTTCACCAGTTCGGAACAAGCATATTGAAAAAATCAGTGAGTGAGATTATTGAACTGCGGAACGAGCACTTCATTGAAAAACATAAATCCACAGTCTGCGGTTACACCGTCGAAATGTTTTACAAATGCGACGAACCGAAAAAGCCTTAGGGCGATCATCCTCTCGTGTATTGAGATAGGATTGTGGTATTCACAAAGGGTATACCTGAAATGAAAGGTACATTCGTGAACAATATCATTCACAATGAATAGTAAAAATTGACTCTATGTAGAGTATTCACGTAAAGTTTAATTACATAAACCCAATGTGAAAAGACAATGACTACACACGAAATCACGACCCACGTTTACCTCAGAGCATCCACTGACGACCAGGACGCAACACGCGCCCGTGACACCCTCAATCAGTTTGCACAGCAGCATCAACTTGTGAATGTTGAGCATTACGTTGAAAACTTTTCTGGTGCCAAGCTGGAACGACCGCAACTTACCCGCCTGATTGCCGCAGCGAAGAAAGGTGACTTTTTGCTGGTGGAGTCCATAGACCGCTTAACCCGACTCCCGGCGGCTCAGTACGAAGCCCTCAAGGCTCGCATTGAAAAGCAGGGTTTACGCGTCGTCGTTGTGGATCTGCCTACTTCTCATGATGCATTAAAGTCTGTACCAGGTGACCGCATAATAGAGCTTATCAACGGCCTGATGATGGACATTGCAGCCCACTACGCACACGAAGATTACACCAAGCGCCGCCAGCGTCAGGCACAGGGCATAGCCAAAGCAAAGGCTGAGAATAAGTACAAAGGCAGACCAGCAGATACCAATCTGCGAAGTAAGATTGAGTCGTACTTAACCAAAGGCGGGAACACATATGCGGAGATCGCGAAACTGTGTGATTGTTCCGTTGGCATGGTCGCCAAGGTGAAGAAGATCCTTGAAACCGCCTGACATGTGATGACCACCAGCAACACTCTACTGATATTTGGCAAAGATCGGGGGATACTCTTGCAGCCAGGGAAAAACTGCCTGACCGATCAGACATTGCGCCTGTGATATTTTCGCCGCTGGTTATATATAAGGAGGGGAACTTCGGAAGCCATATCGCCGGGGGCGATGCGGTATCGGGGGATTACTCCCCCTGTGTAGGTCAACTACTCAAGCAAACCACTCAACGGCGCTAACGTCACGTAAATATAATTGTCGTCGCGTTCTTCTATGGTGATGGGCATATCAACGCCGTTACTCAACACCGCTTTCGCTCGATAGTTTTTGTCTGAAACCTTCTTCACGTCCTCCACAACCAGACACTTCACCTCACTCCCCTTGTCTTTGAATATCGAAGTCGTAATCTCACACGCGCTCGCCTTTAGTGCTTCGCTGTTATCCCAAACAACGGCGATGGAGGAGCAACCCAACGAAATTGCAATGTATGCGAAGAACCACGCCCATCGTTTACTCAACTTCTCGCCAGCAGCTTTAACCCTGCCGTAAACGTAAAGAGGGGGAAAAATGAGAATCCCCAGAGCCGAACCGACAAAATGCGGTTCGGATTCGTAGCCAGACTTAACCATCTCTTTTTGGTCGAAAATCACACAGACGATGGCGGTCACATAAAATACTGCGAGAGCAGCCTTATCGTTCATGGTGAGAAAGTAAGTTGTCGGGAACAATAGTGGGATCGCCATGTAGAGGTAGAAGTACAGATCGTTAATTTTCAGTTTGTTAGTGCGCAAGTTCGCAATCCTTTCATGCTGTGGAAGTCAAAATTCGAAGACATAATCCTAACCACTTTAATTAATTAAATCGATCTTATCGATATGTATTTTCGATCGATTAAAATAAAATATCTTCATGCTGAGACTCTGCAATGAGTCGGCAGTGAGAACAACGAGGAGATGTGTTTAGGAGCATAATGTGGTGTTCACATTTTTCTCTTGCGTCCGTAGGTAGCTCTTTACATTGATGAATTTTTATTCTCAGTATGGTATATGTGGGTATTGAGTTAAAAAATGTCACCTTGTTCCATTTTTGGGAACAATGGTTGACATTATCGATGATGAACATTATTATGTTCCCAGATTAGGAACAAAGTGTATGGCTATGCGGCTACTCGGAAGAGATAAGTTGGAAGAACTTAAGCGCTATGAGCCTTCCAGTAAAAACTGGATTGATGCGTGGTCAACAGAGCTAAGCTTAAGCAATTGGAAATCAAAGGAAGAAGTGAAAAAGCACTTTCCCAAAGTAGAGAATATTGGTGATCAAATCTTTGTTTTTAAGGTGGATTGCTGTGCTTCTTATGTTGAAACGATCATTGATTTCAATCGGTTGTTGGTTTTTGTTACCTCTGTGAAGGGTAATGATAATGGATATTAGAGTAATTAGAACAGATAGGCAGCATCAGGAGTATTTGGAACGTATACATTCGTTATTGGTTATGATGCCGTCTCCTGGAACTGATGAAAATGAAGAGTTAGAGTTACTTATCACACTTGTAGAAGCATACGAGAACTCTAAATATCCTATAGAGCCACCAGACCCAATCGATGCTATTACGTTCCGTATGCACGAGAAAGGGTTAAAGCAAGTTGATCTTGTACCCTATTTGGGAACAAGAAGTAGAGTTTCTGAAATTTTGTCAAGGAAAAGACCTTTGACCGTTCCGATGATAAAAGCTCTTTCAATCGGACTTGGCATTTCTACTGATACGTTGATAGGTATAAATGCTGATCAGAACAAAACAGGTGATGATAATGTTGACTGGTCTAAGTTTCCGATAAAAGAGATGATTGGAAGGGGATGGATTTCTGAAGCTAGTGATACGATTAAAAAATCCACAGAAGAACTCATTAAAGGATTTATTAATCAAATTGGCTGGCAAACAGGTAATGTCGCATTTAAGAGAACCCTTTCTGGGGATGCGTATTCTCCTTCAACAAAATATGCACTTTATGCATGGGTTAGTAGAGTCGTTCAGAGAGCACGTGAACGTAAAAATCTGCTTGGGAACTTTGACCCAGCAATTTTTTCTACAAGCTTCTTGAGGGATTTGGCACAACTAAGCTGGTTTGAAACAGGCCCCTTACTTGCTCTTGAATTTCTTGAAAAACATGGAATAGCCGTTGTTATCGAACCAAGCTTAAAAGGCACTCGTATAGACGGAGCAGCATTAAAGGATATTGACGGCATGCCGATTGTTGGTTTGACATTGAGACATGACCGTCTCGATAATTTTTGGTTCACACTACTCCATGAAGTTGCTCATATATGGAAACACGTTCATTCTGAAGAGACATTTTTAGATGATATTGATGCTACTTCTGACGATAGGCAGGAATCTGAAGCAAATCGGCTTGCTAGGGAAGCATTTATACCTAGGGCGGTCTGGAAGAGAAGTGATGCATACTCTTCTCCGTCTAAAGAAACCATCGATTGTCTTTCTAGGGAACTGAAGATTAATCCGGCAATCATTGCTGGAAGAATAAGACGTGAAAGTGGTAACTACCGCCTGTTTGCTGATCTCATAGGGCAAGGCGAAGTAAGTAGAATATTAAACGCTTCAAACATGAATTGAAACCTCAGGAGAACTGAACCATGTACCCTACATACGTGCCGATCCTAAGAGCAAAAGCTGGTGAGTTTGAAGCATTGAAAAGACTGAAACCTGCTTACTCGCAAAAAATTTGGCCATTTTTTGAAATTCCCCAATTAACTGAGAACGATAAGAAATCTAAGGCCTTAAGCGGCTCATCTCAGATGAAAAAGGATTTTCTTACTAAGATTGCGGATGGAATCAATAACGCGAATTCATCATCATCAATATTTTTCGACTTTTTTGATTGGAAAGCAGATAGCTACATTGAAACAGGTGAGCATGTTTTGAGCTACATGTACAGAGCCTTAGCCTCAAGTGGATCACTTGTACATCCAGTTATAGGATTCGACCGTTGGGATATCCTAGACTATCAAAATGCATTGAAAGGATTAGTTGTACCCGAAGGGACAATGTACTGTTTACGTATTGATTCTACATCTATAGATGATGCGTACGACGTAGATTATTTTACAGATACGATTCATGAGATTCTGGATTCGCTTGGGCTTTCCGGTGCTGAAGTGATGGTAATGTTTGATTTTGGTGATGTTACTCATAAGTCTATTGTATCAATGCATGCCGATATGCAGCATCTCATTACCGCCGTTGATGAGTTTGGCTTTGCTACTATCATGATAGCGGGTTGCTCGTTCCCAATAATCATAAATGATGCAGTAAAGGAAGTGGATTCAACAGACCTCGTTGAACGTAAGGAAATGCATGTTTGGAAGGCAATCTATTCTGATATGAAATCACCATTTCTTTTTGCTGATTATGGTATTCGAAATCCCAAAGGTGCTGATGGTGTAAAAGCAATTCATGCTAACGGGAAAATTAGGTATACCATTGAAAACAAATATTTTGTTGCAAGGGGTCACTCTAAGCAAAAGGGTAATAAAGGGGCGCAAATGTATGACCTGGCAAGAGTCATTGTCAAATCTCCTTACTATTTAGGGGCTGGCTTTAGTTGGGGGGATGAGAGAATTGAGGCTTGCAGCAGAGAGGAAATTAAGGGTGGCCCGACCCAGTGGATTAGCTACGATACCAACCATCATATGAGTTTTGTTGTTGAGGAAGTCTCAGAGTTTCAACGCAGTCGTATTACGCCAAGAATTGTTACCGCATAAATCATCTTAAAATTATGGTAGCGTACTGTAAACAGAATGGCTGGGCTTTGTCCCGGCCTTTCTTTTGTCTGTTAACCTGCTTTATCTGCCACACAAACTGAGATACAGTCTGCGACACAAGACAACTTCAGCGCCATAGATGCCTGACGTACAGATGAACGAAGCCGCCTTATCGATCAGCTTTACACATAAAAAAACCCTGCTTCAGCAGGGCTTATAATCTTGTCGATTCCTCACACCAATCGAAAATTAATGATTGTCCTTACGAGATGACGCATAATCACTGATTAAAAAATCATCATATTTTGCAGGCAAAAGTGCCACCTCCCCCCACCCTAACTGGGGTGTCATATAACCCATGCCGACCTCATCTACTCGACTATAAAAAACGGTTATCCTCCCACGATTTTTATCATTAAAAAATCCTCTCCCTTCAGCGGTATCATTAGTGATACGTACTCTGAAATCCCTAAATGATGTTCCTTGGTTGATCTTTAACCAGACATTACTATGGCCTGTAAACGTCTCAATTTTCCAAAACGTACCAAAAAAGAATGCTGGATCAGGAGAACCCTCAGTTATGTCATTGATTTCTTTTAGTGAGTCACAAAATCTGTAGCGCTTTGCTTTACCATCTGCGCCAACAAGGTAAATCTCACGGTAATAATTATGATCGAAATTAACGCATAAAGACTGGACACTAGTTACTTGGCTCGGAACCTTGAAAGACTCACCATGATGGCGGGAAATAGGCAATGAAACCTCTTTGCCATTTTTTCTCTCAAAATGAGAATCGACAGGTACCTCACTGCCCTCAGAATCGATCCTTGGATTGTTATCAGGACGAGACTCGAGAAAACCGCTTATGACTATAAGCTCTTCATCTTCAACGGCTTTTTTTGCATCCTCTTGAGATGCGTATTTTTTGTACTGAATGGGGCCACATCTCAAACTACAGAAAGGCGCATTATCATCTTTAAGGTGTTTGTAATAGGCCGGAACTTCATTCGTAGTCATGCCCTTGTCAGGATCGGCAGGCACTCGAGTTATATGTTCATAGCAAGAAGGACAAAAAATATATCCTTTCATAGACAGTGAATAAGCAAGCGGCTCGACAGTATTCCTTTTGAGGGCGAGAAGCGTATGCTCGCCTTTAATCCAATCAGGATCGTAGTATGCATAAGCGATTCTACGAGTTGGCATAATTATCCTACCCCCATCAATAGTGCATTAGCATGATTTCCAGACTATCACTTTTGGAAACCTCGCTAAAACAACACGGATCACAAAACCTCTATATTTAAAGGGGTTATGATTGGCACTCAAGATTTTCGAAGCGTATTTATCCCCTTTGGAACCAGCGTGAATTTGCTTATCCAGATAACTTTAGAGTACCTCAATTAACTCGACGAGCGTCCTGACAGCAATCCCCTTCCCGTATCGGTTGTACGTGATCGTTGCGTTCGAGTGTCCGAGCACCTGCGAAGCGAATTGTTCAGGGAAGCCATTCTGTTTAAATGTTGTGGCGGCATAGTGGCGCAGTGAATGATATTCAGGCAGGCTATGCTTGCCTCTGAACCTCGTAAACCAACGGCTGAAATAGTGACCATAGCTCCCAAGATGCAATGTTAGCTCAGGGAACAGATGGCCTTTTCTTTCTTTGATAAAATCAAGTAGACCAAGTGTCAGCAGTTGCGAATTGATCGGAACGAATCGGCGCGAACTGTCCGTTTTAAGCGTCTGATTCGGATTCAAGTTATCAACACGGAAGCACCAAACTCCGTCAACTTTCATCACGTCATTGTGGTAAAGCTGGCAGATCTCATTCTGCCTCATCCCCGAATAGCGACCAATCAGAATGATCCACCGTTTCCAATCCTTCACGCCATGTAAAGCAATGTGCAATCGTTTCAGATCGTTGAGCGTGTATGCTGGACGGCGATCCATTGGTGCGGTTATTTCCTTAACACCCATTCCCTCAAATGGGTTTCGAATCTCATCATCCGTGCGAGTTGCAAGCCATTTGAAAAACGCCGAGTTCTTTTTGATGTAACGGTTTCTGGTGGATGCTGAACCTTCAAGGCCATCAACAAACGCCGCCGCGCTTCGTTTGCTGAAAGGCTCTTTTGTAGAATTCAGATATGCATTTACGCACCTATTGATCGTCAGTATTTCCCGTTCACCAACCTCTCCTGTTTTAGCCTTGGTATACTTATCAAGCTCGCTCTTCAGGCTCTTGAAAGGCTTTTTCTGTTGTGGTTGTTGGAAGGAAGCAGACGGGGTTGCAGTGTGTGCCGGGATGGACTGCGGAACGCAGTGGAAAGGTTGTGAGGTGATATATTTCTCCACACGGAGCAAAGCTTCACGCTTGGAACGTGTGCGAAGAGAAATACGAATTTCACGGCGTTTCCGAGGTGTCAGGTAGACCCTACGGTAGTACCAGATCCCGTGACGGGAAAGCATCAGATGCGACATTGATTAGCGTCCTAAGTGATACACGAAAGTTGTATCACCGCCGTTTCAATGCACGAAAAAAGAGGGTTACATGATGGATATCATGCACTTAGCAGAAATGGGTGGGGGCCCTGCCAGCTACATCCCGGCACACACGTCATCTGCCTTGGCTGCTTCCTTCCGGACCTGACCTGGTAAACAGAGTAGTGTTGCGGGAGAACCAACAGAGCCCCCATTGAGAGCGTTGTTAACCAACGCGCAGGCGCATTATCACTGCTGCACCCTGTAATTGCAACCCATCCAGCATCGGATGCTGTTTTCTTGTGCAATGCGGCTTCACTCCTTCGCCGTTCAGCATTATGCTGGAGGATTAGCGCAGGAATAAATGATGGATATACAAGACACTTTCCCCCAACGCGTCTGGCAAATCGTCGCGTCAATCCCCGAAGGTTTCGTCACCACCTATGGCGATGTTGCCAGGCTTGCCGGTTCGCCGCGTGCTGCGCGCCAGGTAGGCGGCGTGCTTAAGCGTCTCCCCGAAGGCAGCACTTTGCCCTGGCATCGGGTGGTTAATCGTCATGGTGCCATTTCGCTGACAGGCCCCGACCTGCAACGGCAGCGTCAGGCGTTGCTGGCTGAAGGAATAGTGGTTTCAGGAAGCGGACAGATCGATTTACAGCGCTATCGCTGGGTGTACTAACCCTCTCTGGGCGGAGAGGGTTACGACTGCCTTAGTACTGTGTGGGAGCAGGGACGGCAGAAGACGGATTCACCTGGGTTGGTGACGTTGACGGCACCGTGGTGGCAGCCCCACCGCTCGCCTGAACCGGTACTGCCGTTTGCTGTACAGGGACCAGCGTCAGGTCAGCGTTTGTCCCCCCCTGATTAATGACCGTCTGCACGGTATCAGTAATGAAGACCAGTTTGTCATTAACCGTAATTGCCGCACTTAGCAGAATACGGGCGTTAGGTTGAATATCAGCCGGGTTAAACGGTAATACGAAGCTGAATGGCGCCTGTTTACCCTCAGTACGGACCGCTTTTTGCGACAGCACTTTTGACGGTGCATCGGCCAGTGAAGCATCTGACAGCGTTACGGTCAGCACCGCATCAGGTGGCAAGGCCACTTTCTGGCGGATCCATACTGTACCGGAGACATTAGGCTGCTGAATTTTAGACTGTGTGTCAGCAATTGACGTATTAGGGCTTGGCGCAGGTGTCTGAATATCCGCGCTTTTATCGGCGCAGGCTGCCAGAGCGACCGCAACCGCTAAACCACTTACCATGTGCACGAGTTTCATTAAATTCTCCTTTTCATCTATGCACCAGCGAGAACTTTCCTCGCCAGAAGAGTGGTTAACAAAAACATAACGTGATTAAGTGTGGCACAAGACAGCTGTTTTTGCTTGTAATAGGCCTTTAATTCAGACAATTGCACCCATCGGACCACTTTCAAAATTGCGTTATACTCTGCCTATCTCGCTGCGAGATCGATATAACCTGGAGAGCACGTATGAGTCTGGCGCTGAAAAATTTGCTGACATTGTTAAATCTGGAAAAAATTGAAGAAGGACTCTTTCGGGGCCAAAGTGAAGACTTAGGGTTACGTCAGGTTTTTGGGGGACAGGTTGTCGGTCAGGCGCTGTATGCCGCAAAGGAAACCGTACCAGAAGAGCGTCTGGTCCACTCCTTTCACAGCTACTTTTTACGCCCCGGCGATAGCCAAAAGCCGATCATCTATGATGTAGAAGTCCTGCGTGATGGTAACAGCTTCAGCGCGCGCCGCGTTGCCGCAATCCAGAATGGTAAACCTATTTTTTACATGACAGCCTCTTTCCAGGCGCCGGAAGACGGATTTGAACATCAGAAAACCATGCCGGATGCGCCGAGTCCCGATGAGCTTAAATCAGAAACAGAAATTGCCCGCTCAGTGGCGCATTTGCTGCCGCCGCTGTTGAAAGAAAAATTTATCAACGATCGTCCATTGGAAGTGCGCCCGGTTGAATTTCATAACCCCTTAAAAGGTCACGTCGCACCTCCGACGCGCCAGGTTTGGATCCGCGCAAACGGCGAGCTGCAGGACGATCTGCGCGTCCATCAATATCTGCTGGGTTATGCTTCAGATCTGAACTTCCTGCCTGTTGCGCTGCAGCCGTACGGAATTGGTTTTCTGGAAAAAGGGATTCAGATCGCCACCATTGACCACTCCATGTGGTTCCACCGTCCGTTCAATATCAATGAGTGGTTGTTGTATAACGTCGAGAGTACTTCGGCCTCCGGTGCCCGGGGTTTTGTACGCGGGGAGTTTTATACGCAGGACGGCGTGCTGGTCGCCTCTACCGTGCAGGAAGGGGTAATGCGTAATCGTAATTGAGAATTACCGGATGGCGGCGCAAAAGCGTTGCCATCCGGCAGATTGAAACATCAAGCGTTGTAAGCGTTCTCGCCGTGGCTGTTCACATCCAGACCTTCGCGTTCCTGCTCTTCCGGTACACGCAGACCCACCGTCATATCCGCCAGCTTATAGCCAATGAAAGCCACCACACCGGACCAGACGATGGTAATCGCCACGCTTTCCAGTTGCACCAGCAGCTGATGCCCCATGGTCACGCCCTCGGCAAAGCCCACGCCGCCCAGAGAGCTGGCAGCGAACACCCCGGTCAGGATGCAGCCGACAATGCCGCACACGCCGTGCACGCCAAACACATCACACGGATCGTCCACGCGCAGAATACGCTTCAGCATGGTCACACCCCACAGGCCAGCCAGTCCCGCAACGACACCAATAATCAGCGCGCCGCCGACACCAATATAACCACATGCCGGTGTTACCCCCACCAGACCCGCAATAGCGCCAGAACACGCGCCCAGCAGGGACGGTTTGCCACGCAGCGCCCATTCACCGAAGATCCATCCGAGGATGGCTGCGGCGGTGGCAACCACGGTATTGACGAAGGCCAGTGCGGCAATCTCATTCGCCGTTCCCGCTGAACCGGCGTTAAAGCCAAACCAACCAATATAGAGAATAGCGGTACCGGTGAAGACCATCGGCAGGTTATGCGGTTTAAAGGCTTCTTTGCCAAAACCGACGCGTTTGCCAATCAGATACGCCCCAACCAGACCGGCAATCGCCGCGTTGATATGCACGACTGTTCCGCCGGCAAAATCCAACGCACCGTGGGAAGCCAGCAAGCCGCCGCCCCAGACCATATGGGCAATGGGGATGTACGACAACGTTAACCATACCACTACAAAAATCAGCACCGCAGAGAAGCGAATACGTTCAGCCAGCGCCCCAACAATCAGCCCAACGGTGATGCAGGCGAAAGAACCCTGAAAAGCAACGTGAATGTACTGGTAGAAGCTCCCCGTGACCGCCGTCAGCGCGATGTTCTTCAGCAATACCCAGTTGAAGTTGCCGAAGAAATTATTCCCTTCGCCAAAGGCCAGCGAGTAGCCATAAACCACCCATAGAATACAAACCAGAGCGAATGTCACCGTCACCTGAGTCAGCATCGACAGCACGTTCTTACCGCGAATCAAACCGCCGTAGAACAACGCAATGCCAGGGATAGTCATAAACAGCACCAGCGCGGTACAGATCATCATAAAAGCGTTATCTGCTTTATCCGCAACCGCCGGTGCCGCCATTGCCAGTCCCGGCAGTAGCGCCAGTGAAGCAATACCTGTTTTCATCGTTGCTATCTTCATTTTTTGGTTTCCTATCACTGTGTGCCAGAAGTTACAGTGCGGCTTCGTCGGCTTCGCCGGTACGAATACGAATCACACGTTGCAGCTCGGCGACGAAGATTTTGCCGTCGCCAATTTTTCCGGTGTATGCCGCTTTACTGATGACATCAATCACGCCATCCAGTTGGTCGTCGGCAATCGCCACATCAATCTTCACCTTTGGCAGAAAATTGACGCTATATTCAGCCCCACGGTACAGCTCAGCATGACCTTTCTGTCGGCCAAAGCCCTTCACTTCGGTGACGGTCAGCCCCTGAATACCAATAGACGATAGTGCTTCACGGACGTCTTCCAGTTTGAACGGTTTGATTACCACGGTAACCAGCTTCATAGATCCCCTCCAGTCAGAATTCAGTAGTGGCTGCAGATACACGAGAGGAATATTGCAAGGGGTGTGCCAGGAATGAAAAACGCGGAATAATTCAGGCTTGCAGGGTATTGCCGGGGGAGAAAAAGAAAAAACGCACTATGACGGTGCATAGTGCGTTACATTTTTGCACCAGATTGTTGATTGCCGGATGGCGGCGTAAACGCCTTAGCCGGCCTACAAAATCGCGTTGACCGTAGGCCTGATAAGCGCAGCGCCATCAGGCGATAACCGAATCCTCATGTGCGCTGGCCGCCAGCTCTTCACCCGCCAGTTGCAGCTGATACATCTGCCAGTAACGGCCTTGCGCCGCCAGTAGTTGCTGGTGCGTACCACGCTCAACCGCCTGCCCGCGATGCAGCACCAGAATGGTATCCGCATCGACAATTGTCGATAACCGATGTGCAATCACCACCAGCGTGGTGTGTTCACGCACCGCCGCCAGCGCGTGCTGAATGGCCTGTTCAGTACCGGAATCAATACTGGCCGTGGCTTCATCGAGAATCAGTACCTGCGGCGTTTCCACCAATACCCGCGCCAGCGCCAGCAGCTGTTTCTGCCCAACGGAGAGATTATTGCCCTGCTCGCCCAGCCGGGTATGGATCCCCTCGCTCAGCCCCCGCGCCAGTGCTGCCAGTTGCACAGTCTCCAGAGCCTGCCATACCCGCTCTTCTGAGATATCACGACCCAGCGTGACGTTTGCCAGAAAGGTATCCGCCATCACCACCGGATCCTGCTGCACCATCGCGATGCCCTGACGTAACGCACTGTGGCTCAGAGAAGACAGCGGACGTCCGTCAAGGCGGATTTCGCCCTGCGTCAACGGGTAGTAACCCATCAGCAGACTGGCCAGCGTACTTTTGCCGCTACCGGTGTGTCCGACCAAGGCTACGAAGCTGCGCGAAGGCACGGACAGACTGATGTTTTGCAGCACCAGATTGTCGTCACGATAGGCAAATGAAACGTTATCCACCTCAATGTCCCCGCTCTTCAGCGGTCGATCATCGTCACCATAGCGCTGACGAGGCCCGTCCATCAGTTCGAACACTCGCTCGCCGGCGACAACCGCCTGCTGCAGCATGGATTGCTGGGTGGTCAGCTCGATCAGCGGCTCGTTCAAACGGCCGAGGTAGCTGATAAACGCGTACAGCACGCCAACCTCAATGGAGCTGCCAGAGGTAAAGCTGAACAGCATCAGCAAACCGCAGAGGATCAGCGCCGAGAAAAGGCTCAGCAGCGGGCGCAGCAAAAAGCCATCCAGTCGCAGGGTTTGCATACGCGCCATATAGTGCGAGCGGCTGGCCTCCCCCATTCTCTCGCCAAATCGCGCCTGCTGGCGGAACTGCTGGATAACGCTCATGCCGTTGATGACTTCGTTAAAGCCATCGTTAATATCCGCCAGATAAGCGCGCACCCGACGCACAATCGGGGTGCTGTAGCGTTGATAAATCACCATCACCACCATCACCGCCGGGAAAATGGCCATCGCCACCAGCGCCATACGCCACTCGAGGCTGAACATCGCCACCAGCATGGCACCGATTAAGGCCGCGCTGCGCAGGACCGTTGCGACCACCGTCACGTACAGGTCGCGAATAACTTCGGTGTCATTGGTCACACGTGAGATAAGCTGCCCGACGGGCTGAGTATCAAAGGCGCTGAGCGGCTGGCGCAGCGCAGCGTCCATTACGTCAGTGCGTAACTGTTGTACGACGCCAACCGCCGCCTGGTTAAACAACAACGACTGCGCGTAATGCAGGCCTGCCGCCAGCAGTTGCAGACCGACATAGGCCGCAACCAGCCCGACAACCATCGCCAACGGCAGATTGTTCTTCGCCACCATGTTATCGATAAAATAGCTAATCAACAGCGGACCGCTGACTTCCGCCGCAGCCGCCACCCACAGCATAACTACCGCAATCGCCAGCTGTTTTCGCCATGGTGAACCATACGCCAGCAATCTTTTCAGGGTCGGCCATAGTTGCCCAAAACTACGCATTAGCCGCCTCCTCGTTTATTTCTGGCGCATCAGACAGCGCCGCTTCCAGTTGCTGATAGCGGTACATATCGCGATACCAGCCGGGCTGTTGCACTAAAGATTCATGCTCACCGCGCTGGGCAATATGCCCATGCTGCATCACGATAATCTCGTTGGCTTCCGTCAGAGCCGATAAACGGTGGGCGCTGATAATCACGGTTCTGCCTTCGCCCCACTGACGCAGGTTATGCAGGATCTGATGCTCGGTACGACCATCTACCGCCGACAACGCATCATCCAGAATCAGGATTTCAGCGTTCAGCAGTAGCGCCCGGGCGATAGAAATACGCTGTTTTTGTCCACCAGACAGCATCACCCCGCGTTCGCCCACTTCGGTGTCATAGCCCTGAGGAAGACGTAAAATATCCTCATGAACGCTGGCAAGGCGCGCCACATGCTCGATCTCTGCCTGGGTGGCCTGCGGGCGTCCTAAGGCGATGTTATTGCCGACGGTATCGGAAAACAGGAATGGCGTCTGGCTGACAACCGCCAGCCGGCTGCGCCAGCTATCCAGCTGTAAGCGCGTTAATGGGATATCATGAAAGCGTACATCGCCTTGGGTGATATCAAAATGACGCTGGATCAGCGACAGCACCGTACTTTTCCCCGCGCCGGTCGGACCACAGATGCCCAGCATCTGCCCTGGTTTAAGCTGAAAATTCACATTTTCCAGCGCCGGGTGGGTGGTTTGCGGGTAACAAAATTCGCGAATCGCTACCGCCAGCTCGCCGCGTCCTTCCGGCACCAGTTCAGTACCGTCATCCACTACCGGCGCTTCTGCCAGCATGGCGCGAATTCGGCTATACGCGGCGCTGCCGCGCTCGACGATGTTAAACATCCATGCCAGCGCCAGCATCGGCCAAATCATCAGACCGAGATACATCATAAAGCTGGTGAGCTGGCCGAGCGTCAGCGAACCGTGAACCACCATCCAGCTTCCCCCGGCAATCGCCAGCAGGTTAGCCATTCCAATGGCGATATAAATCGTGGGATCAAAGCGGGCGTCAATGCGCGCCACGCGCAGGTTTTTCTTACCTGTATCTTCAGCATCAGCGGCAAATAATGCCGACTGCCGATCCTCCAGACCAAAGGCCTTGATCATACGAATACTGGTCAGGCTTTCCTGAGTACGATCGTTGAGGCTGGAAAACGCCGCCTGCGCCAGCTTAAAGCGGTTATGGAGTCGATCACCGTAACGTTTGATCATTATCGCCATCACCGGCATCGGCAGCAGCGCAATCAACGTAAGTTGCCAGCTTATCTGCGTTGACATCACGATCAGCACCGCACATCCCATGACCAGCGAATCTACCAGCGTCAGTACGCCTTCCCCGGCGGCGAATACCACGCGGTCAACATCGTTAGTTGCACGCGCCATCAGATCGCCCGTGCGGTGACGCAGATAAAACTCTGGATGCTGACGACTCAACTGACGGTAATAATCTTCCCGCAGCTCAACCGCCAGTTGGTAGGATGCGCCAAACAGCAGCACGCGCCAGACATAGCGCAGTAAATAAACCACCACGGCGATCAGAGCAATGGTTCCCACCCACATCAGCAGCCGCTCGGTGGTGAAGCGTTGTATCGTTACGCCATCCACAATGATCCCCACCACTTTCGGCGGAATAAGCTGAAGGATAGCGATGATGATAAGCAGGGCCACCGCCCCGAGGTAGCGACGCCACTCCCGGCGGAAGTACCAGCTTAATTGAGCAAATAATCGCACGCGTTATGTCCTGACAAAATTTCCGGCAATAAGCACCGGGAGAATTATTCAATAGGGAGAGCAGTTGTGTATTTAATCTGTTCCATGGCAAAGCTGGAGGTGACGTCAGACAGGCCCGGTACGCTGTTCACCAGGCGCTTATAAAATTCATCGTAGCTTTTCATATCAGCGACCTGCACTCGCATCAGGTAATCATACTCCCCTGCCATACGCCAGAACCCCAGAACCTCGGGCATTCCGGTCACTTCAGTGACAAAGCGGCAATACCATTCGCTGCTGTGATGCTGAGTTTTGATCAGCACAAACGCGGTTAAGCCCAGCCCCAGTTTTTCCGGATCCAGCAAGGCGACTCTACCCAGCAGAACACCGTCATCCTCGAGCCGTTTGAGGCGTTTCCAACAGGGAGTGGTAGTCAGATTAACGGCATCTGCTAACGCCTGCAAAGAAAGGGTGCAGTCCTGTTGCAGTAAGCCAAGCAGCTTACGGTCAATTTTGTCTAGCATATCCACTCCACAGAGAAGAATTTTCTACTTACATTCTATTTTAAAGGCTAAATGGCAACAATTTTTTCCGTGCTTTTCGCTATTCTGGGCACAAAATGACAAACGGATATCTATTAATGATGAATAGCTCCTGGGTTAAAAACGCCATCAATGAAATCAACGCGGATTATCAGCGTTCTGCAGATACGCATCTCATTCGTCTGTCGCTACCGGCGTTTCCGGGCATTCAGATCTATTTAAAAGATGAGAGCACGCATCCGACCGGGAGCCTGAAGCATCGTCTGGCGCGCTCACTGTTTCTGTACGGATTGTGCAATGGCTGGATCAAAGAAGGCACCACCATCATTGAATCATCGTCCGGTTCAACGGCGGTATCTGAGGCTTATTTCGCTCGACTGTTAGGGCTGCCTTTTATTGCTGTCATGCCTTCCTGTACAGCAAAACGTAAAGTTGAACAGATTGAATTTTACGGCGGTCGCTGTCATTTCGTGCAAAGCGCCTGCGAAATCTACGCGGCCTCTGAACAATTGGCGCGTGAGCTGAACGGTCATTACATGGACCAGTTCACTTATGCTGAGCGCGCCACCGACTGGCGTGGCAATAATAATATTGCCGACAGCATCTTTCGTCAGATGCAGTGCGAGCCCAACCCCGTTCCCCGCCATATCGTGATGAGCGCCGGCACCGGCGGCACCTCAGCAACCATTGGCCGCTATATCCGCTGTCAGGGCTACGATACTCGCCTGATGGTAGTGGATCCGGAGAATTCGGTTTTTATGCCCTTCTGGCAGGATCGCGATGCGACATTGCGCAGCCCGGTAGGAAGCAAAATTGAAGGTATCGGGCGTCCACGCGTAGAACCCTCTTTCATTCCTGATGTGGTCGATGAAATGCTGCGCGTGCCAGATGCCGCCAGCGTGGCTACCGCGCACTGGCTGGAAACGCAGTTGGGTCGTAAAGTCGGTGCCTCAACCGGCACCAACATGTGGGGAACGCTGCAACTTGCCGCGCGCATGCGCAACGCCAGAGAAACCGGTTCACTGGTGACGCTGCTCTGCGACAGCGGTGAACGCTATCTGGAAACCTACTACAACCCGCAATGGGTTGACGCGCACATCGGTGATTTAACGCCGTGGAAAGCGGAACTTGCCCAGTTGCTGAATACACACTAAGCAGACAAAAAAAAGCCAGACGCGAAGTCTGGCTTGCTGGAAGGGATCTCTCATTCGGGGGAATAAGGTAGATGCGGATTGTCCAGCCAATGCGTCAAAAAGTGTGACACCGCCTGATTACGGCAATGTCCAATCACCGATAAATGAGGCAGTTCAGCCATCAGTTGCGGCATTGCGTTACCCATAATCAGGCCGCGCCCAACGCTGCCTAACATTTCGCGATCGTTCATAGCATCGCCAAACGCCATACACTCGGACATTGAATATCCTAAGTGGTCACTCAACACCGCCAGTGCGGATCCTTTGTTACAGCCCAGCGGTAGTACCTCAAGGCAATCAACCGCGGAGAAACAGAGATTCGCCTGTTCTCCCAGCGCTTCATTCAGTTGAATGCGCAACTGGATCAGAGACTCATGATCGCCGCAGAAACAGATCTTCGTTACCTGATGAGCCGGAATACGTTTCACATCGACGATCTGGTAGCGAAATCCGCTATACACATGCGCCTGTAGCAGCGAGGGGATCTCTTGTCCGGTAAACCAACCGTTGTCATTAAAGACATGCATGCTGGCGGTGGTATCCCATTTCTGATGTAACACGATATCCGCAACATTCGGATCCAGATCCTGACGGTGCAACACATCGCCCTCAAGAGAGTGAATGCGCGTGCCGTTACCGGTGATCAAAAAGGCGTCCAGTGAGATAGAACCCAAAATGTGGCGCATTTCCAGCACATGGCGGCCAGTGGCAAATGTCAGAGTGATATCGCGTTCACGCAAGCGCGCCAGCGTTGAAAGCGTTTCGTCACCTAAATGGTGATTCGGCATCAACAGGGTGCCATCCATATCAAATGCAGCCAGACGAGCCATTTCTTTCTCCACACTGTGACGCGGTTAACTTGTGATTCAGTATCACCTGAGATATACGGAAGTAATAGTGAATATATAAAATGAATTGTTCCGGGTTTATTACAGAAAATCATTCAA
Organism: Citrobacter sp. Cf118; assembly: GCF_030334095.1. Lineage (NCBI taxonomy): Bacteria > Pseudomonadati > Pseudomonadota > Gammaproteobacteria > Enterobacterales > Enterobacteriaceae > Citrobacter > Citrobacter sp. Cf118. The sequence continues at coordinate 261,152 of NZ_JAOWES010000088.1, read as the reverse complement.
GTTGCATCAAGGCGGCAAGTGAATGAACGCCCAGGAGCATACATTTCAGTATGTGACTGGGGTGAATAAACGCAGCCAACAAAGAGGCAGCTTGAAGGATGAAGTGTATATGAGATTGTTGAATCGCCTGAACCAATACCAACGCCTGTGGCAGCCTTCGAACGGCGAACCGCAGTCGGTGACCGTCGGGGAACTGGCCGAACGCTGTTTTTGCAGTGAGCGCCACGTGCGTACCCTGCTGAAGCAAGCGCAGGATGCTGGCTGGCTGGAGTGGCACGCCCAGTCTGGGCGTGGGAAACGCGGGCAATTACGCTTTTTGGTGACGCCGGATTCCCTGCGCAACACCATGATGGAACAGGCGCTGCAAAAGGGAGAACAGCTTAGCGTGCTGGAACTGGCTCAGTTAGCACCGGGAGAATTAAGAACGTTGCTACAGCCGTTTATGGGCGGCCAATGGCAAAACGACACGCCAACCCTGCGTATCCCCTATTACCGCCCGCTTGACCCTTTGCACCCTGGATTTCTCCCCGGTCGCGCGGAGCAACACCTTGCTGGACAAGTTTTCTCTGGCCTGACCCGATTTGACAGCACTACGCAACGTCCCTGTGGAGACTTAGCCCACCACTGGAATATCTCCGCTGACGGCCTGCGCTGGGATTTCTATATTCGTTCCACCCTGCATTGGCATAACGGCGATACGGTAAGCAGCACGCAACTACATCAACAGTTGCTGAAGCTGTTAGAATTACCTGCGCTGAATAAGCTGTTTATCAGCGTAAAGCGCATTGAAGTGACGCATCCCCAGTGTCTGACCTTTATTCTGCATCGTCCCGACTTCTGGCTGGCGCACCGTCTGGCGAGCTACAGCAGTCACCTGGCGCATCCTGAGCACCCGTTTGTGGGTACCGGCCCGTTCCGGTTGACACTGTTTACTCCTGAGCTGGTGCGTATCGAGAGTCACGATCACTACCATCTGAGTCATCCGCTGCTAAAAGCCATTGAATACTGGATAACCCCGCAGCTCTTCTCCCAGGATTTGGGCACCAGCTGCCGCCATCCGGTGCAAATTGCGATTGGTAAACCCGAAGAGTTACCTATGCTAAGCCAGGTAAGCAGTGGGATCAGCCTGGGTTTTTGCTATCTCACGCTAAGAAAAAGCGCGCGCCTGAATACGCGGCAGGCTCGTCGACTGGTCGATATTATCCACCGTTCTTCCCTACTACAAACGCTTGAAGTGGATGAAAATCTGATCACGCCAAGCAATGCACTGCTGCCCGGATGGAGTATCCCGCAATGGGATGAACTCGACGAGGTGGCATTACCGGAAAAGCTGACGCTGGCTTATCATCTACCGGTAGAACTTCACGCTATGGCTGAACAGCTTTGCCATGCGTTGGCTCTGCTCGGCTGTGAATTAACGCTTATTTTTCATAATGCTAAAAACTGGGATGGCAATCATCCCCTAGCCCAGGCCGACCTGATGATGGGCGACAGGCTGATTGGTGAAGCACCTGAATATACTCTCGAACAGTGGTTGCGCTGCGATCAGCTCTGGTCACATGTATTGAATGCACCAGCATACACACATTTGCAAACGACCCTGGATGCCCTACAAATCCAGGCCGATGAGGACGATCGCCACGCGGCTTTACAACAAGTTTTCGCCACGCTAATGCATGACGCTACCCTGACGCCTCTGTTCAATTATCACTATCGCATCAGCGCGCCACCAGGGGTGAACGGCGTACGCCTGAATCCTCGTGGCTGGTTTGAGTTTACCGAAGCCTGGCTGCCACCTCCTTCAGCGTGAAGAAGCTGGTCGGCGACACGCCCAGGCGCTACCATAAGGGCTTCGTTATTTTGTCAGGAAAAGCCATGAAACGTGCCGTTGTTGTATTCAGTGGAGGTCAGGACTCCACGACTTGTCTGGCGCAAGCGCTGCATCAGTATGATGAAGTGCACTGCGTGACCTTTGATTATGGTCAGCGCCATCGCGCTGAGATTGATGTCGCACGTGACCTGGCCTTAAAACTTGGCGCACGCGCGCACAAAGTGCTTGATGTCACGCTGCTCAGTGAACTGGCTGTCAGCAGCCTGACCCGCGATAATATTCCGGTACCCGATTACGAACCGGATGCGAACGGCATTCCCAATACCTTTGTGCCAGGACGCAATATTCTGTTCTTAACGCTGGCAGCAATTTACGCGTACCAGGTGCAGGCAGAGGCGGTCATTACCGGCGTTTGTGAAACGGATTTCTCTGGATACCCGGACTGTCGCGATGAGTTCGTCAAAGCCCTGAACCATGCCGTAAACCTGGGGATGGCGAAAGATATTCGCTTTGAAACCCCACTGATGTGGATCGATAAAGCCGAAACCTGGGCGCTGGCTGATTACTGGGGCAAGCTGGACCTGGTACGCGAAGAAACACTAACCTGCTATAACGGCATCAAAGGTGACGGTTGCGGTCACTGTGCGGCGTGTAATCTGCGTGCCAACGGCCTGAACCATTATCTGGCGGATAAACCGGCAGTGATGGCGGCAATGAAGCAGAAAACCGGCCTGAAATAATTGAGTGAATAGTGCCGGATGGCGGCGTAAACGCCTTATCCGGCCTACCGACAGCATTCATCATACACAATATCGCCCGTAGGCCTGATAAGCGAAGCGCCATCAGGCAACGTTGAGCTACTGCACCATCTGCTCCAGTTTTTCGCGTAACTCCCCTTCCAGCGGCAGCGCTTTTTGCGTTTTCAAATCAATACAGACGAAGGTAATCAACGCGTCGGCCACTACCTGCCCTTCCGGTTCCAGGGTAATTGTCTGGTTTAACACCCCGCTTTTGCCATTTAGCTGTTGCACCTGACTAGTGATGGTCAGCAGGTCGCTTAGCACCGCTGGACGACGGTAGTTAATATTTATATTCACGACCACAAAAGCGATGTTGTGTGCAGTCATCCATTGAAAGCTGTCGCTGTTTTCCAGACCATCCCAGCGAGCTTCTTCCAAAAACTCGAGATAGCGGGCGTTGTTGACGTGCTGATAGACATCAAGATGAAAACCACGGACTTTGATTTGTGTTTGCATAGCGCAGGAACCTTACGTTTTTATAGGAATATATTCAGGGTAGTGAGGCCATAACTGGTATGACCTCTCTAGTCTGGCAAATTTTCAGCGCTGTGCAAGTTATTAAAGTGTTAAAACTGCCAAATTACGCTCCACCAGCGAACTGCCCATACCCGGTACCTGCTTTAAATCCTCCACCGTTTTAAACGGTCCGTACTCCTCACGATAGCTCACAATCGCCTGCGCTTTCTTCAGACCTACGCCATTCATGACTCGCGCTAAATCCTCCGCAGAAGCGCTGTTGATGCTTACCCTGGTGCCTTCATCGTCGCTTGCTTTAGCGGGCAGTGTGGCTTTGCTTTGTGCCGCCCCTGAGTTTTCCGCTTTGGTTTGTGTCGCCTGGCTTTTGGCGACAGGCTCAGCCGCCAATGCAGTTTGGGCCATACCGGCGCAGGTCAATGAAAGAGTGATAAGCAGGGCTTTGATTCCATGTTTCATACTGTTTTCTCCTTGTTTGTTAACAGTGGAATCACGATAGCGAGGTGCAGAACGGCAGACAAATGGCAAATATCAGAAATGGAAAAGGCCGCGAAAGCGGCCTTTGGTAGATACAACTTTTTGCAATTTTTTGCGAACTGCCTCGGTTATTGCTGCTGTTCCAGCGCATCACCGATTTTAATTTTTGCAGCTTTACGCAGGTTGCTCATCAGCGCTTCGAAGACAATCTGCGCGTTGTTCTGAGTGATCCCCTGAACCATCGCTTTCTTCTGCGCTTCAGGCATAGAACCGGCTTTCACCTCGTCCAGCGCCAACAGAACAACGTTACCCTGCATGTCGTTCGCTACGCCGTAGCTCGGCTTGTCTTTCGCCGGCAGGCTCAGACCAAAGGCAGCCTGGCTCAACGGATCCTGACCCGTACGGCTCAGCGTTTTTGCCTCGCCAAAGCTCAGACCCGCAGCTTTCATCGCTTCATCGCCTTTACCGGCTTTCAGATCCGCCAGCAGTTTATCGGCATCAAGCTTCGCCTGCTGCTCTGCTTTATTGTGCTTAACGAGCGCAGTTACCTGCTCTTTCACTTCAGCCAGTGGCTTCACGGCTTCGGCTTTGTGCTCTGCAATACGCAGCACGAACGCGCGATCGCCATCTACGGTGATGATATCGGAGTTACTGCCAGGTGTACCGTTCTCGCCTACCAGACCACCATTGAAAATGATGTCAGCGACTGGTTTGAAATTCAGTTCTTCCGGCAGGCTGTCACGGCTGAACCAGCCCGTTTCAACCGCTTTCATACCTGCTGCCTGCTCTGCACCCGCCAGAGATTCGTTATCGTTGCTGGCCGCATCGCTGACTTTCTGTTGCAGCGCATAGTAGGCATCCAGCGCTTTTTCCTGCTTCACTTTTGCCGCAATGTCGTCACGGGCTTCGCTCAGCGGTTTAACCTGTGCAGGCTGTACGTCGTCAAGACGCGCAACGAGGAAACCAACGGAAGACTTAATTACGCCAGACAGTTGGCCTTTTTCTTTCAGACCGGCATTTTTCAGCTCATCCGGGGTGGTGGAATCTTCCAGCCATCCCATATCGCCGCCTTTACGGGCAGAGATGATATCGGCAGATTTTTCTTTCGCCAGCGCAGCAAAATCACCGCCTTTATTCAGCTCGTCCAGTACCGCTTTGGCTTCATCTTCAGTTTTGGTCTGAATGATGCTATAGCGGTTACGCTGCGGCTGAGTGAACTGATCCTGATGCTGGTCATAGTAAGACTGAATATCAGCATCGCTGGCCGTCTCCTGCATAGCAGCAGCATCCAGCTTGATGTAGCTCACACGGAACTGTTCCGGCGTCATAAAGTTGTTTTTATTCTGCTCGTAGTAGCTGGCAACTTCCTGCTCGGTAACAGACTGCTTCGCGGCCAGTGCGTTAACGTCAATCGTCGCCTCGCGCACGATCCGCTGCTGTGCGACCAGCGCCGCCAGTTCGTCCGTTTCGCCTTTCAGCATAAAGTCTGTACCGGCAACGCCATTAATCAGCTGCTGGGTAGTAAGCTGATTACGTAATGCCTGAGCGTACTGATCTGCGGTCATGCCCATCTGATTAACAATTGCGTTATAGCGGTTGTTATCAAATTTACCGTCGACCTGGAAAGCAGGCGTGGCAAAAATAGCCTGTTTAATCTGATCGTCGCTGATGTTGAGCTTAAGCTCGCGGGAATACTGATCCAGCAGCGCTTCGTCAACAAGACGATTCAGCACCTGCTGACGCAGCGTTTTCATGTAACCTTCGTTCGCGGCCAGCTCGGAGTATTGATCGCCCAGCTGTTGCTGCATGCGGTTACGTTCGCTGTTGAACGCATTCTCGAACTGCCCGCGGCTGATCTCCTGGCCATTCACTTTGGCGGCGAAGTTATTGCCCCCGCCAATCAGGTAACCACTCACGCCGGTCAAAATGAACGACACGATAATGATACCGAAAATAATCTTGAGCACGAGACTGTTAGCAGCCGTGCGTAAGCTGTCCATCATGGTGTAACCACACTCCGCTGTAGATGACTATACGCGTTATCTCTAAAGCCGCCTGCGCGTTGACACAACAACGGCGGCAAGGATTATGAGTATATATGCTTCACGCAGCATAGCGTTTCCTGAACGCTGCGCACAAAGGCCTATTGTGACAAGAAACAGGGGTAATTGTCAGCCCACAACACGTAGAAAGTACCGGAATTACAAATAAAAAAGGCACATCAGTCGATGCGCCCTTGTACTTCGTCACATCCCCAAAGGGGAAATCACTTAGTTTACCGCGTCTTTCAGTGCTTTACCTGCACGGAAGCCCGGTACTTTAGCCGCGGCAATGGTGATCTCTTTACCTGTTTGCGGGTTGCGACCAGTACGGGCAGCACGCTCTTTAACGGCAAAAGTACCAAAACCTACCAGCGCTACGTCATCACCTTCTTTCAGAGATTCGGTAACAGAAGCAATAATTGCATCTAACGCACGTCCAGCCGCAGCTTTAGAGATATCAGCCCCTGCAGCAATTTTGTCGATCAGTTGAGATTTATTCACTCTTCTCTTCCTCTTTATAATTTATATCGCACCTGAATCCTTCAAAGTGCGACCGCGCAGCAGTTATATCAGGCCTGCCATGCCCTTACAACACCCGTTAATGATGGCAAGCCTAATCCGTCATCTAAATTAGCTATACAAAAAAAGGCTGGCAAGCCCGAAATGGCCTGCCAGCCCTGTTTTTATTAATGCTCTTTGCGCGAGGTCACTATTTTGCCGTCACAACCTGCATTCCAGAGGGTTCATTTTGCAACGCAAGAGCCAGAACTTCCTCAATGCGTTTCACCGGATGGATGTCCAGATCGGCAATTACGTTATCCGGAATCTCTTCCAGGTCACGTTTGTTCTCATCAGGAATTAAGACCGTTTTAATACCGCCACGGTGTGCCGCCAGCAGTTTTTCTTTCAAACCACCGATTGGCAGAACCTGACCACGCAGGGTGATCTCGCCGGTCATCGCCACGTCGGCGCGAACCGGGTTACCGGTAAGACAAGAAACCAGCGCGGTACACATCGCAATACCCGCACTTGGGCCATCTTTCGGCGTCGCTCCTTCAGGTACGTGAACGTGAATGTCGCGTTTTTCGTAAAAATCCGGATTAATACCCAGTTTTTCCGCACGCGCACGCACAACGGTCAGTGCAGCCTGAATGGATTCCTGCATGACTTCACCCAGAGAACCGGTGTAGGTCAGCTTACCTTTACCCGGTACACAGGCGGTTTCGATGGTCAGCAGATCGCCGCCCACTTCCGTCCACGCCAGGCCGGTTACCTGACCAACGCGGTTTTCGTTGTCCGCGCGGCCATAATCAAAGCGCTGTACGCCCAGATAGTCGTGCAGATTATCGCCATTAATCTCGATATGTTTCAGCGACTTGTCGAGCAGCAGCTGTTTCACCGCTTTACGGCACAGTTTGGAGATTTCGCGCTCCAGACTACGCACACCCGCTTCACGGGTGTAGTAACGAATAATGCCTACAATGGCGCTATCGTCGACCGTCAGCTCACCTTTTTTCAGCGCGTTACGCTCAATCTGTTTCGGCAACAGGTGACGTTTTGCAATATTCAGCTTCTCGTCTTCGGTATAACCGGACAGACGGATCACTTCCATACGATCCAGCAACGGCGCCGGAATATTCATGGAGTTAGAGGTCGCAACGAACATCACGTCGCTGAGATCGTAGTCCACTTCCAGGTAGTGATCGCTGAACGCCACGTTCTGCTCTGGATCCAGCACCTCAAGCAGTGCGGAAGCCGGATCGCCACGCATGTCGGAAGACATTTTGTCGATCTCATCAAGCAGGAACAGCGGGTTTTTAACGCCCACTTTAGCCATTTTCTGGATCAGTTTACCCGGCATAGAACCGATATAGGTCCGGCGGTGACCGCGAATTTCAGCCTCATCACGCACGCCGCCCAGCGCCATACGGATGTATTTACGCCCGGTCGCCTTGGCGATGGACTGCCCCAGAGAAGTTTTACCTACCCCCGGCGGCCCAACCAGACACAGGATCGGCCCCTTGATTTTATTCACACGGCTTTGGACCGCGAGATACTCAAGGATACGATCTTTGACGCGTTCCAGACCGTAATGGTCGGTATCGAGGATTTCCTGCGCCTGACGCAGGTCTTTTTTGACCTTGCTACGCGCATTCCACGGTACCTGAACCATCCAGTCGATGTAGCCACGCACTACGGTCGCTTCCGCCGACATCGGAGACATCATTTTCAGCTTCTGCAGTTCCGCTTCCGCTTTCTCTTTTGCCTCTTTCGGCATTTTCGCCGCGTCGATCTTACGCTTCAGCGCTTCGTTTTCGTCCGGCGCATCGTCCATCTCGCCGAGCTCTTTCTGAATAGCTTTCATCTGCTCGTTCAGATAGTACTCACGCTGGGATTTTTCCATCTGCTTTTTCACGCGGTTGCGAATGCGTTTCTCAACCTGCAGCAGATCGATTTCAGACTCCATCATCGCCATCAGATATTCCAGACGTTCGTTAACGTCGGACATCTCCAGCACGGACTGTTTGTCAGCCAGCTTCAGCGGCATGTGCGCTGCGATGGTGTCCGCCAGACGTGCAGGATCGTCGATGCTGTTCAGCGACGTCAGCACTTCTGGTGGGATTTTCTTGTTCAGCTTGATGTAGCCTTCAAACTGGCTGATAGCAGTACGCACCAGCACTTCCTGTTCGCGCTCATCAATAGCAGGCGAGTCAAGGTACTCTGCTTTCGCAGAGAAGTGCTCGCCGTTGTCAGACAGCGCTGAAATACGCGCGCGCTGTAACCCCTCGACCAGCACTTTTACGGTGCCGTCAGGCAGTTTCAGCATCTGCAAAATAGAGGCCACGGTCCCGACGGTGAAAAGATCGTTTACACCCGGCTCATCCGTTGACGCTTCTTTCTGTGCGACCAGCATGATTTTTTTATCATGGTCCATAGCCGCTTCCAGACAACGGATAGATTTTTCCCGCCCTACAAATAAGGGTATGACCATGTGCGGATAAACCACCACATCGCGCAACGGCAATACGGGGATTTCAATGCGTTCAGAACGCTCAGGATTCATAGAGCTCTCTCTTAGTTTAGTTTCCGCCAGGTAATCAGGTGGTACGACTGTGCTTCACACCACCTTTAACATGTATGTCAGTATATGGGGATGTTTCCCACACATTCAACGCCATGTTTACGGAAAAATAAAAGGGGAGATAAAATCCCCCCTTTTTAATTAAATGTCTGTATGAATTGATGAATTATTCGCCAGATGCCTGTTGTGCTTCCGGCTTACCGTAAATCAGCAATGGCTTGCTCTGGCCGCCAATCACCGACTCGTCGATCACCACTTTTTCGACGTCTTCCATCGAAGGCAGATCGTACATGGTGTCGAGCAGCGCGGCTTCGACGATAGAACGCAGACCACGGGCGCCGGTTTTACGCGCCATCGCTTTCTTGGCGATCGCATCCAGCGCTTCCTCACGGAACTCCAGATCAACACCTTCAAGATTGAACAACGCCTGATACTGCTTGGTCAGGGCATTTTTCGGCTCTTTGAGGATCTGAATCAGCGCTTCTTCACTCAGTTCGCTCAGGGTTGCCACAACCGGCAGACGACCGATGAACTCAGGGATCAGACCAAATTTGATCAGATCTTCCGGTTCGACCTGCGACAGCAGTTCACCTTCGCTGGCTTTATCAGACTGTGCTTTTACCGTTGCGCCAAAACCAATGCCGGAGCCAGTTTCAACACGGTTAGCAATCACTTTATCCAGACCGGCAAAGGCACCACCGCAGATAAACAGGATCTTGGAGGTATCAACCTGCAGGAATTCCTGCTGAGGATGTTTACGACCACCCTGCGGCGGAACGGCAGCAACCGTACCTTCGATCAGTTTCAACAGCGCCTGCTGTACGCCTTCGCCAGAAACGTCACGGGTAATGGACGGGTTATCAGACTTACGAGATATCTTGTCGATTTCATCGATATAGACGATCCCACGCTGTGCTTTCTGCACGTCGTAATCGCACTTCTGCAACAGTTTCTGAATAATATTTTCAACATCTTCACCCACATAACCGGCTTCGGTCAGCGTGGTGGCGTCGGCCATAGTGAACGGAACGTCCAGCAGGCGCGCCAGCGTTTCAGCCAGCAGCGTTTTACCGGAACCCGTCGGGCCAATCAGCAGGATGTTACTTTTGCCCAACTCAACACCATTGCTGGTGTCGCCGTTGCGCAGACGTTTGTAATGGTTGTATACCGCGACCGCCAGCACTTTCTTCGCCTGCTCCTGACCGATAACGTAATCGTCCAGGTGGTTGCGAATTTCATGTGGCGTCGGCAGCGCACTGCGTTCACGGTGCGGTGCTACTTCCTTAATCTCTTCGCGAATGATGTCGTTGCATAAATCAACACATTCGTCGCAGATATACACGGATGGACCGGCAATCAGCTTACGCACTTCATGCTGGCTTTTGCCGCAAAAAGAGCAGTACAACAATTTGCCCGAGCCATCTTTGCGTTTATCTGTCATGGGTCAAAACCTCTTCTTTGTTCTTTGTGCCGCACACGACGACGCAAATGCCATTCTCAGGCGCAAGACGCTAGTCAGCGTTGTGCCGCTCCAGGTAATTATAGCGGCACACCTGCGCACTGGGCATTAATTACGATGGGTCAAAATCGAGTCGACCAGACCGTACTCTACCGCTTCAGAAGCGGAGAGGAAGCGATCGCGCTCGGTATCACGTTCAATCTGCTCAAGAGATTGACCCGTATGATGCGCCATAAGTTCGTTCATGCGCCCTTTTACCTTCAGGATTTCACGGGCATGAATTTCAATATCCGTTGCCTGGCCCTGGTAACCGCCCAAAGGCTGGTGGATCATGACGCGAGAGTTAGGCAGGCAAAAACGTTTGCCTTTCGCCCCGGCGGTCAGCAGGAACGCCCCCATTGAGGCCGCCTGGCCCATACAAATGGTGCTGACGTCCGGCTTAATAAACTGCATGGTGTCATAGATAGACATCCCGGCAGTGATCACTCCACCAGGGGAGTTGATGTACAGGTAGATATCTTTTTCTGGGTTTTCTGCTTCCAGGAACAGCATCTGCGCCACGATCAGGTTAGCCATATGGTCTTCGACCTGGCCGGTCAGAAAAATGACGCGTTCCTTAAGTAGACGAGAATAGATATCAAAAGAGCGCTCACCACGTGAGGTCTGTTCAATGACCATCGGCACCAGCGCCATATGGGGTGCAAAGTTATCTCGTTCGCCGCTGTATGACATTTCCGTCTCCTGGATAAAATTTGAAAAAACCTGCTGTGCTGATTGTAACCTTATGGACGGATTATCAGCTAGTCCCTCAGTAATGGGTACGACATCGCCATAATTCAAGCATAACAATCTTTTGTTGTAACGCTAACACTGAAACGCTGTTTTCGCACTCTTCCCATGCAAAATGCGTGACAAAAAAAAACCCGCCACCAAAAGGTGACGGGCTTGCGTACGAAATTCGAGCTAAAAAAGCGACGAATTACGCCTGCTGGTTCATCAGCTCGTTAAAGGAAGTGGCTTTTTCAGTCACTTTCGCTTTCGCCAGAACGGCTTCAACAGCCTGCTCTTCCAGAGCGACGTTACGCATGTTGTCCATCAGCTCTTTATTTTTGCTGTAGAACTCAACCACTTCTTTCGGATCTTCGTAAGCAGAAGCCATCTCTTCGATCAGGCCTTTAACGCGATCTTCGTCAGCTTTCAGTTCGTTGGTGCGAATCACTTCGCCCAGCAACAGACCAACAACTACGCGACGCTTAGCCTGTTCTTCGAACAGTTCACGCGGCAGTTCCAGAGCTTGTTTCTCGTTGCCGCCGAAACGCTGTGCAGCCTGACGACGCAGAACGTCGATTTCGCTGTCGATCAGCGCAGCCGGAACGTCGATGTCGTTAGCTTTTACCAGACCTTCGATCGCCTGAGACTTAACGCGGTTACGCACAGCGCCTTTCAGCTCGCGTTCCATGTTTTTGCGTACTTCAGCGCGCAGACCTGCTACGGAACCATCTTCAACGCCGAAACGTTTGATGAATTCTTCAGTCAGTTCCGGCAGTTCGCGTTCTTCAACTTTCTTCAGGTTGATAACGAACTTAGCGGCTTTACCTTTCAGGTTTTCAGCGTGGTACTCTTCCGGGAAAGTCACGTCGATAGTGAACTCTTCGCCAGCTTTGTGGCCTTTAACGCCTTCTTCAAAGCCTGGGATCATACGACCCTGGCCCATCGCCAGTACGAAGTCAGACGCTTTGCCGCCTTCGAACTCTTCGCCGTCTACAGAACCGGTGAAGTCGATGGTTACACGGTCTTCTGCATCAGCAGCGCCGTCTTTGTCTTTCCAGGTAGCCTGCTGCTTACGCAGGGTATCCAGCATCACGTCAACGTCAGCGTCGGTGACTTCAACAACCGGTTTTTCAACTTCGATTGCTTCCAGACCAGTCAGCTCAACTTCCGGGTAAACTTCGAACTCTACCGCGTAAGTAAAATCTTCACCCAGTTTGTATTCGCCCGGAACGTAGTTCGGTGCGCCAGCCGGATTGATTTTTTCTTTGATGATCGCGTCAACGAAGTTGCGGCTCATCAGGTCGCCCAGAACGTCCTGGCGAACAGATGCGCCATAACGCTGAGCAACAACATTCATCGGTACTTTTCCTTTGCGGAAACCGTCAATACGCACTTTCTTCGCTACGTTGACCAGCTCGCTTTTCACAGCGGTCTCGATGCTGTCAGCAGCGATAGTAATCGTTACACGGCGGCCAAGGCCTTGAGTGGTTTCAACTGAAACTTGCATCTTGTTACCTCAAAAAATCACAGTGCTCGGTCAACTCTTCTCCGCAAGCACAGGTTGTTGGCTTCGCGGAACTGGGATGTTCTCATAAGCAATCACATTCCCTGTCGTCAGAATCATCCCGAAGACATTCCGAAAAATAAGACGCGCATTATAGCGGCATCACTTTTATGAGTCGAGAACGGTTATCGCGCGTTGCTGCGGCTTTTTTCACAATTCCCGGCTAATTTTTGTCTGAATACTGTACGACTGCCCCAGAATTCAGACAAAACAAAACGGCCCGCAGGCCGTTTTCACATAATCTGTAGCAACATACTGGAAAAGCGTCGGTTGTTGCAAATCCGTTTTACGCGATGCTTCCCGCCCCACGACACGGAGGTGATGCAAAAATCGTATCCTGCAACGCTTCCCACTCCTTAATGGTGTAGGTATGCAGGGCAAGTGCGTGAACGGTTGTGGAAAGCTCCGCCGTTAACGTGCTGTAAATCATCCGATGACGATTAAGAAAACGTTCACCTGTAAAGCGATCGCTAACCAGCACAACCTTAAAGTGGCTTTCAGAACCAGCCGGGACATTGTGACGATAGCTTTCATCCACAACTTCGAGGAACACGGGTTCGAACGCTGCCCTTAATTTTTCTTCTATTTGCTCACGAATCATCATGAAATTTTCCTCCGACAACGCTGAGATGTCACCCATCCCTTTAAATACTAGCCGCTTTTACCGTTTTCATTACACCTTAGCAACAAAAAATTAGCGCTTGTCTGATTTTCTCAGCCAAACGGATGAAGTTCACTGAATCCTCACTTCGTTTTATTGCAAAAAGTCCGTTTATGGCCTCCACAAAGTCATAAAACGGACAACACAATGAATTTACATGCGTTACCCACTTCCCCTCATCGTTGGCGATGTTATGATGGCGGGAATTTTCTCTAACCATACAATTTAGATTCGCTGAGAGCCCTGGCATGTTTAAAAAAATCCTCTTCCCGTTAGTCGCGATGTTCATGTTAGCTGGATGCGCAACGCCGCCGACCACTATTGAAGTCTCCCCGAAAATTACCCTGCCACAGCAGGACCCAAGCCTGATGGGCGTGACTGTTAGCATCAACGGTGCCGACCAGCGTCAGGATCAAGCGCTGGCAAAAGTCACCCGCGACAACCAGCTGGTTACGCTGACCGCGTCCCGCGATCTGCGCTTCCTGCTGCAAGAAGTACTGGAAAAACAGATGACCGCACGCGGTTATATGATTGGACCAAACGGCGCTGTAAACCTGCAAATCATTGTTAGCCAGCTGTACGCTGACGTGTCTCAGGGTAGCGTGCGCTATAACATTGCCACCAAAGCAGATATCGCCATCATTGCGACCGCTGCTAACGGCAACAAGATGACCAAAAACTACCGCGCAAGCTATTCTGTTGAAGGCGCACTGCAGGCCTCTAACAAAAATATCGCTGACGCCGTTAACAGCGTGCTGACCGACACCATCGCTGATATGTCTCAGGACACCAGCGTTCACGATTTCATCAAGCAGAACGCTCGTTAATTTCTGCCCATATGGCCCGGCGTTCGTCGGGCCTATAGAAGCCCATGTCCAGTCATTACTTACGTATTTTTCAGCAACCACGCTCAGCTATCCTGCTTATTCTGGGGTTCGCCTCCGGTTTACCGCTCGCACTCACCTCCGGTACGCTTCAGGCGTGGATGACGGTCGAGAATATCGATCTTAAAACCATCGGTTTCTTTTCCCTGGTAGGTCAGGCCTACGTATTTAAGTTTCTCTGGTCCCCGTTGATGGACCGTTACACGCCACCGTTTTTAGGTCGACGTCGCGGCTGGCTGCTGGCGACCCAGGTGCTGTTGTTAATTTCTATCGCCGCGATGGGCTTTCTGGAGCCTGGCACACAGTTACGCTGGATGGCCGCACTCGCAGTAGTGATCGCTTTTTGCTCGGCCTCGCAGGATATCGTCTTTGATGCCTGGAAAACCGACGTGTTGCCCGCAGAAGAGCGCGGCACCGGCGCGGCTATCAGCGTGCTGGGCTATCGATTAGGGATGCTGGTTTCAGGCGGACTGGCCCTGTGGATGGCCGATCGCTGGCTGGGCTGGCAAGGGATGTACTGGCTGATGGCAGCGCTGTTGATTCCTTGTATCATCGCCACCCTGTTAGCACCTGAACCGACTGACACCATTCCGGTACCTAAAACGCTGGAACAGGCGGTTGCGGCTCCGCTGCGAGACTTCTTTGGTCGTAACAACGCCTGGCTGATCCTGCTGCTTATTGTGCTGTATAAGCTCGGGGATGCCTTCGCCATGAGCCTGACCACCACCTTTTTGATCCGCGGCGTTGGATTTGATGCGGGTGAGGTTGGTGTGGTGAATAAAACGCTCGGGCTTCTGGCAACCATCGTTGGTGCATTGTACGGTGGGATCCTGATGCAGCGCCTTTCGCTGTTCCGCGCATTGCTGATATTTGGCATCCTGCAAGGGGCGTCAAATGCAGGCTACTGGCTATTGTCCATCACTGACAAACACATGTTCAGTATGGCGGCCGCCGTCTTCTTTGAAAACCTGTGTGGCGGAATGGGCACAGCGGCGTTTGTCGCTTTATTAATGACGCTGTGCAATAAGTCCTTCTCAGCGACCCAGTTCGCCCTGCTCTCCGCGCTTTCAGCCGTTGGTCGCGTTTATGTTGGCCCGGTAGCGGGTTGGTTTGTCGAAGCACACGGCTGGCCGACGTTTTATCTGTTCTCCGTGTTTGCCGCGATCCCCGGCCTCATACTGCTGCTGGTATGTCGCCAGACCCTGGAACATAGCTGGCAAAATGAAAGCTTTATTCCGCGTACGGAATTTCGTGGAGCGTACAGTCTGGCATTAATGACGTTGGTAGTGGGCTGCTGCCTGCTGCTGGTTTGGCTGCTACTGTTAACCATGAACGCGCTGGATTACACCAACTTCTCCTTCCTGCCGGAACTGCTTGAAGTCTCGGTGGCAGTCGCGGTCTGCGGGGTGATTTTTGGTGGATTGCTGGATTATCTGGCTCTGCGCAAAAACCGTCTGGCGTAAAAAAACGTATTAATAAGCCGTTGTAATCACCCTGCGTAATTATAACGGCTAAATAAACAACAATTGATAAAAATAATATTTGTTATTTTGTGCGCCAAAGAATTTGGAAATTATTGACGCCTTTTATATATTTTATTTTCCTTACTCGATTCAGCCACTACAGATTTATTTTTTGTTCCCAATTTGTCTTTTTATTGATAATCAATTGTTAAACAATTGTTTTATTTTCGTATTGGTTATACCAATTGCCCTCAGCCTGTCCCCCACCTGCCTGCTTTCGTTATAACGTGATGTTGCAACAGGTTCTTAAAGTCAAAGCGACATATATTGCAACATATGTGACATGCACGGCAGAACCCAGTAACACAGATCCAAGGATGTTTACAGTAATGTAACCTTCCCGTAAAATGCCCTCACACTTTAAACGCCACCCGGTCCCGTGGAATTGAGGTCGTTAAATGAGACTCAGGAAATACAATAAAAGTTTGGGATGGTTGTCATTAATTGCAGGCACTGCGTTACTCAGTGGCTGTAATTCTGCGCTGCTTGACCCTAAAGGACAGATTGGACTGGAACAACGTTCACTGATACTGACGGCATTTGGCCTGATGTTGATTGTCGTTATTCCTGCCATCTTGATGGCTGTTGGTTTTGCCTGGAAGTATCGTGCAAGCAATAAAGATGCGAAGTACAGCCCGAACTGGTCACACTCCAATAAAGTGGAAGCTGTGGTCTGGACGGTGCCGATCTTAATCATCATTTTCCTTGCCGTTCTGACCTGGAAAACCACTCACGCTCTTGAGCCAAGCAAACCGCTGGCGCATGACGAGAAGCCCATTACCATCGAAGTGGTTTCCATGGACTGGAAATGGTTCTTCATCTATCCGGAACAGGGTATCGCTACCGTGAATGAAATCGCCTTCCCGGCGAATACTCCGGTTGAGTTCAAAGTGACATCCAACTCCGTGATGAACTCCTTCTTTATCCCGCGTCTGGGTAGCCAGATTTATGCCATGGCCGGTATGCAGACTCGACTGCATCTGATCGCCAACGAAGTCGGTACTTATGATGGTATCTCCGCAAGCTATAGCGGACCAGGCTTCTCCGGTATGAAGTTCAAGGCTATCGCAACAAAGGACCGCGCCGAATTCGACCAATGGGTTGCTAAAGCTAAACAGTCCACGAACACCATGAGCGACATGGCTGCGTTCGAGAAAGTGGCTGTGCCAAGCGAATACAACCAGGTGGAATACTTCTCCAACGTGAAACCCGATTTGTTTAAAGATGTTATTAACAAATTTATGGCTCACGGTAAGAGCATGGACATGACCCAACCCGAAGGTGAGCACAGCGCACACGAAGGCATGGAAGGCATGGACATGAGCCACGCGGAATCCGCTCACTAAGGGGCCGAGGAAGAATACGATGTTCGGAAAATTGACGCTGGATGCAGTGCCGTTCCATGAACCCATTGTCATGGTTACGATCGCTGCCATTATCATCGGTGGTGCGGCCTTACTGGGCCTAATCACTTACTTCGGTAAGTGGACCTACCTGTGGAAAGAGTGGCTGACTTCGGTTGACCACAAACGCCTTGGCATCATGTATGTCATCGTCGCAATCGTCATGTTGATTCGTGGCTTTGCCGACGCCATCATGATGCGTAGTCAGCAAGCGCTGGCTTCTGCAGGTGAAGCGGGCTTCCTGCCTCCTCACCACTACGACCAGATCTTCACGGCTCACGGCGTGATTATGATCTTCTTCGTGGCAATGCCATTTGTTATCGGTCTGATGAACCTGGTGGTTCCACTGCAGATCGGTGCACGTGACGTTGCATTCCCGTTCCTGAACAACCTGAGCTTCTGGTTCACCGTTGTCGGCGTAATCCTGGTTAACCTGTCTCTGGGCGTGGGTGAATTCGCGCAGACCGGTTGGCTGGCGTATCCGCCGCTCTCGGGAATAGAGTACAGTCCAAGCGTCGGGGTCGATTATTGGATATGGGCAGTCCAGTTGTCCGGTATTGGTACAACCCTGACCGGTATCAACTTCTTTGTGACCATCATTAAGATGCGTGCACCAGGAATGACCATGTTCAAGATGCCGGTATTTAGCTGGGCGTCTCTGTGCGCGAACATCCTGATTATCGCCTCTTTCCCAATCCTGACGGTTACCGTCGCGTTGCTGACCCTGGATCGCTATCTGGGCACCCATTTCTTTACCAACGATATGGGCGGCAACATGATGATGTACATCAACCTGATTTGGGCCTGGGGCCATCCGGAAGTGTACATCCTGGTTCTGCCGGTCTTCGGGGTGTTCTCCGAAATCGCGGCAACCTTCTCACGTAAACGTCTGTTTGGTTACACCTCGCTGGTGTGGGCAACCGTGTGTATCACCGTTCTGTCGTTCGTTGTTTGGCTGCACCACTTCTTCACCATGGGTGCAGGCGCTAACGTAAACGCCTTCTTCGGTATTACCACCATGATTATCGCCATCCCGACCGGGGTGAAGATCTTCAACTGGCTGTTCACCATGTATCAGGGCCGTATCGTATTCCACTCAGCGATGCTGTGGACGATTGGCTTTATCGTGACCTTCTCAGTCGGCGGCATGACCGGCGTACTGTTGGCGGTTCCGGGTGCAGACTTCGTACTGCACAACAGTCTGTTCCTGATTGCGCACTTCCATAACGTTATCATCGGCGGCGTCGTATTTGGCTGCTTCGCAGGTATGACCTACTGGTGGCCAAAAGCGTTTGGCTTCACGCTGAACGAAACCTGGGGTAAACGCGCATTCTGGTTCTGGATCATCGGCTTCTTCGTGGCATTTATGCCGCTGTACGTGCTGGGCTTCATGGGTATGACTCGTCGTCTCAGCCAGCAGATTGACCCACAGTTCCATCCAATGCTGGTCGTTGCCGCCTGCGGTGCCGCGCTGATTGCACTGGGTATCCTGTGCCAGCTGATTCAGATCTTCGTTTCTATTCGCGACCGCGAGCAGAACCGTGACCTGACCGGTGACCCATGGGGTGGTCGTACGCTGGAGTGGGCAACCTCTTCCCCGCCTCCGTTCTATAACTTTGCCGTTGTGCCGCACGTTCACGAGCGTGATGCCTTCTGGGAAATGAAAGAAAAAGGTGAAGCGTACAAGCAGCCTGCGCACTATGAAGAAATTCATATGCCGAAGAACAGCGGTGCCGGTATCGTCATTACCGCCTTCGCAACACTGTTTGGTTTCGCCATGATCTGGCATATCTGGTGGCTGGCGATTGCAAGCTTCGCAGGCATGATCATCAGCTGGATTGTGAAAAGCTTTGATGAAGACGTGGATTACTACGTGCCGGTCCCGGAAGTCGAAAAACTGGAAAACCAGCATTTCGATGAGATTACTAAGGCAGGGCTGAAAAATGGCAACTGATACTTTAACGCACGCGACTGCCCACGCGCACGAACACGGGCACCACGATGCAGGCCAGACCAAGATCTTCGGATTCTGGATCTACCTGATGAGCGACTGCATTCTGTTCTCTATTCTGTTTGCAACCTATGCCGTTCTGGTGAACGGCACCGCAGGTGGCCCGACAGGTAAGGACATTTTTGAACTGCCGTTCGTTCTGGTTGAAACATTCCTGCTGTTATTCAGCTCCATTACTTACGGCATGGCAGCGATTGCCATGTACAAGAACAACAAGAGCCAGGTTATCTCCTGGCTGGCGTTGACCTTCTTGTTCGGTGCCGGATTCATCGGGATGGAACTCTATGAATTCCATCACCTGATTGTTAACGGCATGGGCCCGGATCGTAGCGGTTTCCTGTCTGCGTTCTTCGCGCTGGTCGGCACGCACGGTCTGCACGTCACCTCCGGTCTTATCTGGATGGCAGTTCTGATGGTGCAAGTCGCTCGTCGCGGCCTGACCAGTACTAACCGTACCCGCATCATGTGCCTGAGCCTGTTCTGGCACTTCCTGGATGTGGTATGGATCTGTGTGTTCACTGTTGTTTATCTGATGGGGGCGATGTAATGAGTCATGCTAACGAGAGCGGCGGCGCATCCCATGGCAGCGTAAAAACCTACATGACAGGTTTTATCCTGTCGATCATCCTGACGGTTATTCCGTTCTGGATGGTGATGACAGGTTCTGCCTCTCCGGCCGTCATTCTGGGAACTATTCTGGCAATGGCAGTGGTACAGATTCTGGTGCACCTGGTGTGCTTCCTGCACATGAATAGCAAATCTGATGAAGGTTGGAACATGACGGCCTTTGTCTTTACTGTGCTAATCATCGCCATCCTGGTTGTGGGCTCCATCTGGATTATGTGGAACCTTAACTACAACATGATGATGCACTAAGAGCGGCGATTATGATGTTTAAGCAATACCTGCAAGTAACGAAACCAGGCATCATCTTTGGCAACCTGATCTCGGTGATTGGGGGGTTCCTGCTGGCCTCGAAAGGCAGCATTGATTATCCCCTGTTTATCTACACGCTGGTTGGGGTGTCACTGGTTGTGGCGTCGGGTTGTGTATTTAACAACTACATCGACAGGGATATCGACAGGAAGATGGAGAGGACCAAAAACCGCGTGCTGGTTAAAGGTCTGATTTCCCCTGCGGTCTCACTGGTATACGCCACCCTGCTGGGTATTGCTGGCTTTATGCTGCTGTGGTTTGGCGCGAACCCTCTGGCCTGCTGGCTGGGGGTAATGGGCTTCGTGGTCTATGTGGGCGTCTATAGCCTGTACATGAAGCGCCATTCCGTTTATGGCACGCTGATTGGCTCACTCTCCGGCGCTGCGCCGCCGGTGATTGGCTACTGCGCCGTAACCGGTGAGTTCGATAGCGGTGCGCTGATTCTGCTGGCTATTTTCAGCCTGTGGCAGATGCCGCACTCTTACGCGATTGCGATTTTCCGCTTTAAGGATTATCAGGCTGCCAACATCCCAGTACTGCCGGTGGTGAAAGGCATTTCAGTCGCGAAAAACCATATCACGCTGTATATCATCGCATTTGCTATCGCCACGCTGATGCTAACCCTGGGCGGCTATGCAGGTTATAAATACCTGATTGTTGCTGCGGCGGTGAGCGTCTGGTGGTTGGGCATGGCGCTGCGCGGTTATAAAGTGGAAGATGACAAAGTCTGGGCGCGCAAGCTGTTCGGCTTCTCCATCATCGCCATTACCGCGCTTTCCGTGATGATGTCCGTCGACTTTATGGTGCCAAACTCGCAGAACCTGCTGACTTACGTCTGGTAAAATCTGCTGATACGAAAAGGGTGCTTCGGCACCCTTTTTATTGGCAGGAATGTTATTCAGTCGTAAAGCCATTTTCCAGCCTTTGCTGACTCAATAATCATACCTACTGTCAAAGGCTTCAACTCAATTTCAGGAGGATCTTTTCGCCAGAAAGGGTATTCTTGTTCAATATAATTTCTTCCATCAAACTTCGAATATTCAATATCAAAATGCTCAAATAAATCAGCTAAAAAATCATACGCATCTTCCGGAACAAACTGAAAATCATCCTCAAGGGTCCATTCTTTAGTGACCTGCTTAAGACCTGGTCTGAACCAACGTTCCCTAATTGGGTAATTCTTCATGATGTACTCAATAACTTCAGCTTCATAATTTCTCATCAGAAGGATGTCCACTGTATGCGATCTTTGGGTCGTGCGATGAGATTGTATTTATCGCGGGTGTGTTTTGTCACCGCGAACAAAAGCACGATTAACTGAGCATGCCCGACAAAAGGAACCCAACGGCCTATGTAAGTTGCTATTTGGTTCGTTGGAACCATCTTCAATTTGGAAAACTTCCCCATAGGAGCGTGTAGTCTTAAACCAAACGGGAACCGAGCCCCTTTCAGAAGTTTTCTACATAGCATTGATGCAATACTAGTGCCAGGGGTGTTCGTGGCTGCTGATAGTTTTCCTTTGACAGGAATAAATGGTTGACCGATCAAAACCAGCGTAACCGCTTCCGTGGTGATACCTAATGAATCTGCCAACTGCTCAATGAATATCAAATCAAACAGCTCACCCGACGTTACGTTAGCGTGACCATGATACCAATAGGTTCCATTCGCTTCTTCAGTTGTGTCCATTCAATCACCCATTATGCCGTCTGCCTATCATTCCATGCGTCGGTATAGATAATGTTCCCGTCGCAATGCTTCCATGTGATTTTTTCGTAGCGTAACTCTATGGTTTCAAGGTGATTGTTGTTTTTGTCTTCTGGCCCAGCCATCGTCGGAGAGACCGAGACAATCCGCACGCCCTCGAGCAGCATGTTGAAATACTCCACTTCCTGACCGGCATCATTGATTTTGTACCAACGAATCTCTGCAGACTTAAGATTCTGACCAGAAGCGACCGCTTTGTATAAATAGGGACTCGAGTAGTCAAATTCTTTGACGATCATCATCGGTGAATGTTGGCGTGTGCCTGTTGGTTTACCCGTTGCATTATCAGTTGGAATAGAGAGATTGTGATGAAAACCTTTAAATTCAATACTGTATTCTCTTCCCTTTACGTCACACCCGCCCTTAATCAGCGCGCCACCATCGTCATAAATCCACATATTGCCTGGAATCGCCATTTTCCTTTTCCCTCTTTCCATTAGAAATAACCACAAAAAGACTACACCTGTAATTATCGCAAGTAAATTAGTTGCAGCTGTAACTATTTAAGTTTCCGCGCTACACAATTCCACATATCGTAGAGGTTTACCCCATTCCTTCCCCGCTTTACACTAGGCGCGAAATTAATACAGAGGTGGGAATGAACGATTACAAAATGACGCCCGGTGAGTTGCGCGCCACCTGGGGTTTAGGGACCGTATTCTCGTTGCGCATGCTTGGCATGTTTATGGTTCTACCGGTTCTGACCACATACGGCATGGCGCTACAGGGCGCCAGTGAAGCGCTGATAGGCCTTGCCATCGGCATTTATGGCCTGGCGCAGGCCGTCTTCCAGATCCCCTTTGGTTTGCTCTCTGACCGCATCGGCCGTAAGCCGCTTATTGTCGGCGGACTGGCGGTTTTCGTTCTCGGCAGCGTGATTGCCGCGCTCTCCGATTCAATCTGGGGAATAATTCTTGGCCGCGCCCTACAAGGCTCTGGCGCGATTGCCGCCGCCGTGATGGCGCTGCTTTCCGACTTAACCCGCGAGCAAAACCGCACCAAAGCGATGGCGTTTATCGGCGTCAGCTTTGGTATCACCTTTGCCATTGCGATGGTGCTGGGGCCCATCGTTACCCATGCGCTGGGGCTACACGCGCTGTTCTGGATGATTGCCGCCCTTGCCACCACGGGTATCGTGCTGACCATTTGGGTCGTTCCCAATAGCACCAGCCACGTACTAAACCGTGAATCGGGCATGGTAAAAGATAGCTTCAGCAAAGTGCTGGCGGAGCCCAAACTGCTGAAGCTCAATTTCGGCATCATGTGTCTGCACATTTTGCTGATGTCCACTTTCGTCGCGTTACCAGGACAACTGGCGAAAGCCGGTTTCCCCGCCGCAGAACACTGGAAAATTTATCTGGTGACGATGCTGCTGTCCTTTGTTTCCGTGGTGCCGTTCATCATTTACGCCGAAGTAAAGCGCAAGATGAAACGCGTATTCCTCGCCTGCGTGTTACTGATCCTTATTGCAGAGATTGTATTGTGGAGCGCTAACATTCGTTTCTGGGGTCTGATTGCGGGCGTGCAGATTTTCTTCCTCGCCTTTAACCTGATGGAAGCCCTCCTCCCCTCGCTTATCAGCAAAGAATCACCTGCAGGTTATAAAGGCACGGCGATGGGCGTTTACTCCACCAGCCAGTTTCTTGGCGTGGCGATTGGCGGTTCACTCGGTGGTTGGGTGGTCGAAATGTTTGATGGTCAGGCCATATTCCTGGCTGGCGCGCTGCTGGCAGCCATTTGGTTACTGGTGGCAAGCACAATGAAAGAACCGCCGTACGTCAGCAGCCTGCGCGTGGAAATCCCACCAGAGATTGCCGCGGATGACACGTTGAAGCAGCGTCTGCTGGCGAAAGAAGGGATAAGCGAAGTGTTAATTGTCGCAAAAGAGCACTCGGCCTACGTGAAAATCGACAGCAAAGTCACCAATCGATTTGAGGTTGAGCAGGCCATCAGCCAGGCGTGATAATTGCCGGATGGCGACTATCGTCTTATCCGGCCTACAAATAGCGTGTGCGACCTGTAGGCCGGATCAGGCATTACGACTTAATCGCGGAAATTTTTAAACTGGAACGGCTGGCCGAGATCGCCACCGCGAACCAGCGCCATGACGGATTGCAGATCGTCACGCGCCTTACCGGTCACACGAATTTCTTCACCCTGAATCTGCGCCTGCACCTTCAGCTTGCTGTCTTTGATCAGCTTAACGATTTTCTTTTGCACCGCACTTTCAATGCCCTGCTTCAGCTTAGCTTCAACAAACCAGGTTTTACCGCTGTGCACGAAAGTTTCTGGTACGTCCAGCGAGGTGCCTTCAATACCGCGTTTCAGCAGCTTGGCACGCAAAATATCCAGCAGCTGATTAACCTGAAAATCAGACTCGCTCAGCACCTTAATCGTCTTATTTGACTCATTCAGCTCAAAAGTGGCTTCAACGCCACGAAAATCAAAGCGTGACTCGACTTCACGGCTGGCGTTATCCACCGCGTTACGGGCTTCCTGAAGATCAACTTCAGAGACAATATCGAAAGATGGCATCTTTTCCTCTCCCTTCATTTTTGATGCGAAGCATAATACCTGCAAAGTTACTCAACAGACAGCGCTATACTAGGCTGTATCCTTTCATTGTACGTGGTAGCGACATCTGCGAACAATAATAGGGTGCGGTCGATATGGATTAACACCTGGTGCTGTTGCAGGTGAGGAGGAAGAATGAAAATTACCGTACTGGGATGTGGAGCGTTAGGACAGCTATGGCTTACAGCGCTGTGCAAACATGGACATGAGGTGCAAGGGTGGCTGCGCGTACCGCAACCCTATTGCAGCGTAAACCTGATCGACACGGATGGCTCAGTTTTTAATGAATCCCTGACGGCAAATGACCCCGACTTTTTGGCAAAAAGCGACCTGCTGCTGGTCACCCTGAAGGCCTGGCAGGTTTCTGATGCGGTAAAAGGCTTGGCCGCAATTCTGCCTGAAACCACGCCAATTCTGCTTATTCACAACGGCATGGGGACGATTGAAGAGTTACATAACATTAAGCAACCCTTGCTGATGGGAACCACCACCCACGCAGCACGCCGTGACGGGAACGTCATCATTCATGTCGCTCAGGGAACAACGCGTATTGGGCCGGCGCGTGAGCAAGACGGCGATTTCAGCTATCTGGCTGAAACCCTGCAAGAGGTGCTGCCGGACGTCGCCTGGCACAACACTATTCGCGCCGAGCTATGGCGCAAGCTGGCCGTCAACTGCGTCATTAACCCGCTGACCGCATTATGGGATTGCCCAAACGGTGAGTTACGCCATCACCCTGAAAAAATAGCGCTCATCTGCGAGGAAGTGGCAGCGGTCATCGAACGCGAAGGCCACCACACATCAGCGGATGATTTACGCTATTATGTCGAGCAAGTGATTGACAGTACGGCGGAAAATATCTCATCTATGCTGCAGGACATTCGCGCCATGCGTCATACCGAGATCGACTACATTACCGGTTATTTGTTAAAACGTGCACGCGCGCACGGCATCGCCGTTCCGGAAAATGCCCGCCTGTTTGAAATGGTTAAAAGAAAGGAAAGTGAGTATGAGCGCTCAAGCACTGGTATGTCTCGCCCCTGGTAGTGAAGAAACCGAAGCGGTTACTACTATCGATCTACTGGTTCGCGGCGGAATTAAGGTCACAACCGCCAGCGTCGCCAGCGATGGCAACCTGACGATCGTGTGCTCGCGCGGTGTGAAACTGCTGGCGGATGCGCCATTAGTCGAAGTTGCTGACGGCGATTTCGACATTATCGTACTGCCGGGCGGTATTAAAGGCGCCGAGTGTTTTCGCGACAGCCCTCTGCTGGTCGAAACCGTGAAGCAGTTTCATCGCTCCGGACGCATTGTCGCGGCAATCTGTGCCGCGGCTGCCACCGTCCTCGTCCCACACGACATTTTTCCCATCGGCAACATGACCGGCTACCCGGCGCTGAAAGACAAGATCCCCGCTGATCAATGGCAGGACAAGCGCGTCGTATGGGATCCGCGAGTTAACCTGTTAACCAGCCAGGGACCGGGAACCTCAATCGATTTCGGTTTGAAAATCATTGATCTTCTGGTCAGTCGTGAAAAGGCTTACGAAGTTGCATCACAACTAGTGATGGCAGCGGGAATCTATAACTACTACGAGTAAATCTTCAGGCCACTCCCTTATAAGGAATCATAATGAAAGGATATCTAAGTGGAGTGGCTTTATTGCTCCTTTCCGGTTATGCCACAGCGACGCAACTCGACATAAAGAATATTGAGTATCGCTATCCCGGAAGCACTGAAATGCAATATCGCGTGCCATGGTTTTCCTCGACGGATAACCCCAAGGTTGCGAAACGTATTAACGATTATATTTTCGCAACCTTTATCAATCAGCTACCGGGTAATACTCCGCAGACCACAGTAAACCAGTTTGCGAAATCAGCCATGAATCCCACCGCAAACCTTAACTACACGGTTGAATTTCGCGACGAAAAAATCCTGACCATGAATATGTTTGTCGAAGGCTGCGGAGCGTATTGCGAATCGTACAATGTACCGCTCAGCTTCGATTTAGCCAACGGCGCGGCAATTACCCTCAACGATCTCTTTTCCCGCTCTACGATGGCCGAATTAAATACCCGCATCAGAAAAGATATCCGTGGCCAAATCGATACCTTTGTTGATGCGCATAAATCGCAGACGTCGGCGCAAATAAAAGAAGAGAAAGGCGAAGACTTTGACTATGCCGAATTCTACGCATCGTGCGCAACCTACACCGACGGTTTGTACTACATCGACAAATTCTCCCTGCAAAAAGACCATCTGGCTTTCCTGAACGGGCGCTGTAGCAACCACGCCAGCCGCGCACTCGACGAGTTGGGTGATTTCACCACTAAAATCCCAACCGCAGAACTGCAAAATCGGCTCACGCCGTACGGCCAGTATCTGACTGGAGCAAAGAGTACAACACCGGTTTCGCCAGCGCCCGGCATTGACGGCAAAGTAATGTACGGCACGCTGGGAAAAAGCATGCGTATTGTGTTGAAGGTGGACTGCAAATACGGTGATTTTTTTGACGGGGCTTACTTTTACCAGAAATTTGGCGCACCGATTGAATTAACCGGCAAATGCGATACAGCCGACAATCAACATTATGAACTGAAGACGTCTGCAGCTGAACAATCGCAAGAGAAAATAACACTGGATTTAAAAGACGGGGTTTATCAGGGCGTCTGGGAGTCGAACGGGAAGACGCTTCCTGTGCGTTTTGAATAATATCGTTGCATTGCCGGATGGCGGCGTAACCGCCTTATCCGGCCTACAACACGGTGTTTACTCAATTACGGGCGATACACCTTCACGTTTTCAAAGCCCTGCTCGCGCAGATACAGCGCCTGCAGGCGGCTCATCACCCCGCGTTCACACCACAGCAGCCAGGTTTTGCTCTGGTCCAGATCGCCGAATTTGGTGCTCAGCTTGTAGAACGGCAGAGAAACGACGTCCACGCCGTCAACCTTCAGCGGTTTATCATCCTGTTCATCCACAGAACGGATATCCAGGATCATATCGTTCGGGCCGAAACCGCTCACGGTTTCTACTTCTACCACGGTTTGCTGCGTCTGCTGGGCGATATCGCGAATATCAATATTGTTCGCTTCTTCAACCACTTTATCGAGGATAGAGAAATCGAAGTTTTCTTCTTCGGCCTCAATCTTTGCTTTGATCGCTTTCACCGTCGGGCTTTTTGAAATTACACCGCAGTATTCCGGCATGGTACGAGCAAAATCCTCGGTGCCAATTTCACGCGCCAGATTGATGATGTGCTCTTTATCATGGGAGATAAGTGGGCGCAGGATCAGGGTGTCTGATACGTTATCGATCAAACGCAGGTTGGTCAGCGTCTGACTGGACACCTGACCCAGTGCTTCACCGGTTACCAGCGCCTGTACGCCGTAGCGCTCAGCGACTTTCGACGCCGCGCGAACCATCATACGCTTGAGAACCACGCCCATCTGGCCGTCATCAACTTTCTCCAGGATCTCACCGACCACCGGTTCAAAGTTGATAGCAACAAAACGCACGCGATGCGAACTACCGAAGCGATTCCACAGGTAATGCGCCACCTGGCGAACACCGATTTCATGCGCTGCCCCGCCAAGGTTGAAGAAGCAGTAGTGCACGCGGCAGCCGCGACGCATCAGCATGTAGCTTGACACGCCGGAGTCGAAACCACCGGAGATCAGCGACAGTACGTCTTCCTGCGTACCAATTGGGAAACCGCCAATACCTTCATAGCGGCCTTTAACCAGCAACAGACGGTCGTTTTCGATTTCAAGATTAACCGTCACGTCCGGCTTCGTCAGTTTCACGCGCGCGGATTCAATATGCTGGTTCAGTCCACCGCCAACATAACGTTCCACCTCAATGGAGCTAAACTCATGCTTACCACGACGCTTAACGCGTACGCAGAAGGTTTTACCTTCCAGTTGATCGCGATACTGTACCAGCGCTTTCTCGAAAATATCGTGCATATCGGTAAACGGCACGTCTTCTACTTCGAGAATGTGGTGGATCCCCGGAATACGGGTCAGCGCGTCGCGAATGTCCAGGCGCTGGCTTTCATCTTTAGCGCGAACCTCAACGTGATCCCAGTGACGGACAACGGCAAGGTCTTCATCATAGTGCTTTAAAACGTTACGAATGTTCCCTGTCAGAATTTTTATAAAGCGCAAACGCACAGATTGGCTTTTGATGGTGATTTCTGGGAACAATTTAATGATAAACTTCATGGCGGCAATGGTTCTTAGGCAAGTCTGAATGACTTGTAATGGAAAAAAATACAGCAGCCCATACCCGCGACTGCATCCAGGCGCGCAAGTATATCACCATCACGCGGCTACTGTGCACATTGCGCGTTATTTGCTTATCAGTGCGAGTCCGTTACCATAGTCTTGTGCTGCCAATACAGAGAGTCAGACATTCATTATGCCGAAGAAAAATGAAGCGCCCGCCAGTTTTGAAACCGCGCTGAGCGAGCTGGAACAAATTGTTACCCGTCTGGAAGGCGGCGACCTGCCGTTAGAAGAAGCGTTGAACGAATTCGAACGCGGCGTACAGTTGGCGCGTCAAGGACAGGTCAAATTGCAACAGGCTGAACAGCGCGTACAAATCCTGCTGTCAGATACTGAAGACGCGGCCCTTACGCCTTTTACACCGGATAATGAGTAAATGGATTTTACGCAGCAGCTACAGGCTTGCGTTGAGCAGGCCAACCAGGCACTGAGCCGTTTTATCGCGCCACTGCCCTTTCAGAACACTCCCGTGGTCGAAACCATGCAATATGGCGCATTATTAGGCGGTAAACGCCTGCGCCCGTTCCTGGTGTATGCGACCGGTCAGATGTTTGGTGTCAGCCTGAGTACGCTTGATGCTCCCGCTGCCGCCGTCGAATGCATTCACGCCTATTCGCTGATGCACGATGATTTACCCGCGATGGACGACGATGACCTGCGCCGCGGTCTGCCGACTTGCCACGTAAAATTTGGTGAGGCAAACGCGATCCTGGCCGGAGATGCGCTGCAAACGCTGGCATTCTCCATTATCAGCGACGCTCCAATGCCGGAAGTATCTGACCGTGACCGCATCGCGATGATCTCTGAACTGGCTCAGGCCAGCGGTATCGCCGGTATGTGCGGCGGTCAGGCACTGGATCTGGAAGCTGAAGGTCATCAGGTTGAGCTGGATGCGCTGGAGCGTATTCACCGCCATAAAACCGGGGCATTGATTCGCGCCGCCGTACGTCTGGGAGCATTAAGCGCAGGCGATAAAGGGCGAGAATGCCTGGCAATACTCGACAAATACGCAGAAAGCATCGGTCTGGCCTTCCAGGTTCAGGATGACATCCTGGATGTGGTAGGCGATACTGCAACATTGGGTAAACGTCAGGGTGCTGACCAGCAGCTTGGCAAAAGTACCTATCCTGCACTTCTGGGTCTTGAGCAAGCCCAGAATAAAGCCCGGGATTTAATCGAGGATGCCCGCCAGTCGCTAAGTTTGCTGGCCGCACAGTCACTCGATACCTCGGCACTGGAAGCGCTAGCGGACTACATAATCCAGCGTGATAAATAAACCAACATATCCCATGAGCTTGCGATGAGTTTTGATATAGCCAAATACCCGACCCTGGCGCTGGTCGACTCCACCCAGGAGTTACGTCTGCTGCCAAAAGAGAGCCTGCCAAAGCTTTGCGACGAACTGCGCCGCTATTTGCTCGACAGCGTAAGCCGTTCCAGCGGGCACTTCGCCTCTGGTCTGGGCACGGTGGAACTCACCGTCGCGCTGCACTATGTCTACAATACCCCGTTCGACCAGTTAATCTGGGATGTAGGACATCAGGCTTACCCGCACAAAATACTGACCGGACGCCGTGATAAAATCGGCACCATTCGTCAGAAAGGCGGTTTGCATCCGTTCCCGTGGCGCGGTGAGAGCGAGTATGACGTACTGAGCGTTGGGCACTCTTCAACCTCCATTAGCGCAGGTATCGGTATTGCGGTTGCCGCTGAGAAAGAAGGCAAAAAACGTCGTACCGTATGTGTGATTGGCGACGGCGCTATCACCGCCGGGATGGCGTTTGAAGCGATGAACCACGCAGGCGATATTAAACCCGACATGTTGGTTATCCTCAACGACAACGAAATGTCGATTTCAGAGAACGTTGGCGCGCTGAACAATCATCTGGCGCAACTGCTCTCTGGCAAACTCTACTCCTCGCTGCGCGAAGGCGGGAAAAAAGTCTTCTCCGGCGTGCCGCCAATTAAAGAGTTGCTCAAACGTACCGAAGAACACATTAAAGGCATGGTTGTGCCGGGTACGCTGTTTGAAGAACTGGGCTTTAACTATATCGGTCCGGTGGACGGTCACGACGTGCTGGGGCTTATTACCACACTGAAGAACATGCGCGATCTGAAAGGCCCGCAGTTCCTGCACATCATGACCAAAAAAGGTCGTGGTTACGAGCCGGCAGAAAAAGATCCAATCACCTTCCACGCGGTACCAAAATTCGATCCATCCAGCGGATGCCTGCCGAAAAGCAGCGGCGGCCTGCCGAGCTATTCAAAAATCTTCGGTGACTGGCTGTGCGAAACCGCAGCGAAAGACAATAAGCTGATGGCAATCACCCCGGCGATGCGCGAAGGTTCCGGTATGGTGGAGTTTTCACGTAAGTTCCCGGACCGCTACTTCGATGTGGCGATCGCCGAACAGCACGCGGTGACGTTTGCTGCCGGTCTGGCGATTGGCGGCTATAAGCCGGTCGTGGCTATTTACTCGACCTTCCTGCAGCGCGCCTACGATCAGGTGCTGCATGATGTCGCCATCCAGAAACTGCCAGTTCTGTTCGCCGTTGACCGGGCAGGAATTGTTGGCGCAGATGGACAAACCCATCAAGGGGCGTTCGATCTTTCCTTCCTGCGCTGCATCCCGGAAATGGTCATTATGACCCCGAGTGATGAAAACGAATGCCGCCAGATGCTGTTCACCGGCTATCACTACAACGACGGTCCAACGGTCGTGCGTTATCCGCGAGGTAACGCGGTGGGCGTAGAGTTGACCCCGCTGGAACAACTGCCTATCGGGAAAGGTATAGTGAGACGTCACGGGGAGAAAGTGGCAATTCTCAACTTCGGTACCCTGATGCCGGAAGCCGCTCAGGTCGCAGAGTCGATGAACGCCACGCTGGTCGATATGCGTTTTGTGAAACCACTGGATGAAACGTTGATCCTTGAAATGGCTGCCCAACACGAGGTGCTGGTTACCATTGAAGAGAACGCCATTATGGGTGGTGCTGGCAGCGGTGTAAACGAAGTGCTGATGGCCCATCGTAAGCCCGTCCCGGTGCTGAACATTGGCCTACCAGACTTCTTCATCCCGCAGGGAACTCAGGATGAAGCTCGCGCCGATCTGGGTCTGAATGCCGTCGGAATTGAGGCCAAAATCAAGGCCTGGCTGGCATAATCCCCTCCCCGCTCCTGCTATGCTTAATTCATCACGAGCTAAGCAGGAGTGGATTGATGAAATACAACATCTTAGGAAAAACCGACCTACGGGTCTCCCGCCTTTGCCTGGGCTGCATGACGTTTGGCGAGCCTAATCGCGGCAATCACGCCTGGACGCTACCTGAAGAAAGCAGCCGCCCGATAATCAAACACGCCCTTGAGGGCGGCATTAACTTTTTCGATACCGCCAACAGCTACTCCGCTGGCAGTAGCGAAGAGATTGTCGGTCGCGCGCTGCGTGATTTCGCCCGCCGCGAAGATGTCGTGGTCGCTACCAAGGTTTTTCACCAGGTTGATGATTTAGCAGAAGGATTATCCCGCGCACAAATCCTGCGTTCAATCGACGACAGCCTCAGACGTCTGGGTATGGACTATGTCGACATCCTGCAAATTCACCGCTGGGATTACAACACACCTATTGAAGAAACCCTTGAGGCTCTAAACGACGTCGTGAAAGCCGGTAAAGCGCGCTATATCGGCGCCTCCTCCATGCACGCTTCGCAATTTGCTCAGGCGCTGGCCTTACAGAAGCAACACGGCTGGGCGCAGTTCGTTAGCATGCAGGATCACTACAATCTGATCTACCGCGAAGAAGAACGCGAAATGCTGCCACTGTGCTACGAGGAAGGCGTGGCAGTGATCCCCTGGAGTCCACTGGCACGTGGACGCCTGACGCGCCCATGGGGAGAAACGACAGCACGTCTGGTTTCCGATGAAGTCGGTAAAAATTTGTACAACGAGAGCGATGAAAACGACGCGCAAATTGCCGCACGGCTGACCGGCGTCAGTGAGGAACTGGGCGTAACGCGCGCGCAGGTTGCGCTGGCCTGGCTGCTGAGCAAACCGGGTGTGGCAGCGCCGATTATCGGTACATCGCGCGAGGAACAGCTGGATGAGTTGCTCAATGCGGTGGATTTAACGCTGAAGCCGGAGCAGATTGCCGAGCTGGAAACACCGTACAAACAGCATCCGGTGGTGGGATTTAAATAAGTATTGGCGATGGCTAATTGTAGGCCGGATAATCATAGCGCATCCGGCCTACAACAGCCCCCAAAAGGGTTAAATGATACCTACCGGCCAGTGATGACCGATAAAATACAAAATTCCGGCAGAGAGTATTCCGGCCACAATATCGTCGATCATGATCCCCGTCCCGCCATGCACGTTGCGATCGAACCAACGAATCGGCCACGGCTTCCACATATCCAGAATACGGAAAATCACAAATCCGGCGGCAACCCACTGCCAGTCATTGGTCGGCAGCGCCATCAGGGTAATCCACATCCCGACAAACTCGTCCCAGACAATGCTACCGTGATCGTGCACACCCATATCTTTCGCCGTTTGATGGCACAGATAAACGCCGATACAGATAGATAACATCACCACCAGTGAATACAGCTGCCACGGTAGAAAGGTCATTAAATACCAAAAAGGGATAGCCGCCAGCGATCCCATCGTGCCAGGAACAATTGGGCTCAACCCGCTGCCAAAACCGGTGGCTAGCAGGTGCCACGGATTGCGCATACTCAGGCGGCTTTTGGCGACATCTTTTTTAAGGCGCGGCAAAATGGTCATATCCTTTCCAGTCAAACGTGACGGATTTTCCATCGCGCGTAAAGTGAATGCCTTCCACGTCTGCGCTCATCTGCCCAATGCAGGTAAACGCTGCGCCGAGATTTCCCAGCGCCACATCCAGCGCACCACGGTTAATTTCCGGTACGGTAAAGCATAACTCATAATCTTCACCGCCCGAGAGCGCCCAGCGTAGGGCCTGTTCCGGCTCAACGTGCCGGGCGAATGCCGTGGAGTAAGGCAGCGCATCGACGTTAACCCGCGCGCCACAGCCGCTGGCATTAACGATATGCCCCAGATCGGAAATCAGGCCATCGGAGATATCGATAGCCGCACTGGCCAGATCGCGCAGGGCTTGTCCCTGTAAAATACGCGGCGTGGGACGCAGATGGCGTTTAAGCAGATAGTCTGCGTCTTTTGCATCTCCAACCTGCAACCGATTCTGTAAAATCGCCAGCCCCGCCGCGCTGTCTCCCGGCGTACCGGTAACATAAATCCAGTCCCCCGGCTTCGCACCAGAGCGTTTTAAGGCCCGCCCAATGGGGACGTAGCCATGGATACCCAACGTCATCGACAGTGGCCCACGCGTGGTGTCACCGCCAATCAGCTGCATATCATAGTAATTAAGGAGTTCAAACAGGCCATCGCTGAAGGCTTCAAGCCAGGCTTCATTAACGTCAGGTAACGTGAGTGCCAGCGTCAACCACGCAGGATCGGCCCCCATCGCCGCCAGATCGCTCAAATTCACCGCCAGTGCTTTCCAGGCGAGATCGGCGGGATCAATGTCGGGGAGGAAGTGATTGCCTGCCACCAGCGTATCGGTACTGATCGCCAGCGTCTGTTTTTCAGGGATATTCAGGAGTGCGCAGTCGTCACCAATACCGGTTTCGACATCAAGACGAGACGTTCTTACGCGGTCAAAATAACGGGCAATCAGGGAAAACTCGCCGCATGCCATACGTTATGCCTCAGCAGAAAAAAAAGAAAAAGCCGGGGACAGCGGAAACAGGTTCCACCATCCAGCCGGCCTCGGGATTACTTTTTGTTGGGGCGAATCACAGGTGCTGCTTTATCCAGTACGCCGTTCACGAATTTATGGCTATCTTCAGCGCCGAAGGTTTTCGCCAGTTCAATCGCTTCGTTGATGGCCACTTTGTACGGCACATCACTACGTTTAGACAGTTCAAACAGCGCAATACGCAGTACGGCTTTTTCTACCTGACCCAGCTCTTCTAACAGACGAGACAGGTAAGGCTTCATTAATCCATCCAGGTACGCGCTGTTAGTCGCCACCCCGGACAGCAGTTCGCGGAAATACAGAACGTCGACATCTTTAACGTCCTGTTCCGCCAGGAACTGGTATTCAACATCAGCGATGTCGTTCTGGGACAACTGCCAGGAGTAGAGCGCCTGGACGGCACACTCACGGGCGCGGCGACGAGCAGCAGGTTTCACGGAT
Organism: Citrobacter sp. Cf118; assembly: GCF_030334095.1. Lineage (NCBI taxonomy): Bacteria > Pseudomonadati > Pseudomonadota > Gammaproteobacteria > Enterobacterales > Enterobacteriaceae > Citrobacter > Citrobacter sp. Cf118. Next base: position 226,363 of record NZ_JAOWES010000088.1, on the reverse strand, counting down.
TTCCCCTTACAAAAATCAGGCCTTAATGGCTTTCAATACATTAATCATTTCAAGCGCAGTCAGTGCAGCTTCTGCGCCTTTGTTACCGGCTTTAGTGCCAGCACGTTCGATGGCTTGTTCAATACTTTCGGTGGTCAGAACACCGAAGGCTACCGGAATGCCACTGTCCTGAGCGACATGCGCCAGGCCATTGCTTGCACCGCCAGCCACATATTCGAAGTGCGCGGTACCGCCACGGATCACCGTACCGAGCGCAATCACCGCGTCGTATTTACCGGTTTTTGCCAGTGCGTCAGCGGCCAGCGGCAGCTCATATGCACCTGGAACCCAAACAACGGTAATGTTTTCATCTTTAACCTGGCCAATACGTTTCAGGGCGTCGATAGCACCTTCCAGCAGGCTGTCATTGATAAAGTTGTTGAAACGCGCAATGGTGATGGCGACGCGAGCGTCCGGGGTAGCAACGTTAGCTTCAATAATGTTCATATTCTTCCTTCGGGTTCGATTTATGGCCCCGTAAGGGGGGCGGATTTTATCATAATATTCTGTGCGCTGCTTCCTCTAAATCAGAAAGCCTCACGCAGTCGTTAAATGCAGGCAAACGTCCAGGCCCACCTGGCGTATCTCATTGAATTTGAAATGGGGTGCGTCAGCCAGTTTCTCAAGGCCTGGAAGCACACATAATCCTCGCGCATCGCTGCCTAACAGTTTAGGCGCAACATACACGATTAGCTCATCGACCAAACCGGCCTGTAATAATGCCCCCGCGAGCGTTGGGCCTGCTTCAACCCAAATGCTGTTAATTTGCTGTTTGCCCAGTTGCATCATCAGCACCACCAGATCCAGATGCCCGTTATGTTCCGGCACCTTCAGGCTACGAACTGTCTCCGGCCAGCTACGAGGGTCGTCTTCAGTCCGGACAATCCAGGTTTCTCCAGGCTGTTGCACAATACGGTGCTCCGGCGTGACCTGATTCTGGCTATCCAGAACAATGCGGATTGGTTGGCGCAGCTCTTCCTGCGGGTAACTCGCCTGAGTTGACTCCCCAAGCTCCGACCAACGCACGGTAAGCTGAGGGTCGTCTGCCAGCACCGTAGCACTGCTGGTTAAAATGGCATGGCTTTGCGCGCGCAAACGTTGCACATCGCGGCGCGCCTGCGGTGAGGTAATCCACTGGCTTTCACCGCTGGCCATCGCCGTACGGCCATCAAGCGACGCGCCAAGCTTAAGCTGCAGATACGGGAATCCCGTACGCATGCGCTTGAGAAAGCCTTTATTCAGTTGCTCAACTTCGCTCATCATCAGCCCGTGGCTGACGTCGATGCCCGCCTGCTGCAAACGGTAGAGCCCACGTCCTGCGACCTGCGGATTGGGATCCTGCATCGCCGCAACCACACGCGATACACCCGCCGCAATCAGCGCATCGCAACACGGCGGCGTGCGACCATGATGACTACAGGGTTCAAGCGTCACATAGGCCGTTGCCCCTTGCGCTTTTTCTCCAGCCATCCGCAGAGCATGAACTTCGGCATGCGGTTCGCCCGCACGGTGGTGATATCCTTCACCGACGATCTCCCCATCCTTCACAATCACGCAGCCCACGTTGGGGTTGGGGTGAGTGGTAAAACGTCCGCGCGCAGCAAGCTTCAGCGCACGCGCCATGTACAATTCATCCTGCATGGCTTAGTCCTGTAGGCGAGCAATCTCTTCGCCAAATTCTTTGATGTCTTCGAAACTCCGGTAGACAGAGGCAAAGCGGATGTAGGCGACTTTATCGAGCTTTTTCAACTGCTCCATCACCAGGTTGCCAATCATCTTGCTCGGCACCTCACGCTCACCAGTCGCACGCAGCTGTGATTTGATATGGTTTAACGCCATTTCGACGTCATCCGCGCTAACAGGCCGTTTCTCAAGCGCTCTGAGCATGCCGCTACGCAGCTTTTCTTCATTAAAGGGTTCACGCACGTCGTTGCTTTTCACAACGCGCGGCATGACAAGTTCAGCCACTTCAAAAGTGGTGAAACGTTCGTTACAGACCAGACACTGCCGACGGCGGCGTACCGAGGAGCCCTCGCCTACAAGACGAGAGTCAATTACCTTAGTGTCTACGGCGAAACAGAATGGGCAATGCATACGGCGTCCTGTACCTCAGTGGTTAACAGAATCTATTTTACCCTGAACTGCCGTGACAACAAAGGCACTGCGCTTTTGAGACAAAGGATCGATGCCTTCGTGCTCAGTCCACACTACCATTATGCTATCGCGACAATGAAGGAAGTAATCACAATGACAAGACGTTACCTAAGAATTCTCCTGGTGGGAAGTCTCTTTAGTCTTAGTGCCTGCGCACAGCAAAGCGAAGTACGCCAGATGCATCAAAGCGTTAGCACATTGAATAAAGAAATGACGCAGCTTAATCAGGAAACAGTAAAAATTACGCAACAAAATATGTTGAATGCAAAATCAACCAGCGGCGTCTATCTGCTACCGGGTTCCAAAACCCCGGCACGACTAGAGAGCCAGATTGGCACTTTACGCATGTCGCTGGTAAACATTGCGCCTAACGCTGATGGAACGCGCCTGACGCTACGGATTCAGGGTGAATCCAACACGCCTTTACCCGCCTTTAGCGCCACCGTCGAGTACGGGCAAATTCAGGGCACCACGGACAATTATCAGGAAGTGAACGTTCACAACCAGTTGGTCAACGCTCCGGCGAGTATTCTTGCTCCCAGCGACGTAGACATTCCGTTGCAGATAAATGGCCTCACTCCAGAGAGGTTAGGATTTGTTCGCATCCACGACATCCAGCCTGTTAGCCAATAAACTTTTTTGCGGAACGTTTTGTGCGTTCCGCAACATCACTCCGCTCCATTTTGTTACTCCCCTGACATAACCGATATTTCTGGTAAAACTTGGCAACATTCATGAGAGCCAGTACAATTCGCCGCCTAAAGTACGCAAACGTGAACGCAATCGATTACGCAAATGATAGAACTGTGAAACAAGACATATTTTTGTGAACAATGATTTTTATAATAGGCTCCGAAGAATTACGAAATATTTAGAAACGCAAATTGCGCATTTTTCACTCCCGAAAGGGATTTCAAACAGTGGCATACATATGAAAAAAACATTACTTGCAGCCGGTGCAGTGCTGGCGCTCTCCTCGTCTTTTACTGCCAACGCAGCAGAAAATGACAAACCGCAATATCTGTCCGACTGGTGGCACCAGAGCGTTAACGTGGTGGGTAGCTATCACACCCGTTTCTCTCCGAAACTGAACAACGACGTGTATCTGGAATACGAAGCATTTGCCAAAAAAGACTGGTTTGATTTCTATGGCTACATCGATATTCCGAAAACCTTCGACTGGGGTAACGGCAACGATAAAGGTATCTGGTCTGACGGTTCCCCGTTGTTTATGGAAATCGAACCGCGTTTCTCCATCGATAAACTGACCGGTGCTGACCTGAGCTTTGGTCCGTTCAAAGAATGGTATTTCGCCAACAACTACATCTACGACATGGGTGATAACAAAGCCAGCCGCCAGAGCACCTGGTATATGGGTCTGGGTACCGATATCGATACCGGTCTGCCGATGGGTTTGTCCCTGAACGTCTATGCTAAATACCAGTGGCAGAACTATGGCGCATCCAACGAAAACGAGTGGGATGGCTACCGTTTCAAAGTGAAATACTTTGTGCCGATCACCCAGGTTTGGGGCGGCCAGCTGACCTACATCGGCTTCACCAACTTCGACTGGGGCTCAGATTTGGGTGATGACCCGAACCGCACCAGCAACTCTATCGCTTCCAGCCACGTCCTGGCGCTGAACTACGATCACTGGCACTACTCTGTCGTAGCGCGTTACTTCCATAACGGCGGTCAGTGGAAAGGTGGGGATACTCTGAACTGGGGCGAAGGCGACTTCAGCGCGAAATCTACCGGTTGGGGTGGTTACCTGGTCGTAGGTTACAACTTCTAATCCAGACAATTTATCGCAAACAAGCCAGCTTAACCGCTGGCTTTTTTATGGCTGGTCTTCACAGCGTACTTTACGTAAAAAGTCACTTAGCGAACGATCCGCAGATTCGCGAAAGTGCCTGTCGAGTGGCGTGATCTTCAGACATCGATCAACGCGAAAACAACGATAATCATCACGCTTCTCGCACCAGCCAACCAGCAGCCAGTGCTCGCCCCAGAAAAATAATCCCAGCGGCTGAACGTCGCGCCACGAGAGGTTCCCGGACTCATCGCGATAATGCAGCGCCAGCGCCTGCTGAGCTGAAACCGCGCGATGTATGAGATCGAACGCACTGCGTGAATGCGGCTGATTACCAAAATCTGGCGCGAAAATCCGCGTTTGCTCGGCTCTGCGCCGACTCTCTGGCGGCAATATCGCCAACACTTTTTCCTGTGCTGATTCCAGCGCCTGTGAGAGTGAATCCCCACCCCATGTTTTCAACAACCGAATCGCTACCATCAACGCTTCTGATTCGTGCTGGGTTAACATCAACGGCGGCAAATCAAACCCCGCCATTAAGCGGTATCCACTGCCCACTTCGCCTTCAATGGGCACGCCGGATAAAGAGAGATCGCGGATATCGCGATAAATCGTCCGTTCAGAAACTTCAAGACGTTCTGCCAGCAGCGCCGCCGTTGTCACTCGCCTGCCACGCAGGATTTGTACAATCTGAAACAAGCGGTCGGCGCGTCTGCTCATTTTAATCCTCAGTGCTGAAAATATTACGCGGGTTGATGTAAACCAACACGATTGCCTTCGCTGTCAGTAAATAGCGCAATCGTACCAATGTCCTGCCCCAGTTCGAGTGGGCCAAACACACACTGACCGCCAGCAGTGGCGACGCGTTCAAGCGTTGCCGCCAAATCGTCCGTATGCAGATAAATAATAGCGCCCTGCGCTGAAGGAGTAATACCGTCAAATTTAGCCAGCGCCCCGCCGGGAGCGGGATCCTGATGCGGAAATACGGCCAGCTCAGCGCAGTCCATATTTTCCCGACGCAAAGAAACCTGCATCACTGGTTCATAAAAAGCGATGGCGCGATCCATTTGTGCTACAGGGATTTCAAACCAATTAATTACGTTGCTCATACTTCCTCCTGCCTATATGGGTAATCTCAGAAGGACTATAAGACAGGGTTACTGACAGCATACTGTCAGTAGTGTGGCGACAGGAAAAGATAATTGCCTGTCGCTAATTCACAGGCAAAAAAAAATCCCGACCTTACGATCGGGATTCCAGTATCTTCACTCTTAATGGTTAAGGAAGAATCGACGGTTGATCCGCCCCTTCTTTCTCGACCTTCTGCTGCAGCATGTGCTCACGCTTCATACCCAGCTTCAGCGCCAGCGCCGATGCCACGTAGATAGAAGATGCGGTACCGATGGAAACACCGATCAGCATCGTCAGCGAGAAGCCTTCCAGTACCGGACCACCGAACAGGAACAGCATCAGAATAACCATCAACGTTGTACCGGACGTAATCAACGTACGGTGCAGCGTTTGGGTCAGTGACACGTTAAAGATTTCGTAAGGCGTACCGCGACGAATTTTGCGGAAGTTTTCACGAATACGGTCAGATACAACGATACTATCGTTCAGCGAGTAACCGATTACCGACATCAGTGATGCGACGATAGTCAGGTCAATCTCGATATGGAACAACGACAGGATCCCAAGTGTGATAATCACGTCGTGCGCCAGAGCGATAACCACCCCCGCCGCCAGTCGCCACTCAAAGCGGAAACCGACGTACACCAGGATGGAGATCAGCGCCGCCATCAGCGCCATCGCACCGGTTTGCGCCAGATCAGCCCCCACGCTCGGACCCACGAATTCAATTCGCTTCACCGCGGCGTTTTGGTTGGTGGATTCGTTAATCACACTCAACACTTTGCTGCCCAGCACCTGACCGCCGTCTGCACCTTCAGTTGGCGGCATACGTACCATAATGTCGTGGCTGCTGCCGAAGTTCTGCAGAAGCGGATCAACGAAGCCCGCTTTCTCCAGTGCATCGCGCATCACGTCCATATCGGCCGGTTTTTCCAGCGTGATTTCAATAACCGTACCACCGGTGAAATCGAGACCCCAGTTAAACCCGCGTACGCCCATCACCACGATGGCCGCAATCAGCAGGAAACCTGAAATGCCGAAAGCCCAGTAGTCCCAGCGCATAAAGTCCCAGACTTTACGGCCGTGGTTTAATTGTTCAACAGTATATTCCTGTGCCACTTCGCACTCCTCAGATTGACAGCTTTTTGACGCGCTTGCCGCCATACAACAGGTTTACGATGGCACGTGTACCGACAATCGCGGTAAACATCGACGTCGCCACACCAATACCGGTAGTAATCGCGAACCCTTTAATTGCCCCGGTGCCAACTGCGTACAGGATGATGACCTTGATCAGCGTCGTAATGTTCGCATCAAAGATGGAGCTAAATGCGCCCGCATAACCTTCGTTGATGGCCTGCTGCACCGAACGCCCGTTACTCAACTCTTCTTTGATACGTTCGTTGATCAGTACGTTCGCATCGACCGCGACGGCAAGGGTTAAGACAATCCCCGCAATCCCCGGCATACTTAGCGTAGCGCCCGGCAGCAACGACATAATACCGACAATCAATACCAGGTTAGCAATCAGCGCACTGGTCGCAATCAGACCGAACTTCTTATAGAAGAAGATCATGAACAAGATAGACACCACCAGACCGGCCAGACACGCTTCCAGACCCTGTTTAATGTTCTGCATACCCAGGGTTGGGCCGATGGTACGTTCTTCCACAATCTGAATCGGCGCAATCAACGCACCGGCACGTAACAGCAGAGAAAGCTGACGCGCTTCGTTCGGGTTGTTGATACCGGTGATACGGAAGCTGTTACCCAGGCGAGACTGGATATTGGCAATGTTAATCACCTCTTCCTGTTTCACCAGTACTGCACGACCGTTAGCATCTTTCTTACCGCTGTCTTTGTACTCCACGAACAGGGTCGCCATCGGCTTACCGATGTTGTCTTTGGTGAAGTTGGACATGATGTTACCACCCGCGCTATCCAGCGAGATGTTAACCTGCGGCTGATTATATTCGTCCTGGCTGGAAGTGGAATCGGTGATATGGTCACCGGTCAGGATCACGCGCTTGTACAGCACAACAGGCTGACCTTCACGAGACTGTTTCACTTCCGAATCACCCGGAACACGACCCGATGCTGCAGCGGACTGGTCAACGTTGGTGTTTACCAGACGGAACTCCAGCGTCGCGGTTGCGCCCAGAATTTCTTTCGCACGCGCGGTATCCTGAATACCCGGCAGTTCGACCACGATGCGGTCAGCACCTTGACGTTGTACCACCGGCTCAGCAACACCCAGTTGGTTAACACGATTACGCAGAATGTTGATGTTCTGCTGTACCGCGTACTCACGGGCTTCGCTCAGGCGCGCATCGGTCATTACAGCACGCAGTGCATTGCTGCCCTGGCTGGAAATAACCAGATCCTGGTGACGTTTGCTCAAGTAAGAGATAGCTTCATCACGGGCGCTGCTATCACGGAAAGTGATGCTCAGACCGTAGTTATCTTCTTTGCGAACGGTAGTATAAGGAATGCCTTTTTCACGCAGATCGCTGCGCAGGCTATCAATATTTTGTTCCTGCAACTTACTCAGCGCGGTATCCATATCCACTTCCATCAGGAAGTGAACACCGCCACGCAGGTCAAGGCCGAGTTTCATCGGTTCTGCATGAATGGCAGCCAGCCAGCGCGGGGTTGCCGGAGCAAGGTTAAGCGCCACGACGTACTGATCGCCCAGTACGCCCATTAATACTTCACGTGCGCGCAGTTGGGTATCAGTGGAGTCGAAGCGCGCGAGAATAGCACCCTCTTCCAGAGCCACAGACTTAGGTGTGATTTTATCTTCTTGTAACGTTTTCTGGACCTGGATCAGCGTTTGCTCACTGGCGGCGGCACCGCGCACGCCAGTGATTTGAACAGCCGGATCCTCACCATACAGGTTGGGAAGCGCATAGAGCAGACCGACGACAATCACGACGATCAGCATGACATACTTCCACAAAGGATAACGGTTTAACACGGCAGTTCCCTTTGGGAAAACAATAAATTACAGCGCCTTCATGGTGCCTTTCGGCAGAACGGCAGCTACGAAATCACGTTTAATAACCACTTCGGTGGTGTCGTTCAGCGCGATAGCGATGTAGCCAGATTCTGCTACTTTGGTCACGCGACCCACCAGACCACCGTTAGTCAGCACTTCATCGCCTTTAGCAATGGAGTTCATCAGATTTTTGTGTTCTTTGGTACGCTTTTGCTGCGGGCGCAGGATCATGAAGTAGAAAATCAGACCAAACACCACCAGCATCAGAATCAGAGACATCGGGCTGCCCTGCGCCGGAGCACCTGTTGCCGCTACCGCATCAGAAATAAAAAAGCTCATTCAAATTCCCTCATTATTAAAATTAATCAACGTTCACAGGTGGAACTGGTCTACCCTGACGTTGGTAAAAATCGGTCACGAAGCTCTCTAATTTACCCTCTTCAATAGCCTTGCGTAAACCCGCCATCAAACGCTGGTAGTAGCGAAGGTTATGAATCGTGTTGAGACGCGCGCCCAATATTTCGTTGCAACGGTCGAGATGATGCAAGTAAGCGCGCGAATAATTGCGACAGGTGTAGCAATCACACTCAGCATCGAGCGGACTGGTGTCGCTTTTATGTTTCGCGTTACGAATTTTTACCACGCCGTCAGTCACAAACAAATGACCATTACGGGCATTTCGCGTTGGCATCACACAGTCAAACATATCGATACCGCGACGCACGCCTTCAACCAGATCTTCTGGTTTACCGACGCCCATCAGGTAACGCGGTTTATCTGCCGGAATCTGCGGGCAAACATGTTCCAGAATGCGGTGCATATCTTCCTTCGGCTCACCGACAGCCAAACCGCCGACAGCGTAGCCATCAAAGCCGATATCTACCAGACCTTTGACGGAGATATCACGTAAATCTTCGTAAACACTGCCCTGAATGATGCCAAAAAGCGCATTTTTGTTGCCGAGGCTATCAAAACGGTCACGGCTGCGCTTCGCCCAACGCAGAGACATCTCCATCGAGCGTTTAGCATAGTCCCAGTCGGCCGGATACGGTGTACATTCGTCGAAGATCATCACGATATCGGAACCGAGATCGTATTGAATCTCCATCGACTTCTCGGGATCGAGGAAAATCGGATCGCCGTTGATCGGGTTACGGAAATGCACGCCTTGTTCGGTTATCTTCCGGATATCGCCCAGGCTGAACACCTGGAAGCCGCCGGAATCGGTGAGGATCGGCCCTTTCCACTGCATAAAATCGTGCAGATCGCCGTGCAGTTTCATGATTTCCTGCCCCGGGCGCAGCCACAGGTGGAAAGTGTTGCCGAGGATGATCTGTGCGCCGGTCGCTTCAACTTCTTCCGGCGTCATGCCTTTTACTGTGCCGTAAGTACCGACCGGCATAAAAGCAGGCGTTTCTACTACGCCACGATCAAAAACCAGGCGGCCGCGGCGAGCGCGACCGTCTGTGGTATCCAGTTCAAATTTCATCTTCACTCCTGCGTCAGAAAAACAGTCCGACGTTTTAAACACTCATGCCGGAAACTTATTCCCCGACACGCTCAGAAATAGCCTGCGGATTGTACGTGATAAACATCGCATCCCCGTAACTAAAAAAGCGATATTCCGCTTTTACCGCTTCATGATAGGCGTGCATGGTGTTTTTATAACCAGCAAATGCGGAAACCAGCATAATCAATGTCGATTCCGGCAGGTGGAAGTTGGTGACCAGAGCATCAATCACATGATATTTATAGCCTGGATAAATAAAGATTTGTGTATCGCCGAAGAACGGCTCGATTAGATCGTTTTTGGCCGCCTGCGCCGCACTTTCCAGTGAACGTACGGAGGTGGTGCCCACCGCAATCACGCGGTTACCGCGCGCTTTCGCCGCCAGCACCGCATCCACCACATCCTGCGGCACTTCCGCATATTCGGAGTGCATAATGTGGTCTTCAATAGTGTCTACGCGCACCGGCTGGAAAGTGCCCGCTCCAACGTGCAGGGTGACGAACGCCATTTCAATGCCTTTATCGCGCAGTTTAGCCAGCAGCGGATCGTCAAAATGCAGACCCGCGGTCGGCGCAGCGACGGCACCCGGTTTTTCGCTGTACACGGTCTGGTACAGCTCGCGGTCGGCGTCTTCATCCGGACGGTCGATATACGGCGGCAACGGCATATGGCCAATCGCGTTGAGGATATCCAGCACGCTGCGTTCGTCGTTAAACTCAACTTCAAACAGCGCGTCATGGCGCGCCACCATCGTTGCTTTAATGCTTTCGTCATCGCCCAGCAGCAGCTCGGCGCCCGGTTTCGGCGCTTTCGAGGCACGAATATGCGCCAGAATACGTTTGTCATCCAGCATACGCTCGACCAGCACTTCAATTTTACCGCCGCTGGCTTTACGACCAAACAGACGCGCAGGAATGACGCGGGTGTTGTTAAAGACCAGCAAATCGCCAGGGTTGAGCTTATCGAGCAAATCGGTGAAAGTACCGTGCGTCAGCGCGCCCGTCGGCCCGTCCAAAGACAGCAAGCGACAGCTACTGCGCTCAGCTTGCGGATAGTGGGCAATCAGGGATTCGGGTAGTTCAAAGGTGAAATCGGTAACGCGCATGACACTGACTCAGACTAAAATAAGAGGCGGGTAGTCTAGTGCCGGGGCGTTCTCCCTGCAACCTTTACCCCTCTGGATAAACATTTAACTATGAATTTTCTTGCACATTTGCATCTGGCTCACCTTGCCGACAGTTCGCTTTCCGGCAATCTGCTGGCCGATTTTGTCCGGGGTAATCCGGAAACGCACTACTCGCCTGATGTGGTAGAAGGCATCTTCATGCATCGTCGTATCGACGTGATGACAGATAACCTGCCGCAGGTGCGTGAAGCCAAAGAATGGTTTCGTAGCGAAACGCGCCGCGTCGCGCCGATTACGCTGGATGTCATGTGGGATCATTTTCTGTCGCGCCACTGGTCGGAGATCTCCCCTGAGTTCCCGCTGACGGACTTTGTGCGCTATGCCCGTACCCAGGTAACCACTATTTTGCCGGAATCGCCGCCACGCTTTATCAATCTGAATAACTATATATGGTCAGAGAAATGGCTTGAGCGCTACCGGGACATGGATTTTATCCAGAACGTCCTGAACGGCATGGCCAGCCGCCGTCCACGGCTCGATGCCCTACGCGACTCATGGTATGACCTCAATACGCATTACGATGCGTTAGAAGAGCGATTCTGGCAGTTTTATCCGCAAATGATGGACCAGGCGCGGCGTAAAACCCTTTGATTGCAACCCGCATTCCCCGCCGGATAAGCCGTAGCCGTCATCCGGCAAAAGATTGATAGACAAAACCTGTCTCATTGATTGCCAGCGCCTCTTTGTCTTATTCACGAACACTCTCTATACTGGCCCGCGTTGCGTTCCAAAAACCCCTTAACATTGCAGGAGAATTATATGGTACTGGTAACTCGTCAGGCTCCGGATTTCACAGCAGCTGCGGTACTGGGTAGCGGTGAGATCGTTGAAAACTTCAACTTCAAACAGCATACCAACGGTAAAACTACCGTTCTGTTCTTCTGGCCGATGGACTTCACCTTCGTTTGCCCGTCTGAACTGATCGCATTCGACAAACGTTACGAAGAATTCCAGAAGCGCGGCGTTGAAGTTGTTGGCGTTTCCTTCGACTCTGAATTTGTCCACAACGCATGGCGTAACACCCCTGTCGACAAAGGCGGCATCGGTGCAGTGAAATACGCAATGGTTGCTGACATCAAACGCGAAATCCAGAAAGCCTACGGCATCGAGCACCCGGAAGCTGGCGTTGCTCTGCGCGGTTCTTTCCTGATCGACGCTAACGGCGTTGTTCGCCACCAGGTGGTTAACGATCTGCCGCTGGGCCGCAACATCGACGAAATGCTGCGCATGGTTGACGCGCTGCAGTTCCACGAAGAGCACGGCGACGTATGCCCGGCACAGTGGGAAAAAGGTAAAGAAGGTATGAACGCATCTCCGGACGGCGTAGCAAAATACCTGACCGAGAACGTTTCCAGCCTGTAATTGGCATGAATCGACAAAAGGCCCGCTAGTGCGGGCCTTTTTTATTGTTCGTAGGTCAGGTAGGCAATTGCGTCACTCTCTGTAAGTATCACCCGCGACAATACACTTATCCAAACCACAATTAAAACGCGAAGCAGGAACAGCCAAGCGCGCCCCAGAAAGCCCGGTCATCTGACACCGGAATGCCTGATTGACGCGCAATATCATGCTGATGACCGTGTACGCCACAGCTACCACAGCACTGATGCATCTGCACCATTGCGCCAATTTTTGCCGCAGCAGGCGGCGCTGAGCGATAGTGCCCCGGCACCTTCACCACCGGCGACCAGTCCGGCACAACCGGGATGGCTGGTGGTGCCAGCGGGGTGAAATGCCCTGCCGCATACACGACTTTGCCATCGACAATGGTCATCACTGACTCAATGCCTTTGATCTCTTCTTCCGCCACGTTGAAGTAATCTTTAGACAGCACCACCAGGTCGGCCAGTTGATCTTTCTCGATTCGCCCTTTCTTACCCTGCTCGCTGGAGAACCAGGCGCTGCCAGCGGTCCACAGTTCCAGCGCCACGTCACGCGGCAAGCGGTTGTTATCATCGTACATCGCCATACCGCCAACAGTGCGGCCCGAAACCAGCCAGTAGAGCGCTGTCCACGGATTGTAGCTGGCCACACGGGTGGCGTCAGTCCCCAGCCCTACCGGAACTTCAGCCGCCAGCATTTTCGCCACCGGCGGCGTGTGTTTGACCGCATCTTTGCCATAACGCTCGACAAAATATTCGCCCTGGAACGCCATTCGGTGCTGAACAGCAATCCCGCCGCCCAGCGCTTTAACGCGCTCGATATTCCGTTCAGTAATGGTTTCGGCATGATCGAAGAACCAGTGCAGGCCATTGAACGGGATATCACGATTCACCTTCTCAAACACGTCCAACATGCGGCTGATAGATTCATCGTAGGTGGCGTGCAGGCGGAACGGCCAGCGGTGCTCCACCAGGTGTCGCACCACGCGCTCCAGCTCATCTTCCATACCCTCCGGCAAGTCCGGGCGCGGCTGGAGAAAATCTTCAAAATCCGCTGCCGAAAAAACCAGCATTTCCCCGGCCCCATTGGCGCGGTAGAAGTCGGTCCCCTGCCCCGGTTTGAGCATATCGGTCCAACGTTCAAAGTCTTCCAGTTCCTGTTTTGGACGCTGGGTAAACAGGTTATAGGCAATACGCACCGTCATCTGCTTGTTGGCGTGTAACTGCTCAATGATCTCGTAATCTTCCGGATAGTTCTGGAAGCCGCCGCCCGCATCGATGGCGCTGGTCAGCCCCAGGCGGTTCAGTTCACGCATAAACTGGCGGGTCGAGTTAACCTGCATTTCCAGCGGCAGTTTTGGTCCTTTTGCCAGCGTCGAATAAAGGATCATGGCGTTTGGTTTAGCGATCAACATCCCGGTCGGGTTGCCGTTGCTATCACGCACAATCTCACCGCCCGCCGGATCCGGTGTCGCTTTGGTGTAGCCGACGGCTTTCAGCGCAGCGCGGTTCAGCAAAGCCCGGTCGTAGAGATGCAGAACAAAAACCGGGGTATCCGGAGCAGCTTCATTCAGTTCTTCCAGGGTTGGCATGCGACGTTCGGCAAACTGGAATTCGCTCCAGCCGCCCACCACGCGTACCCATTGCGGCGACGGCGTTCTGTCCGCCTGGTCTTTGAGCATACGTAGGGCGTCCGCCAGCGACGGCACGCCTTCCCAACGTAATTCCAGGTTGTAATTCAGTCCACCACGAATAAGGTGCAAGTGAGAATCGTTCAGACCCGGGATCACCGTATGTCCTTGCAGATCGACAACCTGCGTCCCTTCGGCAGCAAAGCTCATTACCCGCTCGTGGCTACCGGTCGCCAGGATCTTTCCGTTGGCAATCGCCACCGCCTCGACCTGCGGGCGTTGCCTATCGAGAGTATGAATTTTTCCGTGAGTCAGAATCAGTGTGGCAGTTTGAGACATAACAATCTCCTGAGATACCGGTCAGGCTTTTTTCAGCCATCCGGCAAACAGACGGGTTACGATGGGCATCCAGAACCAGACCACCAGCGCAACCACACAGGCATCATTGATGAGATGCAGGATTAACGAGCCCTTCATTGCAGGCAGCACAATGCCGGTCAACCACGGCACCAGATTGGTGCTAGGAAATATCACCAGCAGGGTTATCAGAAACTGTTTCCAGCGTTTGGGCTGGCGTACATGGGGCGCTGGCGGCGTAAACCAGAATGCCGCTTCGGTACGAATTTCGGTTTTATCACCTTCCGCCAGCAGTGGGACGATCTCTTCTACCAGCACACGGCGCGTATCGGACTGGGTCCAGTTATACAGATGCTCAAGCGTGTCGAAGCGAATAATGATATTCCACAGGTTGTCGCCATCCGCAGGGCGAATCACGTTCGCCCCGAGATGACCGGGAAACTCGGCCGCCACCGGCATAATTTTCCCCAGCCATTGCTCATACCGCTGCGCCTGCTCAGGCAGCAGGGTGTGGGTAATCACCAACGTCACATGTTTGTTCTGCGCCATGAAGGGTTCCTTGTTGAGAGGAAACAGGCCGCTTAGGCCAGGAAAGCAATACACAAAACCATTCATGGTGCATCGAGGTTGTGGTTCCCCGGGAGCTTACATAAGTAAGTGACCGGGGTACGCAAGCGAAGCCAACAAAGATGCAGCATGAAGGATGGCGTGTATTTAGGCTTTACGTTCTGGCGCGCCATGCACCATGGTATAGGCATAATCCACGCCCATACCGTAGGCACCGCTGTGCTCACGTACCAGATCCATGACGGCGTCGTAGGTTTCTTTGCGAGACCAGTCGCGCTGGTACTCGAGAAGAACCTGTTGCCAGGTTACAGGTACGGCACCTGCCTGTACCATGCGGTCGATAGAACGCTCATGGGCATCCACGGACGTGCCGCCGGAAGTGTCGGTCACCACATATACTTCGTAACCCGCTTCCAGCGCCATCAGTGCCGGGAAAGTCAGGCATACTTCGGTCCACAGCGCGGAGATAATCAGTTTTTTACGCCCAGTCGCTTCCACGGCCTTCACAAACGCCGCATCTTCCCAGGAGTTCATCGAGGTGCGTTCAATGGGTTTTACATCAGGATGAACCGCTAACAATTCTGGCCAGATATATCCGCTAAAACTTTTCGTTTCAACAGAAGTATAAATCACCGGAACATTGAATATTTTCCCGGCTTTCGCTAATGCCACGGTATTATTTTTTAAAGTCTGGCGATCGATATTCGCTACACCAAATGACATTTGCGGCTGATGATCAATAAAAATAAGCGTAGAGTTTTGAGGGTCAATCAGTTCCCGAATAGACATATCACACCTTCTTAATCAATAAGTTAAAAGGCAACGGTCTGTATCTGCCGTCAGCAGCAGGATCCTGAATCAGAAAGCTTGTTGAGTATAGCGGGAAATTTCTAACGAGTTATTAAAGAAAACTTACCATCCTGTGAAACTATTAATTCTGTGTTGAGATATATCCTAAACAACATCAAAAAAATGCGCATGATTCATCTAATTTATTCACTGGCATTGTTTTTCTTCATTCGGTACAACAGAAGGGTTTAATTTTCAGGATCTTTTCTGCTTATGCGCATTAATCTGGATGTTTTGCTTATTCTCGACGCACTCGACAAACAGGGTTCATTTGCCGCGGCGGCCGAATCGCTGTTTAAAACGCCTGCAGCACTCAGCTATATGATTCAAAAGCTGGAAAGCGACCTGAATATCGAGTTGCTTGACCGTTCCGGACACCGGGCTAAATTTACGGACACCGGACAGATGATGCTGGAAAAGGGACGTTTATTGCTAAGTGCGGCAAAAGATCTCGAAAAACAGGCGGTACAGCTGAGTTCAGGCTGGGAAAAAGAGCTGGCGATTGCGCTGGACGACTCCTTTCCTTTCGCCTCGCTGTTACCCATTATCGATGAATTTAACGCGCTGAATAAGCAAACCCGCCTCAGTTTTACCCATCATACGCTGGCGGGTTCCTGGGAGGAGCTGACCCATAATGGAGCAGATATTATTCTGGGGGCGATTAATGAACCACCAACGTCAGCGGCCTGGTCCTACAAAATGCTCGGTACATTGGACAATGTATTTGTCGTGGCACCAGAGCATCCGCTGGCCGCAGCACCTGATGGCCTGACCAACGAGCAGTTGTGCCTGCATCGGGCGATTGTTATCAGCGACAGCGCCCGCTTCTGCCATCCGTTACAAACCAATCTGATGGAGGAGCAGGCGCAGATCCGTGTCGATGACTTCCACAGTAAAGTGATGCTACTGCGAGCCGGCATGGGCTGCGGATTTCTCCCCCGTCATATTGCCAGCCCGTGGCTTGCTACGGGCGAGCTGGTGGAAAAAACGGTTATCTCATTTCGCCAAAAAGACGTGGCCTATATGGCATGGCGCAATAACCGTGATGGGCTGGCGCAGCGCTGGTGGCGAGACGCGCTGCTGGCAAGCCCGGCGATTGCGCACTTATATCAATGACCTGACCATACAGAGGCGGAAATCGCCGGCAACGTCAGGATATCGTCGGCAAGCACACCTTTGCCCTCTTTGTGCTGCCAATGACTCACGCTCAGTAATGGCGAGGCTGGCAGGACCACTTCACAAGCCTGGCCACGGTTAATCGCCACTAACACGCGCTGGCGGTTTAGCACCCGTACAAACACCACCACGTTATCCTCGGCGTAAATCACCTGACAACCACCGTGGCGTAGCGCCTGGCTCTGGTGGCGTAATTTTGCCAGCCGCTGGTACAACGCCAGCAGGTTAGCGTCCTGTTTTTCAGGCTGCCATGGGAAAGGTTTGCGGCAAAACGGATCGTTGTTGCCATCCAGCCCCACTTCGTCGCCGTAGTAAATACAGGGCACGCCAGGCCAGGTAAATAGCCACACCACCGCCAGCGGTAAACGTGCGACGTCTTTACCGAGCAGAGACTTAAAGCGAGCGGTATCGTGGCTGTCGAGCTGGTTAAACATGCGCAATTGCTGTTGATGCGACAACCCCGCGCGGTAGTTATCCATCCACGCCATACAGGTCTGGGCGTCAATGGATTGTGGGTCGTATGAAATATCGGTATTGGCGAGGAATCCCCAGAGAGGGAAAGTAAAGCCGCGATAGTTCATGGCGGCATCTTCCGCGTCGGCCTGCAACCACTGGCGCGCATCGCCAAAATGTTCACCCACCACATACGCCTCTGGCTGGGTTTCTTTAGCCGCCTGCGTAATGCCGGCCACGTGTTGTAGGTTGTTACGTGCGCCTCCTGCCTCTCCCAGCATGTGCACCACATCAAGACGCCAGCCGTCCATACTCCACGGCGCTTTCAGCCAGTGACGGACGATACTGTCTTCGCCGCGATAAATTTCATTTACAAGGCTTTCCGAAGAAAAGTCCAGCTTGGGCAGGCTGGAATACCCCAGCCAGTCGAGCGCAACGCCGTCGGCTGAGAAATGATACCAGTCGCGCCAGGGGGATTCTGGGTTATGGCACGCCCCATCCGTTCCCCTACTATGCCGGTCAAACCAGGCGTGCGAATCGCCGCTATGGTTAAAAACACCGTCCAGAATCAAGCGCATGCCCTGCTGTTGGGTGTTGTGCCGCAGGCGCAGCAGCGCCGTGTCGCCGCCAAATTGCGGATCAACATGACGGTAATCTTCGGTATCGTATTTATGCACGCTCGGCGCGGTAAACACAGGATTCAGGTACAGCGCCGTGACCCCTAACGTTTTCAGGTACGGTAGCTTTTCGCTGATGCCGTCCAAATCACCGCCATAGAACGTGGAGCCACCGGCCTGAGCCGTAAGCGGTTCGTCCCATTCGCGCCGCACGATGTCGTGCCCGGCCGCGTGATGGTAATAGACGTTATCCTGGCCCGCTTCACGCGACTGGCTGCGGGCAAAACGGTCCGGGAAAATTTGGTAAAAGACCTGGTCAGCGACCCACTGCGGACCGTTATCCGGCACATCGACGGCAAACTGCTCCAGACGCGCAGGCGGAAAACGGCTGAATCCCTGTGGGGTGAACCACAACTGACGATCGAGCCAAAGTAATTTAAAGCTATAGCGTCGACGAGGCTGCCCGCTGGAGAGATCAATCGCCGCTCGCCACGCGGTCACACCCGGCTGCGGCTGGCTGCGCTGCTTGTGCATAGCCAGCGAAATCTCTTCGTTATCGTTTTCTGCGCGTAGCATCACCCGCTGGGGTGGATTTTCCCCCGCCAGCCATAATGTAATCGTCAGTTGATCTTTGTTTTGCTTAACAAATGGGGCAACCGGAAGGTGCCAGGCGTTCAACATCACGTATCCCCTTTGATGATAATGACGTCACCTTGCCATAGCGAAGTGCAGGATCACTCATCATCTTAACGTTTATTGGGGGAGGAGTTCGGGGGAGGAGAAAATTGCCGGGTAACGCAAAGCTACCCGGCAAAAATATTACTGTGCTTCAGCCAGTTGGCGCTCGCGACGGCGCTTGAATCCCCAGCCGACCAGCAGCAGGACAATCCACGCAAAGCCAACGTACAGCGAAATGCGGGTATCCGGATGATAGCCGATAAGCGCGATGATAAAGACCAGGAAAATCAGGCCAACAATGGTCGTCGTTACCCCACCCGGTACTTTAAATTTCAGCGCTTTGACCTCTTCTGGCGGCAGACGACGACGGAAAGCAATCTGCGACAGCAGGATCATAATCCACACCCAAACCGTGGCGAACGTTGCCAAAGAGGCGATCACCAGGAAGACGTTTTCCGGCATGATGTAGTTAAGATAAACCGCAAACAGCAGCGCGATGGTCATCACCATCACCGTAACCCACGGCACGCCACGACGCGACGTCTTGGCAAACATTTTTGGGGCACTGCCCTGTTCCGCCATGCCGTGTAGCATACGTCCCACACCGAAGACGTCAGAGTTAATTGCCGACAGCGACGCAGTCAGAACCACAAAGTTGAGGATCCCGGCAGCAAAGGTAATGCCCATATGCTGGAACGTCATAACGAACGGGCTACCGTCGGTACCCACCTGGTTCCACGGGTAGATAGACATAATGACGAACAACGTCCCCACATAAAACACCAGGATACGCATTGGTACGGAATTGATAGCGCGCGGAATAGATTTTTCCGGGTCTTTGGCTTCGCCTGCGGTAATCCCGATAATCTCAATCCCGCCGTAAGCGAACATCACCATTTGCAGCGACATCACCATGCCGAGCCAGCCGTTGCTGAAGAAGCCACCGTTGCTCCATAAGTTATGGATACCGGTCGGTTGCCCGCCGTTGCCAATCCCCCAAATGATGATACCGAAACCAGCGACAATCATGATGATAATGGTGGCGACTTTGAAGAACGAGAACCAGAACTCCAGCTCGCCAAACACCTTCACGCTCATCAGGTTGATGGCGCAGATAATCAGCACTACGCTGAGTACCCAAATCCAGTGCGGTACGGCCGGGAACCAGACGCCCATGTAAATACCAAAGGCAGTCACATCGGCAATGGCGACAATCAGGATTTCAAAACAATAGGTCCAGCCGGTGATATAGCCTGCCAGCGGTCCGAGGTTTTCCTGCGCATAGCGCGAGAAGGAGCTGGCTGCAGGGTTATGAACAGACATTTCGCCCAGCGCGCGCATAATAATATACGCCGCTACACCGCCGATAATATAGGCCAGCAACACGCTTGGCCCCGCCATTTTGATGGCATCGGCCGAGCCATAGAACAGCCCGGTACCAATTGCTGAACCTAATGCCATAAAGCGGATGTGCCGGGTGCTCAGCCCACGCTTTAGCTTGTTATTACTTTCCATCGATTCCTAACCTGTTAACACAATAAAAAAACCACGGGGCCATGTTAATAGCCCCGTGGTTAAAACTTATTGTCAGTGATATTAGTGTGCGCTGGAGGTCACTTGTCGACCCGCGGCGCGATCCCAGATAACTGCCAGGACCACCATCACGACTGTTGGCATCAACCACGCCAGCCCCTGCTCCGCCAGCGGTAAACGCTGGGTCCAGGCCGGTAACACGTCGCCAATTGCAGAAGCTTTAATGCCATCAAGGATACCAAAAATCAGGCTGATAAACATCGCAGGTGCAATGACGCGGGAAGAATTATGCCACCATGAGCGGGTAAAGCTTAATACAACCAGTGCGATACATGGCGGATAGATAGCCGTCAGCACCGGAATAGAGATCTGAATCAGATGGCTCAGACCCAGGTTAGAAACCACCATCGAGAAGCCGCCGAGGATAAATACCAGCGTACGATAAGACAGTGGAACGTACTGGGCAAAGAACTCTGCGCACGCACAGGTCAAGCCAACCGCGGTGACCAGACAGGCGATGAAAATCAGCGCCGCCAGCAGGAAGCTTCCTGCACCGCCAAAGGTGTGCTGAACATACGCATGCAGAATCGCCGCGCCGTTAGCAGACTGATCGACCAGAATCGCGCTATCTGAACCCAGACGGAACAGCGCGAGATACAGCAGCGTTAAGCCCACACCCGCCATTAAACCCGCCCAAACGGTGTAACGGGTCAGCAGACGTGCTTCAGTAACACCACGCGAGCGAGCGGCGTTAACGATAACAATACCAAACACCATCGCGCCCAGCGTATCCATGGTCAGATACCCGTTCACGAAGCCATTAGAAAATGCCGCAGTTTGGTAGGCTTCCATCGCATTACTGATCGGGCCTGCTGGCCAGACGATTGCGGCGACAGACAGAACAACCAGCGCCAGGATTTTCAGCGGCGCCAGGAAATTACCCACCGTATCCAGCAGTTTGCCCGGATACAGCGAAACCAGAATCACAATCGCGAAATAGATAACGCTATAGATAAACAGCGGCAGCGCAGAGTCACCGGTCAGCGGTGCAATCCCGACTTCGAAAGAGACCGTCGCGGTACGCGGGGTAGCAAATAACGGCCCAACGGCCAGATAGCAAACAGTCGCCAGTAGCAGACCAGCAACTTTACCGATAGGTGTGCTCAGTCGGTCCACACCACCACCGACTTTCGCCAGCGCGACAACGGTAAGTACCGGCAGGCCAACGGCGGTAATCAAAAAGCCAAAAGCCGCAGTCCAGACGTGTTCACCTGCCTGCAAACCAACCATTGGGGGGAAGATGATGTTTCCTGCACCAACGAACAGTGCAAATGTCATAAATCCCAAAGCGATAATATCGCGCGATTTTAACTGATGGGTCATAAAGTCTTACTGCCTGTGGATGTGGTGTTGAAAATAGTAAATTTTTGCCTTTCCCTGGGGGACAATACAGCGGCATTTTTGCTCAATTCCAGCGGGAAACACTCCCGACCTGGCGCGGCGAAGAATAGTTTTTCGATTTACCGCGTAAATGCAGTCGGTATGACAGCACCTGGAGCGCAATTTAAACGCTTATAACGTTTTAAAGCAAGGTGGGATCCAAAAACCAG
Organism: Citrobacter sp. Cf118; assembly: GCF_030334095.1. Taxonomy (NCBI): domain Bacteria; kingdom Pseudomonadati; phylum Pseudomonadota; class Gammaproteobacteria; order Enterobacterales; family Enterobacteriaceae; genus Citrobacter; species Citrobacter sp. Cf118. The sequence continues at coordinate 204,679 of NZ_JAOWES010000088.1, read as the reverse complement.
AACAATATAACGATATGAAAAATGGGGTTAGCACAAAACACCATTTCATGGAAAAAGGTATGGGTAATAGTTCGAACAAAAAACAATCAAACGTCGTAAAATTCAGGAGTCATATATTGACCGCATAGAAAAAGCCAGCTTGTGCTGGCTTTTGGAAAGATAATCTTACGAATGTGCTTTAACCGTTACTTTTGGCAATCAAACGTTCCGGGATCACGAAACTAAATCGCGTCCCTTTGCCTGGTTCGCTTTCGATATTCAAACGGCTGTCGTGATGATGCAGCGCATGTTTCACGATGGCAAGGCCCAACCCGCTACCGCCCGTTTGCCGCGATCGCGCCTTATCTACCCGATAAAAACGCTCGGTCAAACGTGGAATATGCTCGGCGGCAATGCCTGGACCGTTGTCTTCCACACAAAATTCCGCCCCCGAGACCACATGCTGCCAGCGTACGGTAATGTGCGTTCCCGCTGGTGTGTGGTTCACCGCGTTGTACACGAGATTCGAGATAGCGCTACGCAACTGTTCCTCGTTGCCCCGCACGTTCAGGCTGTTATCGACATCAAAGGTAAAAGTATGTTTATGCTGGCTCAGGGTTTGCGCTTCGTGCTCGATCACGCGCAGCATCATGGGCACATCGACTTTCTCATTCAGTTGCAACGTCGGAGCAGCTTCAATTTTTGACAGCGTCAGCAGCTGCTTCACCAGGCCTTCCATACGGTACGTTTGTTCGCGCATGGTATGCAGCGCTTTTTCGCGCGTTGTCCCTTCCAGCGGATGCTCCTGCATCATTTCCAGATAACCTTGCAGCACCGTCAGCGGTGTGCGCAGCTCATGGCTGGCGTTGGCGAAAAAGTTTCGCCGTGAACCTTCCAGTTGGTGCATCTGGGTAACGTCGCGCGCCACCATCAGCAGTTGCTTATCCGTGTAGGGCATCACGCGAATTTCCAGATGCCGTCCGGTATTGAGCACCAGATTGATAGGCCGGCTAAAGTCGCGCGTTTTCAGATATTGTGTGAATTCCGGGTATCGCAGCAGGTTAAGAATATTTTGCCCGCTATCATCCGGCCAGCGCAGTCCCAGAACCTGCTGAGCCAGTCCGTTACACCAGAAGATACCGCCTTCTTCGGTGGTCAACACCACCGCGTCGGGTAGTGATTCCGCCCCGCTGCGAAAACGTTTGATCAGGTTACCCAGTTCTCGACGGCGCTTTTTGTTGCGCAGCTGCATTTGATGCAGCCCATATAACAACGGTTCCCAACTGCCTCGCCCCGGCGGCGGCGTCATGCTTCTGTCGACCCATAGCCACCAGGACAAACGTAATAGATTCCAGAAATGCCAGATAAGCAGGCCCGTTACCGACGCCAGTAAAAACCAGGGCAGGTAACCGAAAAAAGCGCTAAGGATAAATGCCGGTATGCAGCACAGGATCAGCTCCAGTACCAACCTTTTCCATGACAATCGTTCTAGCAAACGTCTTACTCCATAAACGGCCTAATCCATCAGGCCCTGATTCTTGTCAGTCAGAAGCGGGTCGAAAAACGATATCCCGTCCCGCGAACTGTCTGCACCATTCGATCGTGTCCGCTGTGCTCCAGCGCTTTACGTAAGCGGCGGATATGCACATCCACTGTCCGGTCTTCCACGTAGACATTGGTTCCCCAGACATGATTGAGGAGTTGTTCCCGGCTGTAGACGCGCTCAGGGTGGGTCATAAAGAAGTGCAACAGTTTGAATTCAGTCGGCCCCATATCCAGCGGATCCTCGCCGGTCATCACGCGATGCGAGGTCGGATCAAGGCTTAGCCCCTGCATCTCAATAACCTCTTCCACCGCCATCGGTGAAATACGACGCAGAACCGCTTTAATACGCGCCACCAGCTCCTTGGGAGAAAACGGCTTGGTAATATAATCATCCGCACCGGTTTCCAGACCCCGGACGCGGTCTTCCTCTTCACCTCTCGCCGTCAGCATCATCACGGGGATATCCCGCGTCATGGCTTCGCGCTTGAGATGTTTAATAAATTGCAGACCCGAGCCGCCGGGAAGCATCCAGTCAAGCAGGACGAGATCCGGCCAGGGTTCATTGAGTTGGTTCACAGCACTGTCATAGTCTTCGGCTTCTACGGGTTGAAAACCGTTTTGCTCGAGCACGAAGCAGACCATTTCACGAATTGGAGCTTCATCTTCTACGACCAGAATACGTCTCGCCATGATTTGCCCTGTTTATAATTAAATCGTTTGCCATCAATACGGTGCCATTATGCGTCAGTTTTATGACAGATTTATGAAAAGATAGCCCAGGTTTAACGCAGCCCGGCGAATTATGACAGCCCGGAGACAAGATATTACCGTCCTTGAAAGGTTATAATCCCCACCACTGTTTTATCGTCATGGAACTCTTATGCGCATCCTTCACACGTCTGACTGGCATCTGGGCCAAAATTTCTACAGCAAGAGCCGCGCCGCTGAACATCAGGCCTTTCTCGACTGGCTGCTGGAAACGGCACAATCCCATCAGGTGGATGCCATTATTGTGGCGGGTGATATTTTCGATACCGGCTCACCGCCAAGCTACGCCCGTGAGCTGTATAACCGTTTTGTCGTTAATTTACAGCAAACCGGCTGTCATCTGGTGGTGCTGGCAGGCAACCACGACTCCGTCGCCACACTCAATGAATCCCGCGATATTCTGGCATTTCTCAACACCACGGTCGTTGCCAGCGCCGGTCATGCGCCGCAGATTCTGCCGCAACGTGACGGCACGCCGGGGGCGATTCTGTGCCCGGTTCCTTTTTTACGTCCACGCGACATCATTACCAGCCAGGCCGGGCTAACCGGGCAAGAAAAACAGCAACATTTGCTGTCAGCCATCACCGACTATTACCAGCAGCAGTATCAGGATGCCTGCACGCTGCGTGGTGATCAGAATCTGCCCATCATAGCGACCGGGCATTTGACCACCGTCGGCGCCAGTAAAAGTGACGCCGTCCGTGACATTTATATCGGTACGCTGGACGCCTTCCCTGCACAAAACTTCCCTCCGGCGGACTACATCGCGCTGGGCCATATTCACCGGGCGCAGGTTATCGGTGGCACGGAGCATATTCGCTACTGCGGCTCGCCGATCGCTCTCAGTTTTGACGAGTGCGGCAAAAACAAATGCGTACATCTGGTGAGCTTTGAAGCAGGGAAACTCAACGCCGTCGAGAATCTCACCGTACCGGTAACCCAGCAGCTTGCGGTACTGAAAGGCGATCTAGCCGCCATTACCGCCCAGCTTGAGCAGTGGCGCAACGTACAGCAAGAGCCGCCGGTGTGGCTGGATATTGAAATTACCACCGATAACTATCTGCATGATATGCAGCGTAAAATCAAGGCCTTGACCGAAGATTTACCGGTAGAGGTGTTATTGGTGCGCCGCAGTCGCGAACAGCGCGAACGCATTATGGCCAATGAACGTCGTGAAACATTAAGCGAGCTGAGCGTGGCGGAGGTTTTTGACCGCCGCCTGGCACTGGAAGAACTCGAAGAACCGCAACGCGAGCGGCTTAATCAGCTGTTTAGCGCAACCGTACAGACGCTTGCCGGGGAGGCTGAAGCATGAAAATTCTCAGCCTGCGCCTGAAAAACCTCAACTCCCTGAAGGGAGAATGGAAAGTCGATTTCACGGCAGAACCTTTTGCCAGCAACGGGCTGTTCGCCATCACCGGGCCCACAGGCGCGGGGAAAACCACCCTGCTGGACGCAATTTGCCTTGCGCTGTACCACGAAACGCCGCGCCTGAATACTGTGTCACAGTCGCAAAACGACCTGATGACCCGCGACACAGCGGAGTGTCTGGCCGAGGTGGAATTTGAGGTGCGGGGCGAAGCCTACCGCGCATTCTGGAGCCAGAACCGGGCACGCAACCAGCCTGAGGGCAACCTGCAAGTCCCGCGCGTAGAGCTGGCCCGCTGCGCCGACGGTAAAATCCTCGCCGATAAAGTCAAAGACAAGCTGGAGATGACCGCCGAGCTTACCGGGCTGGATTACGGTCGTTTTACCCGTTCCATGCTGCTCTCTCAGGGCCAGTTTGCCGCATTTCTCAATGCCAAACCAAAAGAGCGCGCCGAGCTGCTCGAAGAGTTAACCGGTACTGAGATCTACGGTCAAATCTCCGCCATGGTGTTTGAAAAGCACAAATCAGCGCGTACGGAGCTGGAAAAACTGCAGGCCCAGGCCAGCGGCGTGGCGCTGTTAGCGCCAGAGCAGGTGCAATCTCTGACAGAAAGTTTGCAGGTACTTACTGACGAAGAAAAACAATACCTTACCAGCCAACAAACCCAGCAACAGCACCTCAACTGGCTCATTCGGCAAAATGAGCTACAAACGGATATAAACCGCCACCAGCAGGCATTACAGGCAGCGCTTCAGGCGCAAGAAGACGCGCAGCCGCAGTTGGCGGCACTGAGTCTGGCACTGCCGGCCAGGGCGTTACGCCCGCACTGGGAGCGAATTCAGGAACAAACGGCTACCATCGAGCGTACGCGCCAGAAGATTCAGGAAGTGAATGCTCGCTTACAAAGCAGCTTAACGCTGCGCGGGCGTATTCGTCAGCAGGCGCAAATGCAGTCGACCTTGATGCTAGCCGAACAACAGACGTTAACCGACTGGCTTAATGAGCATGATCGCTTCCGCTTATGGAGTAGCGAACTGGCAGGATGGAAAGCGCTGCTGGCTCAACAGTCCGACGCCAGCACCCAGCTACGCCAATGGCAGCAGCTGCGAGAGAACGACACGCGTAAGCTCAATGCACTAACGCTTCCCGCGCTGACCCTTTCGCCGCAGGAGGTAACGGATGCGCTGGCGCAACATGTGCAGCTTCGTCCGTTACGCCAGCGGCTGAGCAATTTACACGGGCAAATCACCCCGAAGCAAAAACAACTGGCACAGTTACGCGCCACGCTTGTACAGCGTCAACAAGAGTTGACCCAGCGCAACGCGGTGCTTGCCGAAAAACGTCAGCGCTATAAAGATAAAAATCAGCAACTTACTGATGTGAGAGTCATTTGCGAGCAAGAAGCCCGCATCAAAGATCTGGAAAGCCAACGGGCATTGTTGCAATCCGGCATGCCTTGCCCGCTATGCGGCTCCACCGCACATCCGGCGATTGAACGCTATCAAACGCTCGAACTGAGCGTGAATCAGACGCGGCGTGAGGCACTGGAAAAAGAGGTCAAAACGCTGGCCGATGAGGGTTCAACGTTACGCGGCCAGCTTGAGGCGATAACCCAGCAACTTCAGCGGGATGAACGCGAAGCACAGACGCTTTCTCAGGAGGAGCAAGCACTTACTCAAGAATGGCTGACCGTCACCGCCAGCCTCAACGTCACGCTGCAACCGCAGGATGACATTGCCCCGTGGCTGGCCGCTCAGGAAGAGCACGAACAACAGCTTCACCAGTTGAGCCTGCGTCATACCTTGCAGGCGCAAATCACCGCGCATACCGAGCAGATTACCCAGCTCCAGTTGCATATTGACCAGCGCCAGGCGACGCTAACCGCCGAGCTTTCCCGTTATGGTCTGGCCCTTCCGCCTGAGGATGACGTCGCCTCATGGCTAAGCGAACGGGCGAACGAAGCACGAATGTGGCAACAGCGTCAGAATGAACTGACCGAGTTACAGGCCCGGATTGCCCAGCTTGCGCCGCTGCTGGAAACGCTGCCTGAAACCGAGGCGCTTTCTGAAAACATTGAGGATTTGTCGCTGGAAAACTGGCGTCAGGTGCACGACGATTGCCTCTCTTTACAGGGACAGTGGCAAACCTTGCAACAGCAGGAGGCGCAGGACGTTCAGCGCGCCGCGGAAATCCAGGCGCAGTTTGATGCCGCATTAAAGGCCAGCATCTTTGCCGATCGCGACGCCTTTATTGCCGCCCTGCTGGACGAAGAGACCTTTAATCGCCTGGAGCAGTTGAAGCAATCACTGGAAGGCCAGCGACAGCAGGCGCAAACGCTGGTTAATCAGGCCCAGCAGGCACTGGCGGCTCATCAACAGCAGCAACCAACAGAAGTGGATCTCACGCTGACGGCGCAGCATCTGCACGACGCGCTGGCGCAGCTCACCCAACTGCTACGCGATAACACTACTCGTCAGGGCGAAATTCGCCAGCAGCTCAAACAAGATGCTGAAAACCGCCAGCAGCAGCAGGCGCTGATGCAGGAGATTGAAAAAGTCGCGCAGCAGGTCGAAGACTGGGGGTATTTGAATGCGCTGATCGGCTCGAAAGAGGGAGATAAGTTCCGCAAATTTGCCCAGGGGCTGACGCTGGATAACCTCGTCTGGCTTGCCAACAACCAGTTAACCCGTCTGCACGGTCGCTATTTGTTGCAGCGCAAGGCCAGCGAAGCGTTAGAGCTGGAAGTGGTTGATACCTGGCAGGCCGATGCCGTACGTGATACGCGTACGCTTTCCGGCGGCGAGAGCTTCCTCGTGAGTCTGGCGCTGGCGCTGGCATTATCCGATCTGGTCAGCCACAAAACGCGAATTGACTCCCTGTTCCTCGACGAAGGTTTCGGCACGCTGGACAGTGAAACGCTGGATACCGCCCTGGACGCTCTTGATGCGCTCAACGCCACCGGTAAAACCATTGGCGTCATCAGCCACGTTGAAGCGATGAAAGAGCGCATTCCGGTGCAGATCAAGGTGAAAAAAATCAACGGTCTGGGCTACAGCAAACTCGACAAAATGTTTGCGGTGGAGTAATCGGCCAGCGGATGTGGTGTCACAGGCCGGATAAGCACTAACGCTATCCGGCACGCCAGGTAGCACAATATTGCATACTCAGGGACGGATATGAAATGGCATTCCACTTCACTTATCCGCAAGCTATCGCTATTGGCGGCGAACATTCGTCGCTATGACGCATATCCTGCGTCTTTCTTGTTGGCAGGTGGTATGAAAAAAGTCATTTTCTCTTTAGCGCTCGGAACATTTGGGCTGGGCATGGCCGAGTTTGGCATCATGGGTGTCCTCACTGAGCTGGCGCGGGACGTGGGAATTTCCATTCCTGCCGCTGGCCATATGATTTCGTTTTACGCCTTTGGCGTAGTGCTTGGCGCGCCCATTATTGCGCTCTTTTCCAATCGCTTTTCGCTCAAACATATTTTGCTGTTTCTGGTCACCCTGTGCGTGATTGGCAACGCCATCTTCACCCTCTCTTCCTCGTATTTTATGCTGGCGGTGGGCAGGCTGGTTTCCGGCTTCCCTCATGGCGCATTTTTCGGCGTGGGCGCGATTATCCTGTCGAAGCTGGCCCGTCCGGGAAAAGTCACTGCCGCCGTCGCGGGCATGATTTCGGGGATGACCGTTGCCAATCTGGTTGGCATTCCCGTCGGCACCTGGCTAAGCCAGGAATTTAGCTGGCGCTACACGTTTCTGCTGATAGCCGTCTTTAATATCGCCGTAATAGTCTCGGTCGCTTTTTGGGTCCCCAACATTAGCGATGAGGCAAAAGGGAAACTGCGCGAACAATTTCACTTTTTGAAAAGCCCCGCCCCGTGGTTCATTTTTTCCGCCACCATGTTTGGGAACGCCGGGGTTTTCGCCTGGTTCAGCTACGTCAAACCGTACATGATGTATATCTCCGGCTTCTCCGAGGCGCTAATGACCTTCATCATGATGCTGGTGGGATTGGGAATGGTGTTGGGAAATCTGCTAAGCGGTAGGCTGTCAGGCCGTTATACGCCGCTGCGAATTGCGGTAATAACCGACTTCGTCATTGTGCTGGCTCTGCTGCTGCTCTTTGCCTTTGGCGGCATCAAAGCCGCGTCGCTGACCTTCGCTTTCATTTGCTGCGCGGGTCTGTTTGCTCTGTCGGCGCCGTTGCAAATTTTGCTGCTGCAAAATGCTAAAGGGGGAGAACTACTGGGCGCGGCTGGCGGGCAAATTGCCTTCAATCTCGGCAGCGCGATTGGCGCGTACTGCGGTGGCATGATGCTGACGCTGGGATTTACCTACAACTACGTGACGCTGCCGGCTGCACTGCTGTCGTTTTCTGCGATGTCCTCGCTGCTGCTCTATGGTCGCCTGAAGCGCGGCGTGCAACAACAGGTTGCACCCGCGACATAACAACCGTTTATACGTGCGGCCACAGCCAGGCCGCGCCGCGCACGCCGCTGGAGTCACCGTGCAACGCCTGGCGTAGAGGCGTTTCACACTCGCCACCAAAAACAAATTGCTGCATCAACGTCGGAACGTTTTGATACAGTCGATCGACATTGCTCATTCCGCCACCCAGCACAATGACGTCCGGATCGAGAATATTCACCACATGTGCCAGTGATTTCGCCAGACGAAGCTCATAGCGGCTCAACGCTTGCTCCGCAAGAGTATCCTGCGCATTAACAAGGCTGATAATTTCACTGCCTTTGAGCGGCTTACCGCTCAGGCGCTGGTAGTCGGTGGCAAAACCGGTCCCGGAAATGAAGGTTTCAATGCAGCCTTGTTTGCCGCAATAACAAGGTACTTCCTGCCGATAACGCAGCTCATCTTCGTCCATCCACGGCAGCGGATTATGCCCCCACTCCCCTGCGGTACCGTTACCGCCCGTGTGTGCCCGACCATTCAGCGCCACTCCTGCGCCACATCCGGTGCCGATAATCACCGCAAACACGGTTTGCGCCCCCGCCGCCGCACCATCCACCGCTTCAGAAACCGCCAGACAGTTGGCATCATTTGCCAACCGCACTTCGCGATTCAGACGCGCACTCAGGTCTTTGTCAAAAGGTTGCCCGTTAAGCCAGGTCGAGTTGGCATTCTTTACCACCCCGGTGTAGGGCGAGATTGAACCGGGAATGCCCATTCCAACGGTTCCCGTCTGCCCGGTGGCGTTTTCCGCCATCTCCACCAGCGTGGCGATGGTTTCTATCGTTTGCCGATAATCATCACGCGGCGTGGGCAGGCGATGGCGAAAAAGCTGTTCGCCCGCATCGCCAAGCGCAATAACTTCCGTTTTCGTACCGCCCAAATCGATACCTATACGCACTGTTTGCTCCTCTTCCCGATTAACAATGCAAGCATAGCGACAATTCGCTATCATGCCCGCTGGATTTAACGACAAGGCCGTGGAAATTATCATGCTGTGGTTCAAAAATTTAATGGTTTACCGTCTTAGCCGCGATGTTTCTTTGCGTGCCGAAGAGATGGAAAAACAGCTGGCATCAATGACGTTCACCCCTTGCGGTAGCCAGGATATGGCAAAAATGGGCTGGGTTCCGCCGATGGGATCGCACAGCGATGCATTAACGCATACCGCCAATGGCCAAATTATTATCTGCGCCCGCAAAGAAGAAAAAATTCTGCCGTCGCCGGTTATCAAACAGGCGCTGGAAGCCAAAATATTCAAACTGGAAGCTGAGCAAGGTCGCAAACTCAAGAAGACCGAAAAAGACTCACTGAAAGATGAAGTTCTGCACTCATTGCTGCCGCGCGCCTTTAGCCGCTTCAGCCAGACAATGATGTGGATCGACACCGTCAACGATCTGATCATGGTCGACTGTGCAAGCGCGAAGAAAGCGGAAGATACGCTGGCGCTGCTGCGTAAAAGCCTCGGTTCGCTGCCGGTCGTTCCGCTGACGATGGAAAACCCTATTGAGCTGACGCTGACCGAATGGGTTCGCTCCGGCACAACAGCACAAGGATTCCAGTTACTGGATGAAGCTGAACTGAAAGCGATCCTTGAAGACGGCGGTGTGATCCGCGCGAAAAAGCAGGATCTGGTCTGCGACGAAATCGCCGTGCATATCGAGGCGGGCAAACTGGTCACCAAGTTGGCCCTCGACTGGCAGCAGCGTATTCAGTTCGTTATGTGTGACGACGGCTCCATTAAGCGTCTGAAGTTCAGCGACGAGCTGCGCGATCAGAACGAAGATATCGACCGTGAAGATTATGCTCAGCGTTTTGATGCCGATTTCATTCTGATGACAGGTGAACTGGCGGCGCTGATTAAAAGTCTGGTGGAAGGATTAGGCGGCGAAGCGCAACGTTAGCCCTGTTTAGCGAATGGCGACACAATATCGCCATTCGTCATTTTTACGCTTACAAATAGCGGCAAAGATAGGATGTTGGCTCTGCTACCTGCAGATGAAACTCACTGTTGCCCGGTACGTTAAACACGTCTCCTGCGGCATATACTTTCCACTCGGTTTCCCCCGGCAGCAGCACGTTCAGTGCGCCACTAACCACCGTCATCTCTTCAGGCGCCGCAGTACCAAAGGTATATTCACCTTCAGCCATCACGCCTACACTGGCGCGGCCAGTACTGCTGCTGGTAAAACCGATCGATTTTACTTTGCCGGAAAAGTATTCATTACTTTGAAGCATACAACTGACCCTATCTCGTGATTAAGTTAGGAACCAATATAGGGGGCTGACGTTCCACCTGTCACGCAAAATTACGCCAGCAATTCCGAAGCTAGCCGGGCAATCAACACATTGGACAGCAGAACCGGGACATCCAGCGACTTTTGCAGTAAATCACGATGGCGTTGATGAAAACCCAGGCAGTCCAGCATGAGAACATCAGCGCCTTGCTCAAGGAGATATTTCCCGGCATCAATCAGCTGTTGTTCAGAACCTTCTACTGGATTCGCTACGGCATACACTGGTGGCGTTTGTAACACCTGCCACTTTTGTGTCTGGGCTTTGAGCAATTCAGCAACAGGTACTATGACCCCAACCTGATGCCCTTCGACAATCGAAGCCACTAACGGGGGAATAATGCGTATGGGTTCCAACAAGATGCTATTGCGGGCGGTCAGACGGGTGATTGAAGCGGTACTCATCAGCAGGATCACGTCAAAGCCCTGATTATCCAGTACCTCCACGATACTTTGTAGCGAGCGTTCTACCTTCAGGCGCGAGACATGTGCAAGCTGATGGTCGCTAAGCAGCGTTAATAACAGCTCATCACCGGGTGAAGCTCCGTACTCAGCCATCACATCTTCTCGCTGCATCTGCCCCAGCAGACTGTGGTGAGTAATGTGCTGTTCATCAATATATTCCGTCAGGAGCGGTAACACCTCACACATTGGCACAACGCCAATCGTGAGGATAGCCAACGACGTACTCATTTGTTGCTCCACCGTTTTCTTACTTTGCTGTGAAATCCCGGACACGTGCCGGACGCTAACCTGTGCTACAAATGCTCAAAAGCGTAGCAGTAGATCGGCGGTGTATTGTGTAAAGATTCCAGATCATTCCAGTACTGGATTGTTATTGTTTAATTTTCAATTTTTACTGTATACAGCGAAATTTAAAAAAATGTGATGCACGCCCGGACTGGCACTTTTAAGACTCGTGCCAGGGCGGTCTTCATATCAGGTTTTATCGGGGTCTTCGTAGCGTTTTTTAGCATCCATCGCTTCCTGAGCCGAAGGATGCTCACTGATCAACGAATTCGGTTTAGGGTGATCGGCACGAAGTTGATACCAGGTTACCGTCTGGCCTGGCGTCCCTTTTTCAACCGTAACAATGGTCGCTTGACGTGGGTAAGGTGGTTGTGTCGGCATAGTTCTTCCTTTTCACTGGATGAACATTAAGTATAGACACCGCCCTGCAACCGTGGCGCTGCCTGCGCCAGTATCCCAAGAATGTCTTCCACCACTTGCGCAGGCGCATTGGTGGCATCAACGATATAGTGCGCGGCTTCGCGATACAAAACATCTCGCTGGGCGAGCACTTCCTGCACTTCTTCAGTCAACGGCTTTCCGGTTAAGGTCGGTCGTAATCCTTCTTCAGGCGTGGCCTCCAGACGCTCAACCAGTACCGATACCGGTGCGCTTAAATAGATAACCACGCCGTGGCTGCGCATGTAGTGGCGGTTAAATTCGGTAAGAATGATACCGCCGCCAGTCGCAACAACCGTTGCTGGTGCTGTGACAGCCTGCAGAGCGGTCGTTTCCTGGGCACGAAACCCTTCCCATCCTTCTCTTTCGACGATTTCCGCCACGGTCATTTGCACGTGCGATTGCAACCAGCGATCGGTATCAACGAACTGGAAATCAATAGCCTTTGCCAGCGCCATACCGGTTGTCGTCTTACCACACCCCCGGGGGCCAACAAGAAAAAGAGGTTGCGTCATCACAGAATTTCCCCAGAGAGCCGCCAACAAGCGGGATCTGATGCGGTTAAAAATATAATCATATCATCAAACTAGTACGCCGCCAAAATCGTAAAGAAAAAATTACATAAAGAATGGCGAGATGAGTTAATCCCTACTATAACAAGAATTCACAACGAATAAAGTGTAAATAATAAATTACACATACTATTTTCTACGCTGAACTTCCAGCCACCATTTATCAAGTTCAGCCGCAAAATGCTGTCTGTCACGGGACGAAAGGCTGTCCGGCCCCCCGGTCTGAATACCGCTAGCGCGTAGCGTATCCATAAAATCACGCATCATCAGACGCTCGCGGATCGTGGCTTCGGTATAACGTTCGCCACGCGGGTTAAGCGCCGCCGCACCTTTTTCAATCACTTCAGCCGCCAGCGGAATATCGGCCGTTATCACTAAATCACCAGCGCTGCACTGACGCACAATCTCGTTATCAGCCACGTCAAAGCCCGCAGGCACACGTAATGTGCTGATGAAACGCGAAGGCGGGACGCGCAGGCTTTGGTTGGCCACCAAAACAAGCGGCATTTGCATGCGCTCAGAAGCGCGGTACAAAATGTCTTTAATCACATTCGGACACGCATCGGCATCCACCCATATTGTCATAACTTCTCCCCACTGTTGTGCTGCCGCACATTGTCGCGTGCTTTTACTTTCAGGCAAAGTGCTGTTTCTCCTTCTGAACATATTCATTCCGCGCTAAGCTTAGCTTTCCCAGATTTACCCCAAATAATTCAAGTTGCTTGAAGTAATTAGGGTATAAAACAATGAATATCATCCATAGGGAGTGACAAGATGGACAAGAAAATTGGTTTTATCGGCTGCGGTAATATGGGCAAAGCCATTCTTGGCGGCATGATCGCCAGCGGTCAGGTTCTCCCCGGACAAATCTGGGTCTATACCCCTTCCCCCGATAAGGTCGCCGCGCTACACGACCAGTACGGCATTAATGCGGCGCAGTCTGCACAAGAAGTCGCGCAGATCGCTGATATTGTTTTTGGGGCCGTAAAGCCAGGCATTATGATTAAGGTGCTGAGCGAAATTACCTCCAGCCTGAACAAAGACTCCCTGGTCGTCTCAATTGCCGCAGGCGTCACCCTCGATCAGCTTGCCCGCGCGCTGGGTCACGACCGTAAAATCATTCGCGCGATGCCAAACACGCCGTCGCTGGTGAACGCCGGAATGACTTCCGTCACGCCAAACGCCTTAGTCACGCCGGAAGATACGGCTGACGTACTGAATATCTTCCGCTGCTTTGGCGAAGCTGAAGTCATTGCGGAGGCAATGATTCATCCGGTCGTTGGTGTCAGCGGTTCAGCACCGGCCTATGTATTTATGTTTATCGAAGCAATGGCAGATGCCGCCGTTCAGGGGGGGATGCCCCGCGCGCAGGCTTATAAATTTGCGGCACAAGCGGTAATGGGTTCGGCGAAGATGGTGCTGGAAACGGGTAAACATCCTGGCGAATTAAAGGATATGGTGTGCTCACCAGGTGGAACCACCATTGAGGCGGTACGCGTCCTGGAAGACCGCGGTTTCCGTTCATCAGTAATTGAAGCGATGATTAAGTGCATGGAGCAATCGGAAAAACTCAGCCGCTCCTGAGTTAACACCGCCGGACGTCATGCCGCCGCTTCAGTGCGGTTACGTCCGGAATTCTTTGCTTTATAGAGCGCCATATCTGCTGATTTTAACCATTCTCTATAGTGTTCAGTTTCAGATGTCAGCGGCGCAACGCCCACGCTAATGCGCAGGTCAACCTGCGGCGCGCAAGATAAACGCAGTTGGGTAAGCCGTTCGTGAACACGAGACATCGCTGCAATCGCGCTGCTCGCCGACGTGCCACACATGATTACCGCAAACTCATCACCGCCAAAACGCCCAATCACATCGCTACCGCGTAAGGTCATCTGTAACTGGCGGGTCAGTGCAACAATGGCCTGATCCCCTACATCATGGCCCCAGGTATCATTGATACTCTTAAAATGGTCGATATCGATGATAAGGAGCGTGGCATCACGCTGATGGCGGCGGCAATTATCAAACTCATTACGCAGCAACAGCTCCCAATGACGTCGGTTATACACACCGGTCATCCCATCTCGCGTACTCATAACCTGTAAGCGACGTTTATGTTCTGCCAGCCGGATGAGCGTCTTATAACTCACCCAGGCAAACAGCAACGGGTAAACCACTAACACTGGCAGTGACAGCAGCACGCTCAGCTGCGTACTGCTAAAAGCCACGGGGATATCCGTTAACTGTAACGTCACCAGGCAGGAAACCACCATCAACACGGCGCCTGCGATGAAGACTCGCATACCTCCTGCGCCCATCAGGTTGATACAGATAATCATCAACAGCGCCGTGGATGGCAGCAAGTTTATCCCCATAATCCCCATCCACATCCCGGCGAGGATGGCATCGGCTTTTAAGTTGGTATATTCGCTATGCAGTGGATCGACAGCTTTACTTGCCAGTTGCCATGCCAGATGTGGCCAGACAAATGCCCATCCCACCAGCAAAAGCCACCAGCCTCCGGTTATTGGCTGAGAAACTAATACCGACGCGATAGGGAAAAACATACCCCCCAGTCCCACCGCTCGCGGCAGCCTGATTCGTCGGGCAAATCGCAGACCGGAACGTTGGTGGTCATTTTGATGAAGCAATATAAATGCTTCATTTGAGACGACCTTCTTTTGATAAAAATTTTCATCATTCATCGTATTTGGGAATATTCTGAAACAAATTTCCCAAATTATAGGAAGGGGTCTGGCGGCGGAAGTATGATATTTCGGGTGAGCGATTTTATCTGCTCACCCGGAAGTGCTAAGCAGATTTTTTCAGGCAAGCACTCATAAACTTATTACGATCATCGCCTTTCAGAGACTGCTCCGTCGCCTTGACGTTGCATTCACGCATTTTCTGCTGCTGCGGCGTCAGACTCTTTTCCTCAGGCCCAGATTTACTGTTTTTCAGGCAATCACTCATATACGTCTTACGCGCATCCCCTTTTAAGGTCTGCGCCGTTGCCTGCTGATTGCAGGTGGTCATACGTTGTTGTTGCGGGGTTAATGTCTTCTCGGCAGCACCGACGGTAGTTAAAAAAATAAGACCAAAAAGCAACGTCATTAATAATGTAATTTTCATAGCTCCATCCTTTTCTGAACGACGACACACAGGTAAGTTTGGCTGCTAACGATAAAAATACCACCCGACGGCAAAAGTATTGCCGCCGGGCGTCGGGTTATTTCAGTCCTAACGCCGCTTTCATGGTGTAGAACAGGTCGGTTTGATCGGTCAGGCCAACCACATTCGCCGCATGAGGGCCATAGGCTGCAATACGCAGTTGGCTGCCGGTGTGCTCCTGGGACTCTTCTTCAGAGTTGCCATAGCTAATGACCATCACCGCGCCATCTTTGGTGTTCAGCGCTTGCGTTAAACCGGGTGCTTTAGTATCCGGTGCGACTATCTGGCTGGCATGCGCGTGGTCAGCGGTTACCACGACCAGGGTGTTGCCATCTTTCTTCGCAAAAGCAAGCGCACGCTGCACCGCTTCATCCAGATCGACAGTTTCACCAATTTGTCCACACGGGTTAGCGGCGTGATCTTGTTTGTCGATTGACGCGCCTTCCACTTGCAGGAAGAAGCCTTTCTCATTTTTGCTTAACAGATCAATCGCTTTATCCGTCATCTGTGCCAGAGTCGGCACGCTGTCGTTACGTTTTGGATTTGGCGTGCAGGTCACTACCGGCTTATCCAGATTTCCGTGATAAGACGCTTTCGGGCCTTCCCAACGCACTGGCATATTACCGTCAGAGAACAGACCCAACAGCGGTTTATCCTGATTCGCTTCGGTAATCGCCGCCAGCGTCGCGGTATCACTCACCATCTGGTAACCACGGGCCTGTGCTTGTTCACGCAGCGTTTTACCCTGCCACTCACCTGCCGTAGCGGTTTCAGTAAAAGTCTTTGCCCCGCCACCTAACGTAACATCCGCACGGGCATTCAATAATTGTTCGGTAATCGACCCTTTACCGCCTTTTTCCAGCGCGTTCGTCGGGCATTTTTCAGCCGTCACGCTCGGGCCATAGCATTTACGCGAAGTGACATGGGCAACCAGCGCGGCCGGCGTGGCATCCTGCAATTCAGCCGTGGAAACGTTGCCTGTCGCCAGACCCGCCGCTTTGGCCATTTCCAGAATAGTAGCGTGATCTTTCTCATGAATATCAACGCCCAGAGCACCATTGTAAGTTTTAACACCGGTCGCCCACGCCGTCGCCGATGCTGCAGAATCTGTCACATAATCGGGCTTGCCGGTTTTCTTATCCAACGCATAATGTGTGTATTGTCCGGTCAACGGTAAAGCATCAATACCTTTAAAAAAGCCGCCCGCGCCTTCAGCATAATTTCGCGCTGCCGTTATTTCGGAATCACCCATCCCATCGCCAATCAGTAAAATAATATTTTTGGCCGGTTTGTCGTTCAGGGATTCGCGCAGAGCCGCGGTTTGGTCGGCAGACAATCGGCGAGCGCCACCCGGCGTGGAGATATCACCTTGAGCGGCACGATTATCCAAAACCGCTACAGTAGATGTTTCTGCATTAATAACCGGGGTAAACAGCAAAGGTAACAGGGCAATAGCGAGTGCGCTTTGTTTCACTTTATATTCTCCATGTATAAATACGGTAAAATTAAAACAAAGCGACTATAAGTATTTGATGTGACACTTTTATGATAATTTGTGGGTGCCCCGCCACAGATGGTTCAAAACGCTTTTGGTACGATCTCGCAAGCGTTATGTATGTTCGTCAGAAACGCGGGCATGCGGTTTACATCAGCCAGCGCCCCCTCAATTTGACGAATAAATATTTGCCGATCGTTCCACGCCATATTGCGCAGCATTTCGATGATTACCCGCTCTAACGTTTCGACCTGTACCGCCAGATCTTGCGACTCTTCTTCTTTTTGCGCGAGTTTAAGTAACAACTCAGTGACGAGGTTTTTCATTTGCCTATTCCCTTAACAAAATATGGGTCACGTTATCATTAAGGCTCACGACTGCCTAGAGGATGAAAGTTGTATTTTTATAAGTAATATAACGATTTGCGAAAACAATCACAACACAAAATAAGGCTAAATGCGTCTTGACGCAGAATGATTCAATATAAAAAGGTAAGAAAATTAATAATCACACAAATATATAATACACAATTATGGATTAACAACGCTGACAGGCAGCGTTGTTAATCAGGAACTCAACGCCCCCCGCGCCGACGTCGCAACGCAATAGCCAATTGCCAGATATTGATAAGCACAATGCTTGCTGTAGCAATGAACACCCAACGGAACCCCGCCATTGCCGAAACCGTCGCCCCCATTAATGGCCCGGCGACGTTGCCGAGATACATAAATGACTGGTTATAACCAAAGATGCGCCCGGTTATCTGGTCGCTGGAGTATTTCACTAACAGCGTCTGCACCGCCGGCAACATCGCACCGTCGGCAAAGCCAAGCAGAAAACGGAGAACTCCCAACTGCAACGGCGTGGTGACCCACGACATAGCGAAAAACAGCACCACCGCGAAGATTAACGTCGCCATTAAAATCCGCTCAGTACCAATACGGTCGCCTAATTTACCAAGTCGAGGCGCGGAAATCAGAGCAGAAATACCCGGTACTGAGGCTATCAGCCCGCTGAGAAAGGCAATATTCGAACTATCTGGGACCATTGATTTAATAAACAGCGCCAGAATTGGCCCAATTGAACCGTTACACAGTTGAATCACCATGGTGGTAAAAAACAGGCTGATCACCAGCGCCGGATGTGAAAGCGAGGCAAATACGGCCTTCCCACTCAGACGTTCGCTTTTTTTAATCGTAGGACGAACGCCCTCTTTGATCAAAAACAGTGTGACCAGAAAACTCACCACCAGCAAAGCGGCGGTAATACAGAATACCGCCCGTAAGCCAACGTGATCGGCAATAAAGCCCCCCATTAACGGTCCACCAATGACACCGCTAATTTGCGCCGTCGACAGCGTACTCAGCGCCCAGCCGCTGCGTTCACGCGGAACCTGTGACGCGACCAGCGCCATCGCATTAGGAATATAACCGGAGGTTAACCCCATCACCCCGCGCAGCAGAAAAAGCTGCCAGACGTTAGTAGCAAATGCCTGTAGCAAAATCGCAATGGCCATACCCAGTGAGGCCCGCAGCAGCATTAGCTTGCGTCCTTTGCGGTCGGCTAAACTGCCCCACATTGGAGAGACAATAGCTGAAATCAGGAAGGTGACGCTGAATGTTAATCCGGACCACATTGAGAGCGCTTCATGCGAGGTCACGCCCAGTTGGGAGATATAGAGTGGTAAAAAAGGCAAGATTTGGCTAATCGCCAGTCCGGTAAAAAAGCACCCGAACCAAACGGAAATAAGGTTAACTCTCCAGGATTCCATAAGGACTCATAACGATAAGTAGCTGAAAACTGCGAGCAGCTTAACAAATTACTTAGCTGAATAAGGGTCCACAGGTGCGATAAATCACAGTTTAGTATTTTATCTTCCCGCTCATCATATTTGTGATACAGCTCACATCAAACCCATAATATAAGCAGGGGATTATGCTTCGCGTGCGGACCGCTTGTTTGTTGTGTTCTATTCCCCTGTCGTCAGCCAAAACAATCTGCCAGAAGCCGAGGAAACCTGCGTTTTGTCGTGGTAATGTATGTGCTTTGCATTCATGGAATGGGTTTTTAAGATGGCAAAGTTGCGGGTAGGAATCGTATTTGGTGGTAAATCAGCGGAACATGAAGTGTCATTGCAATCGGCAAAAAATATTGTCGATGCCATCGACAAGACTCGCTTTGACGTTGTGCTGTTAGGTATTGATAAACAAGGGCAATGGCACGTCAGCGATGCCAGTAATTATCTGCTCAATTCAGACGACCCGGCGCATATTGCATTGCGACCTTCTGAGACCAGCCTGGCGCAGGTACCGGGTAAACAAGCGCACCAGTTGATCGATGCACAAAACGGTCAACCGCTGCCGACGGTCGATGTTATTTTCCCGATCGTACATGGCACTCTGGGTGAAGATGGCTCTCTGCAGGGCATGCTGCGCGTGGCAAACCTACCGTTCGTAGGTTCTGATGTGCTGGGTTCTGCGGCCTGTATGGATAAAGACGTGACCAAACGTCTGCTGCGTGATGCCGGATTAAACATCGCGCCATTTATTACGCTCACTCGCGCCAATCGCAACAACATCAGCTTTAGCGAAGTGGAATCCCGCCTGGGTCTGCCGTTGTTTGTAAAACCGGCCAACCAGGGATCGTCCGTTGGCGTCAGCAAAGTAACCAGCGAAGCCCAATACGATCAGGCCGTCGCGCTGGCATTTGAATTCGATCATAAAGTCGTGGTGGAGCAAGGGATCAAAGGCCGCGAGATCGAATGTGCTGTACTGGGCAACGATCATCCGCAGGCCAGTACTTGTGGAGAGATTGTGCTGAACAGCGATTTTTACGCTTACGACACTAAATACATTGACGATAACGGTGCCACAGTTGTCGTTCCGGCAGCAATTGCACCAGAGATTAACGACAAGATCCGCGAAATCGCCATTCAGGCCTACCAGACACTGGGCTGTGCCGGCATGGCGCGCGTGGACGTTTTCTTAACTGCTGAAAACGACGTTGTGATCAATGAGATCAACACGCTGCCAGGCTTTACCAACATCAGTATGTATCCGAAGCTGTGGCAGGCGAGCGGTTTAGGCTATACCGATTTGATCACTCGCCTGATCGAACTGGCGCTGGAACGCCATGCTGCGGATAGCGCGCTGAAAACCAGTATGTAAACCCGCCAGGATGCCTGATATAGCTATTGGGCATCCTTTACTTCATCATCTTCAACGCGGCGACGGATGATTAATCCGGCCAGCCAAAAGCTAATCACCCAGGTCACCAGCCCTACCGC
The DNA here is from genome assembly GCF_030334095.1 of Citrobacter sp. Cf118. Classification (NCBI taxonomy): domain Bacteria; kingdom Pseudomonadati; phylum Pseudomonadota; class Gammaproteobacteria; order Enterobacterales; family Enterobacteriaceae; genus Citrobacter; species Citrobacter sp. Cf118. The sequence continues at coordinate 184,549 of NZ_JAOWES010000088.1, read as the reverse complement.
ATAGGTTTGCCACCCCTGCGCTTCAAAACCGAGTAAGCCCACCACGCCGTTGAGAATAAAGATAAGCCCAATAGCGAAGGCATAATAGTGCCAGTCTCGGCGGATTTTAACAGGCAGGTTCATAACGGCTCCGGTGGATATACAACATGAAAACGCATCCTCGCACATTTCCTCATACACGTCTGTGGCGTGTGCGGAATTTCTGAAATGTAAATTAATTTCACTTAAGGTTGCGTAATTGTGATGCTAAGCAAAAAACCGAAATCCAGGAATAATCTCTACCTGAAATTACCATCATTCTGATATTGACATTGCCGATCACCTGTCAGACTCACTTTCAGTTACAGGCATTACGTCAAAAAAAGCAGGTTATTTCCGGAGGTCTTTATGGCTGATTTTACGCTCTCAAAATCCCTTTTTAAGGGCAAGCATCGAGATCCCTCCTCCCTGCCCGGCAACATTGCGTATGCCGTATTTGTGCTGTTTTGCTTCTGGGCAGGCGCGCAGATTTTAAATCTGTTGGCCCACGCTCCCGGCATCTATGAGCAGTTGATGCAGTTGCAAATGCAAGAGACAGGGCGCCCGCGAGTTGAAATCGGCCTGGGCGTCGGAACCCTTTTTGGACTGGTCCCTTTTCTCGCCGGAAGCCTGATTCTTGGCGCCATCGCGGCATTCGCGCGCTGGCGCCGCCGTCGTCATAACGATGACTGACCCATACATTTCGCCCGACGATCGTCCACGCGTTTAGCAAACCACGCGGTAGTCAGATTACGTGTGATCTTCGGGCTTTCCAGTTGAATGCCAGGCAGCATTTCACGGGGAAGCGTTTTCCCGGCCTTCGCTTCCGCCAGTTTATAAACCTTCTCGTACAGCGCGGTCTCTTCAAAGGCCAGGCTGTCGCCTTTTTGCAGCTGACGGCGGATCTCACTCTCGCTCATGTCCAGCTTCCCGGCCAGTTTACGTACCGCCAGCTCCGTTTTGCCCGGCTCGCTGCTGCCATAGAGAATTAAATCACCGTCCATCGCCAGCTTCACGCCGCTGGCTTTACTGACCGCATTCTGGAAAGCTGCATTGCGGCTGGCATACCACCCGGCATTGAAATCGGCGAAGCGGAAAATTGGCGCACTGTAATTCGCCGGGTAGTTAAGCAGATGATACGTACCGAACCACAGCCCACCGCGGCGGCTAAATACTTCCTGGCGCACGGTTCCCGCCATTTTCCACGGGTAGCCGCTGGCATGCTGCTCAGCAAAGGCGATGCTAACCTGCATCGGCCCACCGGTATGCACCGGATTAAGCGAACCAAATAACGTCTGCCCCATCGGTACCATGTTGATAAAATCATCAAAGATCGCGCTAAGCTGTTTTTCGGTTTTCACCGTATCCAGGCGCTCGCTGTAGCTTTTCCCCGTTGGCGAGTTAATCTTCAGCGCGGTATGCACCACAAATAGCGGGATGTGCATACGCTCGGCACGACGATCGATCTCTTTCCAGGCGATTTTACTTAAGTTCGGCACGGCTGGATCCGCCTGGTAATTTGACTCCTGTTGCGCGACCGCCAGCACCGAACAGATATTTTCAACCGTCGGCGCCAGCTTCTGGCTTTCAAAAGTCTTTGCCAAATCCTGCGCCCATGCGTCCCGGTCTTTCACGCTGGCGGGCATTTTCTGGCGCACCACGCTCGCCACATCGACGGCTTTCTCCCCCTTTTTTAGCGGCTGCGCGGGTTGGCTACTACATCCCACCAGCACCAGTGCTGCCAGACCAGACAAGGGGTAAAGACGGGAAACCGTCGACATAACATCTCCTTATTATTAACTCAGCGTATGGGTAACTTCCTGAATGTCCTGACCATCAAGCTCTCGTTCAAAGCTGCGCAGACGCTTATAAATAGACATCAGTTCCACTAACGTTGTCCAGGAGTTAATCAGATACTGGAACGAGCCGCGCACCTGGCCAAACACGTTGGTGATTTGCGTCATCAGGCCGAGCGTAATCGTACCGGCAACAATCGACGGAAACAGCAGGAACAAGCCGAAAACGTTATCAACCTGCAGGTAAAGAATACGGGCGATATTGAAGTACATATAGTGAAAATAGAGACGGAAATAGTTTTGGCGTACCGCATGAAACAGTTCACGCACCGTCGGTGGCGTCGCACGGTTGCCATCATCTTCGCCATAGACCAGTTCTTTACGATAGGCTGCTTCCACGCGCTGGTTTTTAAACTCCAGCCCAGGAAGTTTTATCCCGACCACGGCCAGCAAACCGGTTCCCATCAGCGACCAGACAATCGCGGCAATCACCAGGCCATAAGGCACATGTCCAACAATCGGCAGGTCAGGAACATGGGCAGAGAGCGTAACCAGTACAGGCAGGAAGGCAATCAGCGTCATAATCGCGTTGATAAAACTGACGCCCATATCTTCCAGCGTAGAAGCAAAACGCATGGTGTCTTCCTGCACACGCTGCGCTGCGCCTTCGATGTGACGCAAATGCTGCCAGTGCGCCATATAGTGTTCGTTCATCGCGGTACGCCAGCGGAACACGTAGTGGCTGACGAAGAAGTTGTTCATCACGCCAATGACCACGGCTATCAGAGCAATGCCGAGAAAAATGCCAACTTCATGATAGAACTGCTCAATCTTCACCTTGTGTGGTGCGCTGAGCGCAGTTTGAATTAGGTCATAAAATGGCGCGTACCAGGCGTTGACAGCGACGCCGACTTCAACCAGAAACCAGGTCACAAAAATAATCAGCGATGTGCCCAGAATAGACCAGTACTGCCAGCGGTGTGGGCTGTAGAGAAACCAGAACAGCGCGAACACCCCGACACAAAGAATGTAGTACGCATAAAAAATCAGATAATCCAACGACCAGAAACGCGCTGCGCTAATAGGTACGTCTCCCGACGCGCCGGTAATATGTGCAACCCAGGCTCCCCCACCTGCTTGCCAGAATACAACGGCGACTAGTGCCCAAATAAATGCCGAAATAAAGAACGGCCCCGGCTTTGGGAAAAAAGACTTAAACATAGTGCTCTCCTGCTAACTTCTTATCGTTATGACGACTGCTGTGCATTTGCCACCGTGGAGTGCGGAGGCCAGACGGCTTACGCCCAAAAACACAAGCTGAAACCGACAATTGTGACCAAAACCGAGGCACTTAGTTCGCACCTCGGTTATGAAGAATTGTTTCTGTGGTTTTCACACTCGACAACGTTCCAGTATGTGCAGATTATCACAGCGTGAGATCACAAAAGCGAACATCCGCAATCCAGGAAACTCCTACGTTTACTCATCGTTACGTTTTTCCCACTATCATTGGTTGATAAGCGCTTTGCAATACGCCGATGAGTAGTATAAATACGCATACGCACGACATCCTTTTTCACTTTCTCTAACTCATGGACACCACCGTTGAAACGTAGTCTGCTTTTTTCTGCCGCGCTGTGTGCGGCGTCATTGACATCAGTCCAGGCGGCACAGCCTATAACCGATCCGGTTTTCGCCTCCGATATCGTCGATCGTTATGCCGACCATATATTTTACGGCAGTGGTGCTACGGGGATGGCGCTCGTGGTGATTGATGGTAATCAGCGCGTATTTCGCAGCTTTGGCGAAACGCGTCCCGGTAACAACGTCCATCCACAGCTTGATTCCGTGATTCGAATTGCCTCAATCACTAAATTAATGACCAGCGAAATGCTGGTGAAATTGCTCGATCAGGGCACGGTCAAACTCAACGATCCATTGAGTAAATATGCACCTCCAGGTGCACGCGTGCCGACTTATCAGGGCACGCCGATTACGCTGGTGAATTTGGCGACGCATACCAGCGCGCTGCCGCGCGAGCAGCCTGGCGGCGCGGCAAAGCGCCCGGTGTTTGTCTGGCCAACCCGCGAGCAGCGCTGGAGCTATCTCTCTACTGCCACGTTGAAAGCCGCACCGGGTTCACAGGCATCTTATTCCAACCTGGCGTTTGACCTGCTGGCCGATGCGCTGGGAGCGGCCTCTGGTAAGCCTTATCCGCAGCTGTTTGAAGAAAAAATCACCCGTCCGCTGGGGATGAAAGACACCACCTTTACCCCGTCCCCCGATCAATGCCGACGCCTGATGGTCGCGGAAAAAGGTGCCAGCCCGTGCAATAATACGCTGGCGGCAATGGGCAGCGGCGGTGTCTATTCTACGCCCGGCGATATGATGCGCTGGATGCAGCAGTATCTCTCTTCTGACTTTTATCATCGTAGCCAGCAGGCCGACAGGATGCAGACGCTGATTTATCAGCGTACGCAGTTAACTAAAGTGGTGGGAATGGATGTTCCAGGCAGAGCCGATGCGCTTGGTCTGGGCTGGGTCTACATGGCGCCGAAGAATGGCCGACCGGGAATTATTCAAAAAACCGGCGGCGGTGGAGGTTTCATCACCTATATGGCGATGATCCCACAACAAAACGTCGGGGCGTTTATCGTGGTGACCCGTTCTCCGCTAACCCGTTTTACCAATATGAGTGACGGTATCAACGATCTGGTTGCAGAGTTGAGCGGGAACAAACCGCAGGTTATTCCCGCATCCTGAGTTAATACTCAAAAGGCAAACGGTTAATGCTCACCAGTTTGCCTTTATTCATTTCAATGTAACCACCTTTACGCAAAGCCGCGAGAACCTCAGCGACAACCGAGCGGGAAATTCGCGTGCGTTGGTGAATATAGTTCATGACGCCGATACGCGAACGCAGTACGTCGTCCCATTTCATCATGGATATCAGCGTCGCGCGAATCTGATCGTAGGAGTTATTGCCGATCAACTGCAGATCGCGCAATTCAAGCATGGAATTTTGCCATGCCAACCAAAAAAAAGCTTCACGCCAAAGCTGGCACTCTTCAATTATATTAATTGTTTGTGAGGCAGGTAGATGGTATCCCGTACAATCGCTTTCCGTGATTAATCTGTATTGTATATCTGTTTTCATCACGCCATCTGAAAGCCCCATAATAAACGGTGCCTGTGCAATACCAACCAGCACATTCTCCCCTCGCCTCAGGGAAATTACACCATTTAAAATGATAAAGGTATCGTCACTGTTTATATCACTGGAATAAATTATTTCTTTATCGTTATCACACTCAAAGTGTTTGCCATATTTCGACAAACATTTATCAAGCTTACCAAATTCCACAAGCGGTTTATTTGCAGACAACATCTGGGCATTCCTTGCAATAAATGCCCGTCAAATCCGTGACGGGCATTTTTCTGAGTTAGATTATCTTTTCTTTAACGACGAGAGATGTCTTACCAGGTATATTTAACGCCAACATTTGCAGACCAGTCTTGATCTACATCACCACCACCGAGGTAGTTAGCATCGGTGTAGGCGCTGAAGTTTTTGGTAAAGCTGAACTGAGTACCCAGTCCAACACGTACCGCAGAACCTTCTACACCGTTGTCGATAGAATCGCCATTTACGTCAGAATCGTTGTTAGAGTCGTCGTAAACGTAGGCCAGTTTGAAGTACGGAGTCAGCGCCTGATCTTCGCTATAGGCGAAGGTATAACCTGCATCTACACCGAGTTCATAGCGCATGCTGTCATAAGACTGACCGTCAACTTTCATGTCATTGCTCAGCTTATAATCATCACCAGACTGGAACAGACCGGATACGCTGCCGTATGGCGTTACGTAGCCTGCGTCACCCAGCTTCAGGTCATAACCCAGTTTCAAGCCAAAGCCCCAGGCATCAGAAGAGGTGCTGCCATCAACATACTGACCGTTGCTCATGTTGGCAGACAGATCGTTGTTAAAGTGGGAGTAGCTTAAGTTACCGTCAACAAAGATGTTGTTGTCAAAGCGAGCAGAAGAGTAGATGTAGGCAGTCTGGCTATCCTGATCCACCTGACCGGTACGGTCGCTCATATCACCTTTCGCGAAGCCTGCTGCAGCACCGACAATCCACTTAGCGTTGTTACCATCAATTTTGGAATCAACACCAACCATGATGCCGTTAACATCCTGATCGTAGTTAATGGTGCCGTTATCTGCATCGAAGCTACCACCGAAGTAGCTTACCCATGCACCACCGTTATCAACCAGACCATGACGTGCGTTAGTCAGACGAGTACCAACGGTATCTTGTTCCAGGTTCCAGATATTGGTGTTAGCAGACGGGATGCTCAGCGCCATGTTCGCGTAGTCTGTCAGTTCCATCTGCTGCAGAACAACGGTGTTACCCTGCTGCTGAGCCTGATAGGTGTAAGCACCGAGGTCAGCTTTGTTGGCTGCAGAGAAGGTCGCGTTGCTGTTCGTGTCGTTAACGTAGATCAGCTCGTTACCTTTGTAATCCGCAACAGAACCAGCGCCAGTCGCGTTATCGATGCGAACTTTATAGTTACCGGTTGCTGCCGCGACATGGTCACCGTAGTTATCAACTTCAGACTGATCGCCTGAGGTGTCGGAATCGCCGTTACCGTTGATAGTCAGATGACCATCAGAGTTCATCGCGATCACGCCATAACCGTAGTTAGCCTGGGTGGTATCGTTGGTACGATCGTTGGTCAGGTCAGCATTCAGTACATAGTTAGTGCTGTTGATGTCGAAAACACCCGCATTAACATGGTTGTAAGCGTCGGTGTAGCTGGTCAGATTCAGCGTATCAACCTGCAGTGCATCGCCTGTGCTGTTGCCCACATCCAGAACACCGTTGTTGGTAACGTTGATGGTGTTGGCATACAGCGCAGCACTACCTACACCCCAGCCAGCAGCAACATCATCAGCAATTGTGACGGTACTGTTATCAATAGACAGGGTATCGGTCGCAACATGACCATCTTCGTTGATGTTCAGTGCAGAACCACCGGTCAGGCCAATAGTGTCGGAGATCAGGGTAGAATCACCCACGTTGACGACGGAACCACTGTTGATGCTCAGGGTGTCGATCAGAGACGTTTTGGTGGTATCCCACTGTGAAGCGCCGTTCAGCGTGACGTTGAACAGACCGCTCTGGTAAACAGAGTTGCCAACCACATGACCATTTTCGTCATAAGAGGTTGTGTCGCTATCGATACCGTAGGTTGAAGAAGGCCACAGGCTGTTGGCAGCGATGTCGATCAGCGTTGCAGTGGCTTCAGTACCTGCAGCATAGTTATCGTAAACGCCGTCACCATCAACATCAACCTGATGTACGGACATGGCCGCACCAACCCACTTACTGCCGTTGTTCAGAGTCAGATCCAGACGGTCAGTACCATCCCATCCGTTGGTATCCAGATCGGCATCAGTATCACGGTAAGTATCTGCGCCGTTCGGGAAGAAGTTCTCATCGAAGTTGCTGGAGAACAGCACGTCACCCATCAGCGCGGAATTATTAAACGTGGCGCTGGTCTGCATCGCGTTATCAGCATCCGGATTGGCAATAACCGCTAATGCGATATCATTAGCGTTCCAGCCGTTACCGTTGTAGTCGCTCGCATTGCTGGTGTTACCAAACCAACCGCTGGTGCCTTCGTCAGTCCATGAACCAGAAGTCAGGGTAGAATCGCTGACAGCGATGGTGTTGTTAAACACTTCACTGCTGTTTACGCCGGTACTAACGGTGTTATCGTCAATGTCCTGCCACTCGTAACCCTGAGTCAGGGTAATGCCAGCGACGTGAGAGTTGGCGGAGATAGACAGATCAACTTCTTGATCCAGCGTGATAGCCGTCCCCAGGTTATAAACGTCGACAACGTGCGTGTCAGCCGCGTCATTATACGTACCGTTGTAGGTATAATGTTCGTAGTTGTCATCAATCGTTGAGTTGATAACGTTCATCGCCAGGCGGTCGTAGTAGTAGTCGGTACCTGTACGGTTAGAACAATCCGTGGTCATACATTCGGATGTCACCATACCATGAATGGTACTGTTTTTAATCGTCAGGCTGTTGTTATTGGTGTTAGTAGACAGCCCATCATCCAGATAATAAGTAGAAATAACGCCGTTGACAGTAGCGTTATTGATTACCGGATAAATATCACCGTTATAAATACTATCGGTGTCGTAATTGTTCCACCCGACATATCCATCGTAATAGACGCCATCAGCATAAGATGCATCATTATAATGGGTAAACGTTGTGTAGGCGGTCCCAGAGATATCAGTAGAAGCATTCGCCTGAGAAGTGATTGCCAAAGTGCAGGCTAATGCTAATTGTGATACTACAAGTTTCTTTTTCCAAATGTGCATTTGTCATCCCTCCTCAGGGACGTAATATAGTTGATCCATCAATTATCAATGCAAAGAAAACATTTTATGTTTCGCAGGGACGATTATGCGGTTTCATTAAGGAAAGGTTCAATTATTCTTTGCCCGTTGTCCGAAACCGGACAACGTAATAAATTCAAGTCACGCCATTTAAGAAATATAAAAACCAATAGTTTCAATCAATTAAAAGAGAACCAACATTCAAAGCATACAATTCACTAATGAATCAGAACGCAAACAAATAAATAGACAATAAATAAACACAATCTATACGCCACGCTATAAAAGCAAACGCATAGATATTTAAAATAATAAAAAAACAATAAACAAAATAATGAATATGAATAAATTGCTATGCTTGTGAATAAATTGCGCTAATGATTCATCCCTTCGTTACAGGAAATCCAGATATAACGCCAACTTTCGTAAACCACACGCCCTCAGGTTCGGGTATACTACGGCCTTCGATTCCACAAACATCAGGCATACCATGACAGACCTAATCCAACGCCCTCGCCGCCTGCGCAAATCTCCCGCGCTGCGCGCTATGTTTGAAGAGACAACACTCAGCTTAAATGACCTGGTGTTGCCGATCTTTGTTGAAGAAGAACTCGACGATTACAAAGCTATCGACGCCATGCCAGGCGTGATGCGTATTCCAGAGAAGCACCTGGCGCGCGAAATTGAACGCATTGCTAATGCTGGCATCCGCTCGGTGATGACTTTCGGCATTTCCCACCATACGGATGACACCGGTAGCGATGCCTGGAAAGAAGACGGCCTGGTGGCGCGCATGTCGCGTATCTGCAAACAGACCGTGCCGGAAATGATCGTCATGTCCGACACCTGCTTCTGCGAATACACCTCACACGGCCACTGCGGCGTGTTATGCGATCACGGCGTGGATAACGATTTAACCCTTACCAACCTCGGCAAGCAAGCGGTGGTTGCCGCCGCAGCGGGTGCGGACTTCATCGCGCCTTCCGCCGCAATGGATGGTCAGGTACAGGCGATTCGCCAGGCGCTGGACGCCGCGGGCTTCACCGATACCGCTATCATGTCCTACTCCACTAAGTTTGCCTCATCTTTTTACGGCCCATTCCGTGAAGCCGCGGGCACCGCGCTGAAAGGCGATCGTAAAACCTATCAGATGAACCCGATGAACCGTCGGGAAGCGATTCGCGAATCGCTGCTGGATGAAGCCCAGGGCGCAGACTGCCTGATGGTCAAACCGGCTGGCGCGTACCTCGATATTCTGCGCGATATCCGCGAACGCACCGAGCTGCCGATTGGCGCTTACCAGGTCAGCGGTGAATACGCGATGATCAAATTCGCGGCGCTGGCGGGGGCTATAGATGAAGAGAAAGTGGTGCTGGAAAGCTTAGGGTCGATCAAACGCGCTGGCGCGGATCTGATCTTCAGCTACTTCGCACTGGATCTGGCTGAGAAAAAAATTCTGCGTTAATAACGCCTAACCGGGCCTACAGGTCGTAGGCCCGGCAAGTGAAGCGTCTCCGGTAATCATCACGCCCGATAAAATGGCTTATCTCCCAGAATCGTTGCCCGATGCATAATGCGCCGCTGCGGCAGATAATCCGCATTCGCATAATGCTGCGTCACGCGATTATCCCAAATCGCCACATCGTTGGGCTGCCAGCGCCAGCGCACCTGAAACTCCGGTTTGGTGATATGCGCGAACAAAAAGCTCAGTAACGCCTCGCTCTCTTTTTCCGTGACATCGACAATTCGTGTGGTAAATCCTTCATTCACGAACAGCGCCTGCTTCCCGCTCACCGGATGCGTGCGTACTACTGGATGCAGCAACGGTGGATGTTTAGCGACGGCCTCCAGCCAGCGCAGGTGCTCCTCTGGGGTCTTGCGATATTTATATTCCTGAAATGATTTACGGAAATCATGCTCTGCCCGCAGGCCACTCAGCAACTGACGGAACGGCTCAGACAATGCTTCATAAGCGGCAATCCCACTAGTCCACAAGGTGTCGCCCCCGGTTGATGGCAGCTCTTTCGCCGCTAAAATCGCCCCGGCAGGCGGCGTGTCGATAAAGGTGACATCGGTGTGCCAGTTGTCGTTATCCGGCGGATTATCGTTATGGGTATCCAGCACGATAATTTCTTCTACTCCTTCGGCATGCGGATAGACCGGGTGAATATGCAGATCGCCAAAACGCAGCGCCAGCGCCCGCTGTTGTTGCGGCGTAATCACCTGCTCGCGCAGAAACACCACCTGGTGGCGCAATACCGCGTGATAAAGCTGTTCAAACTGATTATCGCTCAGCGGACGCGCCAAATCCGCACCGGAAATTTGTGCGCCAATATACGGCCCCAGCGGGGTTATGCTCAGACGTTCACTCATTGTACTTCTCCATGCCAGGGCGTCAGGCGGCGCTGAAGCGCGCGCAGACCCAGTTCTAAAATAAACGCGATAACGGCAATCACCGCGATCCCCGCCAGCACCACATCCGTTGCCAGAAACTCACCGGCAGACTGGACCATAAATCCTAAGCCTCGCGTGGCGGCAATCAGCTCTGCCGCCACCAGCGTCGACCAGCCCACCCCAAGTCCGATCCGTAATCCGGTGAGGATCTCAGGTAATGCCCCCGGCAAAATAACAAACCACAGCACCTGCGCACGGCTGGCTCCCAGCGATTGCGCGGCGCGCACTCTCACCTGCTGCGCACTTTTCACTCCCGCCAGCGCCGACATCGCTACAGGGGCAAAAATCGCCAGATAGATAAGCAAGATCTTGGAGGTTTCACCGATGCCAAACCAAATGACCATCAGCGGTAGATAGGCCAGGGGCGGAACCGGACGATACAGCTCAATGATCGGATCGAGAATGCCGCGCATCGTCGGACTCAGCCCCATAGCGATTCCAACCGGAACACCCAGCAGCACCGCCGCCAGCAGCGCGATAACAATACGTGTCAGACTCGCCGCCAGATGCTGCCACAGCGTGGCATCCATAAATCCCTGCGGACCGGCAATAACGATCAGCTTTTGTAAAACCTGTCCCGGTGGCGGTAAAAACAGCGGACTGACTAACTGCAGCGCCGCCACAGTCCACCACAACGCCAAAATGACGGCCAACGTACCAAGGCTTAAGGTAATCTGCCGCGAGAACGGCCAGCGCCAGTTGAGCGCGCGCTGGCGACGGGGTTTATCATTAATCACCACGCTCATGAAAATGCCTCCCGTTGTTCAAAGACTCGACCTAACACGTACTCGCGCATGGCGATAAACTGCGGATCGGACTTAATGCTGCGACTCGACTCTCCAGCCACAAAGCGACGGGCGAAATTCAGCGGCAGACGCTCCAGTACCCGGCCTGGGCCTGGCGACAGCAATACCAGCTCTGTCGCCATAAACACTGCTTCTTCAATATCGTGCGTAATCAACAGCACCTGTTTGCCAGTCTCATGCCACAGCTTCAGCAGCAGGGTTTGCATCTGCTCACGAGTAAAGGCGTCGAGCGCGCCAAAAGGTTCATCCAGCAACAACAACTGAGGATTGGCCGCCAGCGCCCGCGCAATGCCGACGCGCTGCCGCTGTCCGCCGGAAAGCTGCCAGATAAAGCGTTTGCCCGCGTCCTCCAGCCCGACTTTCTGCAACATCTCCAGGGCAATACGCTGACGCTGTAGTTTATCCACCCCCGCCAGCTGCAGACCAAAAGCCACGTTGTCCTGCACATTACGCCAGGGCAGCAGACCTTCATTCTGGAATACGACCCCGCGATCTGCCCCCGGACCGTCAACCCTGTTTCCCGCCAGCGTGATGCTGCCATGCTGATACGGCACAAATCCGGCAATCAGATTTAACAATGTGGTTTTCCCGCAACCAGAAGGTCCGAGTACCACCAGCAGCTCACCGCTATCGAGCGTCAGGTTGATATCCTCCAGCGCCGGTTTTCCACCGTAGCTGGCGGCAAGATGAGAGATTTGCAGCATCAGCGCCTCCTTATTTATTGCACGAAGCGATCGGTCACGTACTGGCTGTAATCCGTCGCGACAGCGGGGACTTTGCCCTGCTCTTTGAGGAACTGCGCGGTGTCGATAATGGCTTTGTTCACCGGTCCGGTCAGTTCGGCAGTCTGCTGTTGCGGCGTCAGGTAAGTGTTACCTTTCACCAGTCCCGGCACATCCGCTTCCGGCACGCCGCTTAAACGCGACAATTTGCTGATATTCTCCGGCTGCTTCAGCCACTCATCGGGATTAGCGATATAAGGTTGCTGCGCATCGATAGCGCTTTTGGCAAAGGCTTTCACCACCTCAGGATGCTTCTCGGCAAAATCTTTGCGTACCACCCACACGTCTAGCGTCGGTGCGCCCCACTCACCAACCTGCGATGAGTCGGTTAACACCTTGCCGTCTTTTTCCAGCGCATTGACCGCAGGAGCCCAGACGTACGCGCCGTCAATATCCCCGCGCTGCCATGCGGCAATAATCGCAGGTGGTTGCAGGTTCACAATCTCCACCTGACCGGGTTTAATCCCCCAGTGTTTCAACGCCGCCAGCAGGCTGTAATGGGTGGTGGAGATAAACGGCACCGCAATACGTTTGCCAATCAAATCTTCCGGTTTACTGATGTTTTTCTTCACCACTAGTGCCTCGGAGTTACCAAGCTTTGACGCCAGCAGAAAAACTTCAATGGGTACTTGCTGACTGGCGGCGACCGCCAGCGGGCTGGAGCCAAGATTACCGATCTGCACGTCGCCGGAGGCTAGCGCCCGGACGATGCTCGCGCCGCTGTCGAATTTGCGCCAGTCAACGGTAGCGCCGCTCTCTTTGGCAAAAGTATTATCCGCCTGCGCCACTTTGGCGGGTTCGGCGGAGGTCTGATAAGCGACGGTGACGTTCACCGCCTGCGCCTGAAATGCGATGAATGCCAGTGCACCGAGAAGTGCGTTACGCGATGAAATAGCCATGATTGTCTGCTCCCCTGTCTTGTTATGGAGGCAGTATTTCGTTGCGGCACAATTTGATAAAGGAATTAAAAATTCTGGCTAAGAACAAAGCGTTTTTAGAAAAAAAGCGGCAATAGTTAGCGATTTCGCTCATTACAGATGGAATTCGTAGGCCTGATAAGCGCAGCGCCATCAGGCACTGTTGCCGGATGGCGGCGCAAGCGCCTTATCCGGCCTACAACACCCGGCAAATTATTGCGATTTTGTTACATTCGTTACATAACTACACCTGGATGATTGCCAGCGCGGCGCTGACCGGCATCATAGACGCCATTATCAGGCAAGAGAGTAAAATCATGATTCATGTTGTGCTGGTGGATGACCATGTGGTGGTGCGTTCCGGCTTTGCGCAATTACTCAGTCTCGAAGACGATCTCAACGTTACCGGTCAGTACAGCAGCGCAGCGGAGGCCTGGCCTGCACTTCTGCATGATGACGTCAACGTTGCGGTGATGGATATCGCCATGCCGGATGAAAATGGTCTGAGCCTGTTAAAACGACTGCGGGCACAGAAGCCCGGTTTTCGCGCCATCATTCTCAGCATCTATGACTCACCCACGTTTGTGCAAAGTGCGCTGGATGCCGGCGCCAGTGGCTACCTGACCAAACGCTGCGGACCAGAGGAGCTGGTGCAGGCGGTACGATCGGTCGGTATGGGCGGGCATTACCTGTGCGCCGATGCGCTGCGGGCGCTACGCGGCGGCGAACAGCCCGCGCAGGTACTGGAAGTACTGACCCCACGCGAGCGCGAAGTGTTTGAGCTGTTGGTCAAAGGCGACAGCGTAAAAGAGATCGCCTTCAAGCTCGACCTCAGCCACAAGACGGTACACGTTCATCGGGCGAACGTGCTGGGCAAACTGCAATGCCACAGCACCATCGATCTGGTGCATTTTGCCCTCGACCACCAGCTATTAACGGGGCATTAATGTCGCGTAGCCTTCGGCATTGGGTTATTTCTCTGTTTATTCTGCTGGCCTGGGGATCGGGCTGGTTGATGCTGTGGACGCTGGGGTTTTACCTGACCCACAACGGCCAGCAGGCGGCGCTGTTCCTGCCGCACGGCGTCTATCTCGCGCTGCTCATCCTGCTTTCTCGCCGTTACTGGCCCGCGCTGGTACTGCCGCCGGTGCTGATGTTGTTCTGGCTGCACAGTGAGCAATTATTGAATGGCTATATCCTGCTGGCCGCGCCGTTTATTAGCCTGATTCCGGCAAGCATCGGTCAGTCATACTGGCACCGTTTCCCCCTTTACTGGCAGCGCTTAACGCTGCTGCTGGCCGCGGTGACGATCACCTCATTGCTCAATACTGCCCTGCTTTCACCGTTTATCCAAAGTCCGGCAACGTTAATTGGCCTGGCGTCGTTTACCGGCGGCGTGCTGCTGACGCCGTTTGTCTATCTGATCTATGAATTTTTGCGCCAGCAGCACCGCTATCATTTGCTCGGGCTGGATACCACCAATCCCCCGCTGCGCACCTCGCTTATCATCTGGTGCAGCCTGTTTTTTATTATTGGCATCGGCACCCAGATGGTGTTGTCGCCGGAGATCGAGCGCCTGTTGCTGATCGTGGTGTTCTTACCGAACGTGGTGATGGCGTGGAAATTTGGCTGGCAGGGCGGCGTGTTGTCCGGATTGCTCGGCAGTATGATGATCACCATCGCCCGGCAAATCGGCGTCGGGTTCAGTAATTTACTGGAGCTGGAGATTTTCCTCGCCACCCAGGCGCTGCTCGGCATAGGGCTGGGGATCGCCATCAGCCGCCAGCAGCATCTGGCGCAAAACCTGCACCATTATCGCCAGCGTCTGGAAACTGAACTGGCGGCGCGTCGCGCGCTGACCGAACAGCTGATCCGCACCGAAGAAAACACGCGCAAAAGCCTGGCGCGGGAACTGCACGACGAAATTGGTCAGAACATCACCGCCATTCAAATTCAATCACAACTGGTCAAACGCGCACCGGGTCGCGAGCAAACGCTTGAAGCGGCAAATCAGATCAACGACCTGGCCCGGCGTATTCACCACTCCACCCGCCAGCTGCTGCGCCAGCTGCGTCCACCCGCGCTCGATGAACTGTCTTTTAAAGATGCACTACATCATCTGGTGAATGAATTTGCTTTTGCTGAACGGGGCATTCGCTGTCGCTTTGATTATCAGCTAGAGAATACGCCAGAAAACGAAACGGTGCGCTTCACGCTGTATCGCCTGTTGCAGGAGTTACTCAATAACGTCTGTAAACATGCCGATGCCAGCGATGTGTCGATTACGCTGCGCCAGCAGGAACATAGCTTGTTTCTGGACGTCGCTGACAATGGCGTGGGTATTCTGCCAGAAAAAATTCCCGGTTTCGGTATCCAGGGAATGCGTGAGCGGGTCAGCGCCCTTGGCGGTGAACTGACGCTCGAATCAAGCAACGGCACACGGGTAATTGTTAACCTGCCCACAAATTTGCAACAAATCAGCCGCTAACCAGGAAAAAGTCTTAGCCACTCTGGACTTTCTCTCATCCTCTTTTGCTTTCACTTTCCTATAGTCAGCACAAACGGAGACTGCCATGCATACACGCTCAGCCAGCGAAACAGATCAACAATACCGGGCGCTACGCCCTCGGCTGCTGATGTGTATGGTCATTGGCTATGCCGCGTTTTATCTGACGCGTAAAAGTGTCAACTACGTCCTCCCGGCGCTACAAACGGACCTCGGTCTGGATAAAGGCGATATCGGCCTGCTGGGGTCGCTGTTTTACCTGACCTATGGCCTGTCGAAATTTACCGCCGGGCTATGGCACGACAGCCACGGACAACGCGCATTTATGGGCATTGGCCTTTTCGCCACCGGTGTTTTGAATGTGCTGTTCGCCTTTGGTGAATCGCTCACGCTGCTGCTGGTGGTCTGGACGCTGAACGGGTTTTTCCAGGGTTGGGGCTGGCCGCCCTGCGCCCGACTACTGACCCACTGGTACTCGCGCAACGAACGCGGATTCTGGTGGGGCTGCTGGAATATGTCGATCAACATTGGTGGGGCAGTTATCCCGCTGATTAGCGCCTTTGCCGCCCACTGGTGGGGCTGGCAGGCAGCGATGCTGGCACCGGGGATTATCAGCATGGCGTTAGGCATTTGGCTCACTCTGCAACTGAAAGGCACGCCCCGGGAAGAGGGATTACCGACGGTTGGTGAATGGCGGCATGACCCGCTGGAGCTGCGTCAGGAGCAGCAAAGTCCGCCGATGGGGCTGTGGCAAATGTTACGTACCACCATGCTGAAAAACCCGATGATCTGGCTGCTCGGCGTGTCGTATGTATTGGTCTATTTGATCCGCATTGCGCTCAACGACTGGGGCAACATCTGGCTGACGGAAAGCCACGGCGTGAATCTGCTCAGCGCCAATGCCACGGTGATGCTGTTTGAAGTTGGCGGTTTGCTGGGGGCGCTGTTTGCCGGATGGGGATCGGATCTGCTGTTCAGCGGTCAGCGTGCGCCGATGATTTTGCTGTTCACGCTGGGGCTGATGGTCTCCGTCGCCGCGCTGTGGCTGGCGCCGGTGCACCACTACGCGCTACTGGCAATGTGTTTCTTTACGGTGGGCTTTTTTGTGTTTGGCCCACAGATGCTGATTGGCCTCGCGGCAGTGGAGTGCGGACACAAAGCGGCAGCAGGTTCAATTACCGGTTTTCTCGGGCTGTTCGCCTATCTGGGGGCCGCGCTGGCGGGTTGGCCGCTGTCGCTGGTCATAGAACACTACGGCTGGTCGGGAATGTTCAGTTTGCTCTCGGTCGCCGCTGTCTTTATGGGTTTATTGCTGATGCCACTGCTCATTGCAGGCATTACCCCTTCTCTCAGTCAAAGGATAAAACAATGAAACTGACGCTTACCTCTACACTAATTGCCTCTGCTCTGACGCTGGCAGCCTTCAGCAACGCAGCTCAGGCGCAGGGCCGTCTGGTGGTGTATTGCAGCGCCACTAACGAGATGTGCGAAACCGAAACCAAAGCCTTCGGTGAAAAATATGATGTGAAAACCTCATTCATTCGCAACGGCTCGGGCAGTACGCTGGCGAAAGTGGATGCCGAGAAGAAAAATCCGCAGGCGGATGTCTGGTACGGCGGTACGCTGGATCCGCAGTCCCAGGCCGGGGAAATGGGCCTGCTGCAGCCGTATAAATCACCCAATCTCGAACAGATCATGGAGAAATTCCGCGATCCCGCGAAGGTGAAAGGCAATCTCTCCTCGGCGGTTTACGTCGGTATTCTGGGCTTTGGCGTCAATACCCAGCGCCTGAAAGAGAAAAACCTGCCGGTGCCAAAATGCTGGAAGGATCTGACCAAACCGGAATACAAAGGTGAAATCCAGATTGCTGACCCGCAAAGCTCCGGTACCGCCTATACCGCGCTGGCGACTTTTGCCCAGCTGTGGGGTGAAGATCAGGCCTTTGACTACCTGAAACAGCTCAACGCCAACGTCTCTCAATACACTAAATCAGGCATTGCCCCAGCGCGTAACGCCGCTCGTGGCGAAACGGCGATTGGCATTGGCTTCCTGCACGACTACTCGCTGGAAAAAGAACAGGGCGCACCGCTGGAGCTAATTTCACCGTGCGAAGGTACTGGCTATGAGATCGGCGGCGTTAGCATTCTGAAAGGCGCGCGCAACCTCGATAACGCCAAACTGTTCGTTGACTGGGTACTGTCAAAAGATGCCCAGGAACTGGCGTGGAAGAAAGGTAAGTCCTATCAGATCCTGACCAACACCACCGCCGAGACGTCTCCTAACTCGCTGAAGCTCGACGACCTGAAACTTATCAATTACGACATGGATAAGTACGGCTCGACCGACGTGCGTAAAGCGTTGATCAATAAGTGGGTCAGCGAAGTGAAGATGGGTAAATAAGCCTACATCGGCGATCATTTGCCGGGTGCGGCGTTAATACCGCATCCGGCCTGGAATACCGGAACCGCTATGTCACACACACTTGCACTCCATCCCGTGAAAAAACGGGATGCGATATTTCTTTGGGTTTTGCTTGGCTGGCTGGCGTTTGCCCTGTTGCCAAGCTGGAGCCTGGACTACGGTCTGCTGGAATCGACAGGCGAGGAAATACTCGCCGCCTACGGCTGGTCACAGTTCAATATCAGTTGGTTATGGTATCTGCTGCCGAGCCTGCTACTGGTGCGTCCGTTCCATGAGGCCAGGCGCGAACAGCGCGGCCGCCATTATCTTGATGCGGGCTGGGCTTTTTTCTGTATGGCGTTTATCGTCGCCAGCGCGACTCTTGAGGGGCGTGGCTTAGGCTATGCCACCATTGTGTTGTTTGTAGCACTTGGCGCGATCATGACCCTGGCGCTCACCCGTCTGGAATGGCTGGGCGGCGACCGTTTCGTCATCGGTTCGCTCACCGCGATTGTCGCGCTAATCGGTATTTTTATCGTCTGGCCGAGTATCGCTATTTTTATTCCGATGTTCACCAACGACGCCGGGGAATTTGCCCCGCTGGCGTTTATGAATGTGCTGTCGCAGGCACATATCATTCAGGTGATCCTCAACTCGATTATGCTGTCGATTGCCGTCGGCATCGGCTGTACCTTCTTTGGTCTGGTACTGGCTATCTATACCACCCGTATCGCCAGACGCAGCGCCATAATCGGACGTATCTTCTCGATTTTGCCGATCGTCACCCCGCCGTTTGTCGTGGGTTTAGGCGTCACGCTGATGATGGGACGCTCCGGCTACATCACCGAATTTATGGTCGAATGGTTTGGCTTAACCAACACCAACTGGCTGTACGGTTTTACCGGCATCTGGCTGGCGCAGGTGCTGGCCTTCACTCCGATGGCGTTTATGATCCTCGACGGAGCAATCAAAACCATTCATCCGTCGCTGGAAGAAGCGTCATACACCCTGCGTGCCAGCCGCTGGCAGACCTTTAACGGCGTGTTTGTCCCGCTGCTGAAACCAGCGCTGGCGAACGCCTTTTTGATTGTGGTTGTGCAGTCGCTGGCTGACTTTAGTAACCCGCTGGTGCTCGGCGGTAACTTCGACGTGCTGGCAACGCAAATCTACTTCTACATCACCGGTTCGCAGCTCGACTACCAGGCCGCCAGTACGCTGGGTGCCTTCCTGCTGCTGTTCTCACTGCTGGTGTTCTGCGTGCAATATATGTGGATTGGTAAACGCTCATACGTCACCGTTTCCGGTAAATCCTACCGGGGCGACGTGCAACCGTTACCTGTGACGTTGGTATGGAGCGTGGTCGCGCTGCTGGCGGTGTGGATTGCCTTTAACGCCCTGTTGTACGGCAGCATTTTCTACGGCAGTTTCACCGTTAACTGGGGCGTGGACTACACCCTGACGTTAGCGAACTTTACCAAACTGTTCGGTCAGGGGATGAGCGACGGCGCATGGCCTTCACTGCTCGACACCCTGCTCTACGCCGGTATTGCCGCGCCGATCACCGCCATCTTCGGTCTGCTGATCGCCTGGGTAGTCGTGCGCCAACAGTTTAAGGGCAAGAAGACCATCGAGTTCACCACCATGCTGTGCTTTGCCGTTCCAGGCACCGTCGCGGGCGTATCGTACATTCTGGCCTTTAACAGCGCCCCGGTTTACCTCACTGGTACGGCGGCGATTGTCATTATCTCGATGGTAATGCGTAACGTCCCGGTCGGTATTCGGGCGGGTATCGCGGGCTTAGGCCAGATCGATAAATCACTGGATGAAGCCTCGCTCAGCCTGCGCGCCGGTTCGCTGCGTACCATTACGCATATCCTGCTGCCGCTGCTACGCCCGGCGATCCTTTCGGCGCTGATTTACAGCTTTGTGCGCGCCATTACCACCGTCAGCGCCATTGTATTCCTCGTCACGCCGGATACCCGTGTAGCGACGGCCTACATCCTGAACCGCGTGGAAGATGGCGAATACGGTGTGGCGATTGCCTACGGTTCCATTCTGATCGTGGTGATGCTGGCGATTATTTTCATCTTTGACTGGCTGATCGGTGAATCACGTACCTCCCGTTCAAAAGCCAAAAACCAGGCGTAATGGAGCGCACTATGACTCAGAAAAATTTCGTTGAACTGCGCAACGTCACCAAACGATTTGGCAGTAATACGGTAATCGACAATATCAACCTCACCATCCCACAGGGGCAAATGGTGACGCTGCTCGGCCCGTCCGGTTGTGGCAAAACCACCATTTTGCGCCTGGTCGCCGGGCTGGAAAAACCGAGCGAAGGGCAGATTTTCATTGATGGCGAAGACGTCACCCATCGCTCAATTCAGCAGCGTGATATCTGTATGGTGTTTCAGTCCTATGCCCTGTTCCCGCATATGTCGCTGGGAGAGAACGTTGGTTACGGCCTGAAGATGCTCGGCGTATCCCGCGCTGAGGTGAAAGCCCGTGTCAAAAAGGCACTGGCGATGGTCGATCTGGAAGGATTCGAAGAGCGCTATGTTGATCAGATCTCCGGCGGTCAGCAGCAGCGCGTAGCGCTGGCCCGCGCGTTGATCCTCAAGCCGAAAGTACTGCTGTTTGATGAGCCGTTGAGTAACCTCGACGCCAACCTGCGTCGCAGCATGCGCGACAAGATCCGCGAACTGCAAAAGCAGTTTGATATCACCTCGCTGTACGTCACCCACGATCAGAGCGAAGCCTTTGCGGTTTCCGATACCGTGCTGGTGATGAACAAGGGGCACATCATGCAGATCGGTTCACCGCAGGATCTTTACCGCCAGCCCGCCTCGCGCTTTATGGCAAGTTTTATGGGTGACGCCAACCTGTTCCCGGCCACCTTCGGTGACCAATACGTTGATATCTACGGCTACCACCTGCCGCGCCCGCTGCACTTTGATACGCAAGGCGAAGGCATGGTCGGCGTGCGCCCGGAAGCGATCACGCTTAGCGATCGCGGCGAAGAGAGTCAGCGCTGCGTGATCCGCCACGTGGCCTATATGGGCCCCCAGTATGAAGTCACGGTGGAATGGCACGGGCAGGAGATCTTATTGCAGGTCAACGCTACGCGTTTACAGCCGGACGTCGGCGAGCAGTATTATCTCGAAATCCATCCATACGGCATGTTTGTTCTGGCGGACGCGGCATAACGTTTTGTGGCTTTGTAGGCCGGATAAGGCGCTTGTGCCACCATCCGGCAATGCCTGATGCGCTGCGCTTATCAGGCCTACATTGAACGATGTAGGCCCGATAAACTCTCAGCTTCGCGCTTTTAGCGCGGCAATATCCGCAGGCGTGGTGCGACAGCACCCGCCAATCAACCGTGCGCCAGTGGCCTGCCACTGCGGCAGATAATCCGCCAGATGCGCACAATGCTCGCCGTGATGATGCCAGGTTTTGCTCACGGCATCATACTGCTCGCCCGAGTTCGGATACACTACCAGCGGCAGCGCCGTTAAACTGTGTAAATGCTGCAACGCAGCGGTGGTGTTTTCCAGCGCAATGCAGTTAATACCTAGCGCCACCACCTGCGGATAATCCGCCAGCAACGCAACCACGTCACGCAGCGGCGTACCGTCGCTCAGGTGCTCGCTGTCACGCAGGGTAAATGAAAACCACGCCCGCGCACGCGGATATGCAGTCAATAACTCAGCCAGCGCGCTAATTTCGGCAAAATTTGGCAGGGTTTCACAGGCCAGAAGATCGGCCCCGGCATCCAGCAAGGCTTCCACGCGCGGGCGGTGAAACGCCTGAAACTCTTCAGCGCTACGTTGGTAATCACCACGGTATTCAGAACCATCCGCCAGATACGCGCCGTAAGGCCCGACCGATCCTGCTACCAGCAGCGTGCCCGCCTGCGGGTTCTCTGCCAGATACGCTTCACGGGCTTTACGCGCCAGCTCCACGCTTTTGCCAATCAGCGCTTTCGACTGCGCTTCATCCAGATCTCGCGCGGCAAAGCCCGCCGGCGTCGCCTGATAGCTAGCGGTGATCGCGCATTGCGCCCCCGCCCGGTAGTAATCGAGATGGACTTCGCGGATAAGCTCCGGATTTTCGACCAGCACTTTGGCTGACCACAGGCTATCGGCTAAATTACAGCCACGCGCTTCCAGCTCCGTCGCCATCGCACCATCGAGCAACAGGAAATCCTGTTTATCGAGGATGGCGCTTAACGGATTATTCTGCGACATGTTCGGGCTCCTGTTTGGCTTTACGCGGTTGAGTAAGGAAATAAGCACCATAACACACTGCCACAAACGGTAACCCGCACCACAGCGCAATTCTCTGCGCTGGATCGAATGCCAGCCCGACACAAGCCACCAGACACAGCACAAATCCCAGTACCGGCACCAGCGGATACCACGGCGCGCGATAATGCAATTCACTCAATGCCTTACCCTGCTGCAGATGACGGCGGCGAAAGACGAAGTGTGAAGCGCAAATGCTCAGCCACACCGCCACCACCGCAAACCCGGAGATTGCCGACAGCGCGACAAATACCGTATCCGGGGCCACCACGCTGGAAAACAGCGCCAGCACACCACCGAGCATACTGACCGACAGCGCCGTCAGCGGCACGCCATTTTTCGTTACTCGCGCAAAACAGGCCGGTAGCGTACGTTCATTTGACAGCGACCACAGCATGCGCCCGGAGGCATACAGCCCGGAGTTCGCCGCGGATAGAATAGCCGTCAGGATCACGAAGTTAAAAATATCGGCGGCGTAAGGAATCCCCACCTTCTCAAACACCAGCACAAACGGGCTTTTCTCCACGCCCGCCTGCTGCATCGGGATCAGCGCCGCCAGCACAAACACGGTGCCGATAAAGAAAATAATCAGTCGCGCGATAGTGGTACGAATCGCTACCGGAATGACCTTGCGCGGGTTTTCTGTTTCTCCGGCGGCAATACCGATAAGCTCGGTTCCCGAAAAAGCAAAATTCACCGCCACCATCGTCATCAGGATCGGTAAGCCACCGTGTGGGAACCAGCCTTCCGCCGTGATATTACTCAGTCCAGGCGCGGGCGAGCCATCCTGCATCGGGATAAAACCAAAAATCGCCGCCCCGCCGAGGATGATAAAGGCGATGATAGTGACCACTTTTACCAGCGAGAACCAGAACTCCCCTTCGGCAAAAAAGCGCGTGGAGATGACGTTCAGGCCAAAAATAATCGCGCAGAACACCACACACCAGACCCAAACCGGCACCTGTGGAAACCAGTACTGCATACAGAATCCGGCGGCGGTAAAACTCGAACCCAGCGCTACAGTCCAGGTCAGCCAGTAGAGCCAGGCCACGGTATATCCCGTTGCGGGGCCGAGATAACGCGCAGCATAGACGTGAAACGCCCCGGTCTCCGGCATCGCGACCGACAGCTCGCCCAAACACTGCATAACCAACCAGACCACCAGCGCGCCAATCAGATAAGCCAGCAGCGTTCCCGCCGCCCCGGTGGTGGAGATGATGTACCCGGTATTGAAGAATAACCCTGTGCCAATCACGCCGCCTAAGGAGAGCATTATCAGGTGACGCGTTTTCATTGTGCGCTTCAGTGGCGCATTTTGTTGTGTTGTTTGCATATAACCTTCTAAACGTATGGACATCTAAACATCCAAAGAAGGTTTGTTATACCGCGTTTGTTAACAGAATGCAAAGTCAACCCTGCACCAGGCGCAGATGCCCGCGCCGGGCGCTTAATATCGGGTGGGGATTAATAATCAAATACAAAAAGGGCCGCCAGCTCATAACGCCTCCGTTGCCAGGCTTTATGTAAACTCTGGCAACGTCCTCACCGGCTGGCGTTCACCCGGAAGTGGGAACCGTATCTCCCTGCTCATACTACCGAATGAGCGCTTAAGCACCGCTGGCAGGGATCGGCATCTGCGATTTGCGGCTCATCAGAATAAATACCGCCAGCCCTGCCAGCAATATCCCCGGCGCAGAAGCCGCCATCACCCCTACCGTTCCGGTGCCGAGCGCTAACATTTTCCCCGCCAGCAGCGGACCGCTCATCGCGCCCAGACGACCGACGGCGACAGCGGTACCCACGCCGGTGGCGCGGATCTGCGTGCTGTAAAACAACGGTGCCAGCGCATACAACACGCTTTGCCCACCGGTGGCAAACATCCCCGCCACAAATCCCGCCATCAGCATGCCGCTCAATGACGATACCGTGCCCAGCGCCAGCAGTGATGCCAGCATCCCGGTGTAGATCAGCAGCGACATGATCACCGGACGCAGTTTGTCCATCAACGCCCCGAGAATTAACGTCCCGCTGGCCGCGCCGATTTGCAGAGCAAACATCACGCCTGCTGCCTGCGAGGGCTGAAAGCCCTGCTCTACCAGCAGCATCGGCAGCCAGTTGATCAGCATATACACCACCAGCAGGGTGAAGAAATAGCACAGCCACAGCAGCAGCGTGGCTGTCGCGGTGGTTGGCGCAAACAGAGCGCGCAGCGGCGCGGCAGCCACCTGCGTTTGTTGGGTATAAACCTGTGATTCCGGCAACCAGCGCATTAACAGCGGAACCAGCAGCAGCGGGATCACCCCGCCGACCCAGAACACGGTTTGCCAGGCAGAGGCCAGACCGCTAAACCCGAGCGCTGCCGCCAGCGCCGCGCCAATCGGTACACCGCAGTACATCAGGCTCACCGCCGTCCCACGAAAACGCGGACCCGCCGCCTCAGAAGTCAGCGCGATCAGATTCGGCAACGCCGCACCCAACCCAACACCGGTCATCAGGCGAGCAAACACCAGCGATGAGAAATCCCAGGATATCGCCGTCGCCAGTGAGAACAGGCCGAACAGCGCCACGGAGGCAATAAGAATGCGTTTGCGGCCATAGCGATCGGCCAGCATGCCGCCCACCAGCGCGCCGGGCAGCAGCCCAAGAATGCCCGCGCTGAAGATCCAGCCCATCTGCATTTTATCCAATGCAAACGCATGGGCGATACCGACGGCAGCGATCCCGGCGGCCTGTAAATCCAGCCCTTCCATCAGGGCGACTAAAAAACACAGCCCGACGGTCAACGTCAGGCGGGATGAGGATGCGGGGGTACGGGTAGTCATAAGATGTACCTCTGAGGTCACGATGCAGGTGAATCGCGGCTGATACGTTGCCAGCCGCGTAATCATTTTTATTTTCTGTTGCGCAGATCCAACGCCACGTCGACGATCATATCTTCCTGGCCGCCCACCATCCGGCGTTTGCCCAGTTCAACCAGAATATCTACCGCGCTCAGGCCATAACGCGCCGCCGCCACTTCGCAGTGGCGCAGGAAGCTGGAGTACACCCCAGCATAGCCCAGCGCCAGCGTTTCGCGGTCCACCCGCACCGGGCGGTCCTGCAGCGGACGCACCAGATCGTCGGCGGCGTCCATCAGCGCATACAGATCGGTGCCGTGCTGCCAGCCAAGCTTATCCGCCGCGGCGATAAATACCTCCAGCGGCGCGTTGCCTGCGCCTGCGCCCATACCTGCCAGGCTGGCATCGATACGGTCACAACCCTCTTCTACCGCAGCAATCGAGTTCGCCACGCCAAGGCTCAGGTTGTGGTGGGCGTGCATCCCGGTTTCTGTTTCCGGCTTCAGCACCGCTTTCAGGGCGCGGAAGCGGTCACGGATATCAGACATGTTCATCGCCCCGCCTGAATCGACCACATAGATACAGGTCGCACCGTAGTTTTCCATCAGTTTCGCTTGCTGTGCGAGGTTTTCCGGCGTGGTCATATGACTCATCATCAGAAAACCGACGGTGTCCATGCCCAGTTCACGCGCATACTGAATATGCTGGGCCGACACGTCCGCTTCGGTGCAGTGGGTCGCCACACGCACAACGCGCGCCCCAGCCTGATACGCATTTTTCAGGTCATGAATCGTGCCAATGCCCGGCAACAGCAGCGTGGCGATCTTGGCGTGCTTGACCACGTCCGCCGCCGCTTCAATCCACTCCAGGTCGCTGTGCGCGCCAAAGCCATAGTTAAAACTGGAACCCTGCAGACCGTCGCCGTGCGCCACCTCAATGGAATCCACCCTCGCGTCGTCCAGCGCTTTGGCAATCTGGCGCACGTTTTCCAGCGAATATTGATGACGAATGGCGTGCATGCCGTCGCGCAGGGTCACGTCAGAGATATAGAGTTTTTTACCGTTCATGCTGCTTCTCCTGCCTGACGAGTGAGTGACTGCGCCATTTTCTCAGCGGTCGCCAGCGCGCTGGAGGTCATAATGTCGAGGTTGCCCGCATAGGCAGGTAAATAGTGCGCCGCGCCTTCCACTTCCAGATACACCGCGGTTTTCAGCCCGGAGAACTGACCGATGCCCGGCAGATTGACCGGTTTATCCTGCGGGATGACTTCAAACTGGACACGCTGTTTCAGACGATAGCCCGGCACGTAAGCCTGCACCGCCGCCGCCATCTCATTAATCGATGCTTCAACTTCAACCTCAGAGGCCGCTTCGCTCAGCACATACACCGTGTCGCGCATCATCAGCGGCGGCTCGGCCGGGTTAAGGACGATAATCGCTTTACCTTTTGCCGCCCCGCCAACCACTTCAATCGCCTTCGAGGTGGTTTCGGTAAACTCATCGATATTAGCGCGCGTGCCAGGACCCGCAGATTTACTGGCGATCGAGGCGATAATTTCGGCGTAATGGACTTTTGCCACGCGAGAAACTGCCGCCACCATCGGGATAGTCGCCTGCCCGCCGCAGGTCACCATATTAACGTTCTGCTGATCAACGTTGGCCTCCAGATTCACCACAGGCACGCAGTACGGGCCGATTGCCGCGGGGGTCAGGTCGATCAGGCGGATCGCTGGTTTAACGGCGCGCAGCGCGGCGTCGTTCTTCACATGCGCGCCTGCGCTGGTGGCATCAAAAACAATGTCGATGTCGGCGAATTCCGGCATGGCGATAAGCCCTGTCACCCCTTCATGGGTGGTGGCAACGCCCATGCGTCGGGCACGCGCCAGACCATCAGAATCAGGATCGATACCGACCATCACCGCCATTTCCAGATGTACGCCGTGACGCAGAATTTTTATCATCAAATCGGTACCGATGTTGCCGGAGCCGATAATGGCGACTTTACGCTTACTCATGACTGACTTCCTTTTGTAACCGCCGCTGAAAAGGTGGCGGCAACTGAACCAATACCGTCGATATGGGCCTCGAAACGATCGCCCGCATTCACCGCCACCATAGGGCCTAACGCGCCGGTGAGAATGATATCTCCGGCACGTAGCGGCTCGCCGAGGCTGGCCATTTTGCGCGCCAGCCAGACGGCGGCGTTGATCGGATGTCCCAGGCATTCGCTGCCGCGTCCGCTGGAAACCTCTTCGTTGTTGCGCGTCATTTTCATCGCGCAGTTTTTCAGATCTAATCCTGCCGGACGCTGTGCCGGGCCGCCGACCACATACACCCCGCAGGAGGCGTTATCCGCCACGGTATCAACAAACTTGATTGACCAGTCACGGATACGGCTGCCGACCACTTCCAGCGCGGGCAGCACCCACTCGATGGCGTTATACAGCTCGTCAAAAGTAGTGTCGGCATTGGGCAGATCGCGGTTCAGCACCAGCGCGATTTCCGCTTCAATACGCGGTTGCAGCACGCGCTCAAACGCAATGGTGTCGTTATCGCCGTAGCACATGTCGGCAAACAGCGTACCGAAGTCCGGCTGATCGACGCCAAGCTGCTGTTGCACTTTCGGGTGTGTCAGCCCTACTTTGCGCCCGACCACGCGACGCCCGCGCGCCACTTCATACTGCACGTTGATGCGTTGAATGGCGTAGGCCGCTTCGGCGTTATCCACACCAATCAATTCACGCAGTGGGGCGATAGCTTCCCCTTTTTCTTCAGCCTGACGTAAATCGGCGGCCAACTGCTCAAGATTATGATTCGTCATGTCCGTTCCTTAAGGGCGTGCGAGGAAGTTCAGCACCAGCTGGTTAAAGGCATCCGCATGCTCCCACTGCGCCCAGTGCCCGCAGTCGCGGTAGATATGCAGCTCAGAACCGGCAATTCCGGAGAGCAGGCGCAGACCGGCATCCATCGGCACAAAGCGGTCATTGCGTCCCCAGACAATCAGGGTCTGGGCTTTGATTTCACCCAGACGCGGGCTGAAATCCGGGAACTGTTTCGGGTTGGCCTCCAGACTCTGGACAAAGTTTTCCAGGTGATCGCGACGCGACAGCATGTTATTCAGGCGTGCCTCAAACAATGCCTCGGTCAGGTCGCTGGTGTCGAAGACAAAGATCTCCATCATCAGCTTCAGGTTCTCGATGGTCGGCTCGCGGTACAGCTGATTCAGGCGTTTGATACCTTCGGTCGGCATCGGGGTAAACAGACTCATGCCGCCCGTTCCGCCGCCCATTAACACCAGTTTGCCCACGCGCTCCGGCCAGCTCAGGGTAAACGCCACAGCACTGTGACCGCCCATCGAGTTACCCAGCAGGTGGACTGTTTGAATATCCAATTGATCGACCACGCTTTTCAGAATGCGAGCGTTGAGATCAGATCGCGAACCGCGGTTAACGATCCCATCGCTTTTGCCCCAGCCTGGACAATCCAGCAGGATCACCCGGTATCCGGCCTGTACCAGCGGATCAATATTGCGGCTGAAGTTTGCCCAGCCCGTCGCGCCAGGACCGGAGCCGTGCAGCAGCACGACGGTCTCTTCGCCCTGTCCACAGTCATTGAAATGCACGCGTAGTGTTTCGCCTGCTTCCTGCACCTCCAGAAAACGACTGGTAGCGGCTTCGGTTTGCGGTTGGTAAGTCATGATGTTCTCCTGCATATTCAGTTCTGTTTCAGTTCTGTGTGGTAGCGCTCAGGGAGCCGAATCCGGCGATCCACTCCGGGATCGGGCGGTAATAACGGCCTTCACTACGCCAGCTACCAAAGGCAGAAATGGCGGCAAAGGCGGCAACCCAGGTTTTCACTTCGTGCGTTGATTTGCCCGCCATCGCGGACAGCTCTTCGTTACTGACCGCGTCCAGCTCCTGCAAACGCCCCTGCTCAAGCAGGCTCATAAAGCGGTTATCCCAGACAGGGTTCAGCGGATGCAGCGTGTTTTGATCGGCCACGAACTTCTCGGCGGCGCTGATCACCCGCTGCTGGCGCAGCTCGCGCTCGTTTTCAGGTAACTGTTTGCCGCTGCCGAGCAGGCGGTCACGCATATGGGCATCAGCCTTCGCCAGCTCCGGGACCGGCGGTTGATGCGATAGACCACCGGAGCCTAAAAACAGCACGCGCTTATTCAGCGAGCTGGCGAAACGGCCAATCGCTTCACCGAGCATGCGGGTACGCTGAAAGCCCGGCAGCGGCGTGGCGACGCCGTTAATAAACACCGGCAGCACCGGCACCTTATCCAGACCGCCGAGCAAAAACTCCAGCGGCTGCGCGAAGCCGTGATCGACCTGCATGTTGTAGGACACGGCAAGATCGATGCCGCTTTTCATCACCGCGTGGGCGCAGGCTTCAGCGAGATCTGTCGGCACTGGCAGTTCTCCCGCTGCGCTGCCGAAATCGCCGATCGCCGTAGCTCCCACGCCTAAGCAGAACGGCGGCATCACGTCGTAGAAAAAACCGTTGTAGTGATCGGGGGCAAACAGCACTACCAGTTCCGGGTCGAACGCCGCAATACGCGCCCGGGCGCTGGCGATCACGCCGTTAACCTCGTCGAGCACGGTCTGCGCCGGGTCGACGTACCCCACCAGCGGCGAGTGGGAAAGACAGTGAAGATAAGCGTGCATATCAGGCCACCTTTTCAACAGGAATATCGGCAGTAGCGCGGGTAAGTGTCATCACCGACGCCAGTTTATTCAGGGTGCTGCCCAGGGTTTGCGGAATGGCGATGGCGGCCACGAAGCGGTCCGGGCGCATTACCACCAGCGCGGCGTTGTGCTGGGCAAACCACGCGCGCAGGCGGTTTTGCGTATCACCAATGCGGGTAACGCCGTCGTGGTTATCCTGATCGGTATGAATCTGCGTGTCCGGCACGACCTGGATAAAACGCGTCCCCAGCGCCTGCCACTGTTGGATCTGCGCCTCGCTCATGCCCCACAGCGGGTTACAGCCCCAGCCAATCACCGCGAAATTCGGTCCAATAACGTTGTCGAGCAGCGTCACTTCACCCGATTCCAGCGTCACCTTCGGCTGGATAAACATCTTGCCGACCGGTGACGTTTTCGCGTCGCCTTCACGTACCAGTGCCCCGACGTGGTACTGCGGCATCGGCTTAAAGCGCATTTCCAGGAAGTAACGTTTGACCGGCGGAATATAATTCAGCAACCAGGAAACCCCGTCGCGCACCGCACCGTGCCAGCGTTTTGGCGGCGCCAGCACGTTGCCAGCGGTCACGGAGAGATCGATCATCGCTTTGGCGTGGTCGCGGCGTTCCTGCTGGTAGGTATCCAGCAGCTCATCACCGGCTTTGCCCTTAATGACCAGCGCCAGTTTCCACGCCAGATTGAAAGCATCGCGCATGCCGCTGTTGTACCCCTGCCCCTGCCAGACCGGCATAATGTGCGCCGCATCGCCCGCCAGCAGCACGCGGTCAATGCGAAAACGTTCGGCCAGACGGGCGTTATGGGTATAAACGCGCTGGCGGATCAGTTCGACGTTGTCCGGGTTCGGCAGCACTTTGCTCAAAAGCTGACGCATATTCTGCGGTTCACTGAGCTGCGCTTCGGTTTCCCCCGGCATCACCATAAATTCAAAGCGACGCACCGCGTGCGGCAGCGCAGCGGAGACATACGGGCGCACCGGATCGCAGCACAGATACACATGCGGTGTGCTGAGCGGATCGTTGGCGATATCCACCACAATCCACTGATTCGGCGCGGTTTTGCCTTCAAACGGCACATTCAGCGAGCGTCTGACGTTGCTGCCGCCGCCGTCGCAGGCCACCAGCCACTGGGCCTTCACCGTTTCACGTTGACCGTCCGGCGTTTTCAGATTCAGCGTCACTTCGCCGTTTTGCTGGCTGAAGGCCTCCAGTTCGCGGGAGAACAGGCAGCGCACGTTGGGAAAACGCGACAGCCCTTCCAACATCACCGCATCCACCTGTGGTTGAATAAACGCATTGCGGCGCGACCAGCCAAATTCGTCGGTCATCGGCTGGATATCAGCAAAGCAGCGGCCTTTCGGCGTGAGAAAGCGCATCGCGTGCCACGGCGTGGTGTGCGGCAAAACGCGCTCGACCAGCCCCACAGACTGCATGGTGCGCAACGCTTCATCGTCAATGCCGATGGCTCGGGGATAGTCGATCAGCGTGTCGAGCTTCTCCACCACCAGCACGTCAATGCCCATCTGGCCAAGATAGTTGGCCATCATTAGCCCCACCGGGCCGGCACCAGCAATCGCGACCTGAACGGTGTGCTGCACAGCGGGTTGGATATCCGGGTTTTTTGTTGTCATTTCAGAACCTCACGACTCGGACAAAACGCAATTGCGGACCCTGGTGAGGCGCAATTTGCTTTGTTAAAAATATGTGAATAATTTTTTGTTGTGCGGTCAGTATAGGAGTGAGTTTTTGCGCTACAATCAAAACATGCCTGGATGTGCACTAAGTGCACAACGTTGTTTTACCTGTAGATTTGTCAATGAATATGAAAAATGACGAGAGCACTGAGTACAAAACCGTACGCGGATTAACGCGCGGATTAATGTTATTAAATATGTTAAACCGGCTCGATGGTGGGGCCAGTGTTGGCTTACTTGCTGAGTTAAGCGGCCTGCATCGCACCACGGTCAGACGGCTGCTGGAAACCCTGCAAGATGAGGGTTACGTTCGGCGCAGCCTGTCCGATGACAGCTTTCGCTTAACCATTAAAGTCCGCCAGCTCAGCGAGGGATTTCGTGACGAGCAGTGGATTTCCGCACTCGCCGCCCCGCTGCTGGGGGATTTGCTGCGCGAGGTCATCTGGCCGACCGACGTTTCCACGCTGGATGTGGACGAGATGGTGGTACGTGAAACAACCCACCGCTTCAGCCGCCTGTCGTTTCACCGGGCGATGGTCGGGCGTCGTTTGCCATTGCTGAAAACCGCATCCGGCCTGACCTGGCTGGCATTCTGTCCGGAGAATGAACGTCAGGAACTGATTGAAATGCTGGCCTCCCGACCAGGAGAAGAGTTCCAGCTTGCGCGCGAACCGCTGAAGCTCAATGCCATTTTAACCCGCGCGCGAAAAGACGGTTTTGGCCAGAACTTTCGCGGCTGGGATCAGGAGGAGAAAATCGCTTCTATCGCCGTCCCCATCCGCAGCGAACAACGTGTCATCGGCTGCCTGAATCTGGTGTATATGGCCAGCGCCATGACCATCGAACAGGCCGCGGAAAAGCATCTTCCGGCCTTACAAAAGGTGGCGAAACAGATAGAGGACGGCGTCGAGTCGCAGGAGATTTTGGTGGCCGGGAGGTGAAGTGGATCACAGTTAAGCGGATCATCTGATTGATAGCTGGCATAATTCACTAACCGGCCGATATAACTTTGTGACGTCTTGCCCAAAAAAATCTTCATTACATAGTGTGCATTCGTTTTCTGCCAGGAGGGTCGCTGAGGGCTTAAAGCCTCTTCGAAAGAGGCTTTAAGCTTTGCAACAATGCAACCACACGGATTACAAAGCGGAATCATCACTGTTCAAGCTGTATTGTTATTTAGAGTTTATACTCCATTAATACTATTTCAGATATTAAGCACATTTTTATGAGGCCATTTTCATCGCGGCACCAATAACTGCCATACACATACTGCTCGCAAGTAAAACAATAAACCAATATATACAATTATTAAACCTTGTAAATATCCAGATAAATCTAAGCAATGACAATGCAGCAATAGAAATAGAAGACACAAACATTGTAAATATATAAATACCAGAAATTGCCCACCCTGCCTCTTCGTAAATACTCTTCATTGTAAAAATAAGGATGGATAAGTAAAATGCTGATAAAGCAAGCCCGCTCAGAAAATCATAACAATCAATGTATGTGATGTTTTTATTTTTCTGCGGAAGAGCTATAAATTTTTCAATTTTCTCATTGTCTACTCGTGATAAATATCGATTAATTAGCGGAGTAAACATCACTAAAACCATCACCAAGTGAATGAATAGTAAAGAAAGTTTAATTCTATCATCAACCGATTCACTCTGTGGCCAGATAGATATTATTTCATAATCCATTTTTGCAAGGAGAAAAAAGCAAATGGCTGATGGTACATATTCAGAAGATATAGCCTTCCATATTTTTTTAATAATCACTTATATTACTCCATTAGTTATATCGGTAAATCATTGTTAGTTAGCCGTGCTACTAATCTGCAAATAGTTGGCGATCATATTTGTTTAATACGGATAATATATACCTGTTCAGAAACAGATTACTACCTACTAATTTTATTACTACATACCTGAATAACGTAAATTACGCATATCAAAAAAAACCGAAACCCCGCTCCTGAAAAGAGCAGCGTTCCGGTTTTTATTCAGTCTGAAGGGCTTCAGACCTTAAGCAGTTTCACCGTCTCGTCGATGTCGATTTCATCTTCCGAGAAAATCAGCGTCGTGCCCTGGAAGGTGGTGATAGCCAGCTTTTTCAGCGTGCGCATTTCACCAGGCTTCACGTCTGATTTTGGTCGGATGCTGTTCATCAGCACGCCGACAGACAGCACTGCATTTTCTTTGTCGATACGGGTCTCTACAGGGACTTCTTCACTGTAGACCAGGAATGACTTGATCGAGGTGAGCTTCAGACGCTCGCCTGCGATATAGATGTACTTGCTGTCTGGTATGACTTTTACCGCGTAGGCAGACAAGCCTTTGTTATTGGTGGTGGGCTCAAAAGTCACCGCCGCGTCTTTCTTGATCAGCTCAGGATTAGCAACCTTAATCACATGAAAATAGCGATTGTCGCCGTTTTCATCTTTGATAAATCCAAAGCCTTTATCTTTAAACCACGTTGTGATTGTTCCGTTCATTGCTGTTTCCGCCTGATTAAACCTATTACTCGTAGAGTATACCTACTCAATTTGCGCGCAGTGTAAAACACAGGCCATACCTTTGGCTACTCGTTACCCCAACGATTGAGGAACTCCGCGATATCATCGATACGCTGAGCGTCGACACCGGCCACGGTTGCCATCTCCTGCTGCGCTTCTTCGCTGATCTCTTCGTTGTTCATCAAACGGGTAATCAACTGCTGGAAGTAGTGCGCCAGCGCGTCACGTTCTGTGTCGCTCACCGGCTTTGCGGCCTCGGTCGCGTACTCGTCGGCGATATCATAATATTTAAGCGGAATGTCGTTGTTCATCAGTTGCTCCGGGGGGATATGCGTGTGCCAGCAGTTGCCTGCCGCGTCTGATGTGAATGATAGCATTCTTATTTCATGATTCGCGATCTGTTTCCTGGCTGTAATGTGTTGCATATATCGATACTATTTTCTGGCACCACTTCGTATTTAATAAATTTTTCCGTATTTAAGTAACAGCACTCTTATTCATTCCGATATAATGGCTGCGAATTAAATAACGAGCTACAAAGGGAAATATTAAATTACTTTAATTACATAATTGATATCTGTAATCTGCTATTGGCCCAATCCCATCGCTAGTCGCCCATTTGCCCACATTCATCTTCTGGACAACACTCTACGATGACACCACTGATCCAACCCGTGGAGCAAACATCATGAACATCACGCAAATCCGTAACGCCACGCAGCACATCACCTTTGGCGGTAAAATTTTTCTGATTGATCCGATGCTGGCGGATAAAGGTACTTATCCGGGCTTTGCCGGAACGGCTCGCGCCGAGATCCGCAACCCGACCGTTGAACTGCCTGTCGATATCGACACGCTGCTCAACGTTGATGCGCTAATCGTGACCCATCTGCATGAAGACCACTGGGATGAAGCAGCGGCTCGTGTCGTGCCGAAAGACAAACCGATTTATGTGCAAAACGATCGCGATGCGCAGGTACTGCGGGAACAAGGTTTCACGCAACTGACCGTACTGACGCAAAACACCGTGCTTGGTGATATCACCCTGCGTAAAACCGGCGGCCAGCACGGTTCGGATCGCGCTTACGCCATCCCGCAAATGGCTGAGCGTCTGGGTGATGCCTGCGGGGTTATCTTCCAGCATCCGGCGGAAAAAACGCTGTATCTGGTCGGGGACACCATCTGGCGCGACGAGGTGGAAACCAACATGCGGACTTTTCAACCAGGCGTGGTCATTCTGAACGCAGGCTTTGCCCACGTTATCGGGTTTGGCCCAATTATCATGGGGGCGGAAGATGTGCTAAAAACCCACTTCGTACTACCTGAGGCACAAATTGTGGCGACCCACATGGAGGCGGTTAACCACTGTCTGCTGACCCGCGCGGCCTTGAAAGAGTACGCCCGCGACAACCAGATTGCGCAATTCGTTAACGTGCCGGAAGATGGCGAAACCCTGACGTTTTAAACTCCACAGAGGAATCGTATGCAACCGCTTAACGTCGCCATTGTCGCCGTGGAAGATTTCAGCCCGTTTCACTTCTCAGTGCCGTGCATTATTTTCAGTGACAAAGTGGCGTCGAAAAAGCGCTTTGAGGTACAACTGTGCGCCGAACAGCCAGGCATCGTTTCCTCGCAGGATGGCTTCGCCCTTACCGCAGCCTACGGCTATGAAGCGGTGGAGGCTGCCGACATCGTAGTGATCCCCTGGTGGGGTACCACGGCACATCGACCACCACAAAGCCTGCTTGATGCGCTCAACCGCGCACGACAATACGGCGCGCAAATTGTTGGGTTATGTCTGGGCGCGTTTGTTCTCGGCTATGCTGGTCTGCTGGATGGCAAACGGGCGGCTACGCACTGGGAATTCGAACAAGATTTTCAGGCGCGCTTTCCGGCAGCCCATCTGGATATCAACGCGCTGTACGTGGATGACGACGGTATTATTACCTCGGCAGGGACCGCCGCCGCGCTGGATTGCTGCCTGTACGTCATCCGCCAGCGTTTTGGCAGCACGGTGGCGAATCAGATTGCCCGACGGATGATTGTGCCGCCACATCGCGAGGGCGGCCAGGCACAGTTTATCGAACAACCGGTAGCGAAAAATACCCAGGATCAGCGCATCAACGCCCTGCTCGACTATTTGCGCCAGCATCTCCACGAACCGCATAATCTCGACGAGCTGGCGCAGCGAGTGATGATGAGCCGTCGTACCCTCACTCGTCATTTTATGAAGGCCACCGGGTCAAGCGTAGCCGAATGGTTGATTGCCGAGCGCCTGCGCCGTAGCCAGACGTTGCTGGAGTCCAGCCAGTTACCCGTTGAACGCATTGCAGAACAGGTTGGTTTTCAGTCGCCCGTCACCTGGCGTCAGCATTTTAAATCCCACTTTGGTGTTAGCCCGGCTGAATGGCGTAAAACCTTTCGCGGCGATTAGCCTCTTTTTTGCGCCAGCCAGACGGTGTGCCCGGCGCAGTGCGGGTCTTCCATCACCATCTCGACTACCGCAAAACCATGCGCTGACAGCAATGCGCGGTATTCGTCCGGCGCGAGGCTGGCGTGAAACAGCGGCTCACCCTCAAATTGCCCCATCGCGATGCCATTGTCCGTACCGCTGGTAAACATCAGCGCGCTGCCGGGATGGCTGAGGCGGTCAAAAATCGGGAACATCTTTTGCTGGTCCTGCTGAGTTAAATGGAAAAAACTGTCCCAGGCGATCAGACCATCGAAAGTCTCATTGAGTGCCAGTTCGCGCATATCCTGCTCCAGCCAGCGCTGTGCGGGAAAAGTGTTTCGGGCCCGCGCCAGCATCGCCGGGGAACCATCAACGCCGGTAAGCTGAAAACCTTGCCGGATAAAATAACCGGCAATCGGCTGACCGTTGCCGCAGCCAATATCCACAATGCTGCCCTGCCCGCCCATCACGGAAATGAATTTATCGAGCCAGCTTTTCTCGAACAAGGTGCGCGAGCGCTGGCTGGCAAAGGCATCCGCATGACGTCGGTAGATGGACAGAATATTATTTGCCGCAGAGTCGCTCACAATGTCCTCACTTTTTTCTTCTGTTAAGAAGAACGACGATAAATCCTCCTGCACACGATCCGCAACCCTGGAATGCGCCTCGCAGAACCTATGCGTAAATCCCCCAAAACCATCCCGCTGTGGCATCATAGCGCGCAGATAACGTCATGACAGGGGTGATAAACGTGAAACCGGTAACGCTATACGATGTGGCAGACCATGCAGGTGTCTCTTACCAGACCGTCTCGCGCGTCGTTAATCAGGCCAGCCACGTTTCCGCAAAAACCCGACAAAAAGTTGAGGCCGCGATGGCGGAACTCAATTACATCCCTAACCGCGTCGCACAGCAGCTGGCGGGCAAACAAACGCCGCTGATTGGCGTCGTGACGGCGAACCTTGCCCTGCATGCCCCGTCACAAATCGTTGCCGCCATAAAATCCCGCGCCGACCAGTCCGGTGCCAGCGTGGTGATCGCCATGGTCGAGCGCAGCGGCGTTGAGGCATGTAAAGCCGCGGTCCACAACCTGCTTTCTCAGCGTGTAACCGGGCTTATCATCAACTATCCACTGGATGAAGAAGACGCCATTGCCGTGGCCGCCGCCTGCGGTACGGTGCCGGTGCTGTTTCTCGATGTCTCTGACCTGACGCCAATTAACAGCGTGATTTTCTCGCATGACGACGGCGCGCGCCTCGGCGTTGAACATCTGGTGCAGTACGGACATCAGCGTATCGCCCTGCTGAGCGGGCCGCACACTTCCGTTTCGGCAAGGCTTCGCCGTGCGGGCTGGCACAAGTATCTGGCACATTACCAGCTACAACCCGTTGTGGAGCTGGAAGGCGACTGGAGTGCGATGTCTGGTTTTCAGCAAACGATGCATATGCTGAATAACGGTAACCTCCCTACCGCCATGCTGGTCGCTAACGATCAAATGGCGCTGGGCGCGATGCGCGCAATCAGCGAGTTCGGTCTGCGGGTGGCGGTAGATATCTCGGTGATTGGCTACGATGATACCGAAGACAGCGCCTGCTACATTCCACCGCTGACCACCATCAGGCAGGATTTTCCGTTATTGGGTGAAACCAGCGTCGACAGGCTGCTGCAACTTCCCCGTGGCGAATCAACCGTGGGCAACCAACTGCTGCCCGTCACCCTGGTTAAGCGCAAAACGGTTCTGCCACCCAACACCCAAACCACCTCACCCCAGGCGCTGGCCGATTCATTGATCCAGCTCGCACGGCAAGTTTCTCAGCTCGCACCCAAATTGTGAACGCACAACAATTGTGTGAGTCAGTTCACTCATTGAACGCCCCAGCCTTTACAGTTGGGATCGCTTATCCGTATTTTGATTGAAATTGTGAGCGCATAACAAATTCAAACAGGATACCGTTATGAACCTGAACACAGATTCACTCTCCGCTGTTCTGGCCCGCCGTGACTGGGAAAATCCCGGCGTCACGCAGCTCAACCGCCTGGAGGCGCATCCACCGTTCTGTAGCTGGCGTTCAGCAGATGACGCACGTACGAATCAGCGTTCGAGTCAGTTACGCTCGCTGAATGGCCAGTGGCAATTTGCCTGGTTTGCCGCGCCGGAGGCTGTGCCGGAAAGCTGGCTGACAAGCGATCTGCCACAAGCTGATACTGTCAACGTCCCCTCGAACTGGCAGATGGACGGTTACGATGCGCCAATTTATACCAACGTCACCTACCCAATCCCGGTTAACCCTCCGTACGTTCCGGCACAGAACCCGACAGGATGTTACTCGCTCACATTTTATATTGACGATGCCTGGTTAGATGAGGGTCAGACGCGCATTATTTTTGACGGCGTGAACTCCGCATTTCATTTGTGGTGCAACGGCCGCTGGGTCGGCTACGGACAGGACAGCCGCCTGCCATCTGAATTCGATCTTAGCGATTATCTGCAGCACGGCGAAAACCGTCTGGCGGTGATGGTGCTGCGCTGGAGCGATGGTAGCTATCTGGAAGACCAGGATATGTGGCGCATGAGCGGTATTTTTCGCGACGTATCTTTGCTGCATAAGCCCACAACGCAAATTCGCGACCTGCGCATTAATACCCGGTTTAACGACGACTTCAGCCGCGCCACGCTGGCAGCGGAAGTCAGAGTAGCGGGCAACGCGAGCGAAGATTTACGCGTAGCCCTGCAATTGTGGGAGGGAGAAACGCTCACAGCCGAAACGAATTCCCCACTCGGCAGTGAGATTATTGATGAACGCGGTGCTTATCATGACCGGGTGACTCTGTGTCTGAACGTCGAAAAACCGGCTCTGTGGAGTGCCGAAACGCCCAATCTGTACCGCGCCGTTGTGCAGTTACGCACCGCGGACGGAGCGCTGATAGAAGCGGAGGCCTGTGACGTCGGCTTTCGTCAGGTTTGCATTGAAAACGGACTGCTGTTACTCAATGGTAAGCCGCTGTTGATTCGCGGTACCAACCGCCATGAGCACCATCCGATTAACGGCCAGGTGATGGATGAGGCGACGATGGTGCAAGACATCATCCTGATGAAGCAGAATAACTTCAACGCCGTGCGCTGCTCCCATTACCCAAATCACCCGCTGTGGTACACCCTGTGCGATCGTTACGGCCTGTATGTCGTCGACGAAGCCAATATTGAAACCCACGGCATGGTGCCGATGAATCGCCTCACCGACGATCCCGCATGGTTGCCTGCCATGAGCCAGCGCGTCACGCGCATGGTGCAGCGCGATCGCAACCATCCGAGCATTATCATCTGGTCTCTGGGCAATGAATCCGGCCATGGCGTCAATCACGACGCGCTCTACCGCTGGATAAAATCAGAAGACCCGTCACGCCCGGTACAATATGAAGGCGGCGGCGCAAATACCGCAGCGACCGATATTATTTGCCCGATGTACGCCCGCGTCGATCAGGATCAACCCTTCCCCGCCGTCCCCAAATGGTCGATTAAAAAGTGGCTGTCGATGCCCGGCGAGCAGCGTCCGCTGATCCTTTGTGAATATGCCCACGCCATGGGCAACAGTTTCGGTGGCTTTGCCAAATACTGGCAAGCATTCCGTCAGTATCCGCGCCTGCAGGGCGGATTTGTCTGGGACTGGGTGGATCAGTCGCTGACCAAATATGATGAGAACGGCAAAGCATGGTCAGCCTACGGTGGCGATTTTGGCGACACACCTAACGATCGTCAGTTTTGCATGAACGGGCTGGTGTTCGCCGATCGCTCCCCACACCCGGCGTTATACGAGGCCAAACATGAACAGCAGTTTTTCCAGTTCACGTTACTGCCGGGCGCTGAACGCCAGATTGAAGTGACCAGCGAATATCTGTTCCGCCGCAGCGATAACGAAGTTCTGCACTGGTCTATTGCCCAGGACGGCAACCCGCTGGCCGCCGGAGAAATCATGCTGGATATCGCCCCACAAGGCCGCCAGGTGATAACCCTGCCAGATGTCCCGATGCCGGAAACCGCAGGTCAGCTGTGGCTGACGGTACGCGTAGAACAACCTCAGGCAACCGCGTGGTCAGACGCCGGGCACATCAGCGCCTGGCAGCAATGGAAGCTTCAAGAGAAGCTCAGCCTGACGCAACTGCCGTCTGCCCGCACCGCGCCACAGCTCAATGTGAGCGAAAACGTCTTTACCGTTGAGAACGACAACAAGCGCTGGCAATTCGACCGTCAGTCTGGCCTGCTGACACAGTACTGGATTGGCGATTCAGCCCAACTGTTGACTC
Source organism: Citrobacter sp. Cf118 (assembly GCF_030334095.1). NCBI lineage: Bacteria > Pseudomonadati > Pseudomonadota > Gammaproteobacteria > Enterobacterales > Enterobacteriaceae > Citrobacter > Citrobacter sp. Cf118. The sequence goes on along the minus strand of NZ_JAOWES010000088.1, from coordinate 143,639 downwards.
CGCTTACTGACCAGTTCACCCGCGCCCCGCTGGACAACGACATCGGCGTGAGCGAGTCAACCCGCATCGACCCGAACGCCTGGGTCGAACGCTGGAAGGCCGCCGATCACTATCAGGCTGAAGTAACGTTACTGCACTGTGCTGGCGATACGCTGAGCGATGCGGTACTGATCACCACTGAACATGCGTGGCAGTATCAGGGCGAAACGCTGTTCATCAGCCGAAAAAGCTACCGCATTGACGGCAAGGGTGAAATGCAGATAACGATGGATGTCGACGTTGCCAGCGGTACGCCGCATCCGGCCCGCATCGGCCTGAGCTGCCAGTTAGTGCAGGTCGCAGAGCGAGTGAACTGGTTAGGTCTCGGTCCACATGAGAACTACCCGGACCGTCTGGGCGCCGCCTGTTTTGATCGCTGGGATCTGTCGCTTGATGAGATGTACACCCCGTATGTTTTCCCAAGTGAAAACGGTCTGCGCTGCGGCACGCGCGAACTGCACTACGGCGCGCACCAGTGGCGTGGGGACTTCCTGTTCAACATCAGCCGCTTTAGCCAGCAGCAACTGATGGCAACCAGCCACCGCCATTTGCTGCAGCCTGAGGCGGGCACCTGGCTCAATATTGATGGCTTCCATATGGGCGTTGGCGGCGATGATTCGTGGAGCCCTTCCGTGTCGCCGGAATTTCTGCTGAGCGCCGGACGCTACCACTTCCAGATCATCTGGGGCCAAAAATAATAATATAAGTTGGGCAGGCCCAAACCTGCCCGCATTTATAGGAAGTCTGTTATGTATTATTTAAAAAACACTAACTTTTGGATGTTCGGCTTTTTCTTCTTCTTTTACTTTTTTATTATGGGTGCGTATTTCCCCTTCTTCCCCATCTGGTTACACGAGGTAAACCATATCAGCAAAGGCGATACCGGCATCATCTTCGCCTGTATCTCACTGTTTTCTTTGTTATTCCAGCCAATTTTCGGACTACTCTCCGACAAGCTTGGCCTGCGTAAACATCTGCTGTGGGTAATTACCGGCATGCTGGTAATGTTTGCCCCGTTCTTTATTTACGTTTTTGGTCCGTTATTACAAGTTAATATTTTACTGGGTTCAATTGTCGGTGGGATTTACCTTGGCTTTATTTACAATGCCGGCGCTCCGGCGATTGAAGCCTATATTGAAAAAGCCAGCCGCCGAAGCAACTTTGAATTTGGTCGCGCGCGCATGTTTGGGTGCGTGGGCTGGGCGCTGTGCGCCTCGATTGCCGGCATTATGTTCACCATCAATAACCAATTTGTCTTTTGGTTAGGCTCCGGCTGCGCGGTCATTTTGGCATTGCTGCTGTTATTTTCAAAAACAGATGCCCCCTCTTCTGCAAAAGTCGCGGATGCGGTAGGCGCCAATAACTCGGCATTCAGCCTGAAGCTGGCGCTGGAGTTATTTAAACAACCAAAACTTTGGTTCCTTTCCCTGTACGTAGTTGGCGTTTCCTGTACTTACGATGTGTTTGACCAGCAGTTCGCCAACTTCTTTACCTCGTTCTTTGCCACCGGCGAACAGGGCACCCGCGTGTTTGGCTACGTCACGACGATGGGAGAATTACTCAACGCCTCAATCATGTTCTTTGCGCCGCTGATTGTGAATCGCATCGGCGGCAAGAACGCCCTGCTGCTGGCAGGTACGATCATGTCGGTAAGGATTATTGGCTCCTCATTCGCCACCACTGCGCTGGAAGTCGTTATTCTCAAAACGTTGCATATGTTTGAGATACCGTTCCTGATCGTCGGTTGTTTCAAATACATCACCAGTCAGTTTGAAGTGCGTTTCTCGGCGACGATTTATCTGGTGTGTTTCTGCTTCTTCAAACAGTTAGCAATGATTTTCATGTCAGTTCTGGCCGGGAAAATGTATGAAAGTATTGGTTTCCAGGGAGCTTATCTGGTGCTGGGGATTATTGCGCTGAGCTTCACGTTGATTTCCGTATTTACCCTAAGTGGACCGGGGCCGTTTTCCCGCGTTTTCACCCCGGCAAGTAAACAAGTCTGAAGACAAATAACAAGAAGGAATATCTTCGATGAGCATGTCTATGAGAGACAGAATGAAAGCAGGCAAGCTGTTTACTGATATGTGCGAGGGGCTGCCGGAAGAGAGACTGCGCGGAAAGGAGTTAATGTATGAATTTAACCACACGCGTCCATCGGAGATTAAAAAGAGGGAAAAACTGATTCGTGAAATGTTTGCCACCGTGGGAGAGAATGCGTGGATCGAGCCTCCCATTTATTTCTCTTACGGCAGCAATATTCACATTGGCAAAAACTTCTACGCCAATTTTAACTTTACCATTGTGGATGATTACACGGTCACCATTGGCGATAACGTATTAATTGCGCCAAACGTCACTATCTCGGTAACAGGTCACCCTGTTCATCATGAATTAAGGAAATCCGGAGAGATGTTTTCCTTTCCGGTCACCATCGGCAATAACGTATGGATTGGCAGTAATGTGGTCATCAATCCAGGCGTAACGATTGGCGATAATTCCGTGATTGGCGCAGGGAGTGTCGTCACAAAAGACATTCCGGCAAATGTCGTGGCCGTGGGGGTTCCCTGTCAGGTTATCCGCGAGATAAATGACAGAGATAAGCAATATTATTATAAAAACTATAAATTAGAAGATGCTCTTTGATACTGGGCATAACGCCGGATGGTGCCGCATTGCGGCTTATCCGGCGACCAGGTCCGGTAAGCATCGCGTCACCGGGCCTGGTTATAACCGCTATTCCTCGATCGCCTGACGGATTTGCTGTAACGACGCGGGATCGTCAATGGTCGTCAGATCGCCGGGATCGCGGCCTTCGCAGATCGCCTGGATCGTCCGCCTGAGCATTTTACCGGAACGTGTTTTCGGCAACTGCGACACAAACCAGACGTGTGCCGGACGGCCAAAGTTGCCAATCTGGCTGTCCACCAGCGCCATAATCGCCTTCTCTTCCGAATGTGCGATGTCGCGATCTTCAAGGCTGTCGCTCTGTTTCGGAATAACAAACGCGACCGCTACCTGCCCCTTCAGCGCGTCCTTCACGCCGACTACCGCCACTTCGGCAACGTTCGGATAGCTGGAAATACTCTCCTCGATCTCGCGCGTCCCCAACCGGTGTCCTGCCACGTTTATCACGTCATCCGTACGGCCAAGGATGAAGTAATAGCCGTCAGCGTCACGAATGCCCCAGTCAAAGGTGGCGTACACCTGGCGAGAAAACAGCGACCAGTAGGTATTCACAAACCGCGCGTCATCGCCCCAGATGGTCTGGATACAGCCCGGCGGCAGCGGGCCTTCAATCACCAACATGCCCTTTTCGTTCGCCGCACAGGGTTCACCAGTGACTTCATTGAGCAGTTGTACGTTGTAGCCGTACATCGGCACCCCGGGACTGCCCAGACGCGACGGCCTGTCGTCTAGGCCGCGGGCAATCGCCATAATTGGCCAGCCGGATTCGGTCTGCCAGTAGTTATCGATAACCGGGACGCCCAGCGTTTCTGTTACCCAACTGGCGGTTGGTTCGTCCAGCGGTTCCCCCGCCAGATACAACACCTCCAGCGAGGAGAGATCGTGATTACGGATTTGCGCGGTCGGGAATTTCTTCAGCACGCGGATGGCGGTCGGGGCGGAGAACATCCGGCAGACCTGATACTTCTCAACAATTTTCCACCATACACCACAGTCCGGATACGTTGGCAGACCTTCGTAAACCACCGTCGCCATCCCCGCCAGCAGCGGGGCATACACGATATACGAATGCCCAACTACCCAGCCGATATCCGACGCGCAGAAGAACACGCCGCCCGCTTTACCGCCGAAAATGGTGTCCATCGAGGTCGCCAGCGCGACCGCATAGCCGCCAACGTCGCGCTGGACGCCTTTCGGTTTACCGGTTGTCCCGGAGGTGTAGAGAATGCAGGACGTTTCGTTTGATTCCAGCCAGACAACTGGTACCCTCGTGCCGAGATGCTGTTGGCGCAGGGCGGCAAAGTCGAGGTCACGTCCCTCGACCCGCGCCATTTTCGCCAGACCGCGATCGACCAGCACCACATGACGCGGTCGGTGCTGCGCCTGTTCGATCGCATCATCGAGCAGCTTTTTATACGGCAGGATCTTGCCCCCGCGCGCCCCGGCATCCGCCGAGACGATAACCACCGGTCTGGCGTCGTCGATGCGCGCCGCCACGCTGTGCGAGGCGAAACCACCGAACACCACCGAATGGATCGCCCCAATGCGTGCGCAGGCCAGCAGCGTAATGTGCGCCTCGGCGATCATCGGCATATACACCAGCACCCGATCGCCACGCTGTACGCCCAGCGACAATAGCATCGCCGCCGCGACGTTCACTTCGTCATACAGCTGACGAAAGGTAAACGTGCGTTCTTCTTCAGTTTCTGATGACACAGCAATCAGCGCCAGCGCGTCAGGTTGTTTCTCCAGCCAGCGGTCGATGGCGTTATGGCACAGATTGGTCGTGCCGCCGCAAAACCAGCGAGCAAACGGCGGGTTGCTGTGGTCCAGTGCCTGCGTATACGGCTGCTGCCAGTCAATACGCTGGGCCTGCTCGGCCCAGAACGACTCCGGTTGCGTTATGGAACGTTGATAAAACTCGCTATAAGACATAATGCTCTCCTGTTGAACTTACGCCTTGCTGCACGCTGGTTTAAATAATGAAGAGATCCATATACTCATTGACCGGCATCTGCTCCAGGCGAGCTCTGTCCAGGGAGACATCCAGGATGCGCTGCTGCTGACGGGTCGGGAACTGACGCGCCAGGTTGATTTTGAACTTCTCGACCAGCTTCGGCATGCCGTCAGTACGACGACGCGCATGGCCGATTGGGTATTCCACTACCACTTCTTCAAAGCGTGAGCCGTCGGTGAATTCCAGAGTGATGGCGTTGGCGATGGCGCGTTTTTCAGGGTCGTGGTAATCGGCGGTAAAGGCCGGATCTTCGAAGCAGTTGATCTTCTCGCGCAGTGCATCAATGCGTTTGTCCTGCGCCACACCGTCTTCGTAATCTGCCGCCGTTAAGCGCCCGAACAGCAGCGGAATGGCCACCATATACTGGATACAGTGATCCCTGTCCGCCGGGTTATTCAGCGGGCCTTTTTTATCGATGATGCGGATACAGGCTTCGTGCGTACGAATGGTCACTTTTTCGATATCGGCAGCGGTCTTACCTGCGGCCTGTAACCGCTCGTACAGCGTCATGGCCGCTTCTACCGCGGTCTGCGAGTGGAACTCGGCCGGGAAGGAGATTTTAAACAGCACGTTTTCCATCACATAAGAGCCGTACGGGCGCTGGAAGCGGAAAGATTCGCCTTTGAAAGAGACGTCGTAAAAGCCCCAGGTTTTCGCCGTCAGCGCAGACGGATATCCCATCTCACCGGTTTTCGCCATCAATGCCAGACGTACCGCGCGCGAGGTCGCATCGCCTGCGGCCCAGGATTTACGCGTGCCGGTATTTGGTGCATGGCGATAAGTACGCAGCGACTGGCCGTCGACCCACGCCAGCGACACGGCGTTGAGAATTTCATCCCGGTTCAGGCCAAGCATCTCAGCGACCACCGCCGTGGAGGCCACTTTTACCAGCAGGACGTGATCGAGACCAACACGGTTAAACGAGTTTTCCAGCGCGATACAGCCCTGAATCTCATGAGCTTTGATCATCCCGGTCAGCACCGTTTTCATGGTCAACGGCGCTTTCCCCACCGCCACCGCATTACGCGACAGCCAGTCAGCCGTGGCCAGAATACCGCCGAGGTTATCAGAAGGATGCCCCCACTCAGCGGCAAGCCAGGTATCGTTGAAGTCCAGCCAGCGGATCATCGCACCGATGTTAAACGCCGCCTGCACCGGGTCGAGCTGGAACTGGGTGCCAGGTACGCGCACGCCGTTCGGTACCACTGTACCTGGGACGACCGGCCCCAGCAGTTTTTTACAGGCCGGATATTCCAGCGCTTCCAGGCCGCAGCCTAAGGTATCAAGCAGGCAATAATGCGCAGTGTCATACGCCACCTTCGAGGTGATCTCGTAGTTCATGACGTAATCAACGATATCAACGATTTCACGGTCAAATTCGGGGCGGACGTTCGAAATATGTGCGGACATAGGGTACATTTCCTGTTTTTTATCTTTAGAGGTTTTTGAATTAGCAACGTTTTTCAATCGGGACAAATTCGCGATCTTCCGGGCCGGTATAGTTGGCGGAAGGACGGATAATTTTATTGTCCTGGCGCTGTTCGATGATGTGCGCCGCCCAGCCGGTGACGCGGGCGATAACAAACAGCGGGGTGAACATTTCGGTGGGAACGCCCATCATGTTGTAAGAGACCGCCGAGAACCAGTCGAGGTTGGGGAACATCTTTTTCGTTTCCCACATTACGTCTTCCAGACGGTCAGCGATGTTGTACATTTTCAGCGAACCACCTTCCTGAGAAAGCTGTTTCGCCACGCGCTTGATCACCTGATGGCGCGGGTCGGCGATGGTGTAAACCGGATGACCAAAGCCAATCACCACTTCTTTGTTTTCCACGCGTTTACGGATATCCGCTTCGGCTTCGTCCGGCGTTTCGTAGCGCTGTTGGATCTCCAGCGACACTTCATTCGCTCCGCCGTGTTTCGGTCCACGCAGTGCGCCAATCGCGCCGATAATCGCGGAATACATATCGGAGCCGGTCCCGGCAATCACGCGGCTGGTAAAGGTGGAGGCGTTAAATTCGTGCTCGGCGTACAGCACCAGCGAAATATGCATCGCTTTTTCCCAGCTTCGCGAAGGCTTTTCGCCATGCAGCAGGTGCAGGAAGTGACCGCCAATGGAATCATCGTCAGTTTCCGGCTGAATACGCTCGCCGTTATGGCTGTAGTGATACCAGTACAAAAGGATTGAACTGAGCGACGCCAGTAGCTTGTCGGCAATATCGCGCGCGCCGGAGACGGTATGACCTTCTTTTTCCGGCAGCGTACAGCCCAGCGCGGAGACGCCGGTGCGCATCACATCCATCGGATGCGATGCGGCAGGCAGCGCTTCCAGCACGGTGCGTACGTTAGCAGGCAGTCCGCGCAGCGCTTTGAGTTTGCTTTTATAGGCGGTGAGTTCATCGCGGGTGGGTAATTTCCCGTGGATCAGCAGATGCGCGACTTCTTCAAATTCGCACTGCTGCGCCAGGTCGAGAATATCGTAGCCACGATAGTGCAGGTCGTTACCGCTTTTGCCTACGGTACACAGCGCGGTATTTCCGGCGGCAACGCCTGACAGCGCAACCGATTTTTTAGGTTTAATGACATGGGTACTATTTTGCAGGATCGTTGTGTCGCTCATGTTGTCCTCGTCATTTTTATAATATGTAGGGTACAAATCTATTGCCGGATGGCGGCTGTGCCTTATCCGGCCTACGACGGTTACTTTTTGCTATACAGCGCGTCGAGTTTCTCTTCGAACTGGTAGTAATTGATGCTTTCGTACAGCTCGTTACGTGTCTGCATAATGTCGATCACGCTCTTTTGCGTTCCTTCCTGACGCAGCACGTTGTAAACCTTTTCCGCAGCGCGGTTCATAGCGCGGAAAGCCGACAGCGGATACAGCGCCATCGCGACGTTAGCGCTGCGCAGTTCATCGGTGGTGAACAGCGGCGTAGCGCCAAATTCGGTAATGTTGGCGAGGATCGGCACCTGCACCGCGTCGGCAAACTGGCGGTACATCGCAAGCTCGGTGATGGCTTCCGGAAACAGCATGTCCGCGCCTGCTTCGACGTACGCCTGGGCACGATCGATGGCTGCCTCTAACCCTTCCACCGCCAGCGCATCGGTCCGCGCCATGATGACAAAGTTGGGATCGGTACGTGCATCCACCGCGGCGCGGATCCTGTCGACCATCTCTTCTTTAGAGACGATCGCTTTGTTCGGGCGATGGCCGCAGCGCTTAGCGCCGATCTGATCTTCAATATGCAGCGCTGCAGCACCCGCTTTGGAAATCGACTTCACGGTACGCGCCACGTTGAACGCTGATGATCCAAACCCGATATCCGCATCCACCAGCAATGGCAGCGGGCAAACATCCGTAATGCGACGAATATCAGTCAGCACATCATCAAGGGTTGAAATACCGAGATCCGGCAGCCCCAGCGACCCCGCAGCGACGCCGCCGCCGGAGAGATAAATCGCCTGATACCCGGCACGTTGGGCCAGCAGAGCGTGATTGGCGTTGATGGTGCCCACGATTTGTAATGGATTTTCTTTGCTGAGCGCGGCGCGAAACGCCAGCCCTGGGGAGTGTAGAGACATATCCCGTCCTCTTGTTATCAACTTGTTAGCATTCGTTGATTTACTTAAAGCAAGGGGTATGCCAAAAAATTTTTATGAGCAATTTTTTTCAATAAAACCATTAACAACAATGTATTATAAATAACAATGTAATAAAAACTTCAAATAACACATTATGTTAATGTTTCAACGGAACGGTATTAAACGTTTCGTTGAAACATTTTTGAAACAGAGTTAAAATTGAATTACTTGATTTTAACCACACAAGGCATCTCACAGCTTTCCAAAAGTGTGGTTCATACTTTTGAAATTAAAATTTATTTAAAATCCTCAATAATACTTGAACAAAAAATAACATTGTTGAGATCACCAAAATAAATTTTGAGAATACCTCTGGAGCTGGATACCAGGTCTCTGTAAATGCCACTCCAGCTCCACTCAGTACAGAAGAAGCGACTAACACAGCAACAAAGACCCCAGCTAATCTTATTATTTTTTTCATCATATTTATCAACCATTATCAATAATGGAGGTATCCCTCCATTATTTTCAATTTTTATCTGCAAACTCCCCCCATGCCTCCAGAATTACAATTACTGTTAGTACCAGTTCCTCCACCATTACTATTATTGCCACCATTAGAAAAACAACCGCCCGCCAATCCCCCGCCCATGATACCTAAAGCCATTCCAGCAGGACCTCCCATCATGCCTGCAATAGCCCCACCAATAATTCCATTATTACAGTTAGTCACATCCTGCCATAAACTGCCGTAAAAACCAGAACGATTACCACTGCTACTATTTTTGTTATTGTTTCTGGAAGAAGAGCTACCTGCGTTCCTGCCCGACTCATAATTTGAGTTCGCATTTCCACCTGATACGCAACTTATTTCCATTAATGATAATTCCCTTATACTCATACTTAATTACTCCTTTCAATAAAAACCAAAACCGATAATTATCTCACTAACACTTTTAACATAAAATTTAATACCAGCAAATAAGCAATTAAAGTTAAGTATGTTTTTGAGACATTCAGCGCAAAATCAAAAACCCTTTAATAACAAACCTCAAATACATCTTTTGCACGAATACAAGTCAAAAAAGCATTCAAAGCAACAACACTTCTATTTAACAGGGCTTGACACAAACACGTTGTTAAATCTATTAATAATATGCACACCCAGTTATTCACAAAGTATATGAATGACCTAATATCAATATGTTTTATAAATTATATATTTAAATGATGGAATTATTCAGAAAAGAAGTTCTCGATAATCACTATAGAGTAACAACCGGAGATATTCTCATACAGTCTTCACTGTGTATGACTATTAGCACTATTGCAACCATCCTACTAATAATTGTGTTAGCTATATTTATTACCTTTGGAGAGTATACGAGAAAATCTCGTCTCACTGGAATAGTAATGCCTTCATCAGGTTTGATAAAAATAACTCCAAAATTTAATGGTCATGTAACAAAGTTAACAGTCAAAGAGGGTGATCATGTTGAAAAGGGACAATTACTTTATCAAATCAGTGGCGAACATTATGATCGTCAGGGGACTGGAACATTCGCAATAATAAATCAATCATTGCAAGCTCAATATGCAATGCTTACAACACAGCAAAATCTTGAAAAACTTGACAACGATCAACAACAGCAAGCAGCAAGCAGCAAGCAGCAAGCAGCAAGCAGCAAAACAGCAAAACAGCGAATCCCATTAATTTTATTACAAATAAAAAGTGCAGAACAAAGGTTGTCACTAGCAAAAAACCAAGTAGAGCTTTCATCCGCGACCGTAAAACGTTATCAGAAACTTATTAAACAAAAATATGTATCTGACATTGACTATCAACAGAAACAGATAGAAGAAACAGCAGCAAAAGAAAATGTGGAAAACCAACGCCAATTACTTCTACAACTTCACACTTTACTAGACACTACCAAAGATAATCTTTCACATCTTACTCTTCAAGGGCAAAGTAGGAATACAGAATTAGAAAGACAGTTACAAGAGATACGAAAACAACAAGTCGAAATTTCCAGCCAAGAAAATTTTGCATTGACAGCACCTGTCTCAGGTACAGTGGCGGCCATTCTTGTAAAACAAGGACAATCAGTCAAAGCATATGAACCTGCATTAACATTAATACCTGAGAATACAAAACTTCAAATCGAGCTTTATGCAACCAGCCAGAATGCAGGCTTTATACGTGCGAATCAGAAAGTATCATTAAGATTTCAGGCTTTCCCATATCAGAAATTTGGTGTTCAATACGGTGTTATTCGTGAAATAAGTCGAACAACGTTATCACCATCAGATTTGCTCTCAATTACACCTCTAACCTGGACGGTTAACGAAGGGCACTATCGTGTAATTGTTGAACCTAAATTATCCTATATTTTGGCCTATGGGAAAAAAGAAACACTCCGACCAGGAATGCTACTTGAAGGGGATGTCAGCCTGGACACCAGATATTTATGGGAATGGCTAACAGAACCAATCTGGTCTCTCAAAGGAAAAATATGATGATAAAAACAAAATTGATCGATAGAAAATCCCCCCCCCATGATTAGACAAACAGAATCTGCGGAATGTGGTTTGGCTTGCCTGGCGATGATATCCAGTTGGCATGGGCTATTAATTGATCTACCCACACTTCGTAACCGTTTTAATATAAGCACGCAAGGGATGACTCTACAGCGTTTAATTGATTGTGCATCAGATATCAATTTTTCATCTCGACCAGTTAGATTGGAGCCAAACGATCTTAAATCACTCAATCTTCCCTGCATACTTCACTAGAATATGAATCATTTTGTTGTACTATGTAAGGTTCGTAATAATAAATTGACAATCCATGACCCCGACAAAGGAAAGTTATCTATTTCTGTCTCAGAAGCGGGGAAACATTTTACAGGAATAGCACTCGAACTAACTCCAAATAGTAATTTTACACCTCGTAATGAAAAAACAAAAATACGATTAAGGCAGTTAACAGGAAAAACTCAAGGGTTATTTTCTTCTATGCTTCGCATAATAACTTTTGCTCTGGCACTAGAAATAATCACTCTTGCTGGACCATTAATTAATCAAATTGTTATTGATGAAGTTTTAGTTGCTGCAGATGAAAATCTATTAACTGTTATTGTTATTTCTTTAGCTTTACTATCTGTAACACAGTTGTTACTTTCCCTTGCCAGACAATTAACCAGTATAAACATGTCTGTAAATTTTAATATGCAATGGACCGCTAACGTTTTTCATCATCTATTGAGGCTTCCTCTCACATGGTTCAATGCCAGAAGCCAAGGAAGTATTGAAGCTCGTTTCAATGCCATAAATAACATTCAGCAAGCCCTAACCTTACAAGTACTTGGCGGCATTCTCGACTTTCTTTTGCTTATAACATCGTTAAGTATGATGTTGCTATACAGCCCAACAATGACCCTAATTGCATTATTATCAGCTTTGGTTTACGGGATATTGAGAATTCTTTGGCATCCAGCTATACGGCAGGCAACAGAGGATGCCTGGGATGCTGAAGCTCGGGAGTCAAGTTATTTCCTGGAAACTTTAAATGGGATTTTAAGCCTCAGAGTAAATGGCGTTACAGCACACAGAGAAGCTGCCTGGCTGAATCTCAACGTATCGAGAAGAAATACACAGTTGCAACAAAGCCGACTCATCATGGGATTTGATATTGCCAATACTCTCACAAAAAGTATTGCTTCCGTGATTATTCTATGGAAAGGCGCAGGAGAAGTTTTAGATGGCAATTTCACCGTAGGTATGCTTGTAGCCTATCTCTCTTTTCATACCCGATTTTCATCCAGTATTAGTAGCCTAACTGACTCTATTTTTTCCTGGTGCTTACTTGACATTTACAATGAGCGTCTTGCAGATATTGTCATGACTCAAAGAGAGGATAATGCAGCTCAAACTAGTATTGAGTTAAAACACGAACAGTCTCCAATTTTTAACGCAAGTATCGCCCAGACTCCAAAAATAAAAGCAGAGTACCCAGTGGTAGTCGAAAATATCTCGTTTCACCACAAAGGAGAAAAATCATTATTATTCAACAAATTATCCTTAACCCTTCACCAAAATGAAATTTTAGCCATCACAGGAAAATCCGGATGTGGGAAGTCAACTTTATTAAATATTATCTTAGGAATTGACCATCCAACTGAAGGCTCAATACTAACTTTAGGTATAAAAAACAACCATCCGGCTTATTTACACATACGTAAAAATATTGGAACCGTTCTTCAAAATGATATTTTGTTTCGAGGTTCAATAGCTGACAACATAATCTTCTTTCATGAAGAAAAAAACCACGAAAGAATGATTCACTGTGCGCAACTGGCCTTAATCAATGACGACATAGTAGCAATGCCCATGGGATATCAGACATTAATTGGTGAAAATGGGGGTGGACTATCAGGGGGACAAAAACAACGAATACTCCTTGCCAGAGCATTATATAAAAAACCGTTTTTTTTATTACTAGATGAAGCAACAAGCCACCTGGATGTAGAAAGTGAAATAATTATCAGTCAAACACTACGCCAAATCGGGCTTCCAATATTATTGATAGCTCACAGGCCTGAAACACTTGCATCAGCAGATCGAGTCTTACTTATGGAGCAAGGAACACTTACAGCAGTCAATTACGGGCCTTCTGTAGCAGGAAATTTATCAAAACAAAATTTATAGCAAGAGATTGGATACGTACTGAATAAATTGAAGCTTAAAGCGTGTCAGCTATCGTTTCATGAAACTGACCTGAATGTTTCATTGCAACATTTATGAAACACAGCTAAACCCTAATACTCGGTTCCTTACTTTTTGGGTTAGTTATGGCTGATACGCATCTTCCACCGCGGGTGAACGACGACAAACCGGTTATCTGGACGGTTTCTGTCACGCGCCTGTTCGAACTGTTTCGCGACATCAGCCTGGAGTTCGACCACCTGGCAACCATCACCCCCATTCAGCTTGGTTTCGAAAAAGCGGTGGCGTATATCCGCAAAAAACTGGCTACCGAGCGTTGTGATGCCATTATTGCGGCTGGCTCCAACGGAGCGTATCTGAAAAGCCGTTTATCGATCCCGGTGATCCTGATTAAACCCAGCGGATTTGACGTGCTACAGGCGCTGGCAAAAGCAGGAAAGCTCACCTCGTCGATTGGCGTCATTACCTATCAGGAAACCATTCCTGCGCTTCTCGCCTTTCAAAAAACCTTTAATTTGCAGCTTGAACAGCGCAGCTATATCACCGAGGAAGATGCCCGCGGGCAAATCAACGAACTGAAGGCCGGCGGCACGCAGGCGGTAGTTGGTGCGGGATTGATTACCGATCTGGCAGAAGAAGCAGGTATGACCGGCATCTTTATCTATTCGGCGGCCACCGTGCGCCAGGCCTTTGTCGATGCGCTTGATATGACCCGCCTGACGCTGCGTAGAAACGGTCAGTACGCTTCTGGCGATACGTTACGCACCCGCTACGCGCTCGGTGATATGCGCGGTCATTCTGCGCAGATGGAACAGGTGCGGCACACCATTATGCTCTACGCCCGCTCGCGCGCGCCGGTGCTAATTCAGGGTGAAACCGGCACGGGCAAAGAGCTGGCGGCACAGGCCATTCACCGTGAGTTTTTCACTCGTCAGGAGAATCGGCGCGGTAAACCCTCGCCGCCGTTTGTTGCCGTCAACTGCGGAGCAATCACCGAATCATTGCTGGAAGCGGAGCTGTTCGGCTATGAAGATGGCGCCTTTACCGGCTCTCGTCGGGGAGGACGCGCGGGCCTGTTTGAAATTGCTCATGGCGGAACCCTTTTTCTTGATGAGATAGGCGAGATGCCGCTGCCGTTACAAACCCGGCTGCTGCGCGTACTGGAAGAAAAAGAGGTCACCCGAGTCGGTGGGCATCAGCCTATTCCGGTCGATGTCCGGGTGATTAGCGCCACACACTGTAATCTGGAGCAGGAGATGAAACAGGGGGAGTTTCGTACCGATCTGTTTTATCGCCTGAGCATTTTACGCCTCAAGCTGCCGCCGCTACGCGAGCGGTTGCCCGATATCCTGCCGCTGGCGGAAGGTTTTTTAAAACAGTCGCTGGCGGAACTGGATGTGCCGTTTTCTGAGCCAGTACGCAAGGGGCTGGGTTTAAGTCAGCCGACGTTACTGAATTATGGCTGGCCGGGAAATATCCGCGAACTGCGTAATATGATGGAGCGCCTGGCGCTATTTTTAAGCGTCGAGCCGCAGCCGGAGCTGAATGTGGATTTTTTACAACAGCTATTACCAGAACTGGCCATTGTTGCAGACTCACCACAATCATCGTCATTGCTGACGCCGCAGCAGGTGTTGGCACAATTCAATGGTGATAAAACCGCGGCTGCACGCTATCTCGGAATTAGCAGAACCACGTTCTGGCGCCGATTAAAAGAAAACCCGCCGGTACAATGACCGGCGGGAATCGTGATTTTTACAGCAGCGTATTATTTTTTCTTGTAGATATTGGCTGTGCCATGGATTTTATTATCCGTTTGACCGGAAGTTAATACCACAACATCGGCACCTTTCTCTTCGGCTTTCTTCAGCAGTTCTTCTTTGGCATCTGCGACAGAAACTTCATTACTCGTTGAGATATCACCGATTTTTGTGTACTGCGACTCAACCTTTTCAAACTCAAGCTTTGTCATAAACTCCGCGGCATATGCGTTGGTCACGACAAAAGCTAACGCACCAATAAGTACTTTAATTCCAGTTTTCATATAAAAACTCCAGATTTTGTTATATATGCCATCATCGCCCCCTGAACATTCGACATGCGAGTCAAGGATGATTAATAAGTAGTTCAGGCTGACAAAAAGATCCAGAGTAGGCGGAAATATAAAGAGATTTTGCGAATCGTTAATTACGCAAAACGCAGTGGCGCTGCGTTTTCAACGCGCAGTGTGAGTGAATACGCAGAATGATAGACACACTAAAATTATAGTGTTAACTGTCACTCAAGCGCCTACTAATGGAAATGTTGTCTATGGAACCTTTGCACGCCGTTGCACTCACCGTCAGCCTGTTTGTTTTAACCTTTTTTAACCCCGGCGCAAATCTGTTCGTAGTGGTACAAACTAGCCTGGCATCCGGACGACGCGCAGGTGTGATGACCGGTCTGGGGGTCGCCTTAGGTGATGCGTTTTACTCCGGCCTTGGGCTTTTTGGTATGGCAACGCTAATCACCCAGTGTGAAGAGATATTTTCATTGATTAAGATTGTCGGCGGCGCCTATCTGCTGTGGTTTGCCTGGAACAGCATCCGCCATCAGGCCACGCCGCAAATGCCCACGCTACAGCAGCCGATTTCCGCCCCCTGGTATGTATTTTTCCGCCGAGGATTACTAACGGATTTATCGAACCCGCAAACCGTACTGTTTTTTATTAGTATCTTCTCCGTCACCTTAAGCGCAGACACACCTACGTGGGCCAGACTGATGGCCTGGGCAGGTATTGTGTTGTCTTCCGTTATCTGGCGTATTTTTCTCAGCCAGGCATTTTCTTTGCCTGCTGTGCGACGGGCGTATGGTCGCATCCAATGCGTTGCCAGCCGAGTCATTGGCGCAATAATAGGTGTCTTCGCGCTCAGGCTTATTTATGAGGGTATTAGCCATCGATAAGAGAGTTTAACTTGACCATCGCGAGGTAATTGTCCGTAATACTGCCTGAATTTTTAATCGCATGTTGAGTGGCAGCGAGATGGAACAGATTGAACCGGTAAACGACACATTACTCCTTACAGAATGGCAGGCGCTGATACGACAAACATCGCCTGACGTTCACACGCTCCTCACATCGTTAAGCGATGAAGAGATCCGCCATTTAGTGACCGTTTTTTATGACTATATGCTCTCCCATGCCCAGAGTGCATTGTTCCTCAATACAGAACAGGTCAGTACCCGCCTCAGCGGCAGTATGTTTGACTGGTTACGCAGCGTGCTCGGCAGCGCGCACGAAGATCTCTCACAGCTGCTGGCCAAACAACGCAAAATTGGCGTAGTGCATGCCCGTATCGGTCTGCCCATCGATCTGGTGAACCGCGGCGCGCGTAAGCTCAAAGATGAACTGTATCGGGTGTTGAAAACCAAAGCTGACGACTCGTCTTCCCTGCTGAGCAATGCTATCTGTTTCAGCAGTCTGGCAATGGATACTGCGCTGGAGGCCATGACCGTCTCCTATTCCCCAAGCCACCAAAACTCCCTGCATACACAGGAGCAGTATCGTCTGCAGACTATTTACGATGACGTTAACGTCGAGCGCGAACGGCAAATCCGTTCGTTTACCGACTGGGAAAACCAGTTTATCTATAACATTGCCACCGGAATGCCTTTCGGTGAAATGGTGTTTCTGGCGAACTCTGATTTTGGTATGTGGTTCTCACATAAGGGAAAACATATTCTTGGCAACAGCAATTTGCTCAAAGAAATGGAATCACTGATTGCAGAGATCGACATCCGTCTGGCAACAACCCTGTCGCCTCAGCATCAGCCGACAGAACCCGAGCGGATGAGCTTATTACAGGATGTTCGCCAGCAGTCGGCAAAAATCCATTTCCTGCTCGCTTCAATGTTTGAGGCACTGGTTAAGCAGGAAAATGGTAAAGATTCGCTGACCCAGTTGCTTAATCGCCGCTTTATTCCGACCATCATGCGACGTGAAATCTCGCTGGCGTTACATGCGCGTAAGCCTTTTAGCCTGGCGATGCTGGATATCGACTACTTCAAGCAAATTAACGATAACTTCGGGCATAATCTCGGCGATCTGACGCTCAAAAATGTCGCAGCGGTCATTTATGATCATATCCGTAGCAGCGATTACGTGTTCCGCTACGGCGGTGAAGAATTTATGATTCTGCTCGTCGAGTCAGATGAATCGCAGGCCAGTATTATTCTGGAAACGCTGCGCATGAAAATTGCTGAGATGCGCATGGCAGCCTCTGCGACAGAAACGTTTTCTATTACCGTCAGCATCGGTATTGCCGAATATGATTATCATCCCGACTACAAACAGGTGGTTGATAAAGCCGATCGCGCACTTTATCTGGCAAAAAGTAATGGTCGCGACCGCGTTGAGGTTTATCAGGAATAACCATTGCCCTGCAGAGAAATAAATACCTCATTCAGGGTATTTATCTGGCTTGCGATAAATATCGAGCTGTTATTTTTATTCAGGCATATTTGCATGATGAAAATAACAGCCACGTAATAAGATGTAAATCAAATACACCAAATCTAAATGGCGCTAGCATATCCCGGTGATAACGCCTTCTGAATGCAGAGGGGGAAATATGAGGGATAGTATAAAATCATGAATAGGAAGAAGAGAACGCGCTGGCAGCGCCGCCCTGGCACGATCGGAGGCAAACTGCCGTGGAATGACTGGCGCAATGCCAGCAGCTGGCGAAAAGCCACCCAGTTTCTCCTGCTGGCTATTAATATTTATATTGGCGTAACGTTCTATTACTGGGTCCGCTATTTCGAAACCGCCGGAACCAGCGTCTATATTCCAAGGCCTGGTGGTATTGAGGGATGGCTACCGATCGCAGGCTTGATGAATATCCGCTATACGCTGGAGACTGGTTTTCTTCCTCCCATCCATGCCGCCTCCATGCTGCTGTTAGTTGCGTTTATCCTGATTAGTCTGTTGTTAAAAAAAGCCTTCTGTTCGTGGTTATGTCCAGTGGGCACACTGTCCGAACTGCTCGGCAATCTGGGGAAAAAAGTCTTTGGTCGCAACTTCACGCTGCCGCGCTGGCTGGATATCCCGCTGCTCAGTCTGAAGTATCTGTTGCTGAGTTTCTTTTTGTATATCGCCCTGTCGATGCCTGCACTGGGGATTCAGTATTTTCTAATGTCGGCCTATGGCATGATTATCGACGTGAAGATGCTCGATTTCTTTCGCCATATTGGCCCCGCTACGCTCATCTTTGTTGTCGTTATCTGCGTCCTGAGCCTGTTTATTCGCAATGCCTGGTGCCGCTATTTGTGCCCTTATGGCGCGCTGCTCGGCCTGTTCTCGCTATTCTCGCCGTTTAAAATCCGCCGTAACGCAGACAGTTGCATCGACTGCGGAAAATGCGCGAAAAACTGCCCGTCGAATATCCCGGTCGACAGACTGATTCAGGTGCGTACCGTGGAATGCACTGGCTGCATGACCTGCGTTGAATCCTGCCCGGTAGCCTCAACGCTGAGCTTTTCACTGCAGACTCCACCTGGAGCACAAGGCAACGGTGGTAAATCGTTATGGCGTCAGAGGACGCTGTCAGGTGTTGCCATGACGCTACTGGTGCTTGGCATTCTGTTTGCCACCATTGGTTATGCGGTTTATGCCAATGTCTGGGATACGCCAGTACCCGATCATATGTATTTCCAGCTGATCCCGAAGGCAAAGATGATCGGCCATTAATTTTTGTATCAGTATGTTCAAAACCCTGCCAATTCTGGCAGGGTTTCCCGTCTGTCCTGCCATTTTAAGACAATTGAACTTGTGCCATCGTGCTCTCGTTTATACAACCTTAAATATCATCCGTAATAATTTTTCTATTTTGTTATGGGCGACTGGGATCAAAATAATGAACGGGATAACATCATGACTAAAATAAAACTGGCACTGCTATTACCTCTGTTTCTGGCTGGTTGTACGATGAGTGACGGGGAATTAAGAAACGCTTACGCTCAGCATTATCAGCAACCTA
This sequence comes from Citrobacter sp. Cf118, assembly GCF_030334095.1. Classification (NCBI taxonomy): domain Bacteria; kingdom Pseudomonadati; phylum Pseudomonadota; class Gammaproteobacteria; order Enterobacterales; family Enterobacteriaceae; genus Citrobacter; species Citrobacter sp. Cf118. The sequence goes on along the minus strand of NZ_JAOWES010000088.1, from coordinate 124,571 downwards.
CCGCCTATGTAGATGCTTATAAACAGAAAATAGCCAGTATGGATATTCATGCGCTGGCCCAATACGCCGCCGCAGAAGATAAGAAAAAAATGCGTGGGCAGCCAAGGCTGAAAATCGACGAATTTATTACCATTGAGAACGTGCAGGCGAAAGGAAATAGGGTGGTCTACGATTACTCACTGTCCGAAAACTGGCTGGCGCTTTCCGCAGATAAACAGCGCGAGAAGCAGACCAATATGAATAAAGACCTGATCTACCGTACCTGCTCGCTGGAAACGGTACGTCTGGCGCAGGCAAAAGGGCTGGAAGAAGAGCATAACTATTACAGTCAGTACCCAGACAAAGTCTCCTTTACTCTGAGAACCAGCGCGCAGATTTGTATGCAAAACGGTTTTACACAATAACCGCAATCCACTATGCCTGATGCGCTACGCTCATCAGGCATACAATTTGCACGCTGCACCAGGCCGGATAAGGCGCCAGCGCTGCATCCGGCTAAAACATCAGAATTTCCAGGACACACTGCCGACAATGCTGCGCTCGGCGCCGAAGTAGCAGTATGAGAGCGAGTTACAGGCCGCAACGTAGCGCTTGTCGGTCAGGTTGTTAACGTTCAGCTGCGCACTCAACCCTTTAATACCGATATTCGTTAAGTCGTAACCAATCACCATATCCACCAGAGTGTATGACGGCAGGGTGTGAGTATTCAGGCGATCGCTGGTAATACCGTTAACGTAGCGCACGCCTGAACCCAACGTCAGACCGTCCAGCGGACCACTTTTTACATCGTAGCTCAGCCAGGCACTGGCCTGGTTACGCGGGGCGTACACTGCGCGCTTGCCCTGCTCTTCCGGGCTGCTTTTCTTATAGCGAATGTCGGTATAGGTATACGCCGCCTGCAAACGGAAGCTATCCGTCAGTTGGCTAATTGCCTCCAGCTCCACCCCTTCAGATTCAATTTCCCCAATCGAGCGGTATGGATCGGTCGGCTCTTCTTTAGTGGCTATATTCGTCTGATTGATACGGAACACCGACGCGCTGAACTGACTGTTAAGTCCTTCCGGCTCATATTTCAGCCCGGCTTCCCACTGCTTGCCTTTCATCGGGTCCAGCAGATTACCGTTCTCATCGGCAAAACTGGTGGGCGTAAAGGCAGTGGAGTAACTCACGTACGGCGCAAAGCCGTTATCGAACAAATAGAGCAACGCGGCGCGGGTGCTGAAGTTGTTTTTATCCAGATCGCTGCGAGTATCCTTGATCTTATCAATGTTAGAAACGCTGACCTGATCGTAGCGACCACCGAGCGTAATACGCCAGCGATCCCATGACATCTGATCCTGCAAATAGTAACCCGTCTGGCGCAGCTTGTGTTTCTCACGCGCATACATGTCGATGTAATCAGGCTTCGCGCCGTACACCGGATTAAAGGCGTCAATCGGCGGGAAAGCGCCGTAGTAACCGGTAGTATTGTTGCTGCGATCCTGATAGTCGATCCCCACCAGCAAACGGTGGTTTACCTGCCAGGTATCAAAGCTGCCGTCGAGCTGGTTATCCAGCGTAATCGCCGACATTTTTTCATCGGAGCCGGAGTAGCCGCGATTAAGCTCGGTTTCATTCAACCAGCCCGCCGCATACACCTGGTTCAGCTCAACGTCGGTATGCAGATAGCGCAGCTTTTGCCGCACCGACCAACCGCTATCAAACATATGCTCAATGTTGTAGCCCACCATGTTTTCACGGCGATCGTATTTGTCATAATCATCCTCGCCTTCGTAAAAGGTATTGGAGATCTTTTGCCCGTAATGCGGAACCACGGTGCCGTCATACGGCAGACCGGAGTGGCTTCCGCCTTCCGGGTCACGGTGCAGATAGGCCATCAGATCCAGACGCGTCTGGTCGGTGATACGCCAGGTCAGGCTGGGCATCAGCGCGTAACGTTCTTCCTTCAATGGACCAAACTGCGAGTCCGCGTAACGCGTCATCCCGCTCAATCGCGCCGCCACTCGATCGTTATCATCCAGCGCCCCGGTGACGTCAAACGCCGCGCCGCGCTGGTTATTGTTGCCGGCAAACAGCTTCACTTCACCGCCCGCATCAAACGACGGCTTACGTGAGGTCAGCGCCACAATACCGCCCGGGGAGGAACGGCCATACAGTACGGAAGCCGGGCCACGTACGACTTCGATATCTTCGAGGAACCACGGATCAACCACCAGCGAGCTATGTGAGTTGGTGTCGCCCATCATCTTCAGACCATCGAGATAGACGTTGTCCAGGCTGCCATCCGAGAAGCCACGCAGTACAATGTAGTCAAAGCGGTTGGAGGCACCAATCTGATTGCTGTAAACCCCCGGCGTATAGCTGACGGCCTGGCGTACGCTGGTTGCGCCTTGCTCTTCAAACTGTTCACGGGTAACGATCGATACCGACTGCGGCGTTTCAATATCCGGCGTGGCAAGCTTCGTGGCCCCGCTCTGCATCTGCGAGGTGACAACCACCGTATCGTTTTTTGTTGTTTCCTGCGCCAGCAGAGGAAAAGCCACGCTGCCGGTCACCCATCCCACCAGCAGCGCCAAGCGAGTCTTCGCGAACATGAATATCTCCAAAGGCATGTCTAATTGTAAGTGAGAATTATTACCTTTTTGCTGACGGAGATAGCTATGCCGGATGCCAGGTTGCCTATGCGCAGTGCCAAATTGTCAGGAAATCACGTGCGTAAAACGCAAATATGGATTAGCAAGGTTTGAGTAAATCGCCGGGCGAAAAGCCGTAACGGCGACGAAAAGCGGTAGAAAAGTTGGTGGCGTGCTGATAACCCGACATCCAGGCCGCCTGCTGTACGCTATATCCTTCCAGTAGATAGCCGCGCGCATGTTCCAGACGGCAATCGCGCAGGTAGTCGAATACCGAACAGCCATAGGCTGCACGGAACTTACTGCGCAGGCTGCTGGGGCTCATCGCCGCGCGTTGGGCCAGTTCATTAAGGGTGTAGTCATTTTCGGGACTCTCCTCCAGCAGTCGGCGAACGACCTCCAGCCGCTGCTGCTCACCGCTCGCCGCAAGACGTTTACCGCTCTCGACCTGACACATGCTGAGGCCATGACCGAACAGTTGTAATATCAGCCCTTCCAGCATCAGCTGACGAGAAACATGGCTAATGGTACTCTGCTGCGCGAACTGCAGCCCGCTGAGTAAAAACCCCGGCACCTGCCAGATAAGCGTCGGCGTCTGGCATCTTTCCCACTCGCGCATCAACGATTCAAGCAACCCCGTGCGATACGCGCCGTCAGGATATAAACCGAGCGATAATGTACGGAGTTTACAATCAGCATGATGACGGGCACGCATCGTCTGGTGCTCACTCAGGCGTGAGCTAAACGCCATGCCGGAGCGCACCACATGCTCCTGTCCGTTAAGCGTCAGGATCACGCAGCCTTCCAGTACCACCAGCATATACAGAGGACTGTCGTGGCGAGAGGTGGTTTCGTAGGGTTGCAATACCTGTACGTCGGAGTGTGTCACGCACATCCCGCAGGGGAGAGTCATCTCCTCAATTTCACCTTGCAGAACAGGGCTGCCAGACGGCAAATCCGGTCTTTGTGCCAACAGGGGAAAGCGGTAATCGATCCCGTAGCGCTCACCAAAATCCATAAACTCGCTGACGGAGAAAGTGCGAGCGACGCGTCCGGAGGCATTCAGGGCGGTGGTGTTGTTCATGCTGTCTTCTGCACAGGAAATGGGATTAACGGTTTATAACTGAAGCAACATTACCATTACCTGCACAATACGACAATAATAATGAGAACCATTATCAGCAAAATAAACAGCTTAATCCAGCCAGTTTAGATCTGCCGAGGAGGCACACGGCGCAGCCTCTTTTAACCAGCGATACAGCAGCTCAATATTTCTGAGCCGTGTTGAAGCCTTTGGCCAGACAAGGTAATACCCCTCGCCAGTCGCCACAGCATCTTTAAACGGTAACGCCAACATCCCTGCCTGAATGGCCGCCAGGCTTAGCAGCAGGTCGGCAACAGACACGCCATGACCACTCATCGCGGCAAGACTACCCTGCTCCAGGGTGTCGAACACTTTGCCTCGCGCAAGATTCAACGCCGGAAACTTCCCAGTGCGTTGCAGCCACCGACGCCAGTCTCGGCGATCCGCTGAGGGATGAATCAGTTCACAGGCAGAAAGATCGCGCTGCGCCTGCACCAGCAGTGCGGGTGAACACACTGGGATAAGCCACTCCTGAAACAGCAACCGGCTGTCGGTATCGTCACCAAAATGGCCATTCCCTAACAGGATCGCACAGTCATACGGTTCACGACTGAAGGATACCGAATCGGTATCCATCCAGACGCTGGAAATTCCGATCACCGGAGTCGGATGCGCTTCACGGAAAAGACGCAGCACATCCAGAAGCCAGCGCATTGTCAACGTAGACGGCGCTTTCAGCCGTAGCTCATAACTGCTGCTGCGAAAGGCATGACACGCGTGTTCCAGACTCTGAAACCCAGCCGTCAACTGCTGCGCTAACCCTTGGCCAGAAGGTGTTATCTCGATACGCGGGCCGCTGCGGATAAATAGCTCACAGCCAAACCATGCCTCCAGAGTGCGAATATGACGGCTTACCGCGCCCGGCGTCACGTTAAGTTGAATAGCGGCTTTGCTGAACGTTCCCAGACGGGCTGCGGCTTCAAAAGCCCTCAGGGCATACAACGGAGGTAGCGTCATCGTGAGTTTCTATGTTGAGTTTTACTCACAGTAGAGCGCAGTTTTATTCGTTTTTCAATGCGCTACGTAAACGGAATACTGGTGGAAAATATCATCAGGATAATCAGGTATGAATTTCACTTTACTGGCTGCCTATAGCCTCAGCGTAGTAACCCTGCTGTTAACACCGGGTCCTGTCGTGGCGCTGATTACCACCACCGCGGCGCAGCACGGCTATCGCCGGGCTTTTCTCACGCTGATTGGCACTAACGGCGCTTCTTTAGTACTGATTGCTCTGGCTGCACTGATGCTAGCTGGCGTGGTTTCAATCTCTGCGATATGGCTTGGCGTACTGGGTCTTGTGGGATCGTTGTACATCGGAGTGATGGCGATTAATGGCCTGCGGGCCAGGGCCTCAAACCCCGGGCTGGGTGCGCGAAAACGCGATAACAGCGGGCTTATCCACGGATTTCTGACCGGGGTCGCCAACCCAAAGGACATTTTGTTTTTCGTAGCGTTTTTCCCCCAATTCATTGCCATTACGCAAGATTTCACCACCAGCATTCTGACGCTAACGCTGGTGTGGGTTATTTTTGATGTGACGGTGCTGTCTTTTTACATCGTGGTTTTCAAACGCTGGATACCAGCGCGCTTTGCCAGATGCAGCGGTTTTATCTCCTCTCTTTTTCTGCTCGCGGTGGCGGTGTTTGGCATTATTTATAATGTACACGCACTACAAATGCTCTCACCCGTGATGTGATCCTCAACAAATTGTTCAGCCAGACATCTCATCTTGCACCGGGAAGGATAAAATAAGAACAAATCGACATTAATATTATTAATGGATTAATAAGCCCGGATTCAGAAAATATAGACGATAACATTTTCATGGCGTTCAACTGGCACCCTCACCCATGATAACGCATCAACGACGATAGGTGCCATGTCATTTTCTAAACGAAGTAGAGGTGTATTGTCATCTGGCACAACTGTGCTTTCACCGATCTCAAGAACGCCCCGAAAAGAAATGGACATATTGTCTGACGTATCCGACAACCTTATCCATTCGGTTGTAATCACTAACTTTCGAGTAAACATTCGCTATCCTTTGCGCGTGGTATATATCCGATACTTTCACAAGTAGATCACTACTCTTTGAACAAAAAGAAATTTTTCCTCTATATCAATTAAGCATTACTTAACAGAAAGAAAATTGAAATAATGAAACTCATTCGAAATGTGTTTCACAAATTCAACCGGCAGGTTATGTTTGATGAACGTTAACTTTGCAAACTCAACATCGCCGTACACTCGAATACAGAAAGGTTTGACAATCTCGCCCTGCACGCCAAAGCACTCCTGAAGCCGGGCATCATCCATAAAGATAAAGTCACCTTTTCTGACCTTAATACTTTCATGAAGTCCTTGCCACTTCTCTGGAGTGAGCAGAAAGCTCTCCCATCCATTATTTCTCAATATTTCAATCGTATGAGTAAATTTAAAATAGTCGTTTTGCATTGTCACGTCACCACTCGACGTGGCGTACAAATATTCTATTTTAAATTTAAGTTGTGCATTGATGCTTTTTTTCTTCCCCTCATCAATTAGCCACTGAAGCTCACTGACAATGCTCTTCGAAAATATTTTTCTTTTTTTGGCAATAGCCAGCCAATGCATAATGAATAGATGCTCTGACATTTTGGAGTAGATCTTATGATCCTTTATTGCGATACCAATTGCAACTAACGCACTCCAGGTAAATGTTTCCAGATCATCCTGATAATGATGTCGTAACGTACTAACTCTTCCAGAATCCCTTACCACTTAAACCTGCCCAAATAAATCGTCATTGTTATTCCACGTTATTCTTGTATTACTCTATTAAAAAATTACTACAACTAAAATCGCCAAAATATGATCCAGATTAACTTATCCCTATGTAATAAACGTGCAAATACAATACATCATACTTATTAATCATTAATCCAGAATAGCTCAACAATGTCCAATAAGAATAATGCGATAAAGATAAAAGTTAATAATAATCACCAGTAATCAATATCATCTGCGGTGATGAGAGCTGTAATCAGAAAAAGCAAACTACCGGGCATTTAGCAAGCCGGAAGTTTGCTTGTTACAAACGAAGTTAATAGAAAATACCGATGATCAGGGTATGAGTTACAAAGCCCACAATCAGCGGTACGGCGGTACGTTTAACCACATCAAATGGCGTTATTTTCGCCCCACTGGAAACGGCAATCACCACGCCGGAAACCGGTGAAATTGCCCGCCCCATATGTGATGCCTGCTGCATCGGCAGGATCATGGCAACAGCGTTAGCGCCCATACTTGCCGCGATTTGCGGGATCAGCTCAACGAAAGCAAGGAATGGCGCATTACCCGATCCCATAATAATTGCTGCCGCCAGCGTCACCAGCGCAAACACCACCGCCATAGCAAATGGGGGTAATCCCACGTGCTCCGCCATCAGGATTAATTGATCAATGGCACCAATAACTTTAATCCCGTGAGCAAAAACACCTGCCGCAACCAGCAGCCCAACTACCCCGGTAAAGGCAGTGCCCATGCCTTTAAGGAAATGGCTGAATCCTTCGCATACTGACTTTAAATCACGCACCCGCAGCCATTCAATCAACATACAGACAGCCATCGAAATGAGCACAATGGTGATAATATTCAGGTTAATACCACTGACAAACATTTCCGATGATCCCACCGCCATCAGTATCGGAAGCATCGGGAGCAGCGCATAAAAAGCCGGGGCTTTTCCTGAGTCAGTTACCTCAGCGCTACCGATTTCTCGTGGAAGTGTCCCCGCTTTACGGTCGCAATGCCGCTGCCAGAAGAAATGGCAGACGCCGACGACCAGCACGGTTGCCAGCGCTGCGGGTCCCTGGTGGTAAACAACGTATTCCACCACATCCATATTGACCGCTTTAGATCCCCTGATAGCATCGATGGCTGTCGGGGTATATGCCACACCAAGCGATGTGGCAATAACCCCAGCGGCTGAGGCCGCAGAAAGCCCTAACCCCAGCATAATGGGGAACATCGTCCCCATCAGCAACACGGCTAGCCCGGTGGCGGATGGAATGGCCAACTGCAGGAGGCTGGCGAGCAGATAGGAGAAAAATAGAAGCACATAGGGCGAACGCAGCGCGCGCAAAGGTTTCGTCACAACCCGCACAACCGCTTCATTTGCCCCGATATGATCCATGTAATGCGCAAATCCCATGAGCGCCATGATCATCAGGCCGAGATCGGCGGAACGCGTACTAAAGAGATCGCGCATCACCTCGAAAGGATCGAGAAATGAAATCCCCGTACTGGCAACCCCCTTCGGTAATACAGAACCCCATCCGGTTAACGCCGTACAAATCATCAACACCAGGCCAGCAATGAACAACACGGGTTCAGCGCGATAACCTTTCAGGATCAGACGCGCGACCACCACGATCACCAGTAGGGCAATTAACACCTGAATCATGACTGAGCTCTCCCCTGCGCGAACTCAGCAAAGGTTTCCTCAATGACCGCTACCACAACATCGCTGGCGGCCCGCAGTGAACGCACCGGCAGGTATTCATAAATCGAATGAAAGTTATGGGCACCGGTAAAAATATTCGGGCAAGGTAGTCCTTTCTGCGATAACACTGCGCCATCATATCCACCACGCATGGCGACAGGTTGCGGGGTAATGCCACACTTCTGATACGCGCGTAACGCAATATCAATCGGGTAGTGAGCATCGCCCTGCAAGCTATTGAACACATTGGCATAGCGATCGGTTAAATGGCAGACCACGCTGTTTTCTCCCCACAGCGCGCAGGTGCTGACGGCCAGCTGGCGGATATATGCCATACGCGCCTTATACCCCTCTTCGGTAAAATCCCGGATATCCAGCTTAAGTACCGTACGGGCACTGTTACCCTGAAGTTGTTTTACCCAGTAATACCCTTCGCGTCCTTCCGTATACTCAGGCGCCTCTCCTCCGGGCAGCATCGCAATAAACTTATGCGCCATCAGCAGAGAGTTCTTCAGCTTACCTTTGGCCGACATAGGGTGTGCGGACTGACCGGTAAAGATGATTTCCGCATCACCCGCGTTCCAGTTCTCATAGACAAATTCTCCAATGCCGCAGCAGTCCAGGGTATAGCCAAAATCAGCCCCAAACGCCGCAACATCAAATGCTTTTGCACCTCGTAATCCCTGCTCTTCATCAGGAACAAAACCGACCTTCACCGGCCCATGCTTAATCTCCGGATGTGCGACAAGGTACTCCAGAGCATTCATAATCGCGGCGATGGCGGCTTTATCATCTGCCCCCAACAGACTGGTACCATCCGTCACCAGCAAGTCATCACCGATATAATTTTTCAGTTCTGGAAATTCACTTTCGCGCAGATAAATTTTTAGCTCCTGGTTCAGACACAAATCCCCACCGCTGTAGTGAAGACGTTGTGCTTTTGTGTCCGCAGTCTGTTCCGCACTGGTATCGAGATGACCAAAAAAGGAAACGACAGGGATCGCGTCGTCCGTATTTGCAGGCAATGTCGCTGTCACAATAGCGGTATCCCTGACCTCAATGTTTTCCATTCCTAATGCTTCAAGTTCTACTGCCAGCAGTTTTGCCAGTTCCATTTGACCAGGTGAAGAAGGCATTATCCCATTAGCACCATTTTCCCTTGAGGTCGTGGTATTGATTTTCGTGTAGTTAATAAAGCGTTCAACAATATCCATTCCAGGAGATCCTTTAATGTATCATTTACGAGGTACTGCAAGAGAAGACCTGCATACAGCGTGGGTTGAATAATCTGAGAACAAAATAAAATCAGCACTCATCCCAGAATGCTGACTTTATGAGCATTACGACAACGATTTATAAAAAGGAAGATAAAAAGCCAGTAATTATGCCAGTGATTAAAAGCTCCGTTCTGATTGATGAAATCATATTCCCTGTCTGTTTTTACTGCATTTTCCATGGTGTTAAGCTAACAGAAGTCATAAACGGTATTCGTATATCTAAGAGATAATAAAAATCATTTAGATTCTTGCACCCAATACCGACACAAGATATACCATCGCTATATTTTTTAATGAACGAATGCTGTAACAGCAAAATGCAACCGTTTGCACCTCTCTACAAATAGCCACTTAACGCACTAAAATCCGTGAACAAAATCACAATTATTTCAAAAGCGAGAATTAACATAACGCTGAAAAACAGGCAGTTATAAGAAAAATTATATAATACCGCTATAAATAAATATAAAATTACACTATTCACTATAAAATAGATTCATAGCGATACTATTTCAATAGTGACGTATGATTCAGAGAAAAAAATCTGTCGTCATCACTAATGTAATGCAACAAGAACAATAATATTAAATTATCTATTTATGATGACTATCAAAATAATATACAGAAAAAAAACCTCTCCCCTGAGAAGAGATACAGGGCAGAGGTAATACGGGTGTTAAGGACATTTTTATAGTTTTGATGATAACAGAAGAGCTTCTTGCAGGATTGAGTATACACACTTCATGACGTTAAGAAAATTCCTAAATAGAATTAAAAACAAACACCATTAAAAATTCTTTTTATAATAAAGACCTGTTTATCAAATAAAACAAAATTAAGATAAGAAAAGATTAAATATCACTAATCTATAGTGTGACGCAAGTGAGACCAACTACACATCATTACGACCAATACCGCTACTGACGATGTCTGAAAATTCAATAAATTTAATACATTCATACACCACTCAGCTAGCTGAGAGTTAAAAAATCATAAAATAAGCTAAACGCAATTTTTCGTCATAGATCACATTTTCCCGACAGGACGATTCCCCTACTCGTCCAGGCTGGTATGATTCAGCAGGTAAATATCTATCAACTCAACCCGAGGCTTTGATGCTGGAGAATGTAATCATCAGATAATCAGCTTACCGACCTTTTCAGGCCGGACTGGTTATCAATGCGCCGAAATCGAATGCGGACACCACTGTGTGTTTGCACGTTTTGCACATGATGATTAAACAGGTTTTCCAGTATGAATTTATCCCGTCAGGAACAACGTACCTTACACGTACTCGCCAAAGGTGGCCGTATTGCTCACGTCCGTGATGCATCAGGTCGTGTCACTTCCGTCGAATGCTATAGCCGCGAAGGGTTACTGCTCTGCGACTGCACGCTCGATGTATTCAAAAAGCTCAGAACGAAAAAACTGATCAAATCCGTCAATGGTCAGCCCTACCGCATCAATACCACTGGGCTGAACAACGTTCGCGCCCAACTGGATAATCGCTAAGGAGAGAGAGATGGATATCCCGAAGATTTTTACAATCAGCGAAAGCGCACATCGCATTCATAATCCATTCACCGCGCAGAAATATGCAACGTTAGGTCAGGTTTTACGGATGGCCCCAGGAACCCGCATCCTGGATCTCGGCAGCGGCTCTGGCGAGATGTTGTGCACCTGGGCACGCGATCATGGAATTTCCGGCGTTGGTATCGATATGAGCCAGTTATTCAGCGAGCAAGCCACCCTGCGGGCAAGTGAATTGGGTGTCACTGAGCACGTGCGTTTTATTCATGCCGATGCAACAGGTTATATCGCCGAAGAAAAATTCGATATTGCCGCCTGCATTGGTGCAACCTGGATTGCCGGTGGCATTGCCGGAACGGTCAAACAGCTGGAACAAAGTCTCAAATCAGGCGGGATCCTGCTCATCGGCGAACCGTACTGGCACCAGATACCCGCAACGGAGGAGATCGCTAAGTCTTGCGGCGCGACCTCAGTGACTGATTTCCTCTCTCTGCCAGAACGCGTTTCGTCTTTCGACCAGCTCGGTTATGACGTGGTCGAAATGGTACTGGCTGACCAGGAGGGTTGGGACAGATACGAGGCGGCAAAATGGTTGACGATGCGCCGGTGGCTGGAGGCAAATCCGGACGATGAGTTTGCCGTCGAAGTCAGAGAGCAACTGAGCAGTTCACCAGCACGCCACGTTACCTTCACCCGGGAATATATCGGGTGGGGCGTGTTCGCACTCATGCAGAGGTAATATCTCCTGTCGGTATAGCCAGGCTGGTTATACCGACTTTTTCATCTCATCGTCGCTTACTTCATTAATACTTCAACAAATTTAGCTAACCATTGCGGATGCGCGGGCCATGCTGGTGCCGTCACCAGATTGCCATCAACGTGGGCCTGATCAATGCCAATATCGGCATAATGTCCACCGCTCAGACGAACCTCAGGCGCGCAGGCCGGATAAGCGCTACAGGTCCGGTTTTCTAACACTCCCGCCGCCGCTAATAGTTGGGGCCCATGACAAACCGCAGCGATAGGCTTATTGGCAGCGTTGAAATCTTGCACCAGCTTAATGACATCTGGATTCAGTCGAAGATATTCCGGAGCACGACCGCCGGGGATCAACAGTGCGTCGTAATCGGCGGCCCGCGCCTCGGCAAAATTCGCATTCAACGTAAAACGATGTCCTGGCTTTTCACTGTATGTCTGTGCCCCATCAAAATCGTGAATGGCGGTTTGAACGTAGTCACCCTGACTTTTATCCGGACAGACGGCATCCACACGATGCCCAAGCATTTGCAAAGCCTGAAAAGGCACCATCGTTTCATAATCTTCGACATAATCTCCGACCAGCATCAGTATCTTCTTCATTCACATCCCCCACTCATGGTTATTAATGATGAGAAATAACGGCCATCTTTACTATAGTCCACACGGTTCATGGCATTAATAAATACAACAGAACAATCGGCCAGATCACAATCCGCGGCAAGGCCCGTCTGACGAGGCTTCAGAGCCTACGGCGTGACACATGTTCATGCTGATAAATATAAATTATATATAAATATATAGTTGAGAAATTTTAATAGTAGTCAATTTTACTCATAATATAAAACGAAGAGATTGCAACGAATATCTCCTGTGATATATTCCGCATGAAACTTATCCGCAATCAATTCATTTGTTATTCAATATTTAAAATACGCAGAACATTAACTATCTATTATTATTTTATTCATCCAATATCAGATAAATATACGTAAAGGTTAATCCTATGATGACAAGACGTTCGTTCGTCTGGCAAGGTTTGGTGACTTCAACGAGTATGCTACTCGCCGGTATGACAGGCATCAGTTTTAGCCAATTTGCCCGCGCAACAGAGGACCGCCGCTGGCAAATGCCGGATGAAGGCGCACCGCATGCGGCAACCTGGATGGCGTTTGGTGCCAGTGCGGAGATCTGGGAGCCTCATCTGCTACCGGTGGTGCAGGAAAACCTGGCGCTAGTTGCTAAAACCATCGCCGCATTTGAATCCGTAAATATGTTGGTACGCGAAGAAGACAGCGAACTCGCCGCGCGTCTGTGCGGACCGTCGGTCAATCTTCTGGTTCACCCAATAGACGATCTGTGGATCCGCGACACCGGGCCGGTGTTTGTGAAAAGCGCCAGCGGTGCGCTCGGCGGTGTGGGATTTAATTTTAACGGCTGGGGCAATAAGCAAGAGCACGAACGTGATGCCGATGTGGCTGAATTCGTTACTGATTACGTTCATACCGAGTTCATCCGCTCGGCGCTGACTCTGGAAGGTGGCGGTATTGAGGTAGACGGCGAAGGCACGGCGATTATTACCGAGAGCTGCGTGCTTAACTCCAACCGTAATCCCGGCGTCAGCAAAGCCGAATGCGAAGAAGAACTTAAGCGACTGCTAGGTCTGGAGAAAATCATATGGTTGCCGGGTATTGCCGGCAAGGATATTACCGACGGCCATACAGATTTTTATGCCAGGTTCACGCATCCGGGTACGGTGGTGACAGGTCTTGAGCAGGATCCGTCGTCCTTTGATTACGCGATCACCCGACGTCATCTGGACATATTACGAGCCGCCACGGATGCCAAAGGCCGACGGTTGAAGGTAGTCACGCTGGAAGGACCTTCTACCATCCGCCAGACTTATGCGAGTGATGATTTTGCCGCAGGGTATATCAATTTTTATCTGTGTAATGATGCCGTCATTGCACCACAATTTGGCGATAAGCGCACCGATCGTAATACCCATGCTATTTTGCAGGAGCTGTTTATCGATCGTGAAATTATACAACTGAATATTGATGGCATTGCGGCTGGCGGCGGCGGCATTCACTGCGCGACACAGCAGCAACCTCGTTAATGATTAACAATTGAGTGTATTGTGGGAAGGTGGGGAAACTCACTTTCCTGCCAATATCATAATAATTCCTTTAGAAGGATGCCTGCATAGGTTAATTTTTAATAAACAAAGTGCTCAATTAACATTTATGAAATAAACACCATTAAAAAATAACATTTTAATAGCTTTTATCGATCTTTCGTGGTATTTATGATCTGCCAAACCTATCGATAAAATCTATCAAAAGATTTATATTGATCGTTTTTATCGATCATCTATTCTGTCTTAAATAATGGCTACTGACGGAATTTTTATTATCAGCACAGCCATAAAGATTGTTCTTCCCTGCGTTGTGAAACACACGGAAATTATCGAGGGTTACCTTTAAAAAATTTACATAACATATTTTAGAATGGTTTTCAATTAGCGAAAACATCCAAAAATACACATTTCAAACCTCCAGTCTAACCTGTTTTAAGTAGATGACTTAAATCGAGAACGGTGATAACTCACTGAGAATTGCGAATGATGATATTGCTAAGAAAAACTGAAAATATAAATTTTATTAATACATTTAGAGACTATTTTTGTGTAGGCATCGCGTTTTTTGCATTACAGCTGATCGCTGGTCATCTCAGTAAGCAAGAGGATGTTGCGGGTATAACACTGCATTTTTACGATCTCACTTTACCTCTTATTTCTGCACTGCTGGTTTTATACCGGCAAAAGGCGCTGCCAATTTTGGGTGCCTTTTTCTTGTATGCCCTTTACTCTTACTCTTTATCTTCGGTATTCACGCTAACGGCTCAGCTACTGGCTGCTCTCATTAGCCAGACACTCTACTTTTTCTCGACAGGTAAACGAGGCGCGGTTAGCTTTGGTCGTAGCCAGCTTACAACCCTGCGTATTGTCTGGCTCGTGTGTTGCAACGCCTTACTATTCATCTCGATTGATCACTGGCTCCAGTCAAACACTGCCTCAGCACCGATCACAAACCTTTTTACACTACAAACACTAATTAACTTACAGTGGTTGATGAACTCTTGCCTGACTGGCATCCCTTTTTGTTATCTGTTGCTTAGAAGCGTTCAAAACCCTGCATGGTGCATTTTATACATCAGACAAGTGAAGACGCTGATAAAATCCGGCCCTCCTATTCTGTATCAAGTATTATGGCTGGTGCTGTTACTCTGCATTATGTCCGCTTTGATCGTCATCAGAGAAGATATTCTTATATTTACAGACTATTCATTACTGTGGTTACTTCCAGTAATGCTGTGGGGAGTGATCTGCATTGGCCATGCTTTTATATCCCCTGTATGGGTAACAATGCTCATCCTGTTGGGATATTATATAAACAGTTATATTTCACCGGATAACTATAATAATTATTTACATAGTCTCGTGATTTCCTCCACGATAGTGTTTGTCTTTTCTCTTACGATTGTTGTTACCGGTGTACTTGTGGTCCGTAACCGAAAATATCTCCGCCGCCTCAAACAACTTTTTAGATCAGAGCCTAATACCGGACTGCCTAACTTTCAGGCCCTGCAAATGGACATCCGTAAACACGCAACAGAGTGCTTGTGTTACATCCGTTGTACAGAGTTGAATACGCTGGAGCAAACTCATGGAATAGAATTCCGTTTTGAATTTGTAAAAGCGCTAAGCGCATATGTACGTAAATTGATTAAGGATACATGTAACATTTATTACGCACCAGGTCATGGAATAATTCTTCGCCTTGATACTGTCCCTGACATTTCTGCTCTTTACAAAGACCTAAACTCTTTTCGTTTTATCTGGAAGGATTACCAATTGGGACTATCTTGTGGTGTGGCATATACCACCGAGAAAAACCTGATTAAAAATTTATCACAAGCAATTAAACATCTTAATACCCAAAGCTACATCTCGTTAATGCAGGGACAACCGTTGTTACTCAGCCCGCAGGTGCCAGGTGATAAAATTGTCAGTCAGGCTGTCATTCGTCATATGTTGCAAAAAGCAATTGACAGAAAATCGTTTGAGCTTATGGCTCAACCCATCGTATCAACGATGCTGGTTGTTCAGCCTATCGTTTCAACTACGGGACTGACACGTTATCACGAGATACTTATTCGGATAAAAATGGTTGATGGTAAGTTAATCTTTCCAGACACCATCCTACCGGTTGCTCGCGAGGCAGGATTACTTCCTGCACTGGATATCACTGTTATTGAGCAAACATTTCGTTTTATACAGTCACGGCAGAAATCTGACCCGAACAGTCATTTCTCCATTAATCTGACACCTGACTCGCTTAATAAAATTGATTTTCTTGATAATGTTTTCACATTGTTTAGAAAATATTCCATCGCACCTAAACGTATAATTTTTGAAGTCATTGAATCAGATATCATTGACAACGCTAATGTCACTGATGTTCTGAGAGCATTACGTAAAGCCGGTTCTAAAATTGCTATTGATGATTTTGGCACAGGGGCGTCAAGCTATTCACGACTCAGAACATTAGACGCAGATATTCTGAAAATTGATGGCTCCCTCATCCGTAATATACTGACCGATGAATTTAGTCGATGCGCCGTCAGATCCTTCTGCGAAGTAGCAAAACTCAAAAACATGGAAGTAGTAGCTGAGTTTGTTGAAAATGAGGAAATTGAAAAGATGCTAATTACCATGGGTATTGGTTGGTTACAGGGATACCATATAGGGAAACCCGTTCCTATTGAGTTGGCTGAATTATAATAATAATTATATTCCTACATTGTTCCACTTACCGGCTCCCGTGCCGGTTTTTTTATTCCCTAAAGCAAGTGGTACATCATTTAAATCAGGTATGCCGCGACCGTTTGCCGCGACATACCGTATTTCATTTTTAACCCAACTCAACCAAACACGTCGATCGATTCCGTTTCCATCACTCCCAGGCGCGCTCAGATTTCGCGGCGTCAAACTGCGGCGGCGGTTTACGAAAGCGTCCGGTCAGGTACGCGAGATACACCAGCCCGACGCCGGCCCATACCAGTCCCAGCGTCAGCGATGTCACTTCCAGATTCACCCATAGTACGGCTACCGTGGCGGCACCGACCATTGGCAATACCAGATAGTGCAACTTTTCCTGCCAGGTATGCTTACGTCCTTCACGACGCCAGAAGTGGTTAAACACGGACAGATTAACGAAGGTAAAGGCCACCAGCGCGCCAAAGTTAATCAGCGCCGTAGCGGTCACCAGATCAAAAAACAGGGCCGACAGCGCCACAATCCCGACCATGATGACGTTCAACGCGGGAGTACGCCATTTGGGATGGACATAACCAAAGTACTTCTCCGGGAAGACGTTATCGCGGCCCATCACATACAGCAGGCGAGAAACGCTGGCATGCGACGCCAGACCTGACGCCAGCGTATTCACAAAGGTGGTGCACAGAAAAATAGACTGGAACAACTTGCCGCCGACGTACAGCGCAATCTCCGGCAGCGCCGCATCCGGGTCTTTGAATCGGCTAATGTCCGGGAAGAACAGTTGCATAAAGAACGAGGCGGCAATGAAGATCAGTCCACCGTACAGCGCGGTAAGAAAAATGGCTTTTGGAATGGTGCGCGCAGCATCTGGCGTCTCTTCAGAGAGGGTCGTTACCGCGTCAAAGCCGAGAAACGAGAAGCAGACAATGGTCGCCCCGGTGATAATCGGAATCAAATGCGCATTCTGACTAATAAACGGTTGCAACGACCAGACGGTCCCGACCCCTTCGCCTTTGTGCAGCCCCTGCACCACGAGGAAAATAAACACCACGATGATCGCCACCTGCACCAGGACAAACAGGGCATTGAAGTTCGCCACCAGGTTAACGCTTTTCAAATTGGCCGCGGTAAGGATCGCCACGAACAGCACCACCCAAATCCATGGCGCAACCCCCGGGAATAACGCGGAAAGGTAAATTTTCGCCAATAGTACGTTAATCATCGGCAGGAAAAGGTAGTCAAGCAGTGACGACCAGCCGACCATAAACCCCACATGCGGATTAATCGCTTTTTGCGCATAGGTATAGGCCGAACCGGCCTGCGGAAACTGGCGCACCAGCTTTCCGTAACTGATGGCGGTAAACAGTACGCCCGCCAGGGCCAGCAGATAGGAGGCCGGAACATGGCCATTGCTGATACCCGAAACAATGCCAAAGGTGTCAAACACCGTCATCGGCGTGAGATAGGCCAGCCCCATCACCACTACCTGCCACAGCTTGAGAGATTTACGCAGCTGTGCTTTGCCCGGCTGGGCTGCAAGATCCACAGAAGAATTAGTCGACATAGCTTTCCTCCCCGCGACGAGCCCAGATCTGCGTTCGAAATGTGGGAACAGCAGACCTGGGTCGTATCGGGGTAGAAAGCCATAAGAAAGGCGTCAATGTTGCACGGCACAGATGCGGTCCGTACTTACTGCGGGAGCCATGGATGCTCACGCGGGGCTGGTTTTTAAACATTGGCATCATCACATTTCCTCGTCACAAACTCTGTCGGTTATCTGAAGACCCGTTGTCGCCCGCGCTCCATTACGCGACATCCGGGAAATGGCAGGTATTCCTGCAATTTTGACGGGCTGGCTCCGCTCAGCCCGCATGATGCGACTTCTTTTTAAATGACCTGTACGACTGTCAGGCGTTTTTCAACATCCACTCAATTTCAGTGTCGGTGATAAGACGTTCAAACTGGATTAATTCATCGTTTTTACAGGCGTGATACACGTGGCTAAAACGCTCACCCAATAATTCACGCAGACTGTCGTTTTGCATAAACTCCCACAGCGCATCGCTCTGGCGGATAGGAAACGATAGCCCTTCCTGCTCCAGTCCGTTGCCTTCCACTTCTTCCTGCAGCGGCAGATCGTTATCCAGACCGTGAAGGATCCCCGCCAGGATGGTCGACATCACCAGATACGGGTTGGCATCCGCCCCCGCCACGCGATATTCAACCCGATGGTTATCACGATCGCCGCAGGGAATACGCAGCGCCACCGTACGGTTGTTATGCCCCCAGGAAGCCTGAGTCGGCACATACATACCCGGCTGGAAGCGGCGATAAGAGTTCACATTCGGCGCCAGCAGCGCCATTGATGCGGGCATCAGATCAATCATCCCGGCAAGCGCACGCTTAAGTAACATGGAATCATCGCCATTCGCATCGGCCAGCACGTTCTCGCCTTTATTATTCATAATGCTGATGTGGATATGCATCCCGCTACCGGCATGCTCCTCATAAGGCTTTGCCATAAACGTGGCATGCATCTTATGTTTCTCCGCCACCAGCCGTACCAGACGTTTCAACGCCAGCGCGTCATCGCAGGCGTCGAGCACGTTATCGGTATGGTAAAGGTTGATTTCAAACTGCCCAGGTGAGGCTTCAGCCACTGCGCCGTCAGCCGGGATCAGCTGTAAACGGGCCAGTTCATCGATATCGTTTAACACATCAGCAAAATGGTTCAGGTTATCAACCGAGTAAACCTGACTTTGGGTATTGCGATCGTCCGTACCCGGCGCGCACGGCGGCTGCAGATAACCTTCGGGATCGCGCTTACGATCGAGTAAATAGAACTCCAGCTCTACCGCTACGACGGGGAACAGACCGCGCTGGCGAAGTTTCTGCCAGAGTCGGTTCAGTACGTTCCGCGGCTCAACGTCAAAGGGAGCGCCATCTTCATCCAGCATCGTCAGCATCATCTGTGCAATAAATTCAGGATCGGCGGCCGAAGGGGTTAACGTGCCTGCCACCGGTACACAAGTCCGATCCGGTTCGCCAAGCTCCTGGCCTAATCCCGCCTCTTCGACCACATTGCCAAGAATATCCATCGCGAAAACAGATGCCGGGAAATAGCAGCCTTTCTCTAACTTATGCAATCCAGCAACCGGGAGGCGCTTACCGCGAAAACAACCATTAAGGTCGGTTAACAGCACATCCACATACTGCGTATTAGGATAGCGTTCCAGATACTGCTTAACTTCGCGCGCAAACGCGCTACTTCGTCTCTCTTCAGAATGCTGAACAAAATTCTCAACTTCTACGATATTGGTTTCCATGATTCACCGCCGTTGGCCTGGTAAGCTGCTCTGTGATTTGACTGTTAAATATAATGTCCACCATTCGACTCTGGATGCAAACAAATTGTTTGTCAAATGTTAAATTAAGTTTGCTAGAAGGTTATTCCGCTGCTAGATTGAGAAAATAATGAACGGAATTGCACAACAAGGAACCGTTTGGCAATAATTTATTCCAAAACGTGAGGTCGATCATGGGCAATATATTTGACAAGCCAGTTATTGGTGTAGTGATGTGTAGGAACAGGCTTAAGGGTCACCAGACCCAGACTCTGCAAGAAAAGTACCTGAATGCGGTATTAAATGCCGGTGGATTACCGATAGCGCTGCCCCATGCGCTCGCGGAACCCGAATTGCTGAACGCGCTGTTACCGAAACTGGATGGTATCTTCCTGCCAGGAAGCCCAAGCAATGTGCAGCCGCACCTCTATGGTGAAAATGGCGATGAGTCTGACGCCGATCCCGGGCGTGATCTTCTGAGCATGGCGCTAATTACCGCCGGGCTCGAAAGGCGCATTCCCATTTTCGCCATCTGCCGGGGCTTACAGGAATTAGTTGTCGCCACTGGCGGGACTCTGTATCGTCGCCTGTGCGATCACTCACAGTTCCTGGAACATCGTGAAGATGCGGAACTCCCGGTGGAGCAGCAATATGCGCCATCTCATGAAGTCCAGGTTCAACAGGGAGGATTGCTATCTCAGTTAATACCAGGTTGCAGCACGTTTTGGGTTAACTCCTTGCATGGTCAGGGCGCAAAAAACCTTGGCCCGCAGCTGCGCGTGGAAGCACGCTCGCAGGATGGATTAGTGGAAGCTGCCAGCGTCCATGACCATCCTTTCGCGCTCGGCGTGCAGTGGCACCCGGAATGGAACAGTAGCGAATACGCCCTGTCGCGTTTGTTACTTGAAGGTTTTATCACCGCTTGTCAGAACCACCTCGCTGAAAAACAGCGACTCTGACCACTACAGTTAAGGAAATGCAATTATGAGCGATGACGGCCTGGCGCCGGGTAAACGTTTGTCAGAGATCCGCCAGCAATTGGGTCTTTCGCAGCGTCGTGCCGCCGAACTGTCTGGGTTAACGCATAGCGCCATCAGCACCATAGAGCAGGATAAAGTCAGTCCTGCCATCAGTACGCTGCAAAAGCTATTGAAAGTATATGGGCTGTCGCTCTCCGAGTTCTTCGCGGAACCGGAAAAGCCTGACGAACCGCAGGTGGTTATCAATCAGGATGATTTGATTGAGATCGGGAGTCAGGGAGTATCCATGAAGCTGGTACACAACGGAAATCCGAATCGCACGCTGGCAATGATGTTTGAAACCTATCAGCCAGGCACGACAACCGGGGAGAGAATTAAACATCAGGGTGAAGAGATTGGCACAATACTGGAAGGTGAAGTGATACTGACCATCAACGGTCAAACGTATCCTCTTGTTGCAGGGCAAAGCTATGCCATTAACACCGGCATACCACACAGCTTCAGCAACACTTCGGCGGGGATCTGCCGCATCATCAGTGCCCACACTCCCACCACGTTCTAATAAGTAGCGGCCTGAGTTTCTCAGGCCTTCTTAAATAACGCGCATTAACAGGGTACATCCCTGGGGTATCGTGCAGCCTGATTTTGCCTGAAAAAGATCAGCAACGAACTTTATCTTATTGATATAAAAGGAGTAGCTATGAACTTTCAGAATCTTAAATATTGGCGTGAGAAAGCCAGCCATTATTCACCGGAAACCCGTTTATTTATTAACGGCGAATATTGTGCCGCCGCCGATAACGAAACCTTTATTACCCAGGATCCGGCAGGACAACGCCCGCTCGCCAAAGTCGCCCGCGGCAAAAAAGCGGATGTTGACCGCGCGGTCAACGCAGCCCGCACCGTGTTTGAACGCGGGGACTGGTCGCAGGCATCACCCGCAGAGCGCAAAGCGGTGCTGCACAAACTCGCCGATTTAATGGAGCAGCATCACGAGGAGCTGGCGCTACTGGAAACGCTCGACACCGGTAAACCGATTCGCCATAGCCTGCGTGATGATATTCCCGGCGCGGCACGCGCCATCCGTTGGTACGCCGAGGCGATAGATAAA
Organism: Citrobacter sp. Cf118; assembly: GCF_030334095.1. Classification (NCBI taxonomy): domain Bacteria; kingdom Pseudomonadati; phylum Pseudomonadota; class Gammaproteobacteria; order Enterobacterales; family Enterobacteriaceae; genus Citrobacter; species Citrobacter sp. Cf118. Next base: position 102,470 of record NZ_JAOWES010000088.1, on the reverse strand, counting down.
GTCTATGGTGAAGTTGCCACTACCTCGGTGAACGATTTAGCGCTGATTGTCCGCGAACCGGTGGGCGTGATTGCGGCCATCGTGCCGTGGAATTTTCCCCTGCTGCTGGCCTGCTGGAAGCTCGGCCCGGCTCTGGCTGCGGGTAACAGCGTGATCCTCAAGCCTTCCGAAAAATCACCGCTGACCGCGATTCGCCTGGCCGCACTGGCTAAAAAAGCAGGTTTGCCCGATGGCGTGCTCAGCGTTGTGAGCGGGTACGGTCACGAGGCGGGCCAGGCACTGTCGCTGCATCCGGATGTTGATGTGATCACGTTTACCGGCTCGACCCGCACCGGCAAGCAACTGCTCAAAGATGCTGGCGACAGCAACATGAAACGCGTCTGGCTGGAGGCCGGCGGTAAAAGTGCCAACATCGTATTTGCCGACTGCCCGGATCTGCCGAAAGCCGCCGCTAATGCAGCGGCAGGTATTTTCTATAACCAGGGCCAGGTTTGTATCGCCGGTACGCGTCTGCTGCTGGAAGAAAGTATTGCCGACGAGTTTATCGCGCTTTTAAAAGAGCAGGCGAAAAACTGGCAGCCGGGCAACCCGCTGGATCCGGAAACCACGATGGGCACGCTTATCGACAACACGCATGCCGACACCGTTCACAGTTTTATTCGCGACGGTGAAGCGCAAGGCACGCTGGCGCTGGATGGCCGCAGCCACGTACACCCGGCGGCCATCGGCCCGACTATTTTTGTCGACACCGCGCCGCAAGCCCACGTCAGCCGCGATGAAATCTTCGGGCCGGTACTGGTCATCACCCGTTTTAGCAGTGAAGCCGAAGCTCTGGCGCTGGCCAACGACAGCGACTACGGTCTGGGCGCCGCGGTCTGGACCCGTGATTTGTCGCGCGCACACCGCATGAGTCGCCGCCTGAAGGCCGGTTCGGTCTTCGTGAATAACTACAACGACGGTGATATGACCGTGCCATTCGGCGGCTATAAGCAAAGCGGTAACGGACGCGATAAATCCCTGCATGCGCTGGAAAAATTTAGCGAATTAAAAACCATCTGGATCTCCCTGGAGTCTTAATCATGACTGAACATACCAGCAGTTATTACGCCGCAAGTGCCAATCAATACGAACCGTTCCCGACCCTTAGCGAATCGGTAAGCTGTGATGTTTGCGTCGTGGGCGGTGGTTATACCGGACTCTCCTCCGCCCTGCATTTATCAGAGATGGGTTACGACGTGGTGCTACTGGAATCCGCACGAATTGGCTTCGGAGCCAGCGGGCGCAACGGTGGTCAGTTGGTGAACTCCTACAGTCGCGATATCGACGTCATTGAACGCACCTACGGCCCGGACGCCGCTAAAATGCTTGGCAGTATGATGTTTGAAGGCGGCAATATCATTCGCGAACGTATCAAACGTTATCAGATCGACTGCGACTATCGTCCTGGCGGGCTGTTTGTGGCCCTGAACCACAAACAGATGGAAACGCTGGAGGAGCAGAAATCGAACTGGGAACGCTACGGCAATACGCAGCTTGAACTGTTGGATAGCAGCGAAATTCGCCGCGAAGTCAGCAGCGATCGTTATGTCGGCGCGCTACTCGACCACAGCGGTGGTCATATTCATCCGCTAAACCTGGCGATTGGCGAGGCTAACGCCATTCGTCTGAACGGCGGGCGCGTGTTCGAACAGTCGCCAGTCACCCGTATTCAGCACACCAGCCCGGCAGTGGTCAGCACCGAAAAAGGTCAGGTTACGGCACGTTTTGTGATTGTCGCGGGCAACGCCTACCTCGGCGACAAACTGGAACCTGCGCTGGCAAAAAGCAGCATGCCGTGCGGCACGCAGGTGTTAACCACCGAACCGCTGTCGGCGGAGATGGCGCGCTCGCTGATCCCGAAAAACTACTGCGTTGAAGATTGTAACTACCTGCTGGATTACTACCGTCTGACCGGCGATAACCGCCTGCTGTACGGCGGCGGTGTAGTCTACGGCGCTCGCGATCCGGACGATATTGAGCGTCTGGTGATGCCGAAACTGCTGAAGACCTTCCCGCAATTGCAGGGGGTAAAAATTGATTACCGCTGGACCGGTAATTTCCTGTTAACGCTGTCGCGCATGCCGCAGTTCGGCCGTCTTGATACCAACATTTACTATATGCAGGGTTACAGCGGCCACGGCGTGACTTGTACCCACCTGGCAGGACGGCTGATTTCGGAACTGCTGCGCGGGGATGCCGAGCGTTTTGACGCTTTCGCCAAACTGCCGCATTACCCGTTCCCGGGAGGCCGCAGCCTGCGCATTCCGTTTACCGCCATGGGCGCGGCCTATTACAGCTTACGCGATCGCCTTGGGGTTTAAGTTCTTCCGCGATAAACCCGACGCACAGGGCGGTCCCCCCTGTGCGTTTTTTTATTGCCGAATAAGCGAAAAACAGATAACAGGCACGAAAATATCGCAATAGGACATAACCACACACTTTGCATTGTTTCTCCCCGCTAATCGGATAGGCTTTTTTAGATTATCGCTGGCGGCGTGCGCCAGAACTCAACGGGGGAAGAAACGCGTGTTATGAATACGAATAACGAGGAGACCTTTTATCAGGCGATGCGCCGCAAGGGCGTGAGCAGGCGCAGTTTTCTTAAATATTGTAGCCTCGCGGCAACATCGCTAGGGTTGGGAGCCGGAATGACGCCCAGAATCGCCTGGGCGCTGGAAAACAAACCCCGGATCCCGGTCGTCTGGATCCACGGTCTGGAATGCACCTGCTGTACCGAATCATTTATCCGCTCCTCTCACCCACTCGCCAAAGACGTCATCCTCTCTCTGATTTCCCTTGATTACGACGACACACTGATGGCCGCCGCCGGAACACAGGCCGAAGAGGTCTTTGAAGACATTCTAAGCCGCTACCACGGCCAATACATTCTGGCCGTCGAAGGTAATCCTCCGCTGGGAGAGCAAGGGATGTTCTGCATTAGTGGCGGGCGACCGTTTATTGAAAAGCTTAAAAGAGCCGCCGCCGGTGCCAGCGCGATTATCGCCTGGGGCACCTGCGCCTCCTGGGGCTGCGTGCAGGCTGCCCGGCCTAACCCAACTCAGGCAACACCGATCGATAAAGTGATTACCGATAAGCCTATCGTGAAAGTGCCCGGTTGCCCGCCGATTCCAGACGTCATGAGCGCCATCATTACCTACATGGTGACCTTTGGAAGGCTGCCGGAACTCGATCGTCTGGGGCGTCCGCTGATGTTTTATGGTCAGCGTATTCATGACAAATGCTACCGCCGCGCCCACTTTGACGCCGGGGAGTTCGTTGAAAGTTGGGACGATGACGCTGCCCGCAAAGGCTATTGCCTGTACAAAATGGGCTGCAAGGGGCCAACCACCTATAACGCCTGTTCCACCACCCGCTGGAATGGCGGAGTTTCCTTCCCCATCCAGTCCGGCCACGGTTGTCTGGGATGTTCGGAGAACGGCTTCTGGGATCGCGGTTCGTTCTACAGCCGCGTGGTCGATATTCCACAGATGGGAACGCATTCTACCGCTGACACCGTGGGCCTCACCGCGCTTGGCGTAGTGGCGGCTGGTGTCGGCGTCCACGCAGTCGCCAGCGCCGTCAATCAACATAACCGCCACAAACAGCAGTTAACTAAAGCCGAACAACCGCAGCCGGACAAAGAGGATAACCAGGCATGAGCAACTCGTATCAAACCCAGGGATATACGTTAAACAATGCGGGTCGCCGCCTGGTTGTGGACCCCATAACCCGCATTGAAGGCCATATGCGTTGTGAAGTGAACATTGATGAGCAGAATATCATCACCAACGCGGTTTCCTGCGGCACCATGTTCCGCGGACTGGAGATCATTCTGCAGGGGCGCGACCCTCGCGATGCCTGGGCATTTGTCGAACGTATTTGCGGAGTATGCACCGGTGTACATGCCCTGGCATCGGTGTATGCCATTGAAGATGCCATTGGCATCAAGGTGCCCGACAACGCCAACATCATTCGCAATATTATGCTGGCGACGCTGTGGTGCCACGACCATCTGGTGCACTTTTACCAGTTAGCCGGAATGGATTGGATTGACGTGCTGAATGCCCTGAAAGCAGACCCGCGCGCCACATCACAGCTGGCGCAAAGCCTTTCTGCCTGGCCGAAGTCCTCCCCTGGCTACTTTTTTGACGTCCAAAATCGCCTGAAAAAATTTGTCGACGGCGGTCAACTGGGGATTTTCCGCAACGGTTATTGGGGTCATCCGCAGTACAAACTGTCGCCTGAGGCTAACCTGATGGGCTTTGCCCATTATCTGGAAGCACTCGATTTTCAGCGCGAGATCATCAAAATCCATACGGTGTTTGGCGGTAAGAACCCGCACCCTAACTGGATTGTCGGCGGTATGCCGTGCGCGATTAATATCGATCAGCGCGGCGCGGTTGGCGCAGTCGATATGGAACGCCTGAACCTGGTGCAGTCGATCATCACCCGCACCGCTGATTTCATCAACAACGTCATGGTGCCTGACGCGCTGGCTATCGGCCAGTTCAACAAGTCCTGGAGCCAGATTGGCACCGGGCTTTCTGATAAGTGCGTCTTGAGCTACGGCGCGTTCCCGGATATCGCCAATGACTTCAGCGCGAAGAGCCTGTTGATGCCAGGCGGCGCGGTGATTAACGGTGATTTTAAAAACGTGCTGCCAGTGGATCTGGCCGATCAGCAGCAAATTCAGGAGTTTGTCGATCATGCCTGGTACCGTTATCCGGACGATCAATTAGGTCGTCACCCGTTCGAAGGGATTACTGAACCCTGGTATAACCCGGGCGATGTCAAAGGCAGCGATATTGATATCAAACAGCTCAACGAACAGGAACGCTATTCGTGGATTAAAGCCCCGCGCTGGCGCGGACACGCCATGGAAGTTGGACCACTGGCGCGCACGCTGATTGCCTATCACAAAGGGGATGCCGCCACGATTGAATCCGTCGATCGCATGATGTCTGCCCTCAAGCTGCCGCTTTCGGGTATGCAGTCGACGCTGGGGCGTATTCTGTGCCGCGCGCACGAAGCCCAGTGGGCCGTGAGCAAACTGCAATATTTCTTCGACAAGCTAATGACCAACCTGAAAAACGGCAATCTGGCGACCGCAAACACCGAAAAATGGGAGCCTGAAAGCTGGCCGCAGCAGTGCCGCGGGATCGGTTTTACCGAAGCACCGCGCGGCGCGTTAGGTCACTGGGCATCGATTCGCGACGGGAAAATCGATCTCTATCAGTGTGTGGTGCCGACCACCTGGAATGCCAGCCCGCGCGATCCGAAGGGACAAATTGGCGCTTACGAGGCGGCGCTGATGGGCACCCAAATGGCGATACCGGATCAACCACTGGAGATCCTGCGCACCTTGCACAGCTTCGACCCCTGCCTGGCATGTTCAACCCACGTACTCGGCGACGACGGCAGCGAACTTATCGCCGTCCAGGTTCGCTAAGCGTTAAGGAACGGAACGATGACTGGAAAAACATCCCCACGCGTCGGGGAGGCGCGTGATACCGCTATCAGCCACTATGTGTTTGAAGCGCCTGTACGCTTGTGGCACTGGCTGACGGTGGGCTGCATGTTGGTGTTGATGGTGACCGGATACTTCATTGGTCGACCGCTGCCGTCGGTCAGCGGTGAGGCCACTTATCTGTTCTATATGGGCGACATCCGGCTGATACATTTCTCCGCCGCCATGGTATTCACGGTGATCCTGCTGATGCGCATTTACTGGGCCTTTGTCGGTAACCGCTATTCACGCGAGTTGTTTATCGTGCCGGTCTGGCGGCGCAGCTGGTGGCGAGGCGCGTTTTCGGTCGTGCGCTGGTATCTGTTTCTGGAAAAAAAACCGGGAGATGATATCGGTCATAACCCCATCGCGCAGGCGGCAATGTGCGGTTATTTCCTGCTCTCCGTTTTTATGATCCTCACCGGTTTTGCCTTATACAGCGAACATAGCCAGTACGCCATTTTTACCCCTTTCCGCTATGTGACGGAGTTTTTCTACTGGACCGGTGGGAACTCTCTCGATATCCACAGCTGGCATCGGTTGGGGATGTGGTTCATCGCCGCCTTCATCGTAGGCCATGTGTATATGGCGATTCGTGAGGACATCATGTCTGACGATACCGTCATCTCCACCATGGTCAATGGCTACCGTAGCCACAAATTTCCCAAAGGTCAGCACGACAAGGAGGCGTCATGAGCGAACCACACGTCATCGTGATGGGTCTAGGCAACCTGCTGTGGGCAGACGAAGGCTTTGGCATTCGCGTCGCCGAACGCCTGTACGCCCATTATCACTGGCCGGAATACGTTGAGATCGTCGACGGCGGCACGCAGGGGCTGAATCTGCTGGGCTACGTTGAGCAGGCCAGTCATCTGCTGTTGCTGGACGCCATCGACTACGGTCTCGCGCCGGGCACCCTGCAAACCTACGCCGGTGAAAAAGTCCCCAGTTACCTCAGCGCCAAAAAAATGAGTCTGCATCAGAACAGCTTCTCCGAAGTGCTGGCGCTGGCGGACATTCGCGGCCATCTGCCCTCGCACATCGCCCTTGTAGGACTTCAACCGGTACAGCTGGACGACTATGGCGGCAGCCTGACCGACATCGCGCGTGCTCAGCTTCCGGCGGCGGAGCAGGCCGCACTTACGCAACTGGCTGCGTGGGGGATTGTGCCACAGACCAACGATGAAACGCGTTGCCTGAACTATGAATGCCTGTCGATGGAAAACTATGAAGGCGTGCATATTCGCCAGTATCGCGTAACGCTGGAGAGATAAGCAACATGTTGAATGACAACCCTTTTCCTGCTCTATGGCAACGTATGCTGGCACGAGGCTGGCAGCCGCTAACCGCGCCCGAACTGGATGACTGGATAACCCACGTTCGCGACGGTGTGGTGTTACTCAGTAGCGATCCCCGCCGTACACCGGAAGTCAGCGATAATCCGGTGATGATTGCCGAGTTGCTCCGCGAGTTTCCCCAGTTTGACTGGCACATCGCCATGGCGGATCTCGAGCATAGCGAGGCGATTGGCGATCGTTATGGCGTATTCCGCTTCCCGGCCACACTGGTGTTTATCCACGGCGAACTGAGCGGCATTCTCAGCGGCATCCACCCGTGGGCCGATCTGCTCAACCTGATGCGCCCCTTAGTTGAACCACGCACGCCGCCGGAGTCTGAACGATGAGCGACACTTTTTTTCATCTGCTGGGGCCGGGAACGCAGCCGGACGATGACAGCTTCAGCATGAATCCCTTACCCCTCACCTGCCAGGTCAACAGCGACCCCAGCATGGCATCACTGGAAAACTGTCCGCACAGCCCGGCGGTGATGGCATTGTTAGCCGATGTGCGCCAGCAGCTCAGGAGGCGCATTCCCGCCAAACAGGACGTGCAGGGATGGGATTTATCCTCGCTCAACGCAGACGATCTCACGTTTTTGAATACACTGCTCGGCGAAGGCGAAGTTTCAGTGCGCATCCAGCATGCTGACGGCAGAGCATGCGAGATCCAGGAGTCGATTTTCTGCGGTATCTGGCGGGTGCGTTGTCAGAATGACAACGGGCAGTGGGAGGAGCATCTGGAAGCAGGCAGCGCGCCGCGGGCACTGTGGCTGGCGGCAACGTTCAATACACTGCCGGACGACAGCCTGTTGCCCCCGCCGGTGGACGGGCTAATGAATGGCCTGACACTGGCTCAGGAACTGCTGGCGCACGTGCGCGATCCGGCCTTGCAACCCCATAGCATTAACCTCACACAACTTCCAATTAGCGATGCGGATCGCCTGTTTCTTGCTCGGTTATGTGGCGAAGGACACATCCAGATCCGCACTATCGGCTACGGCGAGAGCCAAATCGACGCCACGGCGCTGCGCCATGTCTGGCATGTGCGCTGTCTGGATACCCTGAAAGGGCTTCTGCTCGAAAGTTATGAGATCTGTCCATTACCGGAACTGGTGCAGGCTGCGCCGGAAGATCTTCGCGACTCGCTCCAGCGCCTGGATGAAGTCTGCGGCTGGCTGGCCTCCGGTCCACCGGCCTGACCCCCTCTCCCGGCCCGCATGCTTTTATGCTGCGGGTCTGGCGTTTTCTTCCTTATCTATTCACTCTCTAATGCCTGATGGAGTTCGCATGTGGGACGTCATTGACTTATCGCGTTGGCAGTTTGCGCTGACCGCGCTGTACCATTTTCTGTTTGTTCCCCTGACGCTGGGGCTAATTTTTATGCTGGCCATCATGGAAACCATTTATGTGGTGACCGGCAAAACAGTCTACCGCGACATGACACGTTTCTGGGGCAAGTTATTCGGGATTAACTTTGCGCTCGGCGTGGCAACCGGCCTGACCATGGAGTTTCAGTTCGGTACTAACTGGTCGCTCTATTCTAACTATGTGGGCGATATTTTTGGCGCGCCTCTGGCAATGGAAGCCCTGCTGGCCTTCTTCCTCGAATCCACGTTCGTTGGTCTGTTCTTCTTCGGCTGGCAACGCTTAACCAAATACCAACACCTGATGGTCACCTGGCTGGTCGCGTTTGGTTCCAATATCTCGGCCCTGTGGATCCTCAACGCCAACGGCTGGATGCAATATCCAACCGGCGCTCACTTTAATATTGATACCCTACGTATGGAGATGAGCAGCTTTAGCGAGCTGGTCTTTAACCCCATCAGCCAGGTGAAATTTGTGCATACCGTGATGTCCGGTTATGTCACCGGCGCCATGTTTGTGATGTCCATCAGCGCCTGGTATTTGCTGCGCGGTCGCAATCGCGAGTTCGCCCGGCGTTCCTTCGCGGTGGGTTCCGTTTTTGGCACGCTGGCTATCCTCGGCACTCTACAACTGGGTGATAGCTCAGCCTATGAGGTTGCCCAACGCCAACCGGTAAAACTGGCGGCAATGGAAGGCGAATGGCAAACCGAACCGGCACCCGCGCCCTTTCATGTCATCGCCTGGCCGCAGCAGGAACAAGAACGTAACGCCTTTGCTTTGAAGATACCGGCTCTGCTGGGCATCCTGGCCACGCACTCTTTAGACACGCCGGTTCCGGGGCTGAAAAATCTGATGGAGGATGCTCTCCCCCGCCTGCAACGAGGTCGGGAAGCGTGGCTGCTGATGCAGGAAATCGCCAAAGGTAACCGCACACCTCAGGTACTGAACGCTTTTCACGCTGTGGAGAAAGATCTGGGTTACGGCATCCTGCTGGCGAACTACGCGCCTGATATGAACCATGTCACTCCGGAGCAATATCAGGCCGCACAACGCGGTGCGATCCCGCAAGTAGCACCGGTATTCTGGAGTTTTCGCATCATGATTGCATGCGGTTCACTTCTGCTGCTGGTGATGGCAATTGCCCTGATACAGACCTTACGCTGGCGTATCGACCAGCATCGCTGGGTACTGCACATGACGCTGTGGAGCCTGCCGCTACCGTGGATTGCCATTGAAGCCGGCTGGTTTATGACGGAGTTTGGCCGCCAGCCGTGGGCGATTCAGGATATTTTGCCGACCTGGTACGCCCACTCCGCGTTAAGCGCAGGCCAACTGGCCTTCTCCATGGGGCTAATTCTCACGCTTTACACCTTGTTTTTAATTGCCGAAGTCTACCTGATGCAGAAATACGCGCGCCTTGGCCCGGATGCAATGCATAACCAACAACCAGCGCAACAACAGGGATAAAGGAGATAATCATGTTGGATTATGAAACGTTGCGGCTCATCTGGTGGCTGCTGATTGGCATCATCCTGGTGGCATTTATGGTCACCGACGGGTTTGATATGGGGGTTGGCTGCCTGTTGCCGCTGATCGCGCGTAACGATGATGAGCGTCGGGTACTAATCAATAGCGTCGGAGCGCACTGGGAAGGTAACCAGGTGTGGCTCATTCTGGCGGGCGGTGCATTATTCGCGGCCTGGCCGCGGGTCTATGCCGCGGCATTTTCAGGGTTTTATGTGGCGATGATTCTGGTGTTGTGCGCCCTTTTCTTTCGCCCGTTGGCCTTTGATTATCGTGGAAAAATAGCCAATGCACGCTGGCGCGCCATGTGGGATACCGGGTTGGTGATTGGCAGTCTGGTCCCTCCAGTTATCTTCGGCGTTGCATTCGGTAACTTGTTTTTGGGCGTGCCTTTTATCTTCACACCACAGCTTCATGTGCAATACCTGGGCACCTTCTGGCAGTTACTCTCACCCTTTGCCCTGCTGTGCGGCGCATTAAGCCTGATGCTGGTTATTCTGCAAGGAGGCGTGTGGCTCCAGTTGAAGACCGACGGCATTCTTCACCAACGTGCGCTGTCTGCTACCCGCCGCAGCGCGATGCTGGTCGTGCTCTGCTTTCTGTTAGCCGGTTACTGGCTATGGACGGGGATCGATGGCTATGTGTTGCTAAGCCAGGATCCTAATGGTCCTTCCAATCCGCTATTAAAAGCAGTAACTACCTCGCCGGGCGCGTGGATGGCGCACTTTTATCAGTCACCACTGCTGTTAATTATTCCGCTGCTTGGCATGATTTTCCCGATGCTCGCGATCTATGCCTGCGGACAGCGTCGGGCCGTATGGGGATTTTTGTTTGCTTCACTGGGCCAGGCCTGCGTGATCTTCACCGCTGGAATCACCCTGTTTCCGTTTGTGATGCCTTCAAGCGCGTATCCGCTCTCCAGCCTGACGGTGTGGGACAGCACCTCCAGCCAGATGACTCTCAGTATCATGCTGGTTATTGTGCTGATTTTTCTACCGATCGTTCTGCTTTATACCGTGTGGAGTTATTACAAAATGCTCGGGCGCATCAATGTAGAAACGATCCGCCGCCACAACCACGAACTTTATTAAGGAGGACTGTACGATGTGGTATCTGTTTTGGTTTGTCGGCATTCTGCTGATGTGCGGACTCTCCACGCTGGCGCTGGTCTGGCTTGAGTCGCGGCAGAGATAATTCTACACGGGCGCTACGCTTTCTGGCTCCCCGGTTTATTCGGGGAGCTTTTTTATCCCCTTTCCATCAGCTCGCCAAGACGCCTAATCTGCCGTCCCTGGTTATCGAAATTACGCTCATCGAGCCACATATCGTAGGCTGGTCGAAGTGACGGATACTCACCGTCAATGATTGAGTACCATGCGGTATCTCGATTACGCCCCCGCGTGACGACAGCCTGACGAAATATACCTTCAAAACTGAAGCCAAAGCGCTCCGCCGCCCCACGGGAAGGAGCATTGAGAGCATCGCATTTCCATTCAAAACGGCGATAGCCCAGATCCTCAAAAACATACTTTAAAAGCAATGAGATGACTTCTGTTGAGATTCGCGAACGTTTCATGCGTACGGAGTAGGAAATATGGCCAACCTCGATCACGCCATTTGAGGGATCAATCCGCATCAGTGCAAACGTACCAACATGTTTCATACTGGTTAAATCGATCACCGCAAAATGCATCGGATCGGTCTGTTCTTCCATCTTTTTTACATAATCCTGGAAGGTATCGAAGGTCTCAAAAGGCCCGACCGCCAGATATGTCCAGTCACGACAATCGCTTGCTTCGCTGTACGCTTCATACAACTCTTTTGCATGGCGTTCGGCGTTAATACGTTCAAGCTTACAATAGCGACCTGTAATTTGCTGAGCCTGTGGAAAGGGTGCGCCTTTCCAGTCAGACAAAGTCATACCAACGGGTTGATGAAATTGATTAAAGATGCCCGACATATCCATACCTCTTACAAAACAGGGCTAAACCAGCGCAGAGTATGATCAAACTGGGCAGTCCAAAAGAACCACAATGCGTGTTTTTAACAGATCCACACTATTTAATTGTACAAAAAACAGGCACAATATTTTTACACGTAGCAAAAGAAACGTATTTACTGCATTAATGCTAAGAGCTGAATAAATTATAAGTTAAATAACCTGAGCCAGACGGCGAATCCCATCAACAATTGCCTCTACCGGATGATTTGCAAAACCAATCAAAATCCCCTGTCGTGAGACATCGCTCTGGTAATAACGACTTAGTGATAGTATTCCCATCCCTAGTAATCTGGCTTTCTCTTCAACTTCACTCCCAGCCATCCCATTTTGCAACCAACATACGATATGAACGCCAGAGTCTGAAGGTTGAATAATCATTTTATCTGCAAGATAGTATTGAATAGCATTGACCAACGCAGTTCTTCTTTCATAGCATGCTTTGCGAATTCGACGCACATGACTGGCATAGTGCCCCTCCTCAATAAAATTTGCCATTACTGCTTGTTCAAGATAGCTGGTACCGAGATCGGAATAATATTTGGTCACCATAATCTGTTCTTGTAAACCCGGCGGAACAACTAAAAAACCTAAACGGAATTCCGGGTACATCATTTTAGAAAATGTTCCGGCATAGATTACGCGTTGATTCTGATCTAATCCTTGCAGAGCTTGTAAAGAACGGTCGGCATAACGGAACTCACTATTATAATCATCTTCAAATATCCATGCCTGATTCGACTTCGCCCATTCCAGCAACTCAAAACGCCGGGATAAACTCAACGTTCCACTTAATGGATATTGATCCGACGGGACGACATAGGCCAGCCTGGCGTCAGGAAAATGATCAATACCATAGCGGACGTTCATTCCTTCGCTATCTACCGGTACCGGCCTCACCATAGCACCAACAGACATGAAGGTTCCGCGGGCGCCTTTGTAACCCGGGTCGTCCAGCCAAACGTCATTTCCTGCCGACAGCAATGCTCGTGCAGTAATGTTCAATGCCTGCTGAATACCATTTACGATGATTATTTGATCTTCGTTACAGTTCACTCCACGCGTTGTTTTAATGTAGCGGCAAACCGCTTTTCTCAAAGGAAGGTACCCGCAAGGATGAGTGTGAGCTCCCAGTTGATGCCGGGATTGTCTCCAGACTCGTTGCAGTAGCTTTCCCCATAACCCATGCGGGAAGAGATCCGTACACCCGACACCAACCGCAAATAGACGGTTCATGCAGCGCCCTTCATACTCATTTGACCATAAATCGCGAGCAGGATTATTTCGGCTGTGAACCTGCTCATCAGGCGGTACGACGTCCCCCAACGCCATCTCTGGATAGCTATTGCTGATACTCCGATCCGGAATATGATGTGAGACATATGTTCCAGACCCTTTACGAGTCAGGATATACCCTTCATCTGATAGCCGGTCATAACCGGCGATCGCTGAGTTTCGTGAAATTGACATCATTTCGGACAACGCCCTGGTTGACGGCATTTTTGTTCCTGGCGGCAATCGCCCTTCGAGGATGTGATCGCGGAGGATGTGGTAAACCTGCTCCTTAACCGCACCTTTTCCTAAAACAAATCCTTGAAATAAAGGTGCATTGTTTTTCTTCATTGTATTAACCTTTATACTAAAGTGGATCCTATCAATATATCGAAAGTGTCTCTTTACGAGAGTTTATAAAATTCTTAGTATCATCATACTAACACATTACTCGTATAAAATATCAGGATATATATGATTAACATGAATGCCGTTACTATTGAAAGTGCAGAACAAAAAGACTACGCCAGCTGGCTTCCTTTATGGATAAACTATCAAACATTTTACCGCACTATAATTTCAGATGAAGTAACAAAATTAACGTGGGAGCGTTTCTTTATCCCGAGCGAACCTGTTTATTGTGCTGTTGCAAAATATGATGGGAAAATAGTGGGATTGGTTCATTATCTCTTTCACCGCTCAACCTGGGCAGAATCAAACTATTGCTATCTCGAAGATTTATTTGTTAGCGAAGTTGTACGCGGCCAACACATCGGTAAACAACTTATCGAATATGTCCAACAGCAAGCCAAAAAAAATCACGCGTCAAGATTATACTGGCATACGCATGAAACCAATCTCCGTGGGCAACGTCTGTATGACTGGGTGGCCAAAAAGAGCGGGATGATCGAATATCGCATGTAAGTGTAATAATACTCAGGATAGTATTGAATAATTAAACACAAAAATAAGCCTCTGAGTATATCTACTCAGAGGATGTATCGGTGACAAATCCCCCCAACCTGAATAAGATAAGGAAAAAAACCAGCGATAAGCAAATTCTTAAGAATTAAAAAGGTAAAGAGCCAGCATGGCAACGATAAAGGATGTTGCAGAGTTAGCGGGAGTGTCCACCGCAACAGTTTCACGTGTTATTAATCAAACCGCATGGGTTGAACCCGTGACGCGTGAACGTGTTGAAAAAGCCATGCGCGAACTGAACTATCATCGCAATGCCGCCGCTATTGCATTAGCGAAACGCAGCGGTGACATGCTCGGGTTATTGACCGGCAATCTTGCCGATCCCTTTTTTGCCAGGCTTGCACGAGGCGTGGAAGAAGTATCACGCCAGCAGCAATTTCGGCTGATGGTATGCAGCGGTGGCCACGATGAAGGAATGGAAAAATCAGGACTCGATTTCCTGATAAACCAGGGCTGTGAAGCTATTGTAGTCCATGCCAGTAGACTGTCTGAAAAGGAACTGTTGCGATATGCCGCTCATTTTCCTGCCATGGTGGTCGTAAATCGCTATATTGCAGGGATGGCCAATCGCTGCGTGTGGCTGGAAAATAGTCAAGCAGCTAAAACAGCCACGCTACACCTCCTGGAGCAAGGACACCGTTGTATTGCCTGCGTGACAAGTGACTTACCGATTATCGATCGCCGTGAGCGGCTGGAAGGTTATCGCCAGGCGCTGGCTGAATATGGTATTACGCCAGATAAAAATTGGGTGATTAGCGTGCCCTTTAATGAAGAAGGTGGCGAACGCGCTGCACATCAGCTGCTTAATTGCGGCATTCCTTTCACCGCAGCGGTGACGTTTAATGATGTGATGGCCGCCGGGATTATGCGTATCCTCCATCAGCAGGGAATTACACTTCCGCAACAGCTTTCGATCGTTGGATTTGATGATGTGGTGATGGCCCGCTATCTCTACCCTGCACTCACAACAATGCATTATCCCGTTGAGCGCATGGCTCGCTGCGCTTCGCAGCTGGCGATACAGCTTTTTAAGGGCGCAACTCAGCGTCCCAGCGTGAATAGTTTCACTGCAGAGCTGGTGATCCGCGATTCTGTTCTTCCCCCCTCTCTCTGAAATCAATGCGTAAATCGTCAAGACCCTGAGTTGTGATCGACTTCAAATTTAGCGCCCTCATGTAATCGCTTACATGAGGGCCAATGAACGATCACAGTCAGACAAAAGAGTGTTCTCTACTCTTGAGCGACCTTACAGACTGGAGATTCATGAATGAATGCCTCTCAAAATCAGAAAAAAGCACTCTCATTTGGACTGGCAGTGATCCCTATTTTAGCCATGCTACTGCTGTTAATTATTGGCTACGGCATCATGGGGCTACGTATTGAGCCTTTATTGCTTTGTTCTGCTGCAGTCGCCGCGGGCATGGCCTGGTGGCAAGGGTATTGCTGGGAAGACATCATTAATTCGGTGGTGGATAAACTCGCCAAAGCAATGCCGGTTATCATGATTCTTATCTGTGTTGGCGGCCTGATTGGTACATGGATGTTCAGCGGCACCATCCCTTACATGGTGTACTGGGGACTTAAACTCATCAGCCCCGAATACATTCTCATCGCCGCGTTCTTTTTGACCAGCGTCGTATCGGTGTGTACCGGAACCTCCTGGGGTTCCGCCGGAACGGTTGGCGTAGCGCTGATGGGGGTTGCCGCAGGACTGGATGTCTCATTGGCAGCAGCGGCAGGTGCCGTTGTTTCTGGCGCTTACTTCGGTGACAAGATATCGCCGCTGTCAGACTCCACCAACTTTGCGGCCATTGTCGCAGATACCACCCTTTTCGAGCATATCCAGCACTTATTGTGGACCACTATTCCCAGCTTTCTGCTTGCCGCCGTGGTTTATCTTATTGCGGGCCACAGCAATATGCTCGGCGAGGTCGCCACGCCGCAACGGGTTACCGATATTGTCAACGCTCTGGAGTCGCTATACCACTTCAATATCATTCTGATTTTGCCACCGGTTATTGTGTTGTGGGGCGCGATTCGTAAAAAGCCGGTCATTCCTTTAATGCTGAGCGCATGCGTATTAGCCCTGATTCTGGGCGTTGTCATGCAAGAACTCAGCATCAAGCAGGGGCTGGATGCCTTTATAGATGGGTTCAACATTACTATGTTCCCGCAAGGGAGTGAGGGCATTATTGCTGATGTTCCGCGCCTGCTGAACCGTGGCGGAATGTTCTCAATGATGAGCACTATTCTTCTGGTATTTTGCGCATTTTCTTTTGCCGGTGCCTTAACGTTAACGGGCGCACTCAACATTATCATTAACCGCTTACTGACGGTCATTCACAGCGTCGGTCAGTTAATTGCGGCAACCATTGGTACCACCCTTCTTGTTACCGGAGCGACAAGCGACGGCAAGCTGGCTCTTCTGGTTCCAGCTGAATTATTTAAAGACGCATACCGCCGCATGGGACTGGATACCAAAAATCTGTCCCGCACAATTGAAGACGCTGGCACCGTCATTGAGCCGTTGTTGCCATGGACCGCCGCCGGAGTTTATATGGCCACAACATTAGGAGTGAGCACACTGGATTTATTGCCATGGGCGATTCAGTGCTATGCCGCAATCTTCTTCGCCTTGATTTACGGCTTCACGGGAATCGGTATTGCGAAGGCGCCATCAGTGACAGAAACAGAAAAAAATATTACGGCAACAGAATAGGGAGAGCATGTAATGGATTTTAATAAGATTATCGATCGCCACGATACCGCCTCGCTGAAATGGGACTTTATGGCGCGATATTTCGGCGAGGATACACATCAACTGTTGCCAATGTGGGTGTCTGATTTTGACTTTACTTGCCCACCCGCTGTTCAGGAGGCTTTAACTCACCGCGTCGGGCACGGTATTTTTGGTTACAGCGAACGGCCACAAAGCTACTTTGATTCATTAATCTCATGGCTCTCAACCCGGCATCAGCTGGAAATCAAGCAAGAATGGATCTGCAGTATTGAAGGTGTTGTTCCGGGATTATCGCTACTCGTACAAATGCTGAGCCAACCCGGTGAAGGCGTAGTCGTTCAGGGGCCTTATTATGGCTCATTCGCTAAAATTATCTCTTTGAACGGCAGACAGTTGCTGGAAAATCCGTTGTATGAGGACCCGGCTACCGGTTATCAAATGGATTTTGCTCACCTGGAAATGTTATTCCGGACTGAACGTCCACCGTTGATGATTTTATGTAATCCGCATAACCCAACCGGCCGTTGTTGGTCTGCACAGGAGCTGGAACAGCTACTTACGCTGTGCGAAACCTATGATGTGACGTTGCTGTCTGATGAAATATGGGCAGATTTATTGCTTCCTGGAGAACAATTTACTTCAGTTCTTCATCTGGGAGAACGCTGGCATTCGCGTGTAATTTCAGCCACTTCAGCCAGTAAAACGTTTGGTTTGTCGACATTGCGTATTGCTAATTTTCTGATACCGGCACCGGCATTGCGTGAACACTTTTTACGCCGTCTGGATGCACATGGGCTGGATGTATTCAATGCGCTATCCGTCGAAGCGAGTACGGCAGCATGGCAACATGGTGCACCATGGTTAGACGAGTTACTTGGCTATCTGGCTGAAAATCGACGCTGGTTTATTCAACAAATTGATGAACATCTCCCGTGGGCTCGGGTTGTTCCTTCCCAGGCAACTTATCTACTGTGGATAGATTGCAAAGCGCTTGGACTGGATGATGAGCAGCTCAAATGGGTAATGCTTGATGTTGCCGGTATTGCGCCTTCAATGGGAAATAGCTTTGGTCCTGCTGGAAAAGGTTTTATCCGCCTGAACATGGGATGTCCACGCGCCTACCTCGAAAAAGCGGTAGAGGGGTTGAAGCGTATTGCATTTACATCTTGCTAAATCTGCTCAGTAAACGAATCGGCCCTGGCGCAGGGCCGCTCGATATTATCAGCCATTTTAATGAAAAACCAAGTGATATAGTACCTGTTAGCCACCAACATACAGGGGAGTCTAAGCGCGTTTTTGCTATTACAAGCTAAAACGAGGATTCAGGCACTATTATTTTCATTCACTATCCTCTTGTTTCATTTTCATTAAAAAATGCAACACATTAGGATTATTATCCACGATATTTGTGAATTTCCCAAATAACCTTGAAGCATCTTTTTTTCGATTATGATTAACATACCAGGTATGGCATACACCGTATAACAATGCGCTTTTTAACTCAATGAATTCATCATCCATGCCTGGATGTTGGTAAAGAAAACTATCCGTATAATCTTCTATTTCTTTAATTTCATGAATTTGTTTAACTGGTATATCAAGCAGTGAATTACTGGTTTTGATCATTTCTAACATTGAATAAAAAATCGTAGGCGATTGGTTTTGAAGAAAAACCTGATTTTTAAATTCATCAATGATCTTTTCTTTTTCCTTAGTATCTTCGATAAAATATGTCAACTGCGCAAGGTGGCTCAATACAGTCACATCATTTTCAGCATCATTAGTTAGTTTCCATTTATCATAACTATTTTTGACATAAGCGCGTTGAAAACTCTCCTTATCTGGATAAGGATAATACGGATGAAAGCTGAGTGCCTGCACTAAAAACCCAGCAGCGACGTCATCAGATAGTTCTGCACTATAAACATCTACGAAAGAAGCTGTCAGACCAGCCATCAAAAAGTTGAGCTCATCGTCTATAAAAGGATATCTCCCTTTTAAATCAATGACCTCACTTCTTAT
This sequence comes from Citrobacter sp. Cf118, assembly GCF_030334095.1. NCBI lineage: Bacteria > Pseudomonadati > Pseudomonadota > Gammaproteobacteria > Enterobacterales > Enterobacteriaceae > Citrobacter > Citrobacter sp. Cf118. The sequence continues at coordinate 83,683 of NZ_JAOWES010000088.1, read as the reverse complement.
CTTAACGACCAGGTTAGCCATACCAATAGCGTCCATTTCATCTTTTCGGGCACTTAGTGTACGGGCATTTATATCAATGAAGAGGATCTTAGCTATTATCTCTCGCTTTTGAGCATCAGTTAACTGTGATTGCGAAATAATTTTATCAAAAATCTGATTAAACCATCTACTCTCTAAATTAATGCTATGCGCATTGGGTGATAACAACTTCCCGTTCAAACTATAGTGGATTTTCTCTATTTTATTATCACGTGTAAACCCTACCAACGTTACAACTGAGCGAGAATTAGCTTCAGCCAAATTAATTATTTGCTGTTTAGAACGATGAGTCAAAAACAATGTCGGAAATTGCCAGTTCTCAACCGCAAACGGGGGCACAAATTGGAATGAAGGATTCTCTTTAGATGTGGCCCTTTTCCATGTCTCCTCCATCTGGTGAGTGATGTCATAAGCATTTTCATCTGTATTACTACTGTTCCACCCCCCATCTTTTTCATTATAGAAGCCAGAAATGCTTATCTGTGCAAATTCAGGATATGGTTGGTAGAAAATCGCACAACCCATTGCAAAAAACAACACAAGCAATGAGAAACAACTCGACTTGTTGGGATAACGTCTTTTTTTTCGATGATAAATTAATGTAGTTATTAGAATGACAACAGAACCACATATGAAAGGAATCTTCCATTCATTCAGAAAAAACAAAAAAGAGGAAAATTTAAAAAAAATCAGTGCTGGCAATCCCAAAAAGGTGAGAATATTTCCGGAAAAAGTAGCAACGTCCTGGAATTTCATGAGGGGCCTATCTTCTGGTAGATATTGAAGATAGATTAAAAAATACAGCGCAAGATGACAAGGATTTCTGCCAATAAGTTTATGTTAGTCGCTTGTTTTTTCTAGGTAAATGTTCTTATTCATGTAAAATCACCCCATCCCTAAGTAAAATTGTGGTTTTCATGTAATTCGGAGCTAAAATCTCCGCTCACAGAATGGCGAGGACCTGCGATTGCACGTCTTACAAAACTCCCACTTTGCATTGTTCAACTCATTGAAACAAATATATTGATCATCAGTTGCTACAATTTCGTCACATCCACAACGCGCAAAATTGCACATTAGTGTTGAACAAAGCAAAACACTGCAATAGTAACTTAATGATTTTACGAAAAAAGATGGTGCCGATAATAGGAGTCGAACCTACGACCTTCGCATTACGAATGCGCTGCTCTACCAACTGAGCTATATCGGCCCTGAAAAGGATATGTCCACGAATGTGAACACGGGGTAGAAGGTTAAAACTAACCGGGCGACGCGTCAATGGCCTTGTGAATCAAACGCCTATTTTTGCATCACCCGGTTTCAATTACGCACGAATCGTGTCGTCACCGAAGCCAACCCATTTGTATGTAGTCAGTGCTTCCAGCCCCATTGGGCCACGCGCGTGCAGTTTTTGCGTACTTACCGCCACTTCCGCACCCAGTCCAAACTGGCCGCCATCGGTAAAACGCGTAGAAGCGTTAACGTACACAGCGGAAGAATCGACTTCATTCACAAAACGATCGGCGTTGCGTAGCGTACGCGTCAGGATCGCATCGGAATGCTGGGTACCATGCTCGCGGATGTGGGCGATGGCATCATCCAAACTGGTGACGATTTTCACGTTCAAATCCAGCGACAGAAACTCGTCGTCATACTCTTCAGCTTTCACCGCAACCACATTAGCAGGTCCTGCCTTCAATGTAGCCAGCGCCATTTCGTCTCCGTGCAGAGTGACGCCGCTTTGTGCCATCTGCTGGCTCAATGCTGGCAGAAAACGCGCGGCGATATCCTGATGCACCAGCAGAGTTTCTACGGTGTTGCAGGTGCTCGGACGCTGGGTTTTGGCGTTGACGATAATCTTCAGGGCCGGGGCGATCTCCGCGCTATCATCAACATAGATATGACATACGCCAATGCCGCCGGTGATGACCGGGATAGTCGACTGCTCACGACACAGCTTGTGCAGGCCCGCGCCACCGCGAGGGATCAGCATATCGATGTACTTATCCATCCGTAGCATCTCAGCGACCAGTGCGCGGTCCGGGTTATCAATCGACTGTACGGCAGCCGCGGGTAAACCGCAGGCTTCCAGCGCCTTTTGGATAACCGCTACGGTGGCGGCGTTCGTCCGGTAGGTCTCTTTCCCACCACGCAGGATCGCGGCATTGCCGGTTTTCAGGCACAGGGAGGCAACGTCAACGGTGACGTTTGGGCGCGCTTCATAAATTACGCCAATCACGCCCAGCGGGACGCGACGACGCTCCAGACGCAGACCGCTGTCCAGCAGCCCACCGTCAATCACCTGCCCGACCGGGTCGGCGAGATTACACACCTGGCGTACATCGTCAGCAATCGCTTTCAGACGCGCTGGCGTCAGAGCGAGGCGGTCGAGCATCGCATCGCTCAGGCCGTTGGCTCGCGCCTGCTCAACATCTTGTACGTTCGCGCTGAGGATGCTTTCGGTTTGCGCTTCCAACTCATCAGCAATGGTTTCCAGTACGCGATTTTTTTCGCGACTGGAGAGCAGCGCCAGCTTATATGACGCGGCTTTGGCAGCAATGCCCATTTTTTCCAGCATATGCCTGTTCCTTAACGGGTGATCATGTCGTCACGATGGACAGCAACCGGGCCGTATTCGTAGCCCAGGATGGTGTCGATCTGTTGTGAGTGATGTCCGGCAATACGGCGCAGCGCATCGCTGTTATAGCGGGTGACGCCGTGGGCAATATCGCGCCCTTCGAGATTGCAGATGCGGATCACTTCACCACGAGAGAAGTTGCCTGTCACGCTTTTAATGCCTTTTGGCAGTAATGAGCTGCCGCGTTCCAGAATCGCTGCGGTAGCGCCCTCATCAACAGTAATTTCTCCGGCAGGCGGCGCGCCGAAGATCCAGCGTTTACGGTTCTCCAGTGGAGATGCCTGTGCATGAAAACGCGTCCCAACGGAAACGCCTTCCATCACGTCGCCAATCACGCCCGGTTTGCTGCCTGCGGCAATTATGGTGTCGATCCCGGCGCGGCACGCGACATCGGCGGCCTGCAGTTTAGTCCCCATGCCGCCGGTTCCCAGACCCGAGACGCTGTCTCCGGCAATGGCGCGCAGCGCATCATCAATACCGTGCACGTCTTTGATCAGCTCCGCCTGCGGATTAGTGCGCGGATCGGCGGTGAACAGCCCCTGCTGATCGGTCAACAGCAGCAGCTTATCGGCTCCAGCCAGAATTGCCGCCAGCGCTGAGAGGTTGTCGTTATCACCCACTTTAATTTCAGCGGTCGCCACCGCATCGTTCTCATTAATGACCGGAACGATGTTGTTATCCAGCAGCGCACGCAACGTATCGCGGGCATTGAGGAAGCGCTCTCTGTCTTCCATATCCGCACGCGTCAGCAGCATCTGCCCGATATGAATACCGTAAATCGAGAAAAGCTGTTCCCATAGTTGAATCAGTCGGCTCTGCCCTACCGCTGCCAACAGCTGTTTCGAGGCTATCGTTGCCGGGAGTTCAGGGTAACCAAGATGCTCACGTCCAGCGGCAATCGCGCCTGAGGTAACAATAACAATACGATGCCCTGCGGCATGGAGCTGCGCGCACTGGCGAACCAGTTCTACGATGTGGGCGCGGTTCAGGCGGCGGGATCCGCCCGTTAACACACTGGTGCCAAGTTTTACCACCAGCGTCTGGCTGTCACTCATGATTCTCTGCCATTCAAAATTGGGGAAAATGATATCAAACGAACGTTTTAGCAGGACTGGCCCCGGTTGCCAACAACCAGCGCACAAAGCATGAAATTTTATTGCGCAGGATCAGCAAGCGTAGCGGCAGATTTTGACGCATTTATTACAGAAACAAAAAAACATCCTTTTTTAAAAATATTCTTACTTTGTCATAAAACGTTCATTGCCAGACGTTAAAAACCCTCCTGTCTTTTAACGGGGGATCACACCCAGTGAATATTAGCGCGTACTTTTAATCAGGAATGAAAATGAAAAAGAGCACTCTGGCATTAGTGGTGATGGGAATTGTTGCGTCGGCATCCGTACAGGCAGCGGAAGTGTATAACAAGAACGGTAATAAGCTGGACTTATACGGCAAAGTAAAAGCCATGCATTACATGACGGATTATGACAGCAAAGATGGTGACCAAAGCTATATCCGTTTAGGTTTTAAAGGCGAAACGCAAATTAACGATCAACTGACCGGTTATGGTCGTTGGGAGGCTGAATTCGCCGGCAATAAAGCTGAAAGCGATTCTAACCAACAAAAAACACGTCTGGCCTTCGCTGGTGTGAAATTAAAAGATTTTGGCTCATTTGATTATGGTCGTAACCTGGGTGCGCTGTATGACGTGGAAGCATGGACCGATATGTTCCCGGAATTCGGCGGCGACTCCTCCGCACAGACCGATAACTTTATGACCAAACGTGCCAGCGGCCTGGCAACTTACCGTAACACCGACTTCTTCGGCGTCGTGGATGGCCTGGATCTGACCCTGCAATATCAGGGTAAAAACCAGGACCGCGATGTGAAAAAACAGAACGGCGACGGTTTTGGTACTTCCGTTACCTATGACTTTGGCGGCAGCGATTTTGCGGTGAGCGGCGCTTATACCAACTCCGATCGTACTAACCAGCAGAATCTGCAAACTCGCGGTACAGGCGATAAAGCAGAAGCCTGGGCAACTGGCTTAAAATATGATGCTAACGATATTTATATTGCAACGTTCTATTCTGAAACGCGCAATATGACGCCAATTTCCGGTGGCTTTGCTAATAAAACACAGAACTTCGAAGCGGTCGTTCAGTACCAGTTTGACTTTGGTCTGCGTCCGTCACTGGGTTATGTGCTGTCTAAAGGGAAAGATATTGAAGGCGTCGGCAATGAAGATCTGGTGAATTATATTGATCTCGGCGCAACGTACTATTTCAACAAAAATATGTCCGCGTTTGTCGATTATAAAATCAACCAGCTCGATAGCGATAATAAGCTGGGTATCAACGATGATAATATCGTTGCCGTCGGTATGGTCTACCAGTTTTGATATAGCATAAAAAAGCCGGATGGGGTTGCGCCGCCATCCGGCTTTTCACTGTTCATTATGCCGTTAACTTAACCGGTTCATCCTTAAAGTCGTCAGCAGGTTCCAGCGCCAGATTCAGCGTCGTTAACAAGCCAAGTAATTTTTCATGGAATTCACGTAAGGTGTATTCCAGTCGCTCTACCACTTCAGTCTCTTTCACCGGCACCGCAGTCCAGTTACCGTCTTTATCAAACAAACCAAACTGATAACTATACGTGAAGCGTTTTTCCTGCGCCTCCAGTTCCATCCACCAGCCCCAGAACTCGCGTTTCTCAGGGGCGGGTTTCACGTTGACGCAAACAGCCAGACAATCGAAAAAAAATCGATTATCTTCGCACTGCCCTTCCCGGATGTACGGGCCAAGCGCGGTGAATTTCTTGATCAATCTACTTTTCGGATGCCCACTCGGTAACGTCATTACGATCTCCTTAGGTGAAGCACCTGTTTTACCAAATCGATAAAATTTAGCAAACTTTTAACACAATCTCTGATTGATCCAACCGGTTATTTCCTGCAACCCTTTGTCAAAATTGCGATACACCGGATTGAAGGGGATCTCCAGTAGCTTACCGTCTGAAGATGAAGATGTGATTAAACGTGACTCTTCTTCCGGGCTAAACGGGTCGTTCTTCCAGAACCCCGAAAGCATTGGCGTCGGGCAGCGTCGCCCCAGCAGGCCCTGCACTTTTAATGAATAGCGATTAAGCTCAACGCGCAGCGCTTCATCGGAGGCGTCATGCATCCCCAGGCGGCTAGCCAGTACATCAAGATACATTTCCGGGACGCTCGCCTGACGCTGCGGGTCACTGAGCAGCGCATGAACCACTGGTCCCAGACAGGCCACCGCCTTCAGACGTGATGATTCCAGATATGCCAGACGTACCGCTACGTTAGCGCCAAAGCGGAAACCGAAGGCCGCCACGCGAGTGTGATCCACCCAGGGAACATTAGGCAGCGCTTTTAATACGTGCTGATGCAGCAGGCTGGAATCCTGAGTCAGTTTCCATTTTGATGAGAACCCAACTGACGGCATATCCAGCGTCAGCATGGCAATGCCACGCGGAGCAAAGTAGCGCTCATACAGACTGTAATAATCCGTTTGCATGGAATCGAGGCCACCGCACATCAGCACCGTCGGGAACGGACCGTCGCCTTTTGGCATATGCAGAAATCCAGTGATTGGCGCGCCGCCGGTAACGGCAAATTCCATCTCGCGCAACGTCCCCGGCAGTCGCTGCGCGGCCTCTTCATAGGCGCGATTGGCCAAAGCCTGTGCCTGTTCTGCCAGCTCATCGCCTTTCAGGTGCGGGTAAGCGGCAATATTGTACAACGTAGACGCATGCAGCCAGTGGCGTCCGCTCACCTGCGGATCCTCTTCCATAGACGCTTTCTGTTGCCAGTCCATCGCCTGCTTCGCCCACTCATAGATCCAGTTCCCACCGCGATAGCCGATAACCGTATCGTAGAGTTCTTTATCCGTACGTTCGGCTTCGCTCATCACGATACGTGCCTGCACCTCAAGGATTTCACGCGGGTCGACGCCACGCCAGATCCACATCAGACGATTCACCATGCGATACCAGTGGGGAATGGTTTTACCATCCAGGGCAGATTGTACGGACGGCTGCGCGCCGTGATTAAAACGACGAACCAGCGTTGACGTTTCAGGGTGTTTGAAGCGGGGTTTAAACAGGACTTCGCTGAGGTTAGCCTGTGACATGATTGCAGCCTCCATGAGTACTCACTAAGGCATAGTGTAACCTGACACTGCACAAAAAGAACAACGCCCGGCAGTTGCCAGGCGTTGAAAACTTTTTAGATTAGCGACCAGAGATCGGCGGGACGAACACCACGCCCATATCCCACGGCTGCTCAATCCAGGTATCCTGAGGGATATCAACAACATAATCATTCACCAGCGGGCGACCTGCCGGCTTAGCGAAGATAGTAACGAAATGCGCTTTAGGATACATTTCGCGGATCGCAACGGCGGTACCACCGGTGTCAACCAGGTCATCGATTACGATGAAACCTTCACCGTCGCCTTCGGCACGTTTCAGCACTTTCAGTTCGCGCTGGTTGTCGTGATCGTAGCTGGAGATGCATACGGTATCGACATGACGAATACCCAATTCACGCGCCAGCAATGCGCCCGGTACCAGACCACCACGGCTAACGGCAATAATGCCTTTCCATTGTTCAGAAGGCATCAGGCGGCTTGCCAGTTTACGTGCATGGATCTGCAACATGTCCCAGGTGACGACGTATTTTTCGCTCATGTGAAGTGTCCCAGCCTGTTTATCTACGGCTTAAAAAGTGTTCGAGGGGGAAATAGGTTGCGCGAGATTATAGAGATCTGACGCACTAAAAACCAGTGTTTCGCGGAATCCGCGCCTCTTTTTGCATGCTTTATGCTAGCCGTCAGCGGAGAAAGTGGTATTCTCAATCGCATCGCGCAAGCCTGACTTGTGATGTTTTTAATTCTGCTAACCCCGTGGCCTGCAAGCAAGTTTTGTAGGACATCGCCAAGGAGACTCAACGTGTCTGAACTGTCTCAATTATCCCCGCAACCGCTATGGGATATTTTTGCCAAAATCTGTTCTATTCCTCATCCGTCCTATCATGAAGAGCAGCTCGCTGAACACATTCTGAGCTGGGCCCAGGAAAAAGGTTTCCACGTCGAGCGCGATCAAGTCGGTAATATCCTGATTCGCAAACCCGCTACCGCAGGCATGGAAAACCGTAAACCGGTCGTTCTGCAGGCGCACCTGGATATGGTCCCGCAGAAAAACAACGACACCGTGCACGACTTCACCAAAGATCCTATCCAACCTTATATTGATGGCGAATGGGTAAAAGCCCGTGGCACCACGCTGGGTGCGGATAACGGTATCGGTATGGCGTCCGCGCTGGCCGTTCTGGCTGATGACAGCGTGGTACATGGTCCTCTGGAAGTGCTGCTGACCATGACCGAAGAAGCAGGTATGGATGGCGCGTTTGGTCTGCAGGCTAACTGGTTGCAGGCAGATATCCTAATCAACACCGACTCAGAAGAAGAAGGTGAGATCTACATGGGTTGCGCAGGCGGTATCGACTTTACCTCTAACCTGCCGCTGTCCCGTGAAGCAATCCCTGCTGGCTTCCAGAGCTTTAAGCTGACGTTAAAAGGCCTGAAAGGCGGCCACTCCGGCGGCGAAATCCACGTTGGTCTCGGTAACGCGAACAAGCTGCTGGTACGCTTCCTGGCGGGCCACGCTGAAGAGCTGGATCTGCGTCTGGTTGATTTCAACGGCGGTACGCTGCGTAACGCAATTCCGCGTGAAGCCTTTGCCACCCTGGCCGTGGCTGCAGATAAAGTTGATGCGTTAAAAGCGCTGGTCAACACCTATCAGGAAATCCTGAAAAACGAACTGGAAGCCAAAGAGAAGAACCTGGCTCTGCTGCTGGATGCCGTTACTCAAGACAAAGCCGCGCTGACCGCTGAGTCTCGCGACAGCTTTGTGCGTCTGCTGAACGCCACCCCGAACGGTGTTATCCGCAACTCCGACGTCGCCAAAGGCGTGGTAGAAACTTCCCTGAACGTCGGCGTTGTAACCATGACTGACGACAACGTTGAAATTCACTGCCTCATCCGTTCTCTGATCGACAGCGGTAAAGACTACGTGGTGAGCATGCTGGATTCACTGGGTAAACTGGCTGGCGCGAAAACCCAGGCAAAAGGCGGATACCCTGGCTGGCAGCCGGATGCCAACTCTCCGGTTATGCACCTGGTTCGTGAAACCTATCAGCGTCTGTTCAACAAAACGCCTAACATCCAAATCATCCACGCCGGTCTGGAATGTGGTCTGTTCAAGAAACCGTATCCAGATATGGACATGGTTTCCATCGGGCCAACCATCACCGGTCCGCACTCCCCGGATGAACAGGTTCATATCGAAAGCGTCGGCCATTACTGGACGCTGCTGACTGAACTGCTGAAGTCTATTCCGGCGAAGTAAGTCTGCGCTAAACGCCGGATGGCGCTGTGCTTATCCGGCCTACATGCTGATTTGTAGGCCGGACATAGTTTTTACGCAGCCATCCGGCAATACATCAACATCACAGCCCCAACAGTAGTTGTTTTTCCAGCTGTGGATCCAGCAGCGTGACGTGTAATCCCACCAGCCTTACGCCCCGCCCTCCCCGACGTTCATTCCAGGTTTTGCGCGCCGTCGCAATTAAGTCATCTTTACTTAAGCGCGGCCAGACGTGCTCCTGCGTGGTTTGCTGAAAATCATTAAACTTGAGTTTTACTCCCTGCCGGGCGATCAACAGATCCGGTTTTACCTTGGCCAGACGTCGTTCCAGTTCGGGATATAGCCGCTCAATAATCTCCTCACATTCAGCCCACTCATGAATATCTTCTGCCAAAGTACGCTCGACGCCGACTGATTTGCGCAGTCTGTCATTGTTGACGTCGCGCTCATCAATGCCCTGGCTGCGTTCCCACAACACGCGACCAAACTTACCAAAACGTTTGAGCAACATGGCCAGATCGTATTTCTGAACATCCTCGCAGGTTCGCAACCCCATCGCTTCCAACTTAGCAGCAGAGACTTTGCCAACGCCGGGAATTTTGCCTAACGGTAATGTTCTGAGAAATTCAGGAACATCGGCAGGGGTAATCACATATTGCCCATTGGGTTTGTTGAGATCGGAGGCTATTTTTGCCAGAAATTTGACCGGCGCAATTCCGGCAGAGGCGGTTAACTGTAGCTCGGCAAAAATTGTCTGGCGGATCTCCTGAGCCATCAGCGTAGCTGAGCCATGGCAGTGAGTGCTGTCAGTCACATCCAGATAGGCTTCATCCAGCGAAAGCGGTTCTATCAGCGAGGTATAGCGGGAGAAAATAGCCTGAATCTGGCGGGAAGCTTCTTTATAGGCCTCGTAACGACCAGGTAATAACGTGAGATGCGGGCACAGTTTTAACGCCATTCCGGTCGGCATTGCGCTACGCACACCAAATTTGCGCGCCGGGTAATTGGCCGTGCTGATGACTCCCCGACGTTCACGACTGCCGCCAATAGCAATGGGAATATCACGCAAGGCGGGGTTGTCGCGCATTTCCACCGCCGCGAAAAAGCAGTCCATATCGACATGTATGATTTTGCGCATCGCTCGCCTCCCACAACACTGTTTAAGTATACAGTATTTTTATGTTGTGAGAAGTCTGTTTATGCCTTAGGCCGGACCATTCATGACGAAGCGTGCATCGCACAGGTAACGCACGATGTCCGTGATCTTATGTTCTGCGGGATTACCCGCCGTACTGACAAAAAGTTTATTCACTTTGCGAATCTTTGCCCGCAGCAATTTTTCGATCGTCATCAGGCGAAATGCATCATTTTCCACGCAGAAAAGCTCATAGTCGCCCAGACGTTCTCCACAAATTTCACAATGATTCATCCAGTAACGTAGCCCGGTAGTTTTACTTTTATCCAGATAGTAATTGCTGGCTTTGATGTTCTTTTGTATCTCTTCAGGCAGAGAATTAATGTGGAACAGAAAGGTATTCCGTCGAATAGATTGCCAGCCTTTGCCATCCTGATCTTTTCTGATAAAGCGGGTAAACATCACCCCGTGAATATGGGTGAGCTGGTGGCAGCTCCAGCAGTGCATCTTCGAGGTAATCACCAGATAGTACGGCGCAACGATGTTAAAACTGTCGGTGTTGTAGACATAGTCACGAAGCCCCTCATTTAACACATGAGGCTCGGTGTACCAGATACCTGAAACCGGGTCGAAATGCGCGCCCTGACAAGCCCCATCAGTGACATTATCAGTATGAATATCCAATGGAATAATATGGGTTACATCTATCACATTACCTTCCTGAGGGATAATTTGCCCCCACGTTGCGTGGGGGGCGGAAAACAGAATTAATGAGTGACGGGAACAGAGGGCTGACGTAAAGAAGTCACCTGCTTTTGTTTGTCCAGCTTATCAACCAGTGGCTGAACCACTTTCTCGCCGTGCTGACCAAAATATTGATACAGCGTATCGGAAGCACTTTGCGTTAACACCATGATCTCAATACGGCGGTTGCCTGCGCTTTCCGGGTTTTTCGCATCCAGCAGCATTTGGTCCGCCATGGCGCTAACCTGCATGACTTTATCCTGCGGCATGCCGGCATCTTCCAGCACGCGTCGTGCTGACAAAGCACGGTCGCCGGAGAGGTTCCAGTTGTTGTAAATGTTGCTCTTATAGCTCATCGCATCCGTATGTCCGGTAATGATGAGCTTGTTGTCCAGCGAGTCAAACACGGGGGTCAGCTCAACCAGCAGCGATTTAAAGAACGGCATAATTTTGGCGCTGCCGCGTTCAAACATATTCCGGTTCTGGTCATCTTTAATCAGTACGCGCAACCCCTGAGGAACAATCTCCATCTCGAGGTTGGTTTCCATATGTGCGTTGCGGGCAATGACGTTAATATCGGTCGCCAGCTCGCCCAATTCACGCGCTGATTTTTGCTTCAGCAACACCGCTTTTTCATTTACATCCAGCGCTTTTTTGGCGTTATCTTCTGTGATCTTCGCCGTCTCTTGCGGGGTAACCGTTTTATCCAGCTTGTTGCGCGTGACGTTTTTCTTCTGCGCACCCGGCGCTATCGGCTGCTTGCCCAGCTTGTTTAAAGGTGCCATACCGCCACCATTAAAGATTGACTGGCCGTGCAGCGCCGCCACAATATTTTCTCGGTCAGCCTTGCTGACGCTGTTCACAATCCACAGCGTCATAAACAGCGCCATCATCGCCAGCGTAAAGTCAGCAAAGGCGACCTTCCACGCCCCGCCATGATGGCCTGCATGATGCTTTTTAATTTGTCGGCGGATAATGGTGGTTTTCGCGCCGCGATCGCGACGATTTGGCCCCTTCCTCATGCTTATTCCTGCTCCAGCATCGCATTAACCCATGCATCCAGATTGGCGAAAGTGGGTTTAGAGGCCAGATGGAGAAGCTTACGGCCAGCATCGACCGCCAGTAGCGTCGGTTTACCGCCCGCTTGCGCCACCAGCACGGTACGTACGTATTCGAGCAGCGAATGCTCTGCCCGCGCCTGCTGTTCCATGGCGTTTGCCAGCGGGTCCATCAGACAATAACAGATGAATACCCCTAAGAATGTCCCCACCAACGCTGCCGCCACTTTCAAACCGATAAGCGCAATGGAGCCATCGATGGACTGCATGGTGATGATAATGCCCAATACCGCAGCACAAATGCCAAATCCAGGCATCGCCTCTGCGGTACGCTGCAAGGAGCGCGAAGGGGTTAACAAAGATTCTTCCGCGGTATCCAGTTCCTGATCGAGGATCCCTTCCAGTTCATGGGCATCGATTTTACCCATCGCCATTAGACGGAAGTTATCGGCGATAAATGTCACCAGTCGCTTCTGAGTCAGCACCAGCGGGTATTTCTGGAAAATGGTGCTTTCTTCCGGCTGCTCGATATGCTGATCCAGCATACGCAGACCGCCGTTTTGCACCATTTCCAGCAACTCATACAGGCACATCAGTAGCTGACGCTGAAACTCCGGCCCCATTTTCTTTTTACTGATTACCCCTTTGATCTGGTGGACGATCTCTTTCAGTACATGTACCGGGTTACCAATAATCATCGCCCCCAGACCAGCACCGACGATAATAATAATTTCTGCTGGCTGCCAAATAGCAATTAACTGCCCACCAGCCTCAAAGTAGCCGCCAAATACGCAGCCCAAAACCACTAATAAACCAAAAATCTTTTGCATTACGTCCTCCGCATGTTGATTCGGAATTGTTAATCTGGATATAAACAATCACGAATCTTGTGCGTGATTTTTTTATTCATTTGACAAATTCGGGCTTCGGTCAGCCCTAATACCAGCGCGATCTCTTTTAAATTCATATCGTGTTGGTAATACATTGAGAGCACGAGGCTCTCTTTTTCGCTGAGCTGGCTCAGGGCGTAACTCAACATTTCCTGGGTGACGAATTGCTCCTCAAGCCCCCGCCCTTCGAGCGGTGCAATCGGCATATCGCCATTCAGCAATTCATCCAGACTGGCCAGCGTTTCGGCGCCTTCCAACTGTTGATATTCCTGATAATCCTCAGACGATAATCCCAGCCGGGACAGCTCCTCCCATGAGGGTTCATGCCCAAGCTGTGTGCGCGCATCACGAATCAAATCTTTAATCTGATGGTATTTTTGCCGTAACTGGCGAGGCCGCCAGTCGAGACTGCGCAGCTCATCCAGAATTGCGCCACGTATGCGGTGAACAGCATAACCGGCAAAACCTTCGTCTGGCTGACCGTAGCGGCGAATCGCGTTCAGCAATCCCATCAGCGCCGTTTGTTCCATATCCTGCCTGTCCATAACGCAGGTACATTGCGGCGCAAGTTGACGCACCACTTTGCGCACCAAAGGTAGATAAGCCTGTAAATAATGGCTCTCTTGCTTTGGCGTGAGCACGGGCGTCGCATTAAATTCTTCTGACTCGTAAGCATCCTGTATCATGTTATTTCCTGGCTTGTCGCTTATTGGAACACGACTTTTTTCACCAATATGTCCTTATAAGGTGTCGCCATTTTACGTTTCGCTAATTCGACTTTCAGATTCTCAAATACTTTCTTTCTGATATCGGAGATCTTCAGCGCCCGAATATCTTCATATTTCATATTCGAAAGCTCATCTACGGTAATACTTTGATAGAGCGGTTCGTCCTTCTTAATTTTTTCAGCATCTTTCTCTGAATCAACGACCATTACCAGCTCAGCGACCATATAGCGATCGCTCCCTTCATCATCATGCAGCGTAACTACCGTTTCCGGCAGGGAGACAAAAATACTGCTGGATTCATCCTGGCTGTCTTCCGCTTCATGGGTAGGGACCCCTGCTGCAGCCGTAGTTCGCTTATTCATAGAATGATAAATGCCCCATCCTGCGCCCCCCGCAATACCCAGAGCCACAACGGAGCTGATCACACACGCGATAACAATTTTCTTCATTTTACTTTTACACTTTGATCAGAACGGATTCATTCCGTTGAAATTGAGGTTCATCATTGAGCACTAATGCCGATGTCACCTCATCCTGTTGATGACCTGACTGCTGTTTTTGCTGCTGCGATTGCCCCTCGGAAGAGACCTGAACATTGACTTCCATGAAGTTCTGCGCCGTCAGGTGCTGGCGTAGGTTCTCGCTAAATTGTTGCAATGAGCGGCAGACATCGCTCTGATTAGCGCCGATATGAACCATCAGCTTGCCTGCATCCAGTTGCACGGCAATTTCAAGTTTGCCCAGCGAAGGGGGATCAAGACGAATGGTCGACACCTGCTGCTGCTGACCAATCTGGAACTGAATTCTGTCTTTAAGCAGCGCGGTGAGTTTCTCCCCGAGCTCCTCCGTTGACATCGTCACTGGCGAGGACGCTTGCGTCGACAGGATGTTATGGTCAATCAGCGGATTCACCGGCTGATTTCCCTGCGCCGCGGTATTGAGCAAACTTTGCGTAGAGAGCGCCGGGTTAACCGTCACGCCAGCGTTTTTTCTCTCCACCATCGGGCGAGGAACGCTATGATCCGCTGACTTCACGCGAGCAGAAATTTGTTGGGTGGTCGAGAGTGACGCAGGCTCCGGCGCAATCGCACGCAGATCCTGGGCGGAAAACGTCGCCAGCTTAGCCTGTTGATCCGGAGTTGCTGGCGGCAAATCCTCGCTGAGTGACGCCAATAACGTTTGCAGCTTAGGCGGCAGTGACGATAAGTCAGTTGTATGCTGCTCAGCAGATGGCGTGGACGTTTTTTCCGGCTGGGCCATGGCGCTCGCCAGTTGGCGCAACAGTGATGACCCAGAATGGGTGGTTTGCACCTGCGCCAGCATTCTCAACATGTCGCCATCAGGCTGCTTTTGTAAATCGGCCGGGGCTGCCTGAGTCGGTTGCGCCAATAGCATCGCCAACAATGCCTGCATGGCTGCCGGATTCGCGTCATCTGGTTTATGTGCAGCCGCCGATGTCTGCTGATGGCTCAGTTTTGCGCCAATCAGCCGCTCAGCCGCGGCGTTAAGCCCCGACTGGGGTAAAGAAAATGTGCAGCTGCTTGCAGGGGCCGCCGACGCCGAAACAGTCGCCTTTTCCGGTGTGGCCTCTGCCGACGCACTGACCGAGGCCAGTAATACAGGATTCATGCCTTCTCCGAAATTAAATTAACCATTGAATACGCCAACATTCCTTCCTGGTTTTGCTGATGTTTATCCATTCGCGCTTTAAGTTCTTCCGCACGCTGAGTTCGCCTCGCAATCAGCGCCTCAAATGCCGAAAGCATGTTGTCTTTAACCTTACGCAACGCGCTGGCATCCGTTTCCCAGGCTTCATATTCATGAAAAACGCGCATTACCTGCTGATGCAGGCTGGGTAGCCGCCGCCAACGCTTTTGATCAAGGGCGTCGTTCATCTCTTTTACCAGGGCATAAAGCTGTTGTTGCTGGCGCTCTCTTTCCATCGCCTTACCCCAGTTTTGCCGACAGACCTTCCCAACCTGTGCGCAGATTCGTCAGGATCAGGATCACTTCATCAATTTTTTCTAAAGACAATTCGCCGCTGGCTTCATACAGGCGATAAACGCAGTGGTCATAAAGCCGGGACAGATTCACCACCAGCTCGCCGCCCGTTTCAAATTCCAGCGAGCTGGTTAAGGCGTTGAGAATATCGATGCATTTATTAATGCTCTGCGCTTTACGCTCATAGCGTTTGTTCTCAATGTGGCTTTTGGCGCGTTCCAGTTCATCCATCAAACCGGAAAACAGCACCAGTACCAGCTCAAGAGGTGATGCTGCTGCCGTACGAGCAGCAAGATCCATCTCTTTGTATTGCGAATAACCATCCTGCGTGTCGTACATATTGACTCTCTATTCTTTTACTAAACCGGTTGCTTACATAAACGCGGCCATACTCACTTTCATGGTGTACGTTTCAATCAGCGTATTGGTGTACTCTTCCAGGTAGCGTTCGTAATTGGTGTTATAGGTTTCAGTAAGCTGATCGCTTTCGTCCTGGATTTTGCTCTGCTGATCCTCAATGTTGTCTTCACGCATAGTGATGATGCCGGTACTGGAGTCCAGATAGCTGTCCATCAGGTCATCCATCTGCGCGACCATGCTGTCATCACCGACAAAAATCGACGTTAGACCATCCGGGTTCGCTTCCATCGCTTCGTTAAACTTATCGGAGTCAATTTCTAAATGACCGTCGGAATCGAGCGAGATGCCATAATCCACAATCGATACGCCGTCGTAGTAAGAGTGGGCGATATCATCAAGTTGGTTGGTTAATGAATTGAGCCCGGCGTCACCTGCGAAAACACCTGGATTAGAACCATCACCGCCATTACTGGTTAATGAATCTACGGTGTCGACAAGGGTGTTATAGGCATCAACAAAGGTCTGTACTTTTGCCTGTGAGGCGCTGGAATCTTCTGCCACGGTAATCGTCGTGACATCGCTGGCATTGTCTGGATCGCTGACCTCCGTAAAGGTCATGGTCACACCGGGAATCACATCATCGAAGGTATTGCTGCTGCTGGTGATGGTCGGCCCATCCTTACCTCCCAGATTAATTACAGCATCTTGTGGAGTCGTCATCGCAGTTTCCGGACTGGCAATGACCGTGCCATTAACTGTCGCCGTGAAACCACTTTGTGCGCCGGTAGTGTCAGACGTCAGCATAATGGTTGTCTGGCCATCTGTTTTCACCAGCGCAGCCGAAACCCCCGGGTTGTCGTCACTACTATTGATAGCATCTACCAGCCCGGTGGCATCGATATAGCCATCACCATCGCTATCGGCCGTAGAAAGATCGATCTCCATGCTGCTGCCATCTTCCATGGTCAGATCAAACGTACCGGTCGCCTCATAAATATTGTCTGTCATCTGGAACGTAGACTGCTGACCCTGTGCCAACTTGCTGACATAAAATGAGTACGTTCCCGCCTGCGCTTCCGAGTTGGCAGAAACCGTCGTAGAGTCGTTATTCGATGTCGCCGAAAAGGTCAGTGGACCGTCTGTATCACTGTTCAAGGCATCAATAGCCGACTGGAAATCGGTTAATGCCGTGCTCAACGAATCCAGCCCGCTGCTTTCAGCATCTAACTCTGCCTGCTGTTGTTGCAGGTTGGCGCTCTGCGTGGCGATATCGGCATAAGCTGCGGCTTTCGCCATAGTTCTTGGGTTGATCATGAATAACTCCGTGCGACGTTATCGTTGCTAAAGCAAAATGTATGCCAGTTTTTAATTTATTTAAAATCAATTAGTTACCAAGCGCATGGAAATCGAATTTCCGTTGGACAGGAAACTTCCTGACTCCCCTTCTGCCGCTGAAAGCACAACACCGCCAGTCGGCGGTGTTGTGAATGGCGCAATTTCACCACAGAACAGAATTACTGCAGCAGGCTGGACACCATGCTGGACATGCTGTTGGACTGCTTCAGCATGGTGATGCCAGTTTGCATCAGCACCTGCTGTTGCGTCATGTTGGAGGCTTCCGTCGCGTAGTCGGTATCCATAATGTTACCGATCGCTACGTTGGTGTTGTCCTGCATGCTGGTCAGGTTAGCAGCGGTGTCGTTCAGACGGTTGATAGACGCGCCCAGTTTGGACTGGATCTTGGACACATCGTCCATTGCGGTCTGGATGGTGGTGATCATCTGGTTTGCAGAGCCGGAGGTGGTCAGCTCAGAACCACCAGAGACACCCGCAGTACCGGTAGTATCCGCCTGGTCAGCTTTGAAAGAGGCGCTAACACTGCTCAAAGCAGTGGTCAGGTCGCCCAGTTGGCTGGAGATATTCACGGTCATGGTGTCGGAAGATTCAGCGCCAACCTGGAAGGTGACTGAGCTCTGGAACAGGCCATCTTTACCGGTGTTGCTGGTACCGGAAACACCGAACAGGTTGGTGCCGCCGTAAGTGGTGTTCTGCAGCATGTCGGACATCTGCTGACCCAGTTCGTCGTATTCGTCCTGCATTGCCTGCATATCTTCGTCGCTGTAGGTTCCGTTCGCTGCCTGCGTGGACAGGTCTTTCATACGGCCCAGTACGTCAGTCATTTCGTCAAACATGCTGTCTGCAGTCTGCAGCATCGCCGTTGCGTCCTGAATGTTGCTCAGCGCAACGCCCATACCGCTGGACTGCGCAGTCAAACGGCTGGCAATCTGTTTGCCCGCAGCATCGTCTGCAGAAGAGTTAATACGGTTACCTGTCGCCAGACGTTCCATAGAAGTAGACAGAGATGCGCTGCTTTTGTTAATGGCGTTTACTGCTGCCATTGAGGCGGTATTAGTATTAATCGATAACATGGTACTGCTCCTTGTGAATAATCGTTTTCGTTTCGATACTCAGTAAAAACGACCACCCGTTCGGAAAACTTAAAGCGCTGCAAAAAAATTTTTATGAGCCCACAACTTCATTAGCTAAAGAGACAAACATCCCGCCCATCTATTTTAGCTTTCCGTGCCTTAGTACCAAAACAGTCACTATACAAGGAAGGACTCAATCAAGATTTAATTAAAAGATTATTAGAAATATCTAATAATGGGTTGATTACTTACGCACCTGCGGGGATAACATCATGATAGCAATAAGATTATACTTAAGCAAAGTAACTTTAAAACGCTCTGTTGATGCCTTATTTTACATTTCGTTGCAAATACCCTGTATTTTTATATTGTGAGTCTCGGGCACTTTCGCTACATTTCCAGTCCTTTTTAGGATAGAGCAAAAAACACCCAATACCAATCAGGCTGCTGTTTCTCAGCCAGAAAGACATCTCAATTTCTCCAGAAATTTAATGCACTGATTTTTAACGGTGTAATACCACGGATATAAAATCTTGCACGGGTAGACAAAACCATGAGTATTGTAGTCAACAACTGGCGGATGGACTCTTCGCTTAATGCGTTAATCCATTGTGAAACAGGTGAAATTCGTCGCCTGGGCGAATATCATTTTATTCTATTAGAGACATTAGCTAAAAATGCCGATGTCGTCTTATCTCGTTCGTTTTTAATGACAGCCGTCTGGAAGAATCGCATCGTTGGCGGAAATAGCTTACCTACAGCCGTTCATGCCCTGCGCGTTGCTATCGATGATGACGGTAAACAGCAAGAAATTATAAAAACCATCCCTAAAAAAGGGTATTTGTTTAATAAAAACTACCTGACGGAAACCATTAACCATAATGAATTTGTGGTTGATAGCAGCACCAGTGAGAAAGCCGAAGAGAGTACCGGGGATGTTGAATTTCTTGTTTCTAATGAAACGTCATCACCGACACCGAATGAAAAAACACCTTTATTTAACATTACGTTATCACCAGAAGACAAGAAAAAATCGACAACCAGACATCCCCCTTACCGGGCCATGCTGATCACCTTGCCCGTTATCGTTATTGCCCTGTCGCTTTTCGCACTGATCTCTTACTTTAAAGCGCCATCAGTCGAGAAACCAACTGAAACACCGCTGCTGGTTAAAGAAAACGTTGAAAATTCCAGCCGTATTGCTGTTTATCAGCTTTACGATCCCGGGGAAAAAACGAAAGAATTACCCGTTGTTTCGCAACATATTCTCCCAGGAATGCAACAAATCGATCAACTTTTGGTTAGGCATAATGCCTCAATGACCATGTATTACCGAGTCGCATTAAACAAACTTACGCTTGATATTGTACTCAGTAATCAATGCAATGATAGCTGGCAGTTAGCGCTGAACTTTGATAACTGGTTAAATAAAGATAATGAAATGAATGGTATTTTAATTAAAGAAGTGGAGGAAATGTTAAATGAAATACCAAAATGCAAATAATTACTTTTTTTGCTCTACGGGCATTTTTTCTTTATTCTTTACCTGCACGGCTCATGCCCATATTGAGAATACGGTTGTTGCCAGTTACGATCTGAACAGCGGGAAGAACGCTCATTACGAACTCATTATGAGTTCGCAGAACAAAAGCACTGCTCTAACGTTCATCCCGTTGGCAAAAAATAACGAAGCGCCGTCGACATTCGAAATCTCAGCATGCATTAATCGTTTTGCAGGAACAACTAAACAAGGCGAATTTCATTTTAGCGATGCTAAAGCGGATAAAAATGACCCCCGCTTATCAAATTTCAGCACCTTTGTTAACGAGCATAACCTGCATACGTGGTGGATTCATTTAAACCCACAGCAAAATTTGCTCTTTACTCAGGATATTGGAGGTCTGTTAGTTACAGACCCCGCTACATTTACTTTTTCAACAAAAGCATGCCATATAAATTAGCTTAATAAGCTCCGGACAGTCTGGCTGGAAAGTCGGGCTTGTCCATTTACCGCCTGCGCTAATACCTGATAATTGTGATTAGCATGATCCAATACTCCCCCCAAAGATTCAGAGGCTTTCACCGCACTTTCTGCCTGTGGAAAACGCGCCATCCCGTCAATCAGCTGTCGGGCCTTCTCCTGCTGGGCAGCCATTTGCGCACGCTGATCGCCAATCGCATCCAGCGCCTGCTGTAAACTATCCTGAGGGCGGTTACTCCCCTGAGATAGCTGTTGCAGCAGCTCTTCTGAACGAGAGGGATCGACGAATATCTTGAGCGGGGTAAACGTTGATGACTTAGCGTCGACATCGCGTACGCTCAGGGTTTGTTGGATCTGCGGCCACTGCTTTTCCAAGGTGGAAAAACTCAGCGTGCCCTGTTGATCGTGCACCTGTACGCCGACACGACGCAGCGCGTTGCTCATCATCATTTTGTACTGACCAGGATCCAGATCCTCACCAACCACCACCGCAGAGTGCTGGGTTTGCCGTCCGTCAGAGACACTAAACATGCGCGAGCTTATGGCATTTTTTTGCAGCATCTGCGCCAGCTCGGGTGAGTGAAAGGTCACTCGCGCTTCACCTTGCAGAACCGGACGCAACTGCCGGTCAACCGCGCCGCCGGATAATGCCGTGCGTTTATCCAGCCACTGGGTAAGCTCAGCACCCTTTTGCTGCTGCGTCTGCCCACCACGGCGCGAGGCATGGCGATAATCCAGCAAATGCTGTTCCAGTTGCCCCAGATAGTGGTCGGCCTGCTGCAGCGTGGTGAGCTGATCGTTGAGCTGCACACTGTAGCGCTGAGGCCGGGTGGTAATAAGCGGCGAGGCCGGGTAATCACTCGCCGTTGCGGGTAACTTTTGACGGACAGGGGCATTCTGCGCAACGCTATGTTGTTGCACAGAAGGATTGAGCGCTCCGCTTCCGGAGAGTGATGTTGTATTTAAACCGACCTGCATACTATTCCTGGGCTACTGCTCGCTGTTAAATCACACTGAAAAGGTTCAACTCACTCACTTTGGAGTAGGTTTTTAAAGTGGCTTCCATCGCCATTTCCAGACCGGTAAAGGTAATAGAGGCCGGGCCGTAATCCAGATCGCTCAGTTGACCAATCAGCTGATCGTTAGAGGTGGCGATATCCGTTTGCGCACCGCTCAGCATACTCATCGTATTTTGCGTTTCACCGATGGTGGCAATAGAAGCATTGAGCGAGTCGGAAGCGTCATCCACCGTATTGATGGCATTTTCAATATCGCTTTGCACCTGCGGATCGGCAGGGTCAACCGACGGATCCTGTAGCTCTTTCGACAGCGACGTCAGGGTGTTCAGCACGTCCAGGCTATCGCCGAAGAAATCACTGACCGCCACGTTAGTATCCACTTCCACACCATTGGATACCGTGGTTTGACGATGGTCGTCATTCCCCTGGTAGGTATAGCTGTCGGTGACGCCATCACCGTCGTCGTCCACGGCGACAATCGGCGGCTGATCGTTGACCGTCCCGCCAAACACATAGTGCCCGTCTTCATCCTGGTAATTTAATGCCGAGACCATCGCTTCGGTCATCGACTGGATATCTTGCCCCAGGCTGGCTAACGAATCGGCGGTATTGGTGCCGTTCGCCGCTTCCAGCAGATCGTCGCGAATCGCCAACAGATCGTTATTCACGCCATCAAGGATCGACTCCTGCTGACTCATGCCCGCCGTCGCGGAGTCAATATTGCTCTGATACTGGTCGAGGGCCGATTGCTGGCGGTTAAGTTGCGTAATACGGGTCGCCGCGATCGGATCGTCAGACGGCAGCAGAATACTTTTCCCGGTCGCCATTTGCTCAACGACATGGGACAGATCGCTGGAGAGATCGTTAAAACTCTGCGTCATGGACACATAAGATTGCTGAGTAGATACACGCATATTCATTCCTCTCCAGGTTAGCTACACATTTCCAGCACAGAATCGAAAATATCTGCGCCCGTTGAGATAACTTTGAGGTTGGCCTCATAAATCTGCTGATAGGTAATGAGGTTCACCGCTTCTTCGTCCATGCTGACCCCGCTGACGCTGCTCTGCTGGGTCTGCGCTTCGGAGTAGACGTTAGCCGCCGCTTCCGCTTCCGTCTGGTTCTGCTGGCTGTAGATACCAATGTTGCTGATGATCGACGATCAGGCTTCGCCCACGGTCACGCTGCCCAGCCCCTCAATATCCAGCGGCTCGGTGGAGATGTTAATCAGCGCCTGCAGGTTATCGCTGTTACCGCTTTCGTCCGGCGAACTGGAAAACGCCAGCTCATCGGCGGTGATATCGGGATTCACTTCCAGCGGGCCATCAGATGAATTTTCATCATAAATAAACAGCGGTTCACCGGGGTTACCGTTCAGATCGTAGCCCTGCGCCAGTTGAGTGTTCACCGCATCGGCAAATTGCTCCGCCATGCTGTTAATCGTTCCCGTCAGCGGCGTCAGCACCTGATTCTGATAATCAAACAGCGCCCCCAGCGAGCCGCCGGTATCGGTGTTCATCGATGACGTAGTTCCGGCAAATGTCAGCGACATGCTCTGTGTGCCGTCGGCGTTGGTATCCAGTTCGATGGTGGAACTCTCCTGCCCGCTGACCAACGGCTGACCGTTTTGCAGCGTAACGTTGTAGTTACCTTCATCATCAATATTGACCTGCACGTCCATGATGCCGCTCAGTTGTTCGACCATCTGATCGCGGGCATCGTACAGCGCCGAGGCGTTATCGCCGTTGGCTTCAGCTTCCGCAATTTGCTGGTTATAACTGGCAATACCGGTAGTCAGGGTGTTCACCTGCGCCACCATCGCCTGCTCCTGGCTGACGATCTCACTGCTTTGCGAGTCGATATAGTCCAGCGTGTTATCCACGCGCAGCGCCAGCGCGCCGGACTCGCTGATCACCTGTTCACGCAGGGCGGAATCATCCGGGCTGGTGGTGGCTTCGTTTAGCGCGGCAAAAAAGTTGTCAAAACCGCCGCTCAGGCTACTGTTATCGTCGCTGAGCACGGTTTCCAGTTGCGTTAAATACTCCTGCTGGGTGTTGTAATAGCCGTAATCACTGGCGGCATACCACACCTGGTTCACCTGATACTGGTTAGAAACGCGGCGAATACTGTCCACCTGCACACCGTTACCCGCACTGTTGGCTGAACCGGAGCTGGCGCCAATGGTACTGGTGATGGCAACTTGCCGGGTATAACCGTCGGTCATGGCGTTAGCCGTGTTTTGCGCGGTTACATTAAGCTCCACCTGCGCCGTCGATGCGCCGCTGTAGCCAATATTAATCATGTCCATCAAAGAGTCCTCGCCGGTCAGTCACCCGGTCTGTCGTTAACAACCTTGCCGATTAAGAGCGGCGAAAAAACCACAGTTCTTAAGCCGCCGCGCAACCTTTATCCTTTGTGATGAGGGGAGAGTTGTTTGACGATCATCGCGGCAATGCCAATGCCGTGCTGTTGGGCAAGACTGTTGCACAGCTGATCGTCATAAAATCCCTGCATCATTCGTACCGAGTCGCTGTTAAACGGGTTGTCTTTTGAGTCGAAGATCTCATTGGTTTTACGCATCTCTTTCAGCATGTTGCGTAAGAAAATGGCTTCAAACTGCTGAGCGGCTTTCTGTAAATCGTTATCTTTAATTTTCGGGCCCATTAACGCATCGCTGCCGTCAATGCCCCCGCTATGATTCACTTTGATGTCGGCCATTAAATCACCTCCAGATCGGCGTCCAGCGCTCCGGCTTCATGCAGAGCCTGCAAAATCGACATAATGTCGTCCGGCGTGGCGCCCAGGCTGTTAAGGGCGTTAACCAACGTTTTCAGACTGCTGGACTCTGGCAGACTGATCATTCCCGGGCGGGCATGATTCACCGAAATATTGCTCTGCGGCGTCACCGCCGTACGGCCACCGGCAAAGGCATTCGGCTGGCTGACGTTGCTGCTTTCATTGATGGACACCGTCAGGCTGCCATGCGACACTGCCGCCGCGTGCAGGGCAATGCCATCCCCCATCACCACTGTGCCGGTACGCGAGTTAAACACCACGCGGGCACGCACTTTTTCCGCCTGAACCTGAACGTCATCCAACTGAGACATAAAGGCGACGCGCGCACCGGGGCTGGTTGGCGCGCGGACGCTGACGTTGGTCGAGCTTTGCGCCGTCGCAATGCCGCCAAACGACGCGTTGATCGCCGCCGCAATATTGTTGGCATCTTTGAAAGAAGGACGTTTCAGATTAAGCGTGATGGTATCGCCCATCTGGAAATCACTGGGAATTTCCCGCTCCACGGATGCCCCATTCGGTATCAGCCCGGCGGTGGGGGTATTCACAGTGACGCTGGAACCGCTGGCCCCGGTGGCGTTCATCCCGCCAACCACCACGCTCCCTTGCGCAAGGGCGTAAACTTCTCCGTCAGCACCGTGTAATTGGGTGAGCAATAATGTACCGCCGCGCAGGCTTTTGGCATCGCCGATTGACGAGACTGTGACGTCAATGGTTTGCCCACGCGAGTACATGGGCGGCAACGTCGCGCTGACCGCCACCGCCGCAACGTTCTTCACCTTCGGATCGATTTTACTCGGCAGCTGTACGCCGAACTGGCGCAGCATGTTAGTAATTGTCTGGTTGGTGAATTTGACCTGGTTTTTATCCCCGGTTCCATCCAGACCGACCACCAGACTGTAGCCGACAAGTTGGTTTTCCCTGACGCCCTGGACGTTGACCAGCGACTCCAGAGATCGCGCCTGCGCCGCGCCAGGCAGCGCCAGACTCAGGGCGATAACGATGCCGTTTAACGCTTTCATCCAGCGCCCGCTTAAGTGTTGCATAGTAAAATCCTGCATTAGATCGGGAAGAGAGGATGGTTAAACAGACGCGTCAGCCAGCCCGCCGCATTGGCATCGCTCAATGCGCCGCGACCCGCATAGGAGATACGCGCATCGGCAATACGCTGCGATGAGACGGAGTTGTCGTTTTGAATATCATCAGCACGCACCAGGCCGCTCAGGCGGATGTACTCATCGCCCTGGTTGAGGGTGAGCCATTTTTCACCGCGAATTTCCAGGATACCGTTCGACTGTACCGAGTGTACCGACACCGTAATTTCGCCGCGCAGACTGTTTTGCTGCTGCGAGGTCGCCGTGCCGTTGAAATCGCGATTGGCGTCCACGGACGCGGAAAGGTTATCTTTGGTATGCCCAAAGAGGGTCGGCGCGCCAATATCCACGGTATTGTTCTTACCGAAATTGGTTTTCGCCTGTTTGCTCGACTGGGTAGATTCCTCCAGCATCACGGTCAGGATATCCCCCACCCGATAGGCGCGGCGATCCGCTGTCAGCGACCACTTGTAACCCGTTTCGAACACCCCTCCCGCGCGGCCATCCGCCGTTGGCGGTGCCTCGGTTTTGGGCGGAGCAAAGAATTCGTCATTTTTTTTGACCAGGAGAGCCTGCGATTCGCACCCGCTTAACA
This sequence comes from Citrobacter sp. Cf118, assembly GCF_030334095.1. Taxonomy (NCBI): domain Bacteria; kingdom Pseudomonadati; phylum Pseudomonadota; class Gammaproteobacteria; order Enterobacterales; family Enterobacteriaceae; genus Citrobacter; species Citrobacter sp. Cf118. The sequence goes on along the minus strand of NZ_JAOWES010000088.1, from coordinate 57,723 downwards.
GGGGAAGCAGTACCATCAGCCAGAGATAATTTTTCACGTTCTGCCTATTTCTGCCGGATGGAACTGTACCATCCGGCATTTCACATTCTTGAGTTACAGTGTCTGACTAATAAACTGCAGCATATCGTCTGCCGCAGAGACCATTTTGGCGTTCATCTCATAGGCACGCTGCACGTTGATCATCGCCACCATTTCGTTGACGATATCCACGTTTGAGCCTTCCAGAGCGCTGTCCTGCAAAGTCCCCAGACCATCTTCCCCGGGAATACCTTCCGTCGGTTGACCACTGGCTGCGGTTTCCAGATACAGGTTGTCGCCTTCGGCTGACAGCCCTGCCGGGTTGGCGAAGTTCACCAGCGTCAGTTGCCCCAGTTCGGTAGGGTCACTGTCGCCGGGCAGGATCGCCGTCACGGTGCCATCTTCACCAAATGCCACGTTGGTAGCGCCGGACGGAACGTCGATTTCCGGTTGCAGAGGTAAACCTTCGGAGTTAGTCAGCACGCCGTCGGCGTTAACCTGCATATTGCCGTCACGGGTATACGCAATATCCCCGTTCGCCTTTTGCACCTGCCAAAATCCCTGCCCCATGATGGCCACGTTCATTGTATTGTCGGTGGTTTCTACATTCCCTTCGGTAAAGGTTTTTTGCGTTCCCACAATACGAACACCGCTACCGAACTGCATTCCGGTCGGCATGATGTTGTTTTGATCGAGCATGGCGCCCGGCGCTTCCTGAGTCTGATAAAACAGATCCTGGAACATCACGCGGTCGCGCTTAAAGCCCGTGGTATTGACGTTGGCGATGTTGTTGGCAATCGCACTCATCTCAGCATCCTGCGCCGACAGGCCGGTTTTACTGATCCATAACGCTGCGTTCATAAAACTTTATCCCTGATTAAAGACTACGGCTCAGGAGCCGCGTAGCAGCCTGTTGCCTGAGTCGCTGAGATCTTCAGCCGTTTTCATCATCTTGATTTGCGCTTCGAACTGACGGTTCATCGCAATGGACGACATCATTTCGCTCACCGCAGACACGTTACTGCCTTCCAGAAAGCCGCCGCTCACTTTGATGTTCTCATCGCGTTGTGCCGGTACGCCGTCCGCCGTCACCAGCATCCCCTCGCTATTTTTCGCCAGATTGGCGACCGGAATATCCACCAGCTTCAGGCGATCGATATCCATCGTGGCAGTGACATCGCCATCGTCAGGTGTGACGGAGAGCGTGCCGTCGCTACCGAAAGAGGCAATCGCATTCGGCGGTAAAATAATCGGGCCGTTATCCCCGAGCACAATATTGCCGTCGATGGTCAACTGCCCCTGATCGTCCTGCTGAATATTGCCGTTGCGGGTATAAACTTCGTTTCCGGCTTTATCCTGCACGGCGATATAGCCGGTTCCCTGAATGGCGACATCGAGCGGACGCTCGGTTTTTTCCGCCACGCCGGTGCTGTCATTGACGCCGCTGGGACTCTCTTTCGCCATAAAACGCGTGTCGAAGCCACCGCCTTTGACTTTGTCATTACTCGCCATCGCCATATCCGCACGAAAACCATTGGTGTTGACGTTGGCGAGGTTGTTGGCGCTAATTTGCTGCTCCAGCAGCGTCTGGGTGGCGCCGCTTAGTGCGGTATAAATCAACCGATCCATTTCTTAGCCTTACATCGCCTGGAAGAGTGCCTGGTCCAACTGCGTACTGGTCGAAATCACTTTCGTGTTCGCCTGGTAGTTGCGCTGGGCGGTCATCAGGTTGACCAGTTCGTTGGTGATATCCACGTTGGAGCTTTCGAGCATGCCGGAAGAGAGCGTGCCGCAGGAACCAGAGCCAGGCACGCCAATCAGCGGCGTACCGGATTCGCCGGTCTGTACCCACGCGGTACCGCTCACCGCTTCCAGCCCGTTCTCATCCGGGAAGGTGGCGAGTACAACCTGGCCCTGCAGCATGCGCTCGCCGTTGCTGTAAGTGGCGTAAACTTTACCGTCGTCATCCACCTGCACGCCGTTTTGCGTTGCGGAGGCATAGCCGGTCGCGGAGTTGGTGGTGACCGAGAAGTCGGAGCCGTACTGGGTACAGTCGGAGTAATCGACCGTCATTGAGATCGGCGCAGCTTCGTCGGTAGTGAAGGTGATAGTTTGCGGCGTGGTCGGAGAGGTCAGCTTGCCGGTATTCGGATCGAAGGTCAGCGTAGTTGCAGGTACGCCTGTCTGCGGTTCGCCATCAAAGGTGTATTGCACTTCCCAGGTGTTATCCGCCGTTTTGGTAAAGTACTGGCTAACGGAGTGCTCGTTACCCAACGAGTCATACACGGTGGTGGTGTAGCTGTCGGTGTAGGTGTCGCTATTATTCGGGTCAAATGGCACAGCTGGAACCGCAGGATCAGCCGTAGGGTCACCTGTACGGCTAATAATGTCATCACTGGCATCAAAGTTGGCCGTGAAGGTCATGCTGTCGGTAGCCTGCGCCGGGATGTTGCCGGTTTTAATCTGGATATCGGTCACGGTACCGGTTTGCAGCGTGCCGCTGTCATCCACCGGATAGCCTTGCAGATAATCACCGGAGGCATTAACGATATAGCCGTTTTTGTCAGTCACAAAGGAGCCGGCCCGGGTATAGGAGATGTTCCCTGCGCTGTCGCACATAACGAAAAAGCCATCATCGTTAATGGCTAAATCCAGCGCATTGCCGGTGGAAACCATTGAGCCGCCGGTGGCGATGCTTTGCGCGGAACCCGCCACGCTCACGCCCATCGCCTGCGTCCCGGCGTACATCGCGGAAAACTGAGTGGTCATTGATTTATAACCGACCGTCCCGGAGTTCGCGATGTTGTTACTGATTCCGTCCAGTTGTTCGTTGACGGCGTTTAGCCCCGTCGCTGCAATTTCATAACTCATTGTTTCTTCCTGTAATGTAAACTAAATCAGAGCACTGTATTGCTGTCGGCGTTATCGCTGCCGTCGTCAGTGTCAGGCGGCGTGGTGTCATCGGTGCTGTCCGGTACGCCAAACTGGGTGATCATGGTGAATGGCACTTCGCCAACGCCGTCAACGTTGAGCACCGGCGTGCTGCCATCGAGCGGAATACGCACATCTTCCACCTTGCCCGTCACCTCAATCGGCACTTCTTCTTCCCCGGTATTGGTCACCACAGATACGCTGTAATCGCCCGGCGGGATGCCGTAATCCGCGGGGTTAATATCAAAATCAACCTGGCCTGGCCCAACAGAGGTTTCACCTTCCGGAATAAGCGACACGGTGTAGTCATCACCCGCTTCATCGGTGAAATGCAGATCCACATCGGTACAGCTGTCATCCAGCGTGACGCGTCCCTGAATGTCCTTGCTGTTATCTTCGATATCCAGCGAGGTGGTTTGCACCATGATGTCGTCGCCGACCATATTGCCCAGCGCCATCACCTGAATGTTGCTCATCAGCACGGCGTTGGTATTGGCCTGCACGCTCATCTCTTCCATCATCGCTACCTGCGCCATTGAGGAGAGCTGATCGATATAGGCCGTAGGATCGGTCGGATCGGTGGGGTCCTGGTTTTCAATTTCGGCTACGAACAGCGTCAGAAACGTGTCGACCGCGGACGTTTCCGTGGACGTTGTCGTCGTCGGTGTGCCGCTGGTTCCACTGGTATCGGTGGTTGACGAGGTAGAGGAAGAGCTGCTATCCCCCAGGTTGTTGCTTTGCGCCGTGGCGCTCACAGTATTTTCAGCCACCGCCGTCTTCTCCTGAGAAGAAGCCAGCGCCTGAGATTGGGCATACAGAGCCAGGGTATTCATTACACTTCTCCCAGTTTGAGTAAGCTTTGCTGCATACTTTTGACGTTATTCAGCACATCAACGTCGGTTTCGAAATCACGAGAGGCAGACATCATGTCGGCCATTTGCTCGACCACGTTGACGTCCGGGTACCAGACAAAACCGTTCTGATCCGCCATTGGGTGATGCGGCTCATAACGTTTCACCACCCCGCCGCTTTGCATCACGTCCTGCACTTGCACGCTGGCGCCATCAATGCCGTGACGGTTGTTTGCGCCAATCAGGCTATTGTTGTAAACCGCAGCAAAAACCGGGCTGCGCGCTTTATAGGCCTGCGCCTCGCTGCTGGCAGGAGATTCCGCATTCGCCATGTTGCTGGCGACGGTATTCAGACGGATGGTTTGCGCCGTCATCGCCGAGCCGGAAATCTGGTAAATATCAGTAAACGACATGGTTATTTTCCTTCGATGGCTTCTTTGATTCCGCTAAGTTGCAGATTCAAAAAAGTCAGACTGCTTTGATAATCCATACTATTTTGTGAAAACCGGGCCTGCTCGGTATTCAGTTCTACGGTATTGCCATCCTCTGAGGGCTGCATCGGCACCCGGTATTTCACGTCAGCCTCAGGCAAAACATTTGTGTGACTTGCCCGTTGCATCTCAGCGGCAAAATCAATATCTTTGGCTTTGAAATTTGGTGTATCGACGTTTGCCAGATTCGCAGTCAGTAGCTCGGTCCTCTCAAGACGTAACTTCACTGCCTGCGGATGTACACCCAATGCCTGCTGAAAACTGATTCCCATTTCTTGCATCACTCCTGCGTAGATATCGCTATTACTAGCAATAACCATGCCAACTTTTAAGTGATTGATGAGAAATGACTTTATGAAACTACCCTCCTACGTAAGGAAGCCTTCTTTCCCCTTTGCCGCGGAGATAATGCTGGCTTTATGCTGCGTCTTACCCGTACATGCCGCCGTCCATCCCATTCAGCACAGCGCCCGGGAACAGATCAACGCACTGGTTCTGACTGCCGCCGGTCATGAAATCGACGCACTGGCGCACAAACAGCAGTGGCAGGACTATCGCTACACGTTCAATATCTATATCCCCTCAGCCGTGAGTACCAGCGCGCTATGCGCGTCGGCGCCACAGATCACCTCCAGTACCTCCCCAGAGATGGCCTTGTCACGAATGAACTTTGTGGTGACCTGCCCAGGCAATGCGGGCTGGAAATATAACGTTGCAGTGCGCCCCGACGTGTCGGTGCCGGTAGTGATGCCAAAGTCGTTGATTGCCCGAGATACGGTGATTACCGCCGACGACCTGCAGCTTAAAAAATTCAATATCAGCAACCAGCGGGAAGGGTTGATAACAAATATGGATGAAGCGATTGGTCTCACCAGCAAACGCGCCCTGCAACCGGGTAAACCGATTACGCGTAGCGAACTGGTTCAGCCGATGCTGGTCAAACGCGACCAGCCAGTGATGATCGTCTCCCATATGGCTGGCATTACCGCTTCAATGCCGGGCGTGGCGTTGAAGAATGGTCGTAAAGGGGATGTGATAAAAATTCGCAACAGCAGCAGCCAGCGGATCATTAGCGGTATGGTGGACGATACCGGCGTGGTCACCACGCTGATGGCGGAATAGTGCGGGGATTTTTTGTGATGGGATTAAAGTTTTCCGCTATTGCCGCCGCTTTTAGCCAATAACAGATAACCAACCCAACGGAATATGTACGAGGTTGCTATGAAAATTACCCCAACCCTGCCAGGCAATCGCCCTGCATCGACAACCGAACAGGCTCGAGCAGACAAGAGCAGCGTGCAGACGAGCACGTCCAGTTCCGCATCGCTTTCCGCCGATGATATTACTCAGGCGGGATTGCAAACGGCGCAGCAAACGCTGAACAGTGATACGCAAAGTGACGTTGATTACGACAAAGTGGCGCAAATGCAGGCCATGCTGGCCTCAGGCGATTTGCAGGTTGATACCGATCAACTGGCTGGGGACATGCTCAGCTTTTTCCAGAAATAAGAGGCTACAACAGTGAACACCAGGCTACAGCAGGTGAAAACTCTGCTTCAGGGCATTCGTGAAGACGGAACGCGGTATGACGCGCTCAGACACCAGTTGGAACAACAACGTCTGTGTATGATCCGTCGCGACAGCGACGAGCTGCTGGCCATCAATGAACTTATTCAACAGCATTATGAGCAGTTGCAAAACAGCAGCCAACAGCGCCGTTCGATCCTGCAACTGCTGGGCGTAAGCGTCAATCGTACAGGGATAGAGCAGGTCTTTAGCTGGTTGCCGGGCGTACAGAAAAGTGCCGCAGAGGGCTGGTGGCAAAGCCTTGAGCAAAAAGCGAAACGCTGTAAGGCGTATAACGAAAAAAACGGCGATCTGCTGATCCGCCAGTATGAATTTATTCAGGCCTTTTTAGGCACTGAGCCGGATTTTATTTATCAGCGCTAAACTTCCTTCCCTGACGCGGAAACCCGCTTTCCGCGCCTCGCTTAACCATTTGATATAAATGAAATAAAAATTCAGGCATGGATATTGCAATGTCATAAACAGATTTTGAATATTGGGATTGCTGAGAACAGATTATGAGTATGATTGATTGTTATGAACCTGACTTTGTCCGGTTGTTTTTATCCCGCCATCCGGATTCCGCTTTACGGGTTAACGTGTGCTGGAAAACAGAAGTGCGTCAGAGTCTGGCCTTAACCGACCCGGCCAGCTGTCAGGCTGCATTAGGCGATCCCAATGCCTTTGTCTTGCATCATTCAAAATGTGCGGCCAACCCGGACAGCCCGGCGCTATCCCCACGCGATCAGGTATTGAATCAATCCGCTCTGCATACCATCACGCTTCCAGGTTTATCGCCGGAGCTGCGCCTGTATGCGCTGGGCATCATGCTCTCTTTCAGTGAGAAATGCCCAGGCGATAGTGAAGCGGTGCTGGAGAAGCTGGCCTCGCTGCCGCAGGTTCTGGCTGACCATGCGCAAAGCGGAAAACTGCAGGATCAGTTCGCGCAACTGCCCAGCCTGCCCCAGCTGCAGCGCGAGCTGATCACCCAAATGGGCAGCTGTGAGTTCAACTGGGACCTGTTGCCAGAAAGCACACGTAAGTTGACCTTACCCCTGCAGGTCAGCCTGTTGATGCTGCAAGATGCGAACAGTGAAGCCATGCTTCAGCAGCAGCTGCAGACTCAATGGCTAAACACGTATGAGCGCTACTTTGCTCAAGAGGCATGGATATTCAGCAACTATCTGATTTATCACCTGTACCACGACACTTTCCCGCAGCATGAGAGCGAAAGCACACTGCTGCGTTTCTTCTGGCTGGCGGCTGACGTCTTTATGATTCGCACTCTGTTTTGCCTGTGGACGATGGATGATTCTGCGCTAAACCATGACGAAATTTACGCCCTCTTCGCGCTGTTTGAAGCGTGGCGCAACAGCGAGAGCGCCCACTCGTTGCGCCAGCATATTCTGGACATGCTGCCGGGAGATCCACTGCTCTCGGCGTTCTCCCTGATAACACGTTAGTGCCTGTTGGCCGGGCTGATGCCCGGTCCTTTTTCGAATCGCGAATACACATCACCATGTCTGAATCCCCTAAAGCACGACCCGCCTTGCCCGGTATTGTTAAAACACTCGACACTGGCCGCAAAAAACCGTTTGTCAGCGTTATCACGCCAACGTGGAACCGCGGCGCTTTCTTACCCTATTTGCTGTATATGTTCCGTTATCAGGACTATCCTGCCGACCGGCGGGAGCTGGTGATCCTCGATGATTCCCCGCAAAGTAATCAGTCGATCATTGACCGGTTGACGCAGAACCATCCGGAGAAATTTAATATTCGCTATATCTATCACCCGGAAAAACTCGATCTGGGGAAAAAGCGCAATATGCTCAATGCGCTGGCGGTAGGTGAATATATTCTCTGTATGGATGATGATGACTATTATCCGGCGGATAAGATCTCTTACACCATCGACATGATGCAGCGCCACCGGGCGTTGATTTCGGGTTCCGATCAGATCCCTATCTGGTATAGCCATATCAACCGCCTGTTTAAAAGCCGCAGCTTTGGCCCACAAAACATTCTCAACGGCACCTTTTGCTACCATCGCAATTATTTGAAAAAGCACCGTTACGATGATGAATGTAACTTAGGCGAAGAAAAGGGATTCACTAACCAGTTCACCGCAAACCCGCTGCAATTGCCGGGTGAACGCACCATTATTTGTATCTCACACAGCCAAAATACGTTCGACAAAGACTTTGTGTTGGGCAGCAGCGAGCCACTGGAAACCCCGCTGGCGCAGGCGATTACCGACCCTATGCTGAAAAACTGGTATCAGAGCCTGCATAACGCCACCCATCATCAGCCGATCCAGTGGGATTACATCGATCAGGTGGTGATCGTGAATCTGGACTCACGTCCGGATCGTTTAACGCATATCCAGCAAGAGCTGGCATTTCTCCAGTTCCCAGCCGAAAAAGTCACCCGCCTTGCCGCATCAGTAGCCACTAACGGCCAGATTGGGCGCCGTCAGTCCCATAGCCAGGCGCTGCAACTGGCACAGCTTAAGGGATGGAAAAATTACCTGTTACTCGAAGATGATAGCGTGATCCTGAAGCAGGAAAAGCATATTCGGATACTTAATTCGCTCCTGAGCACGCTGCCTAATTTCCCGTGGGAAGTGATTATTCTCGGCGGAGAAATTAAACAAGGCAGCGAACTTAAAAGCCTCCTGGGCATGATCCACGCCCGCGACTGTAATAAGGTTTGCGCCTATCTGGTCAACAGCAGCTATTACCCGACGCTGGCTCAGCAAATGGAGCATGACCTCTCCGATACCCTCGAAGGACAATGGCAGCCGCTGCTACGTGACGGAAAATGGCTTTCCTGCTATCCGAGCATCTGCTATCAGCGTGCGGGTTATAGCGATATAGAGAAAAAAGAAACCGATAACATCGGCTACTACTTCAATAAAATCAATAAGAAACCCGATACCGTCAACGCGCTGACTGATGCCCCGCTTCCTTCAACTGCCACCCGAACAGATGCTATTGGTTTCTATATGGAAACGTCACTGCACTACGCGGTCTATCGCCCGATCATAACGGCGCTACAGGCGATGGGGCACACCTGCTCTCTATTGGTCAGTGACAAAATACACGCGTCGTTTCTGGACGAAATGACCGAAACAATTAAAACCATTAACGATCCCCTATTGGGCGGAACGCGTCTTTCTGTGGTGATTGAGAAACGTCAGCGTTTCAAATGTCTTGTCAGCCCTTATTACACCCCGTTGCTAAACGGGCTGGCAGATACTCATGTGCGCACGATGTATGGACTGGCGAAAGAAGAGTGGAACCATGCCTGGTGGAACGCCTTTTATCATCGCATTCTCTGCTACAGCCACTATAGTCAGCACGCGCTTGATATCGGCGGCAGCGCAAAAGTGGTGGGCAATCCCCGTTTCGATGAGTGGCACAACCACAGCTACGATAAAACGCTGCCACAAAACCTGAAGCTGAACGCGAAAAAGCAGACCATCCTGTATGCCCCAACCTACGGCACGCTAAATTCGCTCCCTCATTGGGCACAACAGCTCAGTCGATTAAGCCATGAATACAATATCGTTACCAAACTGCATCATGGCACTTTGCACAGGCCGGAAGAAGCTGCCTCGCTGGCACTGGCACAGCGCTATTTAAAGAACAGAATCGACGATCCACAGCATCTGCTGGCGCTTATGGCCCAGGCGGATTACATCCTGACGGACAGCAGCGGCTTTATTTTTGACGCCATTCATATGAATAAACGCGTCATTTTACTGAGCTGGCCAGAGATGACCTCGCTGCTGGATGGCCAACAAAGTTTCTCGACCCCAGACAGCGCCGATCAACGTATCCGCGACGTTCTCCCGGTAGCCCAGGATATACAGGCGTTGCGCAGTGCGCTGTCTGATGCATTTGACTGGACTGCGCTTGAAGCACCGTTAGCCGAAATTCGCCACCATTATTGTGATGCGTTTATGGATGGCCAGGCGGGGAAACGGGCGGCGCAGGAGATTGCGAACCTCATTGAGGTACCGCAGCAAAACAATAGATTGCTACTTAGTCTGCAAGAGAAGTTATTTAGTTGATAACACAATAATTTTAGCCAGAGATTATTCTATGCCAACGCCTTTAGTGAGTATTATCGTTACCAGTTATAACCACGATGCTTTCCTTGCAGAGGCGCTGGAAAGCGTCTTTAGCCAGACGTGGAAAAATATCGAAGTCATTATCGTCGATGATGCTTCTACCGACCGGTCCGTCGATATCATTAAAAAATACCAGCAGAAATATAATTGCAAAACAATACTGCGGGATACCAACTATTATTCTCAGAAGAACAAAACTGGCGACAAACCGATCATTGAAGCCATGAACATGGCCACAGGAAAATATATTGCCGTGGTCGACTCTGATGATCTTATCGCCCCTACCAAAATCTCTCATCAGGTTAATATATTAGAGAAAAATACACACTGCGTAATGTGCTATAGCGCCATTCAGGTCATCATGCCTGACGGTTCGCGTTTTCCCTACAGTGATATATTTCTTGATGGCGATGTTTTCCATCATTTACTTGTCTCAGGGAATCTTAGCCTGTATATCGGATCGTTAATCCGCCGTGAGGCTTACCTGAAGATAGAACGTTCCGATCCAGATCTGGTGCAGGAAGACTGGGATATGTTCCTGAAGCTTTCCCGCCAGGGCCATTTCATTTCATCCCAGCGTTTAGTGGCTTACTACCGTCGACATGACAATAACACCTGGTACAGAAAAGATAACAGCAAATTAATGTATCGAAACAGAATGATGATCCTTAACCAGTGGAAACATGAAGATGCCTGGGTAGAGGCGATGAACAGTCGCTGGAAACAGTATGCCCATCCCGATCATACGCTGATTAAAGAAGATATTGATGAACTGTTATGTGAACGCCCAACCGACCCTTTGTTGCATTTCCAGGGTTTTATCGTTGCCGTTCACAATAAAGATGTCATCAAAGCACAATATCATATTGTGCAAGCCATCATTTATTGTGACATTCGTCTGGAGGTATTACCTCAATTATATTCTGCGGCCTTAAAAAGTATTACTGATAATAAAATAAAAAACACGATACTCACCAGCCTGAAAGCCAGACTGCCCGCTCAATACCAACAAATTTGCGCAAAATTTTATCAGGATCTTCAGCAATGAAACAAGCCGGACAAAACCTTATCACGGTCACCAAACCCTTCCTGCCGCCGCTTGAGGAGTTTATGCCATATCTGCAAGAAATTTGGTCAAGTAAGCAACTAACAAATAATGGCGTCATGCATCAACTGCTAGAGGAAAGTCTGGCCTCTTATTTAAATGTACCGTACATCTCGCTGTTCTGTAACGCCACCATCGCATTAATCGCCGCTATGCAAACGTTGCGAATTAAAGGCGAGGTTATTACCACTCCCTACTCGTTTGTTGCCACCACGCACAGTATTCTCTGGAACCAGTTAACGCCGGTATTTGTTGATATTGATCCACACAGCTTTAACCTCAATCCACATCTGATTGAATCTGCGATTACCCCTAAAACAGGATTGATCATGCCGGTGCATGTCTACGGACAAACCTGCGACACCGCTGAAATTGAGAGAATATCAAACAATTATGGCATTCCGGTTATTTACGATGCAGCACATGCATTTGCAGTAGAAGATTATGGCGGAAGCATTCTGCGCCATGGCGATCTTTCCGTACTGAGCTTCCATGCCACAAAAGTGTTCAACACCTTTGAAGGTGGCGCCATCGTTAGTTACGATAAAAATACCAAACAACGCATCGATTACCTGAAGAACTTCGGTATTGCTGATGAGTTAACCGTTGTCGCGCCTGGCATCAATGGAAAAATGAATGAAGTTCAATCTGCTTTTGGCCTCTTGCAATTAAAGTACGTGGATGAGGCAATAGAAAAACGCCAAAAAATCGATAAGTGTTATCGTGAGCGGTTAGCCGATACGCAAGGAATTTTCATCCCTGCAGGCAATGCAAATCATAAGAGTAACTACAGCTATTTCCCGATCCTCGTGCGTCCTGATTATAAAATGTCACGAGATGCGTTATATGATCATTTAAAAAGTCATAACATCTTAGCGCGTCGTTATTTTTACCCTCTACTGTCTAATCTCAACATGTACAAAAACATGTCTGGCGCCAGTAAAAAGACGCTGCCTGTAGCAAACCAAATCGCCGAACAGGTGCTGTGCCTGCCGATTTATCCAGATATGACTTCCGCTGAACTCAGTACTATTATCGAGCTGATTACCGCATGATCAATGTCCTTATCTTCCCTGCGGGGACCGAGATTGGCCGAGAAATTTACCTGTCTCTGCGTTACGAAAAAAATATTAACCTGGTGTTAGCCGGTGCCGACTACGACAGCTATGCCCGCCATTATGCATGCGGATATCATATCGTGCCTGATGTTACGCATCAGGATGGGCTACCCGCATTGCAGGCATTACTTGTACGAGAAAGTATTGATTATATTTTTCCGGCTCATGATGACGCTCTTCTTTTTCTGTCTGAAAACCGGGAGACATTTTCCGCCACGGTACTCTGCCCGTCGCAGGAAACATGCCGAATCACGCGGTTTAAAAGTAAAACCTACCAGGCGCTTAAGGGTACGGTCCCCCTTCCAGTCGTATTCAATGTCCCAACGGAAATCGCGCACTGGCCCGTATTTGTTAAACCTGACCGCGGACAAGGCGCGCAGGGAGCTTTACGTGTTGATACCCCAGAGAGACTGACATCAATCCAGGCTGAAAGGGATGACCTGATCATATGTGAATATTTAAACGGTGAAGAGTTCACCGTGGACTGTTTTTCCGATCGCGTGCAGGGGTTATTGTTTTGTCAACCACGCGTACGCTCGCGGATACGTGCCGGAATTGCGATGACCTCAACGTTAGTCAGTCTGCCGGAAGTTGAAACTTACGCACGCGCTATTTCACAGCGATTACAGTTATACGGCGCATGGTTTTTTCAGTTGAAGCGTTCCAGTGCGGGTATTTTGACGTTACTGGAAGTCGCTCCACGTATCGCCGGAACGATGGCGCTCAATCGCGTCAATGGTATTAACTTCGCCATGTTGACATTGTACGAAAGTATGCGCGTTAACGTCACATTGCGCCCGTTTGCTGAAAACCTGCAAATTACCCGCAGCTTAACCAATCACTATACGTATGATTTTACCTACCGGCATGTGTACATCGACTACGACGATACGGTGGTGCTAAAAGATAAACTTTGCGTACCCGTTTTTACTTTTCTCTGTCAGTGCCTGAATCGCGGGATAAAGATTCATCTCATCACGCGTCATGCCGGTGATATTTATGCTGAACTGGCGAAACGGCGGATTAACAATTTCTTTGACACCATCACCCACTTAGGTAAACACGATAAGAAAAGTGATTATATTCACGAGGCTGATGCCATATTTATCGATGACAGTTTTCACGAAAGACAGGATATTTACTCTACCACCGCTATCCCTACATTCGACATCAGTATGCTCGAACTATTAATATGTGAATAATATGAAGAAAAATATAATATTTTTACACCTTGAAAGTCTGAATCACACGATTTTCAATCATCGACAGTGGTTTCCTTTTACTAATAAAATCTATAACCAGTCGCTGCGATTCAATAACTTTATATCGAGTGCAACCTCCTCACTGATGGCGCTAAGCGACCTTTTACATGGGGATGACAATACGTTAGAACATAATACCCATCTTGAGGAAAACATCTCCATCCATCGCCAATGCCCCGCACTTTTCGATGTTTTGAAGCAGCACGGGTACACCACAGCCGGAATGGGGTACCCAAAAAATTGGGCAAATGTCGATGCTATCTGGAGTGAAAAGGATACCTTTAACTGGTATGACACCTCGAAAATAATGCTGGCAGAAATGCAGCAAGTCGTTTCCCGGCCAGAACCCTTTGCGCTCTATCTGTGGAATCTCAGTAGCCATCTTTGTTACTACGATGATATCAAAAAAGGAGGCGCTAGCAGCCTCGAACGCTGGCAGCGTGGCTATCAAAGCATGGATTTGATGGTCGGCCAGACAATTAAAATGCTAATGGAGGCAAAAAAACTCGATAATACAATCATCGTTGCTTTTGGCGATCATGGTGATGATTTCTGGGGGCATGGCTTTAACGGTGGCTATGCTCATGGCATAGAGCCTTATACTGCATTAGTTCATACTCCAGCATTTATCTTTTGCCCGGGAATGAAATCTTCAGATATCAACCATATGGTTAGCATGGTTGATATTTATAACACAGTTTTGACATTAGCAAATATACCTTCAATGCGTTGTGATAATAAATTTTTTGCCCTAACCCCGCAACGTAAAGTCTGCTTTAGCCGTAATCTATTTGCACAACAAAAAAGCCAACACCAGGGAAGTCCCTTAAAAAAAGGGTATGCTATTACCAATGAATATTTTCATTTGATGAAAGTAGATAGCAAATTCAAGATGTTTCTGTGGAAAACCGATCCGGCAAACCAGTTAGATATTTTAACGTTATTAAAAGATAGTAAGTCAGGTACTCCATACATCGATCTCAAAAAAGTGGACCGACAACGTATGGGGGGAGCCCACCCTCATATCACGCATTTTTTCTCAGCGGATATGGCACAGATATTAGCGGATAACTTTCATCATCTACAGCAACAGCTAGATTCATGGATCGAGAATAAAAATAGCCGTAAGTGAAGAAAAATCACTTCTTGCCCAAAAGATACATTGAGACTATTAAGAAAATTCATGAAATTACATTCAACATCATCCCCACAATGCAAAATTTGCGATTCATCACCAGAACTCTATGGAGTGACTGACTTTAATACATCTTGCTATGGCAGCAATGTGCATAGATACAACTACCCACTGAGCGGTCATGCTATCTATTATTATAAATGCAACAACTGTGGTTTAATATATACCCACGCTTTTGATAGGTGGTCCGATGATGATTACTCCCAGCATATATACAATGCAGAGTATACTAAACATGATCCCAACTTTATCTCTAAAAGGTCTACTCATAACTTCAATTTGCTGCGCAATGCCTTCAAAAATCTCAAGAGTTTTCGCATGATTGATTTTGGCTGCGGCGACGGACAACTGGTGAAGTTGCTAAAAGAATATGGTGCTGACGCTGTTGGCTGGGATCCATTTAATAATTCAGCACCGATGCCAGAGGAAAGATTCGAGTTTATGACTTCATTTGAAGTAATGGAGCATACGCCTACACCAGTCAAAACAATGGAGATTATAGACTCTCTTCTGGACCAAGAGAATGGAAAATACTTCTTTTCAACTCTTACTAATGACTTACACCAGGCTGAGCTAATGAACTTTTGGTATATAGCCCCACGAAATGGTCATATTACCATTCATTCAAACAAATCTCTTGATATCCTTTTCGCTAAATTTGGAATGAAAATAAAACACATTTCAGAGCTTTATCACCTGGCTTATAAACACAGTGATTAACTGTATCCCCCTTACTTAATAAAAATACAGTCAGGAAAGACTATCGCTTATAATTTTTTATTTAAACTTCTTCACCACCTCGATAATAGAGGTGGTGGATATCGATGGCGTTCTGGGGAAATAGACCACCTCGCACAGGTACGACAAACTATCAAAGCGCCCTGCCCAGTCATCGCCCATCACCAGCGTATCGGCGTTAACCTGGCGAATATAATCCGCTTTCTTCTCCAGCGACTCTTCGAGAAACACGCTGTCCACACATTTAAGTCCGGCAACAATCCCCATACGATCGCTTTGGCTGTAAACCGGCATCCGGCCTTTTTTCTGCATATTTAGCGCATCTGAAGAGATACCGACAATCAGTCGCTCCCCCAACTGCGCGGCGCGTTGCAGAATACGCAGATGCCCGATATGAAAAACGTCAAACGTACCAAACGTAATTATCGTTTTCATACCAGCCCCAATGTCTTCTGTCTTAACCAGCACTGCGCGGCTATCTCATCCACGGCTTTTTGCTCTTTTACCAGCGCCTCGTTGTTCAGTTCATCGCGTTTATCATCGAGCGTCATGGCGACAATTTTCTCTTCGCAGGCCGCCGCGACGAGGTTTTTCTGAATACGCTGCTCTTTAATTTTTGCCAGCGTTTTCTCCTGCTCTTGCCAGGCAATAACCGTGCGTAGCGTACCTTTGTATCCGGTCACGTTTTTGAGCGATTCAACGGAAGGGGCCTCAACGCCGGTGCCGGTTTTTTGAATCAGGTAGCCCAGTGCTTTGATGTTATTATCAAAGCCGGTACAGACCTGCTGCTGTTTTGCCAGTTGGACCGTCATGTCTTTGACTGTTTTATCCCGCAGGCGCTGCAACTGCGCCAGGGTATCGATAATTTGTCGCATGATTATTTACCTTCGGTTTTCTTTGCCTGGGGGAAAAGGGCCTGTAAGCGACTTTGCACCAGCTCAAGTGAGGCGGGTTCACTCACCTCCTGACGCAGGAAACGCTCGATAGCGGGGAACGCTTTGACAGCTTTATCAACGCCGGGATCGGCTCCGACAACATAGCCTCCCAACGGGATCAACGGCTTAATTTCCATGTAGGCGGCGTAGTTTTGTTTCATTAACCGTGCTGACTGCTGATGTTCGTTGGATGTAACCTGCGTCATACATCGACTGATCGACTGCCCAATATCTATCGCCGGATAGTGACCTGCTTCGGCAAGTTTGCGCGTCAGCACAATATGTCCGTCCAATACCGCACGTGCGCAGTCGACGATCGGATCCTGCTGATCGTCCCCCTCCGCCAGCACCGTGTAAATGGCGGTCATTGACCCTTCGCTTACGCTGTTGCCCGCGCTTTCCACAAGCTTGGGGATCATGCCAAACGCCGACGGTGGATAGCCTTTCGTTGCCGGAGGTTCCCCCAATGACAACGCAATCTCGCGCTGCGCCATGGCATAACGGGTTAACGAATCCACCAGCAGTAAAACGTGATGTCCGCGATCGCGAAACCAGGCGGCGATAGAGTGACAAAGTTCGGTGGCTTTCAAACGCATCAACGGCGACTCATCCGCCGGAGCCGCGACGACGATAGATTTTGCCAACCCTTCCGCGCCTAGTGAATGATCGATAAACTCTTTCACCTCGCGGCCACGCTCACCAATTAACCCCACCACCACGATGTCGGCCTTGGTCTGGCGGGTGATCATCCCCAACAGCACACTTTTTCCCACGCCGCTGCCGGCCATCAATCCTACGCGCTGGCCTTTGCCGATTGTTAACAACCCGTTGATTGCTTTTACACCCACATCCAGCGGTTGATTCACCGACCGACGCGTGAGGGGGTTGATAGACGGTGCCTGCGGCGGCAGCACATCATTGCCGGTCAGACGGCCTTTGGCATCCAGCGGTTCGCCCAGGCCATTGACCACCCGCCCCAACCAGCTTTCGCTAATCAGGATCTCCTGAGCTTTTTCTTCGGGGAATACGCGCGCGCCCGCCATCAGTCCGACGGGGTGTTTGAAGGGCATCAGGTAGGTGATATCACGATTAAATCCCACCGCCTGCGCGTCGATCAGCGTATGGTTGGCGCTTTCAACGCGGCACAACTGGCCGGTCACCAGCGGACAGCCCACGCTCTCCAGCAAAATGCCGTTCACGCGCACCAGTCGCCCGGCAACCCGGCTAAAGGGATCGACTCAATGGAACGCAGCGCATGGTCAAAGCTGGAAAAATCACTCACCCGTCGGCTCCGGCAGCAGCGACTCTTTGAGTGCCGACATACATTGCTCGAGTCGATGCTCGCAGCCAATATCCAGCTCGGATTTATCGGTAATCACCCGGCATTCGCCCGCCTGCAGATCGGGAGATGGCGTCAGTCCCCATGCAGCGACCTTCTCAGGAGCGGCATCTTTAATGCGGTTAAATTCTTCGTTACTCAGCAGCACCTGTAGCGACTCAGGCATCGCCGGAAAGGCCGAAATAGCCTCTTCGACCAGCGATAATAGCTGCGTCGGTTGCAGCGCCAGCTCACAACGAATCACCTGGCGGGTAACCTTTTCAACCAGCTGCAACAGGTCTTCCCGCTGTTTGCGCTGAACGTGCGCCAGATAGTCATTCACTTTGCCGGAGATAGCCTCCAGCGGCTGGGCGGCTCGTTCAAACTGCTTGCGCCCTTCCTGCTGCCCGGCCAGGCTGCCTTCAGTGTATCCCTGACGACGGCCTTCATCGTGTCCCTTCTGATGACCTTCCTGAAAGCCCTGCTCCTGGCCTTCTGTCATCCCTTGTTCAAAACCTTTTTGCAGCCCTTCCTGGAAGCCGTCCATCAGTTGGCGCTGATAATCCGCCGGTGTGATCCCCGGCGTAAGCTGTTCAGCCTGGAGATGGCGCTGGCGAGGGGGAAAACGATGCAGCCGGTAACGACCACGAATGGTTTCAATCGCCATGTGTTACTCCGCCGTCTGTTCAGCAAACAGCTGTAGCTGAATTTCACCCGCTTCCTCAAGCTCGCGGGCAATTCCCATGATTTCACGGCGTATCTGTTCAATACGGCTTACCGGAACCGGACCAAGACGTGAGGTTATCGCCTCCAGTTGTTGTACCTGACGCTTAGGCATCACGGCATAAATCGAACGGCGTAACAGCGCTTCGGTACCTTTCAGCGCCACTGCCCAATCTTCCATCGGTACTTCGTCCAGCAGTCGACGACGCACTTCGTCGGTTTGGCGGCTCAGAATAAAGAAGTCGTACATTTCGTCCTGCAACTGTTCGAGTACATCTTCATCGCGTTCGCGCAGCTGATCGAGGATCACCTGTTGGTTCCCCTGGAAGCGGTTAACGATATCCGCGGCCTGCTTGATCCCTTTCACTTTCGAACCATGTTCGGAAAGCACCGACAGCCCACGTTCGATCAAACGATCCAGCTCATCCACCACGTCGCGGTTTACATCGTTGAGTTTGGCAACCCGATAAAGGATCTCGTTTTGCACCGACTCATTCATGTAAGACAGTACCGTGGCCGAGATCTCTGGCGTCAGGAAGGCAAGGAATACGGCCTGTAACTGCAAATGCTCTTCTGAGATCAGTATCGCCAGTTGGCGCGGTTCCACCCACTGTAAACGCGCCATCCGCGAACGGATCTCATCGCCATAAATGCCGTTGATCACGCTACTGGCGATTTCTGTGCCCAGCGCTTTATTGAGGATCCCTTGCAGCATGGAACGCGATGCGCCGTTGATACCACTCTGCTCACGGAATTCATCAAAAAAGTTATTGATCACTTTTTTGGCCATGCTGGTTTTTACCCCAGACAGACGCGCCATATTTTCACTCAGGCGAACCACCTCTTCGCGGCTGAGCTTTTGCATCACCGTGGCTGCCGCCTCCTCGCCCAGACACAGCAATAAAATTGCGGCCTGTTCCAGGTAGCTGTTGTTGCTGCCGTTATTTATTGTCAATTCGCTCATTGCTGGTAATCCATTGTCTGAGAACTTCAGCTACGCGATCGGTGTCGCTCATCGCCAGTTTTTGCAGGAACTCCAGCTTCACTTCCAGACCGGAGCTCTGCGAAGGCAGGCTGTCGTCACCAGGGAAAGAAGGCAGTTCGATATTTTTGCGTTCGTCTTCAGCGGCCGCAAAATGGGGCTTATCCGCAGGAATCGCCATCGGTGCAGCGTCCAGCGCCAGCTCTGGTGCTATGGTGCGGCGACGTTCGGCGGTCAAACGCTTCATAACCGGACGTACAACAAACAGCAGCAACAGCAACGCCAGCACGCCGTAGCCAATTAAACGTACCCAGGCCAGAACGCTGCCATCCTTCCATAAGGGGACCACCGGCTCGACGGGAATCGACTGCGGCACAAAATTAAGCAGCGATAAGGACAGATTGTCGCCACGCCTGGCATCAATCCCGGCAGCGTTATTCAACAGCGCCGTCAATTGCGTGGTTTGTTCCGGTTTCCAGTTCTTCAACGCAGGCGCGTTCTGGTTAAGTACCACGGCCACATTTAAACGTTTAATGTCGAAACCGGGATGCTGGATATGTTCAATGCTGCGGTCCCAGGAGTAGTCGCGTTTGTTCTCACTATGCTTTGACAACGCAGCGGGCTGGCGAGACTCCTCTGGCGCGGTTCCATTGGCGCCATTCGTCACCTGATTTGCCGCCAATGGAGGACGGTTACTCAGCGAGCCGGGGATCCCCATAGCGATCTGGTTGGTATCGCTATCCAGCACCGTTTCTTCACGATTCACCTTTGGTGTGTCGCCGTAATGCTCTTGGGTTTCGTCGATATTGCTCAGATCGAGATCCGGCATCACGCTTACCCGGTAGTTACCACTTCCTACCAGCGAGTCGAGAACATTTGCGAGACTGGCGCGGGTCTTATCCTGGATATCTTTGAGGATCTGGTCGCGCTTACGCGTCGCCGCAGAAACCGCTTCACCCGCGCCAATACCATCGGACAGCAAATTCCCCGCCTGGTCGACAACGCTGACCTGCGCAGCTTTCAAATCAGGCACGCTGCCGGATACCAGGTGCACGATGGCATTCACCTGGTCGAGATCCAGCTTGCTGCCATAATGCAGACGCACCACCACCGAGGCGCTGTTTTGCGGCTCGTCGCTGACGACAAAGGAACTCTCTTCATTGAGCGCCAGATGCACTCGGGCGCTCTCTACAGCATCCAGCGTCATGATGCTTTGCGCCAGTTCGCCTTCCAGGCTCCGCTTATAGCGAATGTTCTGCACAAACTGGCTGGCGCCCAGCACTTCGTCTTTGTCCATCAGCTCATAGCCGCTGGGCAGCATGGCCTGAACGCCTTTCGCCGCCAGCGTCATTCGCGTTTTAGACAAAGTCTCTTCCGGAACCAGAATTTGTCCGCTTTGCGGATCGATGCGGTATTCCAGTTTTTCACCGTCCAGCACGGTGACTATCTGCGAAACCGGGATATTCTCCTGGCTACCGTACAGCGAAACATAACCGTGGTTGCCATTCCACAACACGCTGACAATAATGGCGGTGGCCGCAATAGCCGCTGCCGCCAGTAATGCCAGGCGTTTATTACCATCCAGCCTGAAAGAGAACGAGGGTAAAAACTGAGTTGCTTTTTTTATTAGTTCATTCATAGCGTTAGACTGACATGCTCATCAGGTCGTTGAATCCGGAAGCGACTTTATTACGTACCTGCACCAGCGCGGAAAACGATAACGATGCCTGCTGACTGGCGATCATCGCCCCCGCCAGGTCATCGCTTTTCCCCATCTCGATGGCCGTTTGTTTTTGCTCTGCGACCTGCTGAAATTGATCAACATGGTTGAGCGCGCCCTGCATAACACGGTCAAACGAAACCGGAGATGATGCAGACTGCGCACCCACGGCGTTAATCTGCATCGGCGAAAGGACAGGGGCTTGTGCGACCGCTTTCATCTGCTGCATGTCCTGCATCATTTGCGTCTGCATCGTACTGGCTGGGGCTATCGTATTTATGCTCATGACCTACTCTTAAAATTAGAAAAGCGTTCTCGGTACCACAGACTGATTCAGGAAAAGATTTCTATTCCCTGTTTTCGCATTGATGCCAGACGATAACGAAGCGCACGTGGAGTAATTCCTAATAAATCAGCGATTTTGGTTTTATTACCCTGATATTTGCGCATCAGGTCAGCGATATATTGATATTGCGCGCTGCGACCATGCTGGCCCAGATTGTCGCTGGTGGTGATTTGCGCACTGGGTTTTGGCTGCCATTGCGGCTCGCTCCAGGAATCGGACTCAATGGACGGCAGACCTAAGGTATCGGGATAAATAACGCCATCACGATTAAGGATCATTCCTCGCTGAATGGCGTTCTCAAGCTGGCGAACATTACCCGGCCACGCATAGCTCAGTAATGCCCGGCGTGACGATTCAGAAAGCTTGATATTTTTTACCAACACCGTGGAATATTTTTTAATAAAGGATTCAGCCAGCGGGATAATGTCTTCCATACGCTCGCGCAACGGTGGCATGGTCAACGGAATCACTGACATGCGATAATAGAGATCTTCTCTGAAGCGTCCTGCAGCAACCTCTTCTTCAAGATTCTTATTGGTGCAGGCGATTAAACGAAAATTTAATTTGATTAGACGGTTACTGCCTAAACGCTCAACCTGTTGTTCCTGTAATACACGCAGTATTTTGGCCTGTAGCGCCAAAGGCATGTCACCGATCTCATCCAGCAGTAATGTACCATTATTGGCTAATTCCATCTTTCCCGGTACGGTGGCCACCGCCCCGGTAAACGCCCCTTTATCATAACCAAAGAGCGTTGCTTCAAGCATATTTTCAGGAATAGCTGCGCAGTTCACACCGATATAAGGCGCTGAAGCCTCCTGCGCAAATGCAATCGAGTGGATAAATTTGGCGATACATTCTTTACCCGTACCGGTTTCGCCATGGACAAGTACAGGAACATTAAAAGCAGCAATACGCCTTGCCATTGAAAAAACATTAATGCTTGAGGCTGCTTCGGCAATAAGTTCAAACATGATTATTTACACTTAGAAGTAAAGTTAACATCCGTTACGAGAAATATACAAATCATTCCAAAGCACAATCATCGAATAATAGATATCGCCCGTGCCATGTCTTAATCCCATCCTTGCTCATGTTTTACCACCCCATCAAAGGGCAGCCCTATTGAAGACTATTTTCAAATAGGGTTTTTCCTAAAAAAATACTAACACCAGTACCATTAACAATCTCAAATTAAAAGATAATAAAAACATTATTCCTTTAAAAACAATACATTACGTTAGTGGTAGCGTAAAAAATAGACATAAGGGGGAAGCCTAATCTGCGACAAGCAGTAAGCGAGAAACATCACGTATATGTAATTAATTATTTTTTAATTACAACCTAACGCCATTAATAACTTGCAGAGGAGAGGGGTAAAATATCTAATATCCAGCCCTACTCCATAGACGTGAGTGGGTACGGTATTTCGTATCTAATGGACTTCAACACTATGAGAATAGCGTCAAGGATGAACAATAAATTAAGCGAATTTGAATTTCTTTTGATAACCGCGGGATTTGATATCAATTCAACCGCCCCAGAAATTACAGCTGAGAAAGCGTACCATGCTGAAATATAGTCAAACGCCCGGAATCTTTAAACTTGAAGGAAACCGGCTTGGACGTCCATATCATCGTCTGCCGACTATGTTTACGGGAAGTTTTGATACAATTGAATCACATCTTGGAAACTACTTCCTGAAAAAACATCGCACAAATATAACACTTAAAAAAATACACTGTGAGATGGATGTTATCAATAAAAGTGCGGAATTATTAGTTTCTCAGGTTGGGCATCTGGCCTTTGATATCGACCGCGCATTATTGTTAATGTTATTAGGTAACTTTTATGGTTTGGCATCATCTCTCGCCGACGAGAAGCCACAGGATGATTTACCAACCAAAACAGAAATCCGGTTGCGAAGCAGACTGGCGCTGGATATTTGTAATACCATTTTTAATAAAAATATATCCGGTATTCCACTGACACTCAAACCCGACAGCAGCACCATACAAACCCACTGGGCTTATCAGCTTACATTTGTATTAGGTGATGATGAGAATTGCAGTTTCCGCATCTTACTGGACGATTCGCATACCGATTACATTCTGAATTTAATCCGCCATAGCGAGCACGGCGAGAAAAAAAAGCAGATTGATAAAGCCAGCGCTGAGACGCGTAAAAAAACGCTGATCAAAGAAATTATCCATACGCTGCCGCTGACCATGAACGTGAAGATTGCAGAAATTCCGCTGAATGTTGCCGACCTGACGACGATTAAACCCGGCGATATTTTACCGATTGCGATGCCTGATACTTTCCCTGTGTATATCGGGAAATCCGAATTATTTAATGCCCTGATCGTAGAGGATAAAGACAAACTGTTTTTATCCGAATTAACGAGCAAGACGGAGAAATCCTATGAGTAAGCCAGAAGATATTTTAGAGCAAGGTTTCGAGTTAGCCCCCGAAGCTACTACGCCATCCGCGCCGTCTGTTACAGAAAAGCTGGTGGCGCGTTTAGAAGACCGTTTTTCCGAGTCGATGTCATTACTCAAACGTATTCCGGTCACGCTAACGCTGGAGGTTTCGTCCGTGGAGGTGATGCTGGCCGACCTACTGAACATTGATGACGACACCGTCATTGAGATGGATAAACTCGCCGGTGAACCGCTGGATATTAAGGTCAATAATATCCTGCTAGGTAAGGCTGAAGTGGTTGTGGTTAACGAAAAATATGGCCTGCGCGTCCTTGAATTCAACACGCATGAAATCAACGACCTTGCACCATGAAACGCGCGCCAACACTCACGCTCTTACTGGGTATCTCGTTACTCATCCTTTCTCCCTTTGCCTGCGCGCAAGGGGGAGATATCCCGTTGCTGAATGTGATTTCACACGGAAATAGCCAGGAGTACAGCGTAAAAATCCAGGTCTTGATCCTGATGACCCTGGTGGGCATTCTGCCTACCCTGGTGCTGATGATGACCTGTTTTACCCGTTTTATTATTGTTCTTTCTCTGCTGCGTCAGGCGTTAGGGCTGCAACAAACGCCGCCGAACCGCATATTGATTGGCATTGCGCTGTCGTTAACCATGCTGGTAATGCGTCCAGTCTGGCTCAATATTTACGATCATGCCGTTGTCCCTTTTGAAAACGATCAAATCACGCTCCCCGACGCACTAAGCACTGCCGCCTCGCCATTGAAGCGCTTTATGCTGGCGCAGACTAACAAAAAGGCGATAGCGCAGATCATGGAGATCGCCAACGCGAAAGGGAATGCAGTCGATCAGGATCTTTCCATTATTGTCCCGGCGTATGTGCTAAGCGAACTCAAAACCGCCTTCCAGATAGGTTTCATGATTTACATTCCGTTCCTGGTGATCGACCTGATCGTCGCCAGCGTACTGATGGCTATGGGGATGATGATGCTGTCACCGCTGATCGTTTCGCTGCCCTTTAAGCTGATGCTGTTTGTGCTTATTGATGGCTGGGCGCTGACCGTTGGGACGCTGACCTCCAGCATTCGCGGTCTGGGACTGGGCTAACGGAGATCAGACATGCTAACCATTGATGTAGCCGCAGACATCGTTGCCAGCGGTATAAAAGTTGTGATCATTTTAGTCTGTGTGTTGGTCGTTCCCAGCCTGCTGGTCGGTATGTTGGTCAGCATTTTTCAGGCTGTGACGCAGATTAACGAACAAACACTTAGTTTTTTACCCAGACTAATCGTCACCCTCGCGGTATTGGGTATTTGCGGAAAATGGATGATCGTCCAGTTGAGCGATCTCTGCGTGCATCTGTTCACTCAGGCCGCCATTCTGGTGCACTGACATGCGCGAAACCGATATTACACAGTTAAGTAATCTGATACTGGGAATGTGGTTTCCCTTCGTACGCATTATGGCGTTTATTCACTACGCACCAGTACTGGATAATGCCGCGCTGACCATACGTATACGCATTATTTTGTCACTGGCGTTGGCCTTTATCATTACGCCGCTTATCCCCCACCCGGTGCCCACCAGCCTGCTGTCGATGAACAGTATTATTTTGACCACGGAGCAGTTTCTGTGGGGAATACTTTTCGGCCTGATGCTGCAGTTTTTATTTTTAGCGCTACAACTGGCGGGCCAAATCCTCTCTTTTAATATGGGGATGAGCATGGCGGTGATGAACGACCCCAGCAGCGGCGCGTCAACGACGGTACTGGCGGAAATGATCAACATCTACGCGGTGATACTGTTTTTTGCCATGGATGGGCATCTGCTGCTGGTGAGCATTTTATTCAAAGGCTTTACTTACTGGCCGATTGGCAATGCGTTGCATCCGCAATCTCTGCGCACGATTTCTCTGGCGCTGGGCTGGGTATTCGCTGCCGCCACTCTGCTGGCGCTGCCGACAACCTTTATCATGCTGATTGTTCAGGGCTGCTTTGGTCTGCTAAACCGTATTGCGCCGCCGCTCAACCTGTACTCATTAGGTTTTCCCATTAACATGCTGGCGGGCCTGATCTGCTTTGCGACTCTGCTTTACAACCTGCCCGACCACTATTTGCACCTGGCGAATTTCGTCTTACAGCAGCTTGACGCGCTGAAGGGGCACTATGGCGGATAACAGTAGCGAAGAAAAAACAGAAAAACCCTCGGCGCAAAAACTTCGCAAGGCCAGACAAGAGGGACAAATACCGCGTTCAAAAGATATGGGGCTTGCCGCCAGTCTGTTTGCCGCGTTTATGGTGATCTCCAGCAGCTTTCCCTGGTACGAAGATTTCGTGCGTGAAAGCTTTATCAGCGTGCATCAGTACGCGCAGAACATTAATGACCCGGACATCATCGGTCAGTTCCTTGAACACCATCTGCTGATTCTGGGGAAATTCATCCTGACGCTGTTACCCATGCCGGTTGCCGCGCTGTTTGCCTCACTTGTTCCGGGAGGCTGGCTATTCCTGCCGAAGAAAATTTTGCCGGACTTTAGCAAATTAAGCCCGCTCAAAGGGATTGGTCGCCTGTTTTCTACCGATCACCTGGTGGATACCGGCAAGATGACGCTCAAAGCGATAGTGCTGCTGGTGATGCTATGGATCAGCGTACGCAATAACGTTGCCGCGTTTCTCGGCTTACAAGAGCTTCATTTCAAACAGGCCATCAGTGATGGTCTGGCGCTGTACAGCAGCATCATGCGCAACTTTGTCATCCTGTTTGTTTTCTTCGCGTTGATCGATGTCCCTCTGGCGAAAAAAATGTTCACCAAAGGGCTGAAGATGACGAAACAGGAAGTGAAAGAAGAGTATAAAAATCAAGAAGGTAAACCCGAGGTTAAGGCCAGGATCCGTCGCCTGCAACGGCAAATGGCGATGGGGCAAATTCGCAAAGTTGTGCCAAAAGCCGATGTGGTGATCACCAACCCAACCCACTATGCCGTGGCGCTACAGTACGACCAGTCACGCGCCGCAGCGCCTTTCGTGGTTGCCAAAGGCACCGATGAAATCGCGCTGTATATCAGGCAGGTAGCGGTAGAAAGCAATATTGAAATCGTTGAGTTTCCTAAGCTGGCACGCTCCGTTTATTACACCACCCAGGTGAATCAACAGATCCCATTTCAACTGTATCGGGCGATTGCACACGTCCTGACCTATGTACTGCAAATGAAACACTGGCGTGATGGTTCCCAGGCCCGCCCTTCTCTGAACAGACATATTTCCATTCCAAAAGAGGTTCTTAAACTGGATGCCGAAAACAACTAAACAATTCCTCGCGCTGCTGCGTAACGGTAACATCGGCATTCCGCTGGTCATACTGTGTATCCTGGCGATGGTGATCCTGCCGTTACCACCGGCCCTGCTGGATATTCTGTTCACCTTTAACATCGTGCTGGCGGTGATGGTGCTGCTGGTGGCCGTTTCCGCAAAACGCCCACTCGAATTCAGTCTGTTCCCGACCATTTTGCTGATCACCACCTTAATGCGCTTGACCCTGAACGTGGCGTCAACACGCGTGGTGTTACTGCATGGGCATATGGGCGCAGGCGCTGCCGGTAAGGTGATTGAGTCTTTCGGTCAGGTGGTGATCGGCGGTAACTTTGTCGTCGGTTTTGTGGTGTTCATCATTCTGATGATCATTAACTTTATCGTGGTGACCAAAGGTGCGGAGCGTATCTCCGAAGTTTCTGCCCGTTTTACGCTGGACGCCATGCCCGGTAAGCAGATGGCGATCGACGCCGATCTGAACGCAGGACTGATTAATCAGGCGCAGGCGCAAGCGCGACGTAAAGACGTAGCGGGCGAAGCGGATTTCTATGGCGCGATGGATGGTGCGTCAAAGTTCGTGCGCGGCGATGCCATCGCCGGGATGATGATCCTGGCTATCAACCTGATCGGCGGCGTCTGTATCGGGATCTTTAAATACGATTTAAGCGCCGAAGCCGCCTTCCAGCAATACGTACTGATGACCATCGGTGACGGCCTGGTCGCCCAGATCCCTTCTCTGCTGTTGTCGACAGCAGCAGCGATCATCGTCACCCGCGTAAGCGACAGCGGCGATATTGCCACGGACGTACGTAGCCAACTGCTGGCCAGCCCCTCCGTGCTGTATACCGCCACCAGCATTATGTTTGTGCTGGCAGTGGTGCCGGGGATGCCGCATTTCCCCTTCCTGATTTTCAGCGCCCTGCTGGGATTCACCGCCTGGCGCATGAGCAAGCGACCGAAGGTGGCTGAGACCGAAGAGAAAAATCTCGAAACGCTGACCAAAACCATCGCTGAAACCACCGAGCAACAGGTCAGTTGGGAAACTATCCCCTTAATAGAACCTATCAGCCTGAGCCTGGGATATAAGCTGGTGTCGTTGGTCGATAAATCCAAAGGGAATCCGCTCACTCAACGCATTCGCGGTGTGCGACAGGTGATCTCAGACACGAACGGCGTACTGCTGCCGGAAATTCGCATCCGCGAAAACTTCCGCCTTAAACCGACCCAGTACGCCATTTTTATCAATGGGATCAAGGCCGATGAAGCCGATATTCCCGCAGATAAGCTGATGGCGCTGCCCTCCAGTGAAACCTATGGCGAGATCGACGGTGTTTTAGGCCACGATCCGGCCTATGGTATGCCGGTCACCTGGATTGTTCCGGCGCAAAAAGCTAAAGCGTTAAATATGGGGTACCAGGTTATTGATAGTGCCAGCGTCATTGCGACGCATGTGAATAAGATCATTCGTAACTATATTCCAGAGCTGTTTAATTACGATGACATTACGCAGTTGCATAACCGCCTTTCTTCTATGGCGCCACGTCTGGCGGAAGATTTGAGCGCAGCGCTGAATTACAGCCAGCTCTTGAAAGTGTACCGGGCGCTGCTTATCGAAGGTGTGTCATTGCGCGATATCGTCACCATAGCCACCGTACTTGTCGCCAGTAGCACCGTGACCAAAGATCATATTTTGTTAACGGCGGATGTGCGTCTGGCGCTCCGTCGCAGCATTACCCACCCGTTTGTGCGCAAAGATGAGCTGGCCGTATATACGCTGAACAGTGAACTGGAGAATCTGCTGGCGAATGTGGTGAATCAGGCTCAGCAAAGTGGAAAAGTGGTGCTGGATAGCGTGCCGGTCGATCCCAATATGCTGAATCAGTTTCAGACCAATATGCCGCAGATAAAAGAACAGATGAAAGCGGCGGGGAAAGAGCCTGTGCTGCTGGTCGCGCCGCAGTTACGTCCTTTGCTCGCGCGCTATGCGCGCCTGTTTGCCCCGGGCCTACAGGTGTTGTCTTATAACGAAGTTCCGGATGAACTGGAATTAAAGATCATGGGGGCGTTAAGTTAACGCCTGCCGAGGCGGTGTCATTACACCGCCTTTTTGATTACAGAATCGTATTTTCCGTAAGAATACGACGAGCGCCTAGATAATGATCCTGCCAGAAGTCATCGGATAAATTGCTCACCCGAATTGTTTCTCCTGTCCGCGGTGATTCAATAAATTGTCCCTGCCCCAAATAGACGCCCATATGATCGGCAATATCCCGGCTGTGAATATGAAAGAACACTAAATCACCACGGCGAAGATCGCGGTTAGCGACAATCGTTGCCCGTCGATAGTGATACATTTCATTCGCTGTCCGGGGCAATTTTGCCGCCAGGATTTTGTTGTAGGCATAAAAAATCAGCCCGCTACAGTCAAACCCTTCATCCGGATCGGTACCGCCCCACAAATAGGGTTTACCTAGCTGTTGCTCAAGTCGGTGGATGGCCACTTCAGTGATATTGTGTAGATGATTGCTACTGAGAAAATGGTCATTCTCAGCCAGTTCCTGCCAGCGATGGTCGCTGGCTTTTAGTGGGCCAGGGAACCACTCCGGATGCTGTTTAATCAGTGCCCGGTTCTGCTGGCGCAGCGCGCTTTTACTTTCTGCGTTGCCTTCCACCACGTAGCTTGCCTGCTTTTTTACCTGTGCGTGATACTGCTTCAGCAGCCGGGCACGATTACGCATGCGCATTTGCGCCGCATAGCTTACATGGGCGTCAGATAAGAAAGGCTGAACTTTGGCGACAGACGGTGAGGACAACACAACACACAAAGACAGCAGACCCGGCAAAAAGCGTCGGGGTGCAGAGACAAAAAACATGAAAACAAAAATACCTGATCAAACACGTTCCGAGCAGTCTACCGCTATTACCAAGTATTCCATTTTAATATTTGATTATTAAAGTATTAATTTTTTAAATTCAATACATTAGGAATTTTGCACTAATAGGGCTCAATGACGGTCGCTCACCCGCAAAATACGCCAGTGTCTGACAGACTTTAAGCACAATTATCCGTATAAAGAAAATCTAAAGTGTAAACGCAGCACGAGAGACTTGCGAAAAACTCTCTGGGTGATAATGTGAGCGCTCCAGATCCAGATTTATCCGATTTGGGGACTCTTTTGCCGTCCTGGCGTGTGTGATCGTTTTATCAAGGAATAAGCAGTATGCGTAAAATCGCATTTTTTCTTGCGATGCTTTTATTGCCGTGCGTTTCGTTTGCCGGTTTGCTGAGCAGCAGCAGCCCGACTACGCCTGTCAGCAAAGAATATAAGCAGCAATTAATGGGCTCCCCCGTTTATATCCAGATCTTCAAAGAAGAGCGAACGTTGGATCTGTACGTCAAGATGGGCGAACAGTATCAATTGCTCGACAGTTATAAGATCTGTAATTATTCCGGTGGCTTAGGGCCGAAACAGCGTCAGGGTGATTTCAAAAGTCCGGAAGGGTTTTACAGCGTTCAGCGTGGACAGCTGAAACCGGATAGCCGCTTCTATAAAGCGATTAACATTGGTTTCCCTAATGCCTACGATCGCGCCCACGGTTATGAAGGTAAATACCTGATGATCCACGGCGCCTGTGTTTCCGTCGGCTGCTACGCAATGACCGACAACGGCATTGATGAGATTTTCCAGTTTGTGACCGGAGCTCTGGTGTTCGGGCAGTCCAGCGTACAGGTTAGCATTTACCCGTTCCGCATGACCGATGCCAACATGCAGCGCCATAAGTTCTCGTATTACAAAGATTTCTGGGCCCAGTTAAAGCCGGGATACGATTACTTTGAACAAACACGTAAACCACCGACCGTTTCCGTCGTCGATGGTCGTTACGTCGTCAGCAAGCCGTTGAGCCACGAAGTCGTTCAGCCGCAACTGGCATCAAACTACACGCTCCCCGAGACAAAATAATGCCCACTCGCCTGGCATAATCTTTTGCCAGGTTTCATTGCCGGTTAACGGTTGAGTGGCAATCACGGTGACCACATCATTGGGTGTGGTCTCTGAGCTAAAATCAATCTCCACATCCTGATCCAACAATGTCGCCACGCCAAACGGCGCACGACGCGTGATCCAAAACAAATTGGTCGAGCAGAAGGCCATCACATAACGTCCGTCAGACAACAGCATGTTGAAGACGCCCTTCTCCCGCAGTTCTCCTGCCAGCATCGCGATATATTTAAACACCGCCGTCATATTGCCAGGCGTGCGCGGATAACGCTCCGTCAGCTTGTGGAGCAGCCAGCAGAAGGCTTTTTCGCTGTCGGTTTCACCGACCGGGCGGAAATTACCGGTCTCCAGTGATTTATAACCGCTGAGTTGCCCGTTATGGGCATACGTCCAGTTACGTCCCCATAGTTCACGGGTAAATGGATGGGTATTTTCCAGCGCTACTTCTCCACGATTCGCCTGACGAATATGGGCAATCACGGAACAGGATTTGATGGGATAGTCTTGTACCAGTTTGGCGATAGGCGAATTAAAGCTGGGTTGCGGATCTTTAAACGTACGGCAGCCCTTACCTTCATAAAACGTAATACCCCAGCCGTCTTTGTGCGGCCCGGTACCTCCGCCGCGCTGGACCAGCCCGGTGAAGCTAAAGCAGATATCGGTTGGCACATTGGCGCTCATCCCGAGCAGTTCGCACATACATCACCTACCTTAAAACCGTGAACTGCCTGATGGCGCTGCGCTTATCAGGCCTACGTGGCGCTCATGTAGGCCGGATACGGCTTCAGCCACCATCCGGCAATCGTCTTCTTATGGTTTAACCATCTCTTTTTCGATCAACTGGATCAGGATATGAATCACTTTGATATGAATTTCCTGAATACGATCAGCGTAGCCAAAGTGCGGCACGCGAATTTCGATATCCGCGCTGCCCGCCATTTTGCCGCCATCTTTACCGGTCAGGGTGATAACTTTCATCCCTTTCTCACGCGCTGCGGCAATCGCTTTAATTACGTTACCGGAATTACCCGAAGTCGAGATGCCTAACAGGACATCTCCCTCACGACCCACGGCTTCTACGTAGCGAGAGAACACATAATCGTAACCGAAATCGTTGCTGACGCAGGAGATATGGCTGACGTCAGAGATAGCGATAGCAGGGTAACCAGGACGGTTTTCACGATAGCGTCCGGTCAGCTCTTCGGCAAAGTGCATCGCGTCGCAATGGGAACCGCCGTTACCGCAAGAAAGTACCTTACCGCCGGCTTTAAAGCTGTCTGCCAACAGGACCGCCGCGCGCTGAATGGCGTGAATATTGGCGTCATCTTTAAGAAAATTAGCCAGCGTTTCCGCCGCTTCGCTCAGTTCGTTACGAATAAGATCCTGGTACATGAGGATATCCTTCAGCATGAATGTAAATGACAAGGTGCAGTGTACCGGATAGTGCTACCAGCGAGAAGTACAAGCCACAGGAATGGCTACGGCTTTTGATTTTTTGTGCCGGTTAAAACAGCAACAATGTGAGCTTTGTTGTAATTATTTTGTAAACACATTGCTAAAAGAATTTACATCCACTACAACCATATCATCACAAGTGGTCAGACCTCCTACAAGCAAGGGAGCTTTTCGTTATGATGATTTTGAGTATTATCGCTACGGTTGTTCTGCTCAGCGTTCTGTTTTATCACCGCGTGAGCTTATTCCTCAGCAGCTTAATTTTGCTCGCCTGGACGGCCGCGCTTGGCGTGGCTGGCCTGTGGTCAGTCTGGCTGCTGGTTCCTCTGGCCATTATTCTCGTACCGTTTAACTTTACGCCGATGCGCAAATCTATGATCTCTGCACCGGTGTTCCGCGGTTTCCGTAAAGTCATGCCGCCGATGTCGCGTACTGAGAAAGAAGCGATTGATGCCGGTACGACCTGGTGGGAAGGTGACCTGTTCCAGGGCAAGCCTGACTGGAAAAAACTGCATAACTATCCTCAGCCGCATCTGACTGCTGAAGAGCAAGCGTTTATTGATGGTCCAGTGGAAGAAGCGTGCCGCATGGCGAACGACTTTCAGATCACTCACGAACTCGCGGATCTGCCTCCGGAACTGTGGGCATATCTGAAAGAACACCGCTTCTTCGCGATGATCATTAAGAAAGAGTACGGCGGGCTGGAATTCTCAGCATATGCTCAGGCTCGCGTTCTACAGAAACTCTCCGGCGTTTCCGGGATCCTGGCGATCACCGTTGGCGTGCCTAACTCATTAGGCCCAGGCGAACTGCTGCAACATTACGGCACCGAAGAGCAGAAAAATCATTATCTGCCACGTCTGGCTCGCGGTCAGGAGATCCCATGCTTTGCTCTGACCAGCCCGGAAGCCGGCTCCGACGCAGGCGCGATCCCTGATACCGGCGTGGTTTGTATGGGCGACTGGCAGGGCCAGCAGGTGCTGGGTATGCGCCTGACCTGGAACAAACGCTATATCACGCTGGCGCCTATCGCCACCGTGCTGGGTCTGGCATTTAAACTCTCCGACCCGGAAAAACTGCTGGGTGGCGAAGAAGATCTTGGCATTACCTGTGCGCTGATCCCAACCTCAACGCCAGGTGTACAAATTGGGCGTCGTCACTTCCCGCTGAACGTGCCGTTCCAGAACGGTCCGACACTGGGCAAAGATGTGTTTGTACCAATTGATTACATCATCGGTGGTCCGAAAATGGCCGGTCAGGGCTGGCGCATGCTGGTGGAATGCCTGTCTGTGGGACGTGGTATTACCCTGCCATCTAACTCGACGGGCGGCGTGAAATCGGTCGCGATGGCCACCGGCGCGTATGCGCACATTCGTCGCCAGTTCAAAATCTCTATCGGCAAGATGGAAGGTATTGAAGAGCCGTTGGCACGTATTGCCGGTAACGCCTACGTGATGGACGCTGCAGCATCACTGATTACCTACGGCATTATGCTGGGTGAAAAACCGGCGGTGTTGTCGGCCATCGTGAAATATCACTGCACCCACCGCGGACAGCAGTCAATCATCGATGCGATGGATATCACTGGCGGTAAAGGCATTATGCTTGGCGAAAGCAACTTCCTCGCCCGTGCTTATCAAGGTGCGCCAATCGCTATTACCGTTGAAGGTGCCAACATTCTGACCCGTAGCATGATGATCTTCGGTCAGGGTGCGATTCGCTGCCATCCGTATGTTCTGGAAGAGATGGCTGCGGCACAGAGTAACGATGTGAATGCGTTCGACAAGCTGCTGTTCAAACACATCGGTCACGTCGGCAGCAACAAAGTGCGTAGCTTCTGGCTTGGCCTGACGCGTGGTTTAACCAGCAGCACGCCAACTGGCGATGCGACCAAACGTTACTACCAGCACCTGAACCGTCTAAGCGCCAACCTGGCCCTGCTTTCAGATGTGTCGATGGCTGTACTGGGCGGTAGTCTGAAGCGTCGTGAACGTATCTCCGCACGTCTGGGCGATGTGTTAAGTCAGCTGTATCTGGCCTCCGCGGTGCTGAAGCGTTATGACGACGAAGGCCGTCATGAAGCGGACCTGCCGTTGGTTCACTGGGGCGTTCAGGATGCGTTGTACAAAGCGGAACAGGCGATGGACGATCTGCTGAAGAACTTCCCGAACCGTCTGGTCGCGGGCTTGCTGAATGTGGTTATCTTCCCTACCGGTCGCCACTACCATGCACCGTCTGACAAATTGGATCATAAAGTCGCGAAGATTTTGCAGGTTCCGAGCGCTACTCGTTCTCGTATTGGTCGCGGTCAATATCTGACGCCAAGCGAGCATAACCCAGTTGGTTTGCTGGAAGAGGCGCTGCTGGACTTGATTGCAGCCGACCCAATCCACCAGCGGATCTGTAAAGAGTTGGGTAAAAACCTGCCATTTACCCGTCTCGACGAACTGGCGCACAATGCGCTGGCGAAAGGGCTGATTGATAAAGATGAAGCCGCGATTCTGGTGAAAGCCGAAGCGAGCCGCCTGCGCAGTATCAACGTGGATGACTTTGAACCCGAGGAGCTGGCGACTCAGCCGGTAAAGCTGCCAGAAAAAGTGCGTAAAGTCGAAGCCGCATAACGACACTCGCACGACGTTTAGCCCCGCTTAATGCGGGGCTTTTTATTGCCACATTTTCATTAATGCTCATGCTACAGTGTCAAAATGTTGTTCAACGAGGAGCCTCGATCGTGCCTGGTCTGAAAATTACTCTGCTGCAACAACCATTGATCTGGATGGATGGCCCGGCCAACCTGCGCCATTTTGACCGACAACTGGAAACCGTCGCCGGACGTGATGTCATTGTATTGCCTGAGATGTTTACCAGCGGATTTGCCATGGAAGCGGCAAATAAATCGTTGCCGCAAGAAGAAGTTGTAAGCTGGATGCGTAGCAAAGCGCAGCAGACAAATGCCCTGATAGCAGGTAGCGCAGCGATACAGTCTGAACGGGGGCCGGTGAATCGTTTTTTGCTGGTTGAACCCGAAGGTAATGTGCATTTCTACGACAAGCGCCATCTGTTCCGCATGGCGGATGAGCACCAGCATTACCAGGCGGGTGACGCGCGCGTTATTGTTGAATGGCGCGGCTGGCGCATTCTGCCGTTGGTCTGTTATGACCTGCGTTTTCCGGTATGGTCGCGCAATCGCAACGATTACGACCTTGCGTTGTATGTTGCCAATTGGCCTGCGCCGCGTTCTCTGCACTGGCAGGTTCTGCTTGCCGCACGGGCGATTGAGAATCAGGCTTATGTAGCAGGATGTAACCGCGTGGGCACTGACGGTAACGGGCATCATTATCGCGGTGACAGCCGGGTGATTAATCCGCAGGGTGAGATTATTGCCACCGCCGAGCCGCATCAGGCCACACGCATTGACGCAGAACTGTCTCTCTCAGCGCTGCGTGAATATCGCGAGAAATTTCCCGCCTGGCAGGATGCCAACCCGTTCACGCTATAACTATCGCCTTCACTCCCGCTGCATAACGTTTTTCCGTGGCGGGATTGTTTCACTCCGTAACCAACCGCAAAACAAATTCGCGTGGCGACATGCGGTGGGCATCGTATCCTGCAAAAGATAATCACTCGTAACCAGCGAGTGACTGACAATGTTAATAATTCCCTTATCAGGATCTCGACATGAAGAACTTCTTACGCATGACTTTGCTGGCAGTTACCGTGGCTGGCGCTTCTTTTAGCACGCTTGCAGCAACCACATCTAATGTTCCGGCTCCAGCCCAGGATCCGATAGTACAACATCTTAAGTTGAGCACTGACCAGATTGCGCAGATTAAAAAACTGCACCAGCAGCTTGAAACCAACGTAAGCCAGATTTCGGTGAAGGATGTTAAAGACGGCGCGTTGATTGACGTCATCAAGTCCGGGAAGTGGGATGAAGCAGCCGTCAAAAAACAGCTTTCGGCATTCAGCAACATCGAACAGCAGGCGCGTTATTATCGCGTGAAATACTATTTTGACCTGAACAAAGTGCTGACTCCAGAACAGCGCCAGCAGGTGCAAAAAGACATCGCACAGACGCTAAGCGAATAATTGCCAGAGCCTGAATCAGCAATGATTCAGGCTTTTCGGTAAAATCGCCTGTTCAAACAAAAAACCCTGTACAGCATCTGCGCCGCTCATACGGCAAATGGCATAATCCTGTGGCGTTTCTACCCCCTCAATGACAACCCGTTCACCCAGCCCACGAAACTGATTGACCAGAACCCTCAACTGCCACTCCGATGTTCTGAACTGATGAAACATTCCACTTTCAATTTTGATGGCATCGAAACGGATGCCCGACAGCCGCCAGACAAAAAATAGCTCAGGTGAAACATCATCCAGCCACACGCGAAACCCGTGACGCACCAGCGTTTTTACGGCGATGCATACGGCCTGCTGCTCTGCCTTCTCCAGCCGCATCATGGAGCCCGGATCCTGAATCTCAATAACAATCCGCCCCTGATGCACCTGCTTTGTGAGACGCGTGACCCATGACAGACAGGTCAGCATCCTGACGGATAAATTCAACGAATAGCTTCCAGAAAGAGCCAGCACCCGTTGCATTTGCCATAGAAAAAGCTGCTGTTTTGCCGCAATTGAAAGGTGCTTGAAAAACAAATCCAGTGGAAGCGGAGTGCGTACCTGACTTAACACTTCACAGACATCCAGCGATACGTCATCAAAAAAATGAATGCGCTGCAAACGGATCCCAGTGATCTGCAGCAGTTCGGCGTTGCGGGGAAGTTCTGGTACATAACGGGCCTGTTCGCTGAATCTGTTCATATCATTCCAGTATTTTATTAAAAGGACGTCGTGCATCCTGCAGCCACGGGATACGGCGATCGTTCGGGTATATCAGGCAAAAGCGCGTCGCCAGACGATGCGCCTCGACAAGGTCGCGCTGTTGCAACGCCAGCAAGATTTGCGTGAAGGAGACATTAGGGTCTGGGTGAACGCGCACATAGTCAGGCGCCCAGCGGCGAACCGCCTCCAGCCAACGAGCGTCCCGAGTACGCTGATACCGTTGCAGATACCCCATCTGGACATCAAACCGATAGCGACTGGTAAGAAGCCAGCCTCCTACAGGGAGCGATTCGGCAAGATGCCACTGCGATGACTGCCTCTCCGCCAGCGTCAGTTGCTGTTGCGTATGCAGCGTGAGAAGCAGCAATGGCGCGACTGTCAGTAGCGAGATAACCCCTGGCGCGCGAATCAGCCACGTCGAGGTAAGCGCCAGGCGTATTCCAGCTCGGTCGCTGTCTGCACATCGAAGCAACAGGATCAGCAGTAGCCAATGCGGCGTTGACTGCCTGACGGGGTATTCCGTCAGCATATGAATCACCACCGGCAGCGCCGCCACCAGACAGGCGCGACGCCAACGATTTCCATGCCTCCAGAGCCAGAAACCACTCGCAATAAAACACAGCGCTCCCACCAGCCCAACCAGACCGCCCTCCACCAGCCATAACACCAGTTCATTGTGCGGATGCGAGATGCTGCTCAACCCCAACGGTCCCGCACGTTCGAGAAACACGGCGGCAAAACTGCCCACACCCCACCCCGTCCACGGGCGTTCGGCAAATAATGCCAACGACGTTTTGAGTACCGTCCAGCGCACCTGGGAAGTGGTGAAATGATCGACCGTTGCTACGGACAAAAAATGGCGAGCGAGCGACCCCGTCGCCATGCCTGACGCCAACGGTAACAGGAGTAGTAACAACGTACGCCGTTGCGCCGGGAAAACCGCCAGCAGCAGCACTTCACCGACTACCAGAGACAGGTAACCGGTTTGCGACTGGGATTCATGCAGCACAAATCCCATCATCACCAGGCCAACCCCGATGACAATTCGATACCCGTCGCGCAGCCGTAAAAAGAGCGTAGCTGACAGCAACACGCCACAGGCCGTAAAGCTGGCCAGCAGGTTGACCTGCTGAAAAATGCCGTAAGGCCGTGTACCACGTCGCCAGGCAAACTCCCAGTAATCAACACCCGGCAAATGCCAGTACTGATAGACAAACACCAGACATTCAATCACGCACGCCCCCCATAGCAGGGCCAGCAGTGCCGTCAGGGTGTTTGCCGTGAGAGGAATTTGCAATGTGACCAGATAGACGCTCACACCTCCCAGTAACGCCCCCGCCACCAGTAGTGCCTCGGCCTGCCTGACGTCAGGTGTTAGCAGGCAAAGCAACATCAGGATGAACGCCCCGATCGTAAAACCCGCAGCTGGCACAGTGATGCGCCAGCGTTGACGAGGCGCCAGCATCAATGCGCTTGCAGCCAGTACAACAGCGTAGATCCAGCTCGTAATATTAAGCGGCAACGACAGACCGCTGCCGCCGTTGTTCGGCCAGTAGAAATGCATGGCCCCACACCAGAAAAACAGACTAATACCGAGCAATAATTTCTGCGCAGGCAGCGGCGCAATGCGATTCAGTACGTTCATCATGCTACTGGTAGTTCAACGTCCAGGTCCCGCTGGCGCTGAACGGACCGTATTCGAGAGACTGATTTTTTATCGCCGATGGCTCC
Source organism: Citrobacter sp. Cf118 (assembly GCF_030334095.1). NCBI lineage: Bacteria > Pseudomonadati > Pseudomonadota > Gammaproteobacteria > Enterobacterales > Enterobacteriaceae > Citrobacter > Citrobacter sp. Cf118. Next base: position 18,505 of record NZ_JAOWES010000088.1, on the reverse strand, counting down.
GCGGCGACCCACGCCAAAAAATTCAGCGTCATCGAACCTTCTGTTATCTCTTTGACTGATGTGCTCTCATCAAGGCGGATTGCCGTGCCGTCCTCTTCGCTCATCCCAATCCCGATCCCTGACGCGCCGCCTTGTTCACTGCTATCCAGCGCCAGATGATCGGCCAGCTCCGCATCCTCACGACCGCTGAAGGTAACCGAGATCCCACGGAAAACCTCAGGATTGCAGTCGCGTAACTGGATGCTGAATTTTTCCGGCTTACTGCGCCCCGAGAGATAGAGATCCTGCGTCGCGATTTGCTTGAAATCGACCTCGATTTTGTCGCCACCCGGTGCAAGGCTGCAGGCCAGCGCTCTGATGGTGCCGTGAAAATACATATCGCCGCCGACCAGTTTGGTGTCGGCCTGTGCCATGCTGCCAAGCAGCAACATAACGGTCGCGAATAACGCCGAGAATCTCATGACATCCCCCTACTGAAACTGCGCGACAACGGTGGCAGAGGCTTCAAATTCACCTTCCTTCACACTTCCCACGCCCGGCTTTGCCACCGGCGCGGCGGTGAGATTCCAGTCGCCCTGATTCTGGTAAAACCCCTTCACGTTGTAAAATTGATTGGGCACGACGGTGCCACCACTCTCGTCTTTAAGCATAATGCCGAGATCATCGCGTTTTTGTCCGCCGCTTAACGTGCCGAGGAGATTACCGTTAAATCCCGCCGTGCCTGACGCCGTGGTCGTTTGCACGCCAAGATTGATATTCAGCGCGCCCTGATCGAAGCTGCCGCCCTCACACACCACATGTATAGGGATTGGCTTACTATAGTTAGTGCCGTTGAGCCGGGCAGCGGATCCTGGCAAATCGCCAAACTCAATGCTGATTTTGTCTCCCCGGTTGAAGGTGCATTTGTCCGGTACGGTAATCAGCCCGGATTTAATCACCACGCGGGAAATTGGCGTTGTCGGCGTAGGACCAGCATCCCCTAAGCGCCCAGCAACCTCCACCAGCGACTGGGAGGTAATATTGATGCCATTAATAATGGGTTTTGTGACAATAAACGTCACTTTGCCTTTTGAACCACTTTCTATGTTGGTAGCCCGCTCGTAACCTTTGCGCTTTTTGCAGCTATGATCGTTATAACGATTTGAAAAATTGGTAAAAGGTGCCTGAACGTAGTTGTTATAACGCCCGGCGACCCACACCTGTACTTCCACATCCAGATACTCGTTTAGGCGAAAACGGTTCGCTCCCTGATTGGAAGGCGGCATCGTGGTCGTGGTGGTGTAGTAAATCGGTTGTCGGGAGATGTCAGCCTGTTCGCAGTGAAAATCCACTACATACCAACTGCCAAGATTCCAGGGAAACGGCTCCGTTCTGCCGCCCACGTGGTTTTTGCTGACATCCAGCGAGTTCAGTTCAATATCGTACTGATGCGGCGCCCCACCTTCCGGCTCACCTTCTCCCTGTGTAAATGCCTGCCCGGTCAGAGGACAGCCTGCCAGCACCCCCCACAGCAGCATTTTGCGCAATACGCTCATAGATACTCCAGCTTAAGTCTGACCAGACCGTTAAATTCTCCGGCAGTCACCTCTCGCCCAAAAGATTCCAGCGCGGCAAGAAAATGAATGGCGTTATCGCCCGGTTTGAGGATCCACATGCGTTGCGGTTGATTCAGGTGGATCAACTGCTTACGTTCAGTCAGTAGCCGGATGCCCGCGCCGCGAACATCGCCACGAATGCGCCCCAAATCGCTGTTTTCCGGTGCGCCTTCAGCCATCATCGTCATTGAAACACCACGCTCCACCGTGCTGTAAGCAAGCTCAGGCATCTCACTGGTCTGCCCGGGAAAATCCCTTAAGGTATGACCGGAGCCCTTTAAACAGCCGTTCAGATACAGCGTAACCAATACCGGATCGCTGCGATCGCCGCCCTGGCGAAATCGGCTGGCGGAAATATCACCAAGATCGATAGTCTGATCGCGGGAGGCCATATCCAGCACGCACGGCGAAACGAATACCCGACCATGAAAGCGGACATTGCCATACTCACCGGACACGTTGCTCATATCCTGGCGACCGCTTGTGGCCTGAACCGAGCAGGCCATGCCCGCCATCAGCAGAGCGCAAAGCATCTTTTTCATTTACGAATCCTGTTACCGGGGCTGTTGCTCCATTGGCAATGCTTTACACACATTGCCTGTGCAGCTGAATTTCAATTCGGGATGACCGCCAAAATCGTTCACATACATCATGCTGCACTGGCTAACGCTGCCGTCGGTCACACTGAAATCGCGAGAGGACTTTGGTGAAACCATAACCCCAGGGAAGTCAGTCAGCCTGTCGCCGCCCTGAGCTTCAGGTTTGCGGCTTAAGCCGATCAAGGTGACGAAGTACGGCGTTGGGTTATCCACACTCCAGCGCAGGCCCTGCTTATGAAAGACCAGTTGGTTTTGCCACACGGCGCCCGGTGTTTCCGGCACGATGGCGGTCGGACGGTAGAACAGTTTGATACGCGACTGCATCGCCAGCTGCAGAACGTTCGGCTTATCCGGCTTGGGCGGAATTTCGCGCACGTTCAGGTAGAACAGACTTTCTCGATCCTGTGGCAGAGCGTTAATACCGCTGGTTTTCGTCACACGTGCAATGCCCTTTTGCCCGCCGTTAATCCGTTGTAGCGGCGGTAAAACCATCAGCGGCGAAGTAATTTTTGTTCCATTGGCGTCTTCCACCCACGACTGAGCCAGAAACGGAATGCTCGGACTGGTGTTGGTTAAGTTCGCGCTGACAGAGCGCGCATCACCGGTGATGATCAGGCGCGTACGGTCAAGTGCGATACCCGCCCATGAGGCGTTGATCTCTGCAATAAAAAGCAGACCGCAGGCCACGGGTTTCAGCCAACGCTGCACGGAGTAAAAAGCTTTATTTTTCATGACAAAATTCATTCAGGTTATTGAAATTATTCACAAGGCAACAGCACGTTACCCTCCAGGTTGATTTGTTGCGGCACCTGTAAGTGACACTGAGCACGACCGCCCCAGGCAACAGAAAGACGCTCAGCTGGATTCACACCCGCAATCCAGGCCATGCCGTTTTCCATCACCATGGCGACGCTGACACCGTTGGCGTTAAACACTTCGGCTCCAAACGGCGGTACAGAGCCATCCTTCAGGCGCAGCAGCGCCATCATTTTTTGCCCCTGCGCCACGGCGAAGCGCTGATAACCAATCGCGCCTTCCGTCAGGGTGTTGGTGACGATGGCTTTGGTCGCGGAAATATCCTCGTCCATTGCGTCTACATCGATACGGGTATCAAAGCTGTGATAGCTGACGACGTCCGGTACGACGGCAATACCGAAGCGGTTTGAGTGCGCCTGTTCACCGTTCAGCGGTACATTCGCCACACCGTCGGTATCAACCATCACCCTGGCGGTATTCATTGACGCCTGGCTGTTATGCAGCGCCGCGCCGTGACGCGTTGCGGTAAAGCCGCCGCGCATCGTGCCGCCAACGGAGAAATAACGTGATTGCTGCCAGCTGACGTTAGACTCAAGCTCAGCCATCATGCTGCGATGCTTGTAGTAACCATCAAACGCGGTGTGCCCTTCACCGGAAACCCCTGCGCGCAGTCGCCATGGATTGTTACGGTCGCGGTTATCGGAATACGAAACCATCTGACTGGTCTGGTTGCCGCTGTTTTGCACTTCATAATCCATGGAGCGGCCATCGCTCCATGGCACCGAAATGGACAGCGAAAGGCTGTCGTCCCGTTTGCCCTGATACTCAGAGCGGTAAGCGGCAAGGTTGGCGCTGATCCCCTGAATGCCTGCGAACGAAAAGCTGTGTCCCATCGACAACCCGTAACGATCCTGAGAGCCACGATCCCAGTAATTCTGGTGGGTATAAGTCAGGTACAGCGTGGTCGCTAATTGCGGGTCGTCAGCAAAAAAGGTCTTGTTACCGGTGATGGTGTACATCTCTTTTTCGTTGCCGGCGCTGTTGTTATTTTCATACTGCTCGTCAAGGAACTGCGAGAAGGTGCGGAAGTTACGCTGTGAAAAGCGGTAACCAGCAAAGGTGATGGCACTGTTGTACTCATCAAAGGTTTTGGCATAGCTGAGCTTAAAGGACATCCCTTTTTGTTCAGCCTGATGCTTCACCCGACTCACGGATTGCGTCGCGTCAGCCGACAGCGCACCCAGCCAGCTCAAATCCCGCCCAATCCCCATCGACCAGGCGTTATAACGATCGCCAGTGAGCAACGCGCCGCCATACAGCGACCACGCATTGCTGACCCCCCAGGAAAAATCACCGCTATAAAACGCAGGCCCCTGGACGTCGTGGTTATAACGCGATGGCTTACCGACCGCGGCGTTGTAGCGAACATAGCCCGGGCGCGTCAGGTAAGGAATATCGGCCGTATTGACCTGAAAGGTTTGTACACTGCCATCCTGCTCTTCGACGCGAACATCCAGCGTGCCGCGTACCGAGCCGTGCAGATCCTGAATATTAAATGGCCCCGCAGGAACGGTGGTTTGATAGATAACACGCCCCTGCTGACTGACAGTGACCTTCGCATTGCTGCGCGCGATGCCATGTACTTCGGGCGCGTAGCCCTGCAAATTCGGCGGCAGCATGCGTTCGTCGCTGGCGAGGTTCGCCCCGGTGAAACGTACCGAATCAAAAACCTGAGAATTCAGGTAGATTTCGCCGAGCGTCAGTTTTGCCGCCTGCATCGGTAACGGGCGATAGGCATAGATCTGATCCCAATCGATTCGCCCTCGGTTCTCATCCGAAGCGTAATTGGCTTGATACTGGCCACGAAAACGCCACGCGCCGAGGTTAAAGCCAGTCTGTCCATAGCCAGACAGAGAGCGATAACGATCGCCGCCCTGCTCGTAATGTGTGGCCTGACCTGAAACGCTGTAGTCAAAAATCAGCCCTGCGACACCGTTATCCCAACGCTCCGGCGGCGTCCAGTCTGGATCGGTATATTTCATCCATGCCTGAGGCACGGTAATGTCCAGTACGCCGGCGCTATTATTCAGCACCACACCCGGCAGGCGGGAAATGTCATAGCAGGCCGCGCTGATCGGGTGAATATAGGTCAGCGCCTCTTCTTTGAGCGCCAGTAATTCAAGTTGTTGTGGCGTCAGACAGGCCATGGATTTATGCGGGTTGGCAGGGTCGACGATATAACGAATCGACTGCTGAGGGATCTCCTGGCTGTTAATACGAACATCCAGCAGATATTCTCCGGGAGTCACAAAGTTGCCTTCGGAAAAACGCTGCAAATCGACATTGTGCCTGTCGCTGGCATCCAGTACGTCGGTATTAAATTCAATGGCCTCATCCGCTTCAACACATGAAGAGGCACAGACCAGAGCAATAAAAAGCGCCAGACGTTTTTTATCTGTTTTCAGCGTGATCATTTTCGTTCGCAAACCTTCAGATACCCGAATTGCAGTGCAGCTCAGAGATAATTCACAACAAAATGCGTGACCGCAGTAAATTCGCCGGATGTCATTCTTCCGTCGCGGGAGATCAAATAAGCCGTAAAATTGAGCGTGTTTTTCCCTGGGTTAAGCGCATAGTCCGGTGATGGCTCACCCAGATGAATTTGCTGTCCTTTGCCGTCATATATTTCTATCGCTAAATTTTCAGTTTCCGATTGCACGCTCAGATAATCAGGATTGTCACTATCGGGTGCGCCGGAAAAGGTAATATTAGCGCGTTGAAACAGACTCCCCGGATGTTGAGAATCCCCAAGGGAACATCCCAGCAAATGAATGCTGAAATCATGCGCAGATACTTTTTCAGGTTTACCGGAAATATCTCTGGCTGAGAGGTCATCAAATTCAACCAGTAGCGACCGGTCGCGCGGATCGACATAACAGGCAGCTTCAATAATATTTCCCCGCATGCGCATTTTGCCGGGCGTACTGACAAGACGATGAGTGTCAGCCAAAACCCATGCAGGCGATATAAAGATAAAAAGCAGTAAAATACGCCATCCAGGCATCACCGCATTTCCTTTCAGTTATTCGCAGGAAGGGTTAGGCAGGCGCATAATTGCGCCTGCTGCAGATCGTTACTGGTAGTCGATCTGGAAATTAACGGTAGATTCGAAATCACCCGGAGTTACCGCTGCAGATGCGTTGTTTGCCTGCAGGTAAGCGACGAAATCAATGTCGGTTTCGCCATCGGTAATGTTGACCTGAGAGGCCGCTTTGCCCCATTCCACGTCCTGGTTGCCGCTGTCAACCATACCGATGCCCGCACCCTTTGCAGTACCCGAGGTGAACGCGGCCAGCGCGTTGTTATCTGAATCAATTGTTGCCGGGGTATAGGTCACAGTAGCCGTTTTCGCGACGGTCGTATCACAGCCCTGCAGCACGATTTTGGCATGCTTAACGCCAGCACGTTGGTTGTCTTTTAACTGAGAAGTTGGGATTTCACCAAAATTTACCTGCACCGGGCTGGATTCTGGGGCCAGACCGCATGCGGAATTAACCAGAGAACCAGTGAAGTGAATTTTACCGTTAGTCGGTTCAACATTTTTTGCAGCATAAGCAGAAGATGCAGTAAAAGTCATTCCCGCCATCAGCGCACAGGCCACAGCCACGTTTTTCATTTTCATATTACTACTTAACCTTATATCTGTTTTTGGTTATTCCGACGATCTATTTCCGCAGACAATTAATGCAAGGGAAATCCTGATCTGTAGGTGGCGGTAGCGCATATCCTTGCAAACAATCCATCTCAAGCCACCCCGTATTTTGAACTTCATTGGTATTCCATCAGAAATACCGTCCACAGGTGTTTACGCTGTTTCGGGGCTTATATTAAGTCGACGAAAAAATGACACAATGCAAAAATCCGGTATTAATCAAACTCAGGGAATCGTGTTGTAACACTGTCTGTCGAGCGATCGTTTACCTAAAAAACAGCCAAAAAACACACCACACCCAGTGTTAATTGCTATTATTTATAGTTTTTATAGAGTTTTTATCTATCAAATATTTTTTTATTTAGCCAGAAGAACAGGCAAAATGTATTTATGAAAGTTTTGTAAAAATGAAATTAGGTATCAAAAGCGAGTAATGACAATAAGATAGTGAAAGAGAGGAAGGACATAGGAGGATTCTATTAGATATATTAAAAGATTGTTATATAAATATTAATAAAGAGTTCTATAGTACAATCATTTTTTATAAATGAATTATGTTATGCTATTGCTTCCCCCACTCGAATGCGAGATATCCTGCTTTAAAGGAGACATCAGTGATTTCTCATATACCAATAAACAAAATCAAATCCGTAATTATTGGTGATGGCTTAGTTTTCAGACCACATAAAAATACCCTAAAAGACCTGGCGTCTGGTGAAATGGCCACATTGAATAATGTGGCAACACAATTACTGCTCTATCTGTTGCAAAATGGTAAAGAGATATCCTCGCGCGATGAAATTCTGCAGAATGTTTTCCAGCATAATGGCGCCAGAGCGACGGATGCTAATCTCAATCAGCACATTTCATTTCTGCGCAAAGCAATAACGTCTACGGGCCATCCTGCAGAACTGATCGTCACCATTCCGCGAATAGGATTTCGGATGGGCGACGCCAGTATCAATATTCAGCAACTGGAGGAAGCACAAGCACCCACCAGAATAGCCAATGTTGCATTGATGCCCAGGAAAAAGAAACGAAACCTGTGGCCTGTCATGATAACAACGTTAATTACCGGCATCGCCGTGCTGGCGACAGCGTGGTTAACATGGATACCCAATAAAATCGCTATGACGGACGCAGCGATCCTGCGGACTATCGACTACGAGCAATGCCGAGTGCATATATTAGGAAACGCCCTCACCGACACCATTACCGAAAAAAAAGCGCTGGATATTTTCAAGTCCGTGGGTATTAACCCTAACTGCTCGTATCCAAAAGATCTGTATCTCAATACCTGGGCGAGCAACCATAATCTGGTTGAGTGGTCGTTTGCCGCTGAATGTGGGCTAAACCTCGGCTATTACCATTGCATCAGCCAGTATCGCCATCATGAGGAATGATATGAAGCAGGAAAGCGATCACTCTCCTTTACTATGGTCAGTCGTGATTGCCATTTTTGGGCTGGCGACTATCGCTTTTTTTATTATCGCCGGGAATGCGAAAAAACAAGAAATCAGTTTTTCCTGTTCCTCGGAATTCACGTCGATACTCGACATCCAGAACACCAAAAAGGAACTCCACGGAATAATGCTGATCACCAGCTACAACTCTGGACACCTCTCATTGTCAGTACAAGGGAAACTCAAAAGTGATGATGGCGAGTTTGCTGTTAACCGAAAACTGTTCTTTCGCTATGCCCGACCACTCGGCCATACCGCCGGCGTTTTTATGCTCACCCCCGACGGACGCGAAAAATCCCCGGATGATGAAGCAACGGATGCTATAGATTATCTTTTCTTTGACGCTTACGAACGTGCCGACAAGCTGTATATGCTAAAGCACCTGAATGAGGAAACGGTTCTTATTGGCGATAACTTTTCACCCCGCTTCGCCTGCGTGATGAATCACTTCGCGAGTTAATCGCCTTCTGGATATGCGTCGGGTTAAGGATGACCTGATGTGTTGCCCACCCGAAAGCACGGGCGCGGTCGATAGAACGTGAGAATGAGATTATTATTTTTGGTGGGTTAAAACGACGAAAGCCTGAATCATTTCTGATTCAGGCTTTCTGAATAGTGGCGGAATGGACGGGACTCGAACCCGCGACCCCCTGCGTGACAGGCAGGTATTCTAACCAACTGAACTACCACTCCGCGTTGTGTTCCGCTTGGGAACGAAGCGAATATTACGGATTGCCTCGCACCTCGTCAACGCTTTTTCTCACGTTTTTTAATCGTTTGCTGCAAAAATCACCCGAATAGCCATTTTCATACCGTAAATGTACAAACTATGCCCGCCAGAGGCAACTTCCGCCTTTTTTCTGCACCAGGTCAAGGCGTGACTCATGGGCCGCTAACTCTTCATCAGTGGCGAAAACAACACGTAGTTTGCTGGATTGTCGCACAATACGCTGGATCCCCGTGTCATTCCTCTGCTGGCTGTCGCCTTCCATTGAGAACGCCATCGTGGTCTGCCCGCCGGTCATCATCAGATAAACGTCGGCCAGAATCTGGGCATCAAGCAATGCGCCGTGCAGGGTTCGTTTACTGTTATCTATCTCATAGCGCGAGCACAACGCATCAAGGCTGTTTCGCTTGCCAGGAAACATTTTCCTCGCCAGCGCCAGGCTATCGGTTATTTTGCAGAATTCGTTCGTCTTCGGAATATCCCGCTTGAGCTTCGCGAATTCGTAATCCATAAAACCGATATCGAACGATGCGTTATGGATGACCAGCTCCGCGCCGCGAATGTAGTCGAGAAATTCGTCGGCTACATCAGCAAACGTGGGTTTATCAAGCAGGAATTCGTCTGTGATTCCGTGTACGCCGAACGCTTCCGGGTCCACCAGCCGATCCGGCTTCAGATAAACATGGAAGTTATTGCCGGTCAGGCGGCGGTTCACCACTTCAACCGCACCGATCTCAATGATCTTGTGGCCTTCATAGTGGGCGCCAATCTGGTTCATACCGGTGGTTTCGGTATCGAGGACGATCTGTCGTGTAATTCCAGTGCTCATAACGGTCATTTATGTCAGACTTATCGTTTGATTTCGATTTGCTAAAACAGGAAGTCTACCAGAGATGCTTAAACAGGTAGAAATTTTCACCGATGGTTCTTGCCTGGGAAATCCAGGACCGGGTGGTTATGGGGCGATTTTACGCTATCGCGGGCGCGAAAAAACCTTTAGCGAAGGCTACAACCTTACAACTAATAATCGCATGGAGCTGATGGCAGCAATCGTTGCGCTGGAAGCCCTGAAAGAACAGTGTGAAGTGATACTCAGCACGGACAGCCAGTATGTGCGCCAGGGCATTACGCAGTGGATCCACAACTGGAAGAAGCGTGGCTGGAAAACAGCAGATAAAAAACCAGTGAAGAACGTCGATCTGTGGAAGCGTCTCGATGCCGCTTTAGGCCCTCATCAAATCAAATGGGAATGGGTTAAAGGCCATGCGGGCCATCCGGAAAACGAACGCTGCGATGAGCTTGCGCGCACCGCGGCCATGAGCCCGACTCAGGATGATAATGGGTATCAGACTGAGGCTTAAGCGTCCGGTTTACGGTATTGCCGGGTCGCGCCAACGGCATGACGGATAGGCGTTTTGCTTTTATTTTGTTTCATCGGGTTGAGTGTAAGCGGAATGGTTCGCTTGCGCGCAACCACCAGCTGTAAACAGCCCAGCGCGGGGATATGGGTGCTTAACATTTTCCCGCCCTTCTTATTCCAGGGCAGAACATGAAAACGACTATAGTGCAGCACTTCAAAATTCAGTAATGATAGCCAGTCCAATTGACGCATGAGGGTAAACATCCGACTGTTATAGGGCGATGTCTTACGCAATACGGGCACCAGTTTACGCAACCCCATCAGGCTTACCGGGTTAAAGCCGCTCAAAATCAACCAACCGTCATCAATCAACACGCGATCGGCTTCACGCAGTAGGCGATGCGGATCGGAACACCACGGTAACGTATGGGCCAATAAACAGACATCCACGGACTTATCGGCAAAGGGAAGATGCAAAGGATCGGCCGTCACCTGCATGGGAGAACCCTGCAAAGAAACATTTACCTGATGAGAAACCGCGCACGCTTCGGAATCGATTTCTGCGCTTAAATTACCAACCTTAAGCAGATGAAAACCGTACATTTTTGCGAACCACGGGTTAAGCTGATACTCCAGCGCCTCACGATAGTGTTCGCCCCAGGGCAGATCATCCCAGCTAACGGGCGCTACGACAGTTTGAGGGATCCTTGCCGGTTTCATCACAACCTTCCGTTACGCATTGAGAGGTAATATATGAATCTTAACAGTATTCCTGCATTTCAGGACAATTACATCTGGGTCTTGTCAAATAATGACCAGCATTGTCTGATTGTGGACCCGGGTGAAGCGGCTCCTGTTCTGAAAGCCATTGCAGAGCATAACTGGGTGCCTGAAGCCATTCTGCTAACCCATCATCATCAGGATCACGTGGGCGGAGTGAAAGAACTTCTGCAGCATTTCCCACAAATAGTGGTATACGGACCGGCTGAAACGCAAGATAAGGGAACGACACACATAGTCGAAGATGGCGATATTGCACTCGTTTTGGGGCATGAATTTAGGGTAATTGCTACTCCGGGTCACACTTTAGGACATATCTGTTACTTTAGCCATCCTTACTTATTTTGTGGTGACACACTCTTTTCTGGCGGTTGCGGTCGACTTTTCGAAGGCACGGCGACCCAAATGTATCAATCACTTAAAAAAATAAACGCCCTTCCTGACGATACATTAATTTGTTGCGCACATGAGTACACATTAGCAAACATGAAGTTTGCCTTAAGCATTCTCCCGCACGATTCGTTCATAAATGAATATTATCGTAAAGTTAATGAGTTACGCGTAAAAAAACAAATGACACTACCCGTAATTCTGAAAAATGAGCGGCGAAATAATCTTTTTTTAAGAACAGAAGACATTGATTTAATTAATGAAATTAACAAAGAAACAATATTGCAACAACCTGAGGAGCGTTTTGCCTGGTTAAGGTCAAAGAAAGATACGTTCTGACAATTCCGGGTTGCCTTTTGAAAACTTCGCCGTTATGATCGGTCGTCTTTTAAGCAACTATTGACACACACATGAAGGCAAAAGCGATATTACTCGCCTCTGTCCTGCTTGTTGGGTGCCAGAATACTGGTAACGTCCAACAACACGCACAGAGCCTTTCTGCAGCTGGTCAAGGGGAAGCAGGAAAGTTTACAAGTCAGGCGCGATGGATGGACGACGGAACATCTATCGCTGCTGATCAAGATTTGTGGGCTTTCATTGGTGACGAGCTAAAGATGGGAATTCCGGAAAACAGCCGGATTCGCGAACAGAAACAGAAGTATTTACGCAATAAGAGCTATCTCCACGATGTAACTTTACGGGCAGAGCCGTATATGTACTGGATAGCCGGGCAGGTTAAGAAACGTAACATGCCTATGGAACTGGTACTACTACCCATAGTGGAGAGCGCTTTTGATCCTCACGCAACGTCTGGCGCCAATGCCGCAGGTATTTGGCAGATCATTCCGAGCACGGGGCGCAATTATGGTTTAAAACAGACCCGCAGTTATGATGCACGTCGCGACGTTGTGGCTTCCACCACCGCCGCGCTGGACATGATGCAGCGTCTGAACAAGATGTTTGATGGCGACTGGCTGCTGACCGTTGCTGCTTATAATAGCGGTGAAGGTCGTGTCATGAAGGCAATCAAAACGAACAAAGCTCGTGGTAAACCCACTGACTTCTGGTCGTTGCCATTGCCTCAGGAAACGAAGCTATACGTGCCCAAAATGCTGGCATTGAGCGATATACTCAAAAACAGCAAACGCTATGGCGTACGTCTGCCAACAACAGACGAAAGCCGCGCGTTGGCACGTGTTCGCCTGAGTAGCCCGGTTGAGATGGCTCAGGTTGCCGATATGGCGGGTATTTCCGTCAGCAAGCTGAAGACCTTCAATGCAGGCGTGAAAGGTTCCACGTTGGGTGCCAGCGGCCCGCAATATGTGATGGTGCCAAAGAAGCATGCAGAGAAGCTGCGTGAGTCTCTGGCTTCAGGCGAAATTGCAGCCGTGCAGTCAACGCTGGTCGCGGATAACACGCCGCTGAACAGCCGTAGCTACAAAGTTCGCTCTGGCGATACGCTTTCTGGCGTTGCTTCACGTCTTGGCGTGAGCATCAATGACCTTAAGCAGTGGAATAATCTGCGCGGGTCGTCGCTGAAAGTAGGCCAGAATCTGACGGTGGGCGCTGGCAGCAGCGCACAGCGACTGGCGAACAACAGCGATAGCATCACCTATCGTGTGCGTAAAGGCGACTCGCTCTCGAGTATTGCCAAACGCCACGGGGTTAACATCAAGGATGTGATGCGCTGGAACAGCGATACGAATAATCTACAGCCAGGCGATCAGCTAACGTTGTTTGTGAAAAACAACGACATGCCGGACTCCTGATAGCATTGTAGAAATGAAGGCACTGGTTTCCCCCCAGTGCCTTTTTTATTTATCCCGCTTTATGTGCCTCAACCATTATCGTGTCGCTAGTAAACGAGCCATCTTCCTGTAACGCAAAGTAGTCTTTCACTTGTGCAGAAGCACTTTGTTGGTAGGCACGAATCGCGTCGCTCAACGCTGCAGGCGTACGCATCCGCGCCACCCACGAACTGAATTCCAGCGCCAGACGATCGGTTAACAAGGTATCGGCAATAAGATTGGCGTCATTGATTAACGACAACCACTCTCCGCTGGAATAGTTGCGTACGTGTGAGGTATCGCGTAACGCCTCCACGGTTTGCAACCAGATATCACGTACTGGGTGGCCAGGCGACATCACATCCATCACAATCAGTACACCACCGGGCTTCAGAACGCGGTTCACTTCCCGCAGCGCGCGCCCGACATCATGCCAGTGATGCGCGGAATAGCGGCTAATCACCACATCAAATACGTTATCTTCAAATGGCAGGCTTTCAGCATACCCCTGCCGTGTGGCGATATTTTCCAGACCTCGGTCTTTTGCCGCCTTAGCAACCACTTCAAGCATCTGCGACGATAAATCATAAGCCACGACCTGCTTTACCTGTTGCGCGGCCACAAAGCTGGCGTGCCCTGCTCCGCATCCCATATCCAATACGCGAGCCTGCGGAAATGCCGACAACCTTTCCCCCAGACGTTGCAAGTCACGGCCAGAGGCGTGCACCGTACTAGTTAAATAGGCATTAGCCTGAGAGCCAAACTGTTTTTCGACGTTGTCATGGTGAGAGCGTGTTGTCATTGTGTTGTCCTTCGGTTGTTATGAAATATGAAGGGCAACCATCACAGGCCTGCCCTATGGCAGACCTGACACACCGTTATTGTTCAGGTTTGCCGGGACTGAATTCAACGAGTAGCGGGTTGTGATCGGATGCACGGGTGACCAGCACAGAGGCTTCACTCACGTTCAGACCGCGATAGAACACAAAATCGAGAGGGCGACCAAACGCACGGCGGCGCTGATCGTCAGTAAAGCGAACCTGGCGCAGCGACATTTCACGCGCAAAGCGGTACAGCGCATTCATCCGTCGACGGCTCCAGGCATTAAAATCGCCAGCCATGATCACCGGACCGCTGTGATGAGCAATCTGATCGCCAATGGGAAGTAACTGCTTACTATAGACATCAACGCCAAGGCTAAAGTTAACCGCGTGGATATTCACCACCATTAACAGCCGAGTGTCAGGCAACGGGTACACCGTCACCAGCGCCGATTTCGCCAGCCGTAAAATAGGCTCACGCTCGCGCAATGGACAGCAGTAAACAGGATGAGCAGCAGAGAGCGTCATGACGCCAGAGGGATGCTGAGGCAGCACAAAGGCCGGAACCTGATCGGCAGCAAGATAGTTAGCGGTCGCAAACTGCACCAGTTCTGGCGTGGTTTGTGCTTCCTGCAATAACACCAGATGCGCATCTTTGCCAAAATTCTTCAGCACCGACTGCCATTCTGCGCGCTGCTGTTTAAAAATATTCCATACCAGCACACGAATGCGATCTTCACTGCTTAACGGAACGCCTGCGGGTAATGCCTGGCCAATATGCGCAAACGACCCCGGCGGTAAAATCCGCTCGGCGGGTTGTCCGGCAACATAACGCATGGCATAGGTGTTTTTTCGCACTTTAGACTTTCAAACCTCTGTAACGTCAACCAGTCCGCAGCCGGACTGGTTCTTCTGTTATAGGGATTTTAGCACTCACTTTCAACGAACAATTGCAGTTTGTTTTGTAAGTGGGCGCTTACATCAATGATTTACCCCAAAGCAACGCGTGCGGGCTTATCAAGACGACCGCTGAGTCCCATCAGCAGGAACGCAACCAGGACAATAAGTGCGCCAATCCACGGCGTCTGCGCCAGACCATAATGCTCGACCGTTTGTCCACCAATCACTGAACCCAGTGCAATGCCAATGTTAAACGCCGCAATATTCAACCCTGACGCCACATCTACAGCATTAGGCGTAAATTGTTCCGCTTTCTGTACCACGTAGACCTGCAACCCCGGTACGTTACCAAAGGCAAAGATCCCCATTACCAGGATGGTAGCCAGCGCGGCATACTGCGTAGAAGCCGTCAGTTGGAAAACCATCAACAGAACAAACAACGCGGCGAAAATAAATTTCAGCGCAGGAACAGCACCATGCTTATCCGCCAGCTTACCACCCCAGATATTACCGATAGCCACTGAAACACCATAACCCAGTAAGATCCAGCTTACTGCTGCCGGAGAGAATCCCGCCAGATCCTGCATCATCGGTGCCAGGAAGGTGAATGCCGTGAATACACCGCCGTAGCCCAGTGCCGTAACGGCATAAATCAGCAACAGACGGGGATGAGTCAGCACCTTCACCTGGTCGCGAATACTGGCGGCTGCACGACCGGGAATATTGGCGGGGATCAACAACTGGCTACTGATCAGTGCAATCACGCCTAACATTGATACCGCAAGGAAAGTCTCGCGCCAGCCAAAGTGTTGACCAATAAACGTTCCCAGCGGCACGCCGGTTACCAGCGCCACCGTTAAGCCACCAAACATAATGGCGATGGCGGAGGCCGCTTTCTCTTTCGGCACCAGACTTGTCGCGATGGTAGAACCAATCGAGAAGAATACACCGTGTGCCAGCCCAGTCAGCAGACGAGCGACAATGAGTGTCATATACCCGGGAGCCTGCCATGCCAGCAAATTCCCCGCCGTAAACAGAACCATCAGCGCAACCAGTAACTGCTTACGTGGCAGGCGTCCGGTCAAAGCGGTCAGTACCGGTGCGCCAATCGCCACACCCAGCGCATAGATGGAAACCAGCATCCCGGCGGAAGGTAACGAGATCGCCAGTTGTTGAGCGATGGTCGGCACCAGACCAACAATCACAAACTCAGTAGTGCCTATAGCGAAGGCACTAATTGTTAGTGCAAATAAAGCGAGAGGCATAAATAACTCCGTAACATCAGTAATCAGATGACACGCAGTATGCCTGGATGTTTTAATGACAAAAATATTCAAAATCTCAATATAATTTTGCGTCAGGTGCAAAAATGAAAGCAACCTCTGAAGAACTTGCGATTTTTGTAGCGGTAGTGGAAAGCGGCAGCTTTAGCCGGGCGGCAGAACAGCTTGGACAAGCCAATTCCGCGGTCAGTCGGGCAGTAAAAAAGCTGGAGATGAAACTGGGCGTCAGTTTGCTTAATCGAACGACCCGACAGCTAAGTCTCACTGAGGAAGGAGAGCGCTATTTCAGGCGGGTGCAGCAGATACTGCAAGAGATGGCTGCAGCAGAAACGGAAATCATGGAGTCGCGTAATACTCCGCGCGGCCTGCTGCGCATCGACGCAGCAACACCGGTGATGTTGCATTTCCTGATGCCGCTAATCAAACCGTTCCGGGAGCGGTATCCCGAGATGACGTTGTCTCTCGTCTCCTCGGAAACATTCATCAATCTTATTGAACGAAAAGTGGATGTTGCTATACGAGCGGGTACACTGACTGACTCGAGTCTACGTGCGCGTCCGTTATTTACCAGCTATCGCAAGATTATTGCCTCACCGGAGTACATTGCCCGTTTTGGTAGACCAGAGACCGTCGAAGAGTTAAAACAGCATCTGTGTCTGGGGTTTTCCGAACCGGTTTCGCTCAATACCTGGCCGATTGCCTGTAGCGACGGACAGCTGCATGAGGTCGAGTGTGGAATTTCTTCCAACAGTGGGGAAACGCTAAAACAGCTTTGCCTGAACGGCAACGGCATCGCCTGTCTTTCAGATTATATGATAGATAAAGAGATCGCGCGGGGAGAGCTAGTGGAACTGCTGGCCGATAAACGTCTGCCGGTAAAAATGCCTTTCAGCGCCGTTTACTACAGCGATCGTGCGGTCAGTACACGTATTCGTGCATTTATAGACTTTTTAAGTGAATATATAAGAACAGCTCCCGAAGGAGCTGTAAAAGAGGGGTAAGGGATACACAGGATCGGGCAATTAATCCCAGGCAGGAGCCAGACCTTCCGGGCTGACCAGACGATCGTTGCAGTCCAGTGCCGCGATCATTTTTTTATCTTCGGCATCCAGATGCAGTTCCAGCGCCAGCAGGTTGCTTGCCAGGTTTTCACGTTTGGTAGAAGAAGGAATTACGGAGTAACCTTCCCCCATTGCCCATGCCAGAATAACCTGCGCCGGGGTCGCGTTATGTTTAGCGGCAATGTGCGCAATCACTTCATCTTTCAGCGCGTTACCGTAAGCCAGCGTCATGTAAGAGGTGATGTGGATACCGTGTGCTTTCGCCCAGTCAACCACCTTACGGCTCTGAAGATACGGAGAAAGCTCAATCTGGTTGGTCGCAATATTGTCTGCGCCTACTGCGGCAATGGCTTTTTCCATCAGCGCAATAGTGAAGTTTGAGATACCAATTTCACGAGTCAGTCCCTGCTGTTTTGCTTCGAGCAGCGCCAGCATGAATTCCTCAACAGATACAGCATCTCCTGGAGATGGCCAGTGGATCAGCGCCAAATCAACATAATCTGTACGCAGTTTCTTCAGGCTTTCTTTCAGACTTGGGAGCAGTTTTTCTTTGCTGAGATTTTCAATCCAGATCTTGGTGGTGATGTACAGTTCGTTACGCGGTACGCCGCTTTCGGCAATCGCCTGACCAACAGCCGCTTCATTATCATAGATTTGCGCAGTGTCGACAGCACGGTAGCCCAGCTCAAGCGCCGTTTTAACAGAAGCGATAACCACGTCATCTTTCAGGCGGAAAGTACCCAAACCGAATGCAGGGATAGCCATAGAATTCCTCTTTTTAATCACTATGTTCATCAACTAAGAGGATTATGACTTCCAGCTCTTTATAGAAAAAGAGTGATAAATGCAGAGGATTTTTGCGGATGTAGCAATAATTAAATTGCAGGCAAAGAAAAAGCCCTGAGCTAATGCTCAGGGCTCTTAATAAGTGGCGGAACGGACGGGACTCGAACCCGCGACCCCCTGCGTGACAGGCAGGTATTCTAACCAACTGAACTACCGCTCCACCGAATTTCTTTGTCACTACCCGGATTCTTCATCCCGGTTTACTGCAATTTGATGCCTGGCAGTTTATGAATCCCTACGTGATTCACCCTTCGGGCCGTTGCTTTGCAACGTTCAAAAGCGTTCGCTTTTGTCCTACTCTCTTATCGAGTAGTGAACTGCCTCGAAAGTCAGTGCCATACTTCTAATTTGATGCCTGGCAGTTCCCTACTCTCGCATGGGGAGACCCCACACTACCATCGGCGCTACGGCGTTTCACTTCTGAG